>NZ_JBFUEE010000004.1:0-743035 GCF_056404355.1 Mesorhizobium sp. P2_D5
CATCCTGACCAAGGACGAAGGTGGCCGTCACACGCCGTTCTTCACCAACTACCGTCCGCAGTTCTATTTCCGCACGACGGACGTGACCGGCATCGTGTCGCTGCCATCCTGACCAAGGACGAAGGTGGCCGTCACACGCCGTTCTTCACCAACTACCGTCCGCAGTTCTATTTCCGCACGACGGACGTGACCGGCATCGTGTCGCTGCCGGAAGGCACCGAGATGGTGATGCCGGGCGACAACATCACGGTCGATGTCGAGCTGATCGTGCCGATCGCCATGGAAGAGAAGCTGCGCTTCGCTATCCGTGAAGGCGGCCGCACCGTCGGTGCCGGCATCGTCGTCACCATCAAAGAGTAATTTGGACTTAAACCGATCTGTCGCGGGCGCAGGAGTTGCCCGCGCCGCGCCAGAACAAGGAAGTGACGCATGAACGGACAGAATATCCGCATCCGCCTGAAGGCGTTTGATCACCGCGTGCTCGACGCCTCGACGAAGGAAATCGTGTCGACGGCCAAGCGCACCGGTGCCAACGTCCGCGGCCCCATTCCGCTGCCGACGCGGATCGAAAAGTTTACGGTCAACCGGTCGCCTCACGTCGACAAGAAGAGCCGCGAGCAGTTCGAGATGCGCACGCACAAGCGTCTGCTCGACATCGTCGATCCGACCCCGCAGACGGTCGATGCTTTGATGAAGCTCGATCTGGCCGCCGGTGTGGACGTCGAGATCAAGCTCTAAGGGAATGAGAGCGCGGTAAGGGGCGGTGCCCCTGGCCCGGAACTCTAAAGGAATTGAACCGATGCGTTCAGGTGTGATTGCAAAGAAGGTGGGAATGACCCGCATCTACAACGATGCCGGGGAACATGTTCCCGTCACCGTTCTCCAGATGGAGAACTGTCAGGTCGTGGCGCAGCGCACGCAGGAGAAGAATGGCTACACTGCCGTTCAGCTCGGCGTTGGCCTTGCCAAGGTGAAGAACACGTCGAAGGCGCTGCGCGGCCATTTCGCGACCGCTTCCGTCGAGCCGAAGGCGAAGGTCGCCGAGTTCCGCGTCTCCGCCGACAACATGATCGATGTCGGCGCCGAGATCACCGTCGAGCATTTCGTCCCCGGCCAGAAGGTCGATGTGACGGGCACGACGATCGGCAAGGGTTTTCAGGGCGTCATCAAGCGCCACCACATGGGTGGTGGCCGCGCGACGCACGGTAACTCGGTCTCGCACCGTACGCACGGTTCGACCGGCCAGCGCCAGGACCCGGGCAAGGTGTTCAAGGGCAAGCATATGGCTGGCCACATGGGCGACACCCGCGTCACCACGCAGAATGTCGAGATCGTTTCGACCGACGCCGACCGCGGCCTGATCCTGATCCGCGGTGCGGTTCCCGGATCGAAGGGCGCCTGGATCCTGGTCCGCGATGCGGCCAAGGTGGCACTGCCGGCCAATGCGCCGAAGCCTGCCGCGATCCGCCCAGTTGCAGCAGGGAGTGCTGCTAAGAACGAGGCTCCGGCCACAGAGGGAGCGGAATAATGGATCTCAAGATCACAACGCTTGGCGGCAAGGACGCCGGCAAGGTGGAACTCTCCGAGGAGATTTTCGGCCTTGATCCGCGCGAGGACATCCTGCAGCGCGTCGTGCGCTGGCAGCTCGCCAAGAAGCAGCAGGGCACGCACAAGGCCAAGGGCCGCGCCGAAATCGCGCGCACCGGTGCCAAGATGTACAAGCAGAAGGGTACGGGCCGCGCCCGTCACCATTCGGCACGCGCTCCGCAGTTCCGCGGCGGCGGCAAGGCTCACGGCCCGGTCGTTCGCAGCCATGAGCACGAACTGCCGAAGAAGGTTCGCGCGCTTGGCCTCAAGCATGCTCTCTCGGCCAAGGCCAAGAGCGCGTCGATCATCATCATCGACGAGCTGAAGCTGACCGAGGCCAAGACCAAGGCGCTGATCGCGAATTTCGCGACGCTGGGCCTGACCAACGCTTTGGTGATCGGCGGTGCCGAGCTTGACAAGAACTTCAAGCTGGCGGCGACGAACATCCCCAACATCGACGTGCTGCCCATCCAGGGCATCAACGTCTACGACATTCTGCGCCGCGGCACGCTGGTCCTTTCGAAGGCCGCCGTCGAGGCTCTCGAGGAGCGCTTTAAATGACCGACCTTCGTCATTATGACGTGATCGTCTCGCCGGCGATCACCGAAAAGTCGACCATGGCCTCCGAGCAGAACCAGGTCGTCTTCAACGTCGCCAAGAAGGCGTCGAAGCCGGAAATCAAGGCCGCCGTCGAAGCGCTGTTCGGCGTCAAGGTGATGGCCGTGAACACGCTTGTCCGCAAGGGCAAGATCAAGCGCTTCCGCGGCACGATCGGCCGCCAGAGCGACGTCAAGAAGGCGATTGTGACATTGGCCGACGGCCAGTCGATCGACGTCGCGACGGGTCTCTGAGCAAGGTCGCGAGGACAGAACAATGGCACTGAAAAAATTCAACCCGGTAACGCCGAGCACCCGCCAGCTGGTCATCGTCGACCGCTCGGGCCTCTACAAGGGCAAGCCCGTCAAGGGTCTGACCGAGGGCCTGACCAAGTCGGGCGGCCGCAACAATTACGGTCGCATCACCGCCCGCTTCATCGGTGGTGGCCACAAGCGTTCGTACCGCATCATCGACTTCAAGCGCCGCAAGTTCGACGTTGTGGGCACGGTCGAGCGCATCGAATACGATCCGAACCGCACCGCTTTCATCGCGCTCATCAAGTACGACGACGGCGAGCTGTCCTACATCATCGCTCCGCAGCGTCTGGCCCCCGGCGACAAGATCGTTTCCGGTGAAGCCGTCGACGTGAAGCCGGGCAATGCGATGCCGTTGGCCTCGATGCCGGTCGGCACCATCGTCCACAACATCGAGCTGAAGCCGGGCAAGGGCGCCCAGGTTGCCCGTTCGGCAGGTGGCTACGGCCAGCTGGTCGGCCGCGACCAGGGCATGGCGATCCTGCGCCTCAACTCGGGCGAGCAGCGTGTCGTGCACGGCTCCTGCATGGCCACCGTCGGTGCCGTGTCCAATCCGGACCATGGCAACATCAACGACGGCAAGGCCGGTCGTACGGTTTGGCGTGGCAAGCGTCCGCACAATCGCGGCGTGACCATGAACCCGGTCGACCATCCGCACGGCGGCGGCGAAGGCCGCACCTCGGGTGGCCGCCATCCGGTTTCGCCCTGGGGCAAGCCGACCAAGGGCAAGAAGACGCGGTCCAACAAGGCGACCGACAAGTTCATCCTGCGCTCGCGCCATCAGCGCAAGAGCTAAGAAGAGGTAACGCCAAGTGACTCGTTCTATTTGGAAAGGCCCCTTCATCGACGGCTACCTTCTCAAGAAGGTGGACAAGGTTCGTGAAGGTGGTCGCAATGAGGTGATCAAGATGTGGAGCCGTCGCTCCACCATCCTGCCGCAGTTCGTCGGCTTCACCTTCGGTGTCTACAACGGCCAGAAGCATGTTCCCGTCTCGGTGAACGAGGACATGGTCGGTCACAAGTTCGGTGAATTCGCTCCGACCCGGACCTATTACGGTCACGGCGCGGATAAGAAGGCGAAGAGGAAATAATCATGGGCAAGGCCAAAGCTCCGCGCAGGCTTGCTGACAACGAAGCGCGCGCCGTATTGCGCACGATCCGTATCAGCCCGCAGAAGCTGAACCTCGTTGCCGCGCTGATCCGCGGCAAGAAGGTCGCGACAGCGCTTTCCGATCTCGAATTTTCGGCCAAGCGGATTTCCGGCACGGTCAAGAAGACGCTGGAATCGGCAATCGCCAACGCGGAAAACAACCACGACCTCGACGTCGATGCACTGATCGTGGCGGAAGCCTATGTCGGCAAGTCGATCGTCATGAAGCGGTTCCATGCCCGTGGCCGTGGTCGCGCCAGCCGTATCGAGAAGCCGTTCTCGCACCTCACGATCGTCGTTCGTGAAGTCGAAGAAAAAGGGGAGGCCGCATAATGGGCCAGAAAGTCAATCCGATCGGTCTTCGCCTCGGCATCAACCGCACCTGGGATTCGCGCTGGTTCGCGAACACCGGCGAGTACGGCAAGCTGCTGCATGAGGACATCAAGATCCGCAAGTATCTTGAGAAGGAACTCAAGCAGGCTGCGATCTCGAAGGTCGTCATCGAGCGTCCGCACAAGAAGTGCCGCGTCACCATCCACGCCGCGCGCCCGGGTCTGATCATAGGCAAGAAGGGCGCCGACATCGAGAAGCTTCGCAAGAAGCTGATGGAGATGACGAAGTCCGAGACGCACCTCAACATCGTTGAAGTGCGCAAGCCGGAAATCGACGCGACGCTGGTCGCCCAGTCGATCGCCCAGCAGCTCGAGCGTCGTATCGCGTTCCGTCGCGCCATGAAGCGCGCCGTGCAGTCGGCGATGCGCCTCGGTGCCGAAGGCATCCGCATCAACTGCGCCGGCCGTCTTGGCGGTGCTGAGATTGCGCGCATGGAATGGTACCGCGAAGGCCGCGTGCCGCTGCATACACTGCGCGCCGATGTCGACTACGGCACGGCCGAGGCGAACACGGCGTACGGCATCTGCGGCGTCAAGGTCTGGGTGTTCAAGGGCGAGATCCTTGAGCACGACCCGATGGCTTCGGAACGTCGTGCGACCGAGGGTGATGCTGCACATGGCGGTGGTGGTGATCGCGAACGCGGTCGTCGTCGCGAAAACGCGTGAGACATTTAGGAATTTGGAGTTAGAACGATGCTGCAGCCAAAGCGCACAAAGTTCCGCAAGCAGTTCAAGGGCCGTATCCATGGTACCGCAAAGGGCGGCACCAATCTGGATTTCGGTGGTTTCGGGCTGAAGGCGCTTGAGCCGAACCGCGTCACCGCACGTGAGATCGAGGCGGCCCGCCGCGCGATCACCCGTGAAATGAAGCGCGCCGGTCGCGTCTGGATCCGTATTTTCCCGGACGTGCCGGTCACTTCGAAGCCGACCGAAGTCCGCATGGGCAAGGGCAAGGGCGCTGTCGATTACTGGGCGGCGCGCGTCAAGCCGGGCCGCATCATGTTCGAGATCGACGGCGTCAATGAAGAAACCGCCCGTGAGGCACTGCGTCTCGGCGCGGCCAAGCTCTCGGTCAAGACGCGCTTCGTGCAGCGCATCGCAGAATAAGGACGGGCTGATCATGAAAGCCGAAGACATCCGGACCAAGACCCAGGACCAGCTGACCGACGACCTGGCCAGCCTGAAGAAGGAGCAGTTCAACCTGCGCTTCCAGAAGGCCACCGGCCAGCTCGAGAAGACCGCGCGCGTGAGACAGGTCCGTAAGGACATTGCGCGTATCAAGACCATCGCTGCGGAAAAGTCCGTGGCTAAGAAGGCTTAAGGACGAAAACCATGCCAAAGCGCATTCTGCAGGGCACCGTCGTCAGCGACAAGAACGAGAAGACGGTTGTCGTCAAGGTCGAACGGCGCTTCACGCATCCCGTGATGAAGAAGACCGTGCGCATGACTAAGAAGTACAAGGCGCACGACGAGAACAACGCCCACAAGGTTGGCGATCAGGTGTTCATCCAGGAATCGAAGCCGATTTCCAAGGACAAGCGCTGGATCGTCGTGTCTTCGGACCAGGCGTAAACAACGAATTTTGGACAGACCGGGGAGGGGCTTTGAGCCCGTCCCGTTAGAAAAGAAGAAGGCGGCCAGTCATGATTCAGATGCAAACAAACCTCGACGTCGCGGATAATTCCGGCGCCCGTCGTGTCATGTGCATCAAGGTGCTGGGCGGCTCGAAGCGGAAATACGCTTCCGTGGGCGACATCATCGTGGTGTCGATCAAGGAAGCCATCCCGCGCGGCCGCGTGAAGAAGGGCGATGTGATGAAGGCGGTCGTGGTTCGCACGGCCAAGGACATCCGCCGCCCGGACGGCAGCGTGATCCGTTTCGACAAGAACGCAGCCGTTCTCGTCGACAACAAGAAAGAGCCGATCGGCACGCGTATCTTCGGACCGGTTCCGCGCGAACTTCGCGCCAAGAACCACATGAAGATCATCTCGCTCGCGCCAGAAGTGCTGTAAGGAGCCGGACCAATGCAAAAGATTAGAAAAGGCGACAAGGTCGTCGTGCTGGCCGGCAAGGACAAGGGCCGTTCGGGCGAAGTCCTCTCGGTTCAGCCGAAGGAAGACACCGCGCTGGTGCGCGGCGTCAACATGATCCGTCGTCACCAGAAGCAGTCCCAGTCCCAAGAGGGCGGGATCATCACCAAGGAAGCGCCGATCCAGCTGTCGAACATCGCGCTGGCCGACCCTAAGGATGGCAAGCCGACCCGCGTCGGCTTCATCTTCCAGAAGGACGGCAAGAAGGTGCGCGTCGCCAAGCGCTCGGGAGAAGTCATCAATGGCTAAGGCTCAAACCACGAAGCCCAAGGCTGAAAGCAAGCAGTCCAAGGCTCAGAACACGCCGCGCCTCAAGCAGGTCTACAACGAGACCATCCGCAAGGCGCTGCAGGAGCAGTTCGGCTACGACAACGAGATGCAGGTTCCGCGCATCGACAAGATCGTGCTGAACATGGGCGTTGGCGAAGCGACCGGCGATTCGAAGAAGCCTTCGATCGCGGCCGAAGACCTGGCGATGATCGCCGGCCAGAAGGCCGTCGTCACCCGCGCCCGCAACTCCATCGCCGGCTTCAAGGTCCGCGAGAAGATGCCGATCGGCGCCAAGGTCACGCTACGCAAGGAACGCATGTACGAGTTCCTCGACCGCCTCGTGAACATCGCACTGCCACGCGTCCGCGACTTCCGCGGGCTCAATCCGAAGAGCTTCGATGGCCGTGGCAACTACGCCATGGGCATCAAGGAACACATCGTGTTCCCGGAGATCAACTACGACAAGGTTGATCAGATCTGGGGCATGGACGTCATCGTTTGTACGACTGCGAAGACGGACGACGAAGCCAGGGCTTTGCTCAAGGCTTTCAACTTCCCCTTCCGCCAGTAACGGCAGCGAGAAAAGGAAAAATCTGAAATGGCAAAGACCAGCTCAGTCGAGAAGAACAACAGGCGCCGCAAGCTTGCCGACCAGTACGGTCCCAAGCGCGCTGCGCTGAAGGCGATCATCATGGACCAGTCCAAGCCGATGGAAGAGCGTTTCCGCGCTCAGCTCAAGCTTGCCGCCATGCCGCGCAACTCGGCCAAGATCCGCATCCGCAACCGCTGCGAAGTCACCGGCCGTCCGCGCGCCTACTATCGCAAGCTCAAAGTATCGCGCATCGCGCTCCGTGATCTCGGCAACAACGGCCAGATCCCGGGCCTGGTCAAGTCGAGCTGGTAAGGAGGACATAACATGTCATTGAGCGATCCTCTCGGCGATATGCTGACCCGCATCCGCAACGCCTACGGCCGCAAGAAGTCGAGCGTCTCGACGCCGGCCTCGCGCCTGCGTACCCGCGTCCTCGACGTGCTGAAGGCTGAAGGCTATATCCGCGATTACAGCCAGACCGACTTCGACAACGGCAAGTCCGAAATCGAGATCGAGCTGAAGTATTTCGACGGCGCACCCGTCGTGCGCGAAATCGCCCGCGTTTCGAAGCCTGGCCGCCGCGTCTACGTTTCGGCCAAGTCGATTCCGCACGTCGCCAACGGCCTCGGCATCGCCATCCTTTCGACACCGAAGGGCGTGATGGCCGACCACGAAGCGCGTGAACAGAACGTCGGTGGTGAAATCCTCTGCCAGATCTTCTGATCTGGCGTGATCGGAAAAATTGGAATCCGGTCTTCGGGGTCATGCCCGAAGACAGAGACCTGAAACAAGAGAAGTGACGAGGACAACAAAATGTCTCGTATTGGAAAGAAACCCGTTTCGCTGCCGCAGGGCGTGACCGCGACCGTCAACGGCCAGACCGTGACGGCGAAGGGCCCCAAGGGCGAGCTGAAGTTCGTGGTGAACGAAGAAGTGCTGGTCAAGATGGAAGGTAGCGAGATCGCTGTCCAGCCGCGCGACCAGACCAAGACGGCGCGCTCCAAGTGGGGCATGTCGCGCACGCAGATCGTCAACATCCTGCAGGGTGTGAAGGACGGCTTCGAGAAGAAGCTCGAGATCACCGGCGTCGGCTATCGCGCCGCCATGCAGGGCAAGAACCTGCAGCTGGCACTTGGCTTCAGCCATGACGTCGTCTACGAGACGCCGGCGGGCATCACGATCGCTGTGCCGAAGCCGACGGAAATCACCGTGACCGGCATCGATAAGCAGCAGGTCGGCCAGGTTGCCGCCGAGATCCGCGAATACCGTGGTCCCGAGCCCTACAAGGGCAAGGGCGTCCGCTACGCTGGCGAGAAGATCGTCCGCAAGGAAGGCAAGAAGAAGTAGTGGGCATGGCCCCGAAAAGTTGCAGACTTTTCGGAAAGGGCCAAGCCAAAGAAGTGTAACGCCGCGGGGAGCGGTCGCGGGAGGCGCTTTCGCCTACCGCATATGGCGGCCCCCGTTTTTTGAAGGCAAGGAAGACTATCATGGGTACCAAGGAATCCACGCAGCGCCGTGCGCAGCGCGTCCGTCGCCAGATCAAGAAGGTCGCCGGCGAGCGTCCGCGTCTGTCGGTTCACCGCACGTCGAAGAACATCTATGTGCAGGTCATCGACGACGCCAAGGGCCACACCATCGTCGCTGCCTCGACGCTTGAGAAGGACCTCAAGGGTTCGCTCAAGACCGGCGCCGACACCGCCGCTGCCGCCGCGATCGGCAAGCTGATCGCCGAGCGCGCCACCAAGGCCGGTGTCAAGGAAGTCGTCTTCGACCGCGGCGCCTACATCTATCACGGCCGCGTCAAGGCGCTCGCCGAGGCCGCCCGTGAAGGTGGTCTGAGCTTCTAAATCTAAGGAATTTCGCCCCCGGTGACCCACAGAGGCGCCGGATCTTATCAGCAACCGTGCTTCCGGAAAAAAACAAGGAACAGGATATGGCACAGGAACGTAGGGATGGCGGCCGCGGCCGCGATCGTGAAGAACGCGATGACGGCATGGTGGACAAGCTCGTCCACATCAACCGCGTCGCCAAGGTCGTCAAGGGCGGCCGTCGCTTTGGTTTTGCAGCACTCGTCGTCGTCGGCGACCAGAAGGGCCGCGTCGGCTTTGGTCACGGCAAGGCGCGCGAAGTGCCGGAAGCTATCCGCAAGGCAACTGAATCGGCCAAGCGCGACATGATCTTCGTGCCGCTGCGCTCGGGTCGTACGCTGCACCACGACGTCGAAGGACGCTGGGGCGCGGGACGCGTTCTGCTTCGCGCTGCCAAGCAAGGTACCGGCATCATCGCCGGTGGCCCGATGCGCGCCGTCTTCGAGACGCTCGGCATGCATGACGTGGTCGCCAAGTCGATGGGTTCGTCGAACCCCTACAACATGGTTCGCGCCACCTTCGACGCGCTGAAGAGCCAGATGCATCCCAAGGATGTGGCTGCTGCTCGTGGCATCAAGTATTCGACCCTTCAGGCCCGCCGCGGCACCGCCGTTGCGGCTGAAGAATAGTCGATCTGACCAGGGATTTTGACCATGGCCAAGAAAGCAACAAAGACCGTCACCGTTGAGCAGATCGGCTCGCCGATCCGCCGCCCGAAGGAACAGCGCGCGACGCTGGTCGGGCTCGGCCTCAACAAGATGCACAAGCAGCGCACGCTGGAAGATACACCCTCCGTGCGCGGCATGATCGCTGCCGTCCAGCATCTCGTCCGCGTCGTGGACGAGGGCTGAGCCAGAGCGCAGGAGAACCCAGATGAAACTCAACGATCTGCGTGACAAGGACGGCGCGACGCACTCCAAGAAGCGTCTCGGCCGTGGCATCGGCTCCGGCTCCGGCAAGACCGGCGGTCGCGGCGTCAAGGGCCAGAAGGCGCGCTCCGGTGTCGCCATCAACGGCTTCGAGGGTGGCCAGATGCCGCTCTACAGGCGTCTGCCGAAGCGTGGCTTCAACAACATTTTCGCCAAGAGCTTCACCGTCGTCTCGCTGGCCCGTATCCAGGTGGCCATCGACGCCAAGAAGCTCGACGCCAAGGCAACCGTGACGGCTGAATCGCTGGTCGCTGCCGGCGTAATCCGCCGCGTCAAGGACGGCGTGCGCATCCTCTCGGACGGCGAGATCAAGGCGAAGCTCGCCTTTGACGTCGCCGGCGCCTCCAAGGCCGCGATCGAGAAGATCGAGAAGGCCGGCGGCTCGGTCAAGTTGCCGGAAAAGGCAGCTGCCGAGTAACGGCAATTTGAAGCGCGAGCGGGATCCGTTTTTGCTCACGATCGTGCTTTGATCTGCTCAATTAGGCGGCCGCGTCAACGCGGCCGCTTGCATGTTTAGAGCCCGGAGCTTATCTCGTGAGCTTCGGTGAAACGCGCCGCCTGAGCTCAAGGGCCATCAAGCGTTACCAAGCGGAGAATCAGGCATGGCTTCGGCTGCTGAACAACTAGCCTCGAATCTGAATTTCTCGGCCTTCGCCAAAGCGGAGGACCTGAAGAAACGCATCTGGTTCACCATCGGCGCGTTGCTCGTCTATCGCCTCGGCACCTATATTCCGCTTCCCGGCATCAATCCCGACGCCTTCGCTCAGGCCTTCTCATCGCAGAGCAAGGGCGTGCTCGGCATGTTCAACATGTTCGCCGGCGGCGCCGTGCAGCGCATGGCGATCTTTGCGCTCGGCATCATGCCTTACATCTCCGCCTCCATCATCATGCAGCTGATGACGTCGGTTATCCCGTCGCTGGAAGCGCTGAAGAAGGAAGGCGAACAGGGCCGCAAGGTCATCAACCAATACACGCGCTACGGCACCGTGCTGCTTGCGCTTGTTCAGGCCTATGGCATTTCGGTCGGCCTGGAGGGCGGCAACGGCATCGTCAGCGATCCCGGCATGTTCTTCCGTATCTCGACCGTCGTGACGCTGGTCGGCGGCACCATGTTCCTGATGTGGCTGGGCGAACAGATCACCGCCCGCGGCATCGGCAACGGCATCTCGCTGATCATCTTCTCCGGCATCGTCGCCGGCCTGCCGCATGCCATCTCCGGCACGCTGGAGCTTGGCCGTACCGGCGCGCTGTCGACCGGCCTGATCCTGGCGATCATCGTGCTGGCCGTTGTCGTCATCGCCTTGATCGTGTTCTTCGAGCGCGCCCAGCGCCGCTTGCTGATCCAGTATCCGAAGCGCCAGGTCGGCAACCGCATGTTCCAGGGCGATACCTCGCATCTGCCGCTGAAGCTCAACACGTCAGGCGTCATTCCGCCGATCTTCGCGTCGTCGCTGCTGTTGCTGCCGGCCACCGTCGCCGGCTTCTCGCAGACGACCAACATGCCGGCCTGGGCCAGCACCGTGCTGGCGTCGCTCGGCCACGGCCAGCCGCTCTACATGGCATTCTACGCGGCGATGATCGTGTTCTTCGCCTTCTTCTACACTGCGATTGTCTTCAACCCGAAGGACACCGCCGACCAGCTCAAGAAGCATTCGGGCTTCATCCCGGGCTATCGTCCGGGCGAGCGCACCGCCGATTACATCGACTACGTTCTCACCCGCATCACCGTCGTCGGCGCCATCTATCTGGTGCTGGTGTGCTTGCTGCCGGAGTTCCTGATCTCGGCGACTGGCGTACCATTCTACCTTGGTGGCACATCGCTTCTGATCGTGGTCAGTGTCACGCTCGATACGGTTGCGCAGATTCAGGGCCACCTGATCGCGCACCAGTATGAAGGCCTGATCAAGAAGTCGAAGCTGCGCGGGGGGAAGAAAGCCAGATGAGGTTGATATTGCTTGGGCCGCCAGGGGCGGGCAAGGGGACACAAGCACAAAGACTGGTAGAAAAACACGGCATACCCCAGCTCTCGACGGGTGACATGCTGCGTGCTGCAGTCCAGGCTGGCACCGAAGTCGGCAAACGCGCCAAGGCGGTGATGGATGCCGGTGAACTGGTTTCCGACGCCATCGTCAACGCCATCGTCGCCGAACGTATCGATCAGCCGGATTGCGCGAAGGGTTTCATCCTCGACGGATATCCGCGGACCCTGGTGCAGGCGGACGCGGTTGAGCAGATGCTTTCGGATCGCTCGCAGGGCCTCGATGCGGTCATTGAACTTGTCGTCGACGACAAGGCGCTGGTTGGCCGTATCGTCAAGCGGGCCAACGAAGCACAAGCCGCCGGCCAGCCCGTGCGCAAGGACGACAATCCGACCGTGTTCGAGGAGCGTCTGAGGGAATACTACAAGAAGACGGCGCCGCTGATTGGCTACTATTATGCCAAGGGCACGCTCCGCAGCGTCGACGGCATGGCCGATATCGACGCCGTGACGGGACAGATCGAAGCGGTGCTAAGGGACGCAACGCGGGGAATTTAAACGATTGCACTTGACGGGAGCGGTTCGCTGCGGTATGGCGGCCCGTCTTCCTATCAGGCATCGGCTTTGCTTGTCCGCAAGGGCAAGGCAGCCGCTTTGAACTGGAAACTCCCGCATGGGCCGGCCTCCACCGGACGCGGGGCAACTTAAGATAGCGCCGGTTCGTCCGGCCCACATGGAGAAGAGAAGAATATGGCTCGTATAGCCGGCGTCAACATTCCGACCAACAAGCGCGTCGTCATCGCGCTTCAGTACATTCACGGCATTGGCAAGAAGTTCGCCCAGGAGATCGTCGACAAGGTCGGCATCCCGGCCGAGCGTCGCGTCAACCAGCTCACCGACGCGGAAGTGCTGCAGATCCGCGAAACCATCGACCGCGACTACCAGGTCGAGGGCGACCTGCGCCGCGAAGTCTCGATGAACATCAAGCGGCTCATGGACCTCGGCTGCTATCGCGGCCTGCGTCACCGCCGCTCGCTGCCGGTTCGCGGCCAGCGCACGCATACCAATGCGCGCACCCGCAAGGGCCCGGCCAAGTCGATCGCCGGCAAGAAGAAGTAATTGAGCGAATAGCGATTAGCTCGTGGCGAATAGGTTTCTACCCACCATTCGCTACGCCCTACTCGCTTTTGCAAGGTGGAGCCGCTGGCATTACGGCGGTGTAGAGATCAACTGAAAGGACTATCATGGCCAAGGAAGCCGCTCGTGTTCGCCGTCGCGAACGCAAGAACATCTCGTCGGGCGTTGCCCACGTCAATTCGACCTTCAACAACACGATGATAACCATCACTGACGCACAGGGCAATTCGATTGCCTGGTCGTCGGCCGGTGCCCAGGGCTTCAAGGGTTCGCGCAAGTCGACCCCGTTCGCTGCCCAGATGGCTGCCGAGGACGTTGCCAAGAAGGCCCAGGAACACGGCATGCGCATGCTCGAAGTCGAGGTCTGCGGACCCGGCTCCGGTCGTGAATCGGCACTGCGCGCCCTGCAGGCGGCCGGCTTCACCATCACGTCGATCCGTGATGTGACGCCGATCCCGCACAATGGCTGCCGCCCGCGCAAGAAGCGCCGCGTCTAAAAAATTACCGAACGCCGCGCGAGCGCCCTTTGTGGCGCTCCTCCACGGCATTCCAGGTCGCCCGCCACGATTGGATGGTGGCGGGTCAACGGAAGGAAAGCATCATGATCCAGAAAAATTGGCAGGAACTGATCAAGCCGAACAAGATCGAGTTCTCGTCGAAGAAGAAGACGCTGACCACGCTGGTCGCCGAGCCGCTCGAGCGTGGCTTTGGCCTGACGCTCGGCAACGCGCTGCGCCGCGTGCTTCTGTCTTCGCTGCGCGGTGCGGCTGTTACCGCCGTGCAGATCGACGGCGTTCTGCATGAATTCTCGTCCATCGCCGGCGTGCGTGAGGACGTGACCGACATCGTCTTGAACATCAAGGAAATCGCCATCCGCATGGAAGGCGATGGCCCCAAGCGCATGGTCGTGCGCAAGCAGGGACCGGGTGCGGTTCTGGCCGGCGACATCCAGACGGTTGGCGACGTCGAAATTCTCAACCCCGACCACGTCATCTGCACGCTGGACGAGGGCGCTGAAATCCGCATGGAATTCACCGTCGACACCGGCAAGGGTTACGTGCCGGCCGACCGCAACCGCGCCGAAGACGCGCCGATCGGCCTGATCCCGGTCGACAGCCTGTATTCGCCGGTCAAGAAGGTCTCCTACAAGGTCGAGAACACCCGCGAGGGCCAGGTTCTCGATTATGACAAGCTGACCATGACGATCGAGACCGACGGTTCGATCACCGGCGAGGACGCGGTGGCTTTCGCTGCTCGCATCCTGCAGGACCAGCTCGGCCTGTTCGTCAACTTCGACGAGCCGCAGAAGGAAGTCGCCGCCGAAGCCGTCACCGAGCTCGCCTTCAACCCGGCGCTGCTCAAGAAGGTCGACGAGCTCGAGCTTTCGGTGCGTTCGGCCAACTGCCTGAAGAACGACAACATCGTCTATATCGGCGACCTGATCCAGAAGACCGAAGCCGAGATGCTGCGCACCCCGAACTTCGGCCGCAAGTCGCTGAACGAGATCAAGGAAGTCCTGGCGGCAATGGGCCTGCACCTCGGCATGGAAGTGCCGGACTGGCCGCCGGAAAACATCGAAGACCTCGCCAAGCGTTACGAAGATCAATATTGAGGCGTTGCCTCTGAACCCGCAATGAAGGAGAAGAGCCATGCGCCACGGATTTAAGGGCCGCCGGTTCGCCCGCAGCATAAGCCACCGCAAGTCGATGTTCGCCAACCTGGCCGTGTCGCTGCTCGAGCACGAGCAGATCGTCACCACCCTGCCGAAGGCGAAGGATCTGCGTCCGATCGTCGAGAAGCTGGTGACGCTCGGCAAGCGCGGCGACCTGCACGCCCGCCGCCAGGTGATCGCGCAGATCGGCAATGAAGGCGTCGTCAAGCGCCTGTTCGACACCATCGCCCCGCGCTACGCTACCCGCAACGGCGGCTATCTGCGCATCATGAAGGCGGGCTTCCGTCACGGCGACAATGCCGCCATGGCTGTCATCGAGTTCGTCGATCGCGACACCTCGGCCAAGGGCGCCGGCGACCGCGCCCGCATCGAAGCCGAAGGCACCGACGCGGACGCCGCAGCCGCATAAGGCTTGGTTTTCCGGAGTGAATGCAAAGGGGCCCACGGGCCCCTTTTTGTTTTCTGAAAGCAGGAGATTGCAGCCAAAGCCGATCTTCAGGCCGGAACCGAGGCTCTTTGGCCAAAATAATCGGATTTCAGCGGCTTAGCCTTTCATTTTGCACAATCGTCGGGACAATGCCCCCGAACTCGCCTTGGAGGATTCGTGAATGCGCGCCAACCGACTGTCCCTTGTCCTGCTCTTCGCCATGATGGCGTTCGCAGCCGCACCGGTGGCCAGGCAGGCATTGGCCGAGGAGACCAAGACCGATCCCGGCCTGTCCGACGTGCTGACCGACCTCTTGCATGGCGTCGAAGGCGAGAACTCTACATCCGGTCCCGACAAGCGCGTGCCGTTCGGCCGCGAAGAGGTGCAACTGTCGTTCGCCCCGCTGGTCAAGCAGACGGCGCCGGCCGTGGTCAACGTCTATGCCTCGCAGACCGCCAAGGTAACGTCGCCCTTCGACGGCGATCCGTTCTTCGAGGAGTTCTTTGGCCGTTCGCAGCCGCGCGCGCAGTCTTCCCTGGGGTCCGGTGTGTTGGTCGACCCGACCGGCATCGTGGTCACCAATTACCACGTCATCAAGGACGCCGACCAGGTCAAGGTGGCAACCGCGGACGGGCGTGAGTTCGACAGCAAGGTGATGCTGAAGGACGAGACACTCGACCTTGCAGTGCTCAAGATAACCTCGGACAAACCGTTTCCGGTCATCGCCATCGGCGATTCCGACGCGCTCGAGGTCGGCGATCTTGTGCTGGCCATCGGCAATCCCTTCGGTGTCGGCCAGACCACCACCAGCGGCATCGTTTCGGCACTTGCCCGCAGCCATATTGGCGTCGCCGATTCAAGCTTCTTCATCCAGACCGACGCCGCCATCAATCCCGGCAATTCGGGAGGTGCGTTGATCAACATGGGCGGCCAGCTGGTCGGCATCAACACGGCGATCTACAGCCGCAGCGGCGGCTCGATCGGCATCGGCTTTGCCATCCCCGCCAACATGGTGCGTGCCTTCGCCGATGCGGCCAAGGCCGGGCTCGACTTCTTCGAACGGCCCTATATCGGTGCCGAGTTCGAAGCGGTGACGCCGCAGATTGCCGAATCGCTCGGCATGGAGAAGCCGACCGGTGCTTTGGTCTCGTCGGTCGAGGCGACCGGCCCGGCCGCCAAGGCGGGGCTCAAGCCTGGCGACGTCGTGATGCAGCTCAACGGCAAGCCGGTCGAGAGCATCGAAGCGCTGGATTACCGGATGGCGACGCTGTCGATTGGCACCAATGCAAATTTCGCGGTTCTGACCAAGGGCCAGCAGGCGGCGATGGACATCGCGCTGGAGCGCGCTCCGGAAGGCATGAAGGCGGCTGAAGTGACGCTGCACGGCCGCAGCCCGTTCTCGGGCGCCAAGGTCGCCGAACTGTCGCCCCGGCTTGCCCAGAAGCTTGGCCTGCGCACCGACATCAAGGGCGTCACCGTGGTCGACATCAACCGCGACTCGCCGGCCGCCGATTTCGGATTCCAGCCGGGCGATATCGTGCGCGAGGTGAACGGCACCACCATCGATACCGCGGCAACCCTGGAGCAGGCCGCCCAGGCGGATACGCGCTGGTGGCGCTTTACCGTCGAGCGCGGCGGGCAGATACTGCGT
This sequence comes from Mesorhizobium sp. P2_D5, assembly GCF_056404355.1. NCBI lineage: Bacteria > Pseudomonadati > Pseudomonadota > Alphaproteobacteria > Hyphomicrobiales > Phyllobacteriaceae > Mesorhizobium > Mesorhizobium sp. P2_D5. The sequence goes on from NZ_JBFUEE010000004.1 coordinate 16,655, forward strand.
CAGGTATTGCGTTATTAAAGCACGTCCCTTCGGGTTCATGCTCCAACCAAAAAGAAGTGCATGGCCGATCTGTTCAGCGTCGATGAACCGGAAAAGGCGTCGCCCGGGCGGCCGCTCGCCGACAGGCTGCGGCCGAAAAACCTCGGCGAGGTCGTCGGCCAGGAGCATCTGACCGGCCCTGATGGCGCGCTGACCCGGCTGATTGGTTCCGGCTCACTCGGCTCGATGATCTTCTGGGGACCGCCCGGCACCGGCAAGACCACGGTGGCGCGGTTGCTGGCCGGCGAAACCAGCCTTGCTTTCGAGCAGATATCGGCGGTGTTCTCCGGCGTCGCCGACCTGAAAAAAGTGTTCGAAGCCGCCAAGCTGCGGCGCACCAACGGTCGCCAGACCTTGTTGTTCGTTGACGAGATCCATCGCTTCAACCGCGCCCAGCAGGATTCTTTTCTCCCCGTCATGGAGGATGGGACCGTCGTGCTCGTCGGTGCCACCACCGAAAACCCGTCCTTCGAACTGAACGCGGCTCTGTTGTCGCGCGCGCGTGTGCTGGTCTTCCATTCATTGGGCGAGGAAAGCATCGCCAAGCTGATGGCGCGAGCCGAGGAGACCGAGGGCAGCGCGTTGCCGCTCGACGACGAGGCGAGGGCGATGCTCATCCACATGAGCGATGGCGACGGCCGCGCCTCGCTGACGCTTGCTGAAGAGGTGTGGCGGGCTGCAAAGCCAGGCGAGATTTTCAACCCCGAAGGTCTGCAGCGCGTCGTCCAGCGCCGCGCGCCGATCTACGACAAGGGCCAGGACGGCCACTACAATCTGATCTCGGCGCTGCACAAATCGGTGCGCGGTTCGGATCCCGACGCCGCGCTCTATTATCTGGCGCGCATGTTCGATGCCGGCGAGGATCCGCTCTATCTCGGCCGCCGGCTGGTGCGCATGGCCATGGAAGACATCGGCCTTGCCGACCCGCAGGCGCTTGTCGTGGCCAACGCCGCCAAGGACGCCTACGACTATCTCGGCTCGCCCGAGGGCGAACTCGCCTTTGCCGAGGCCACCGTCTATCTCGCCACCGCGCCCAAATCCAACGCCGTCTACACCGCCTTCAAGGCAGCCACGCGTGCGGCCAAGGAACATGGCTCGCTGCTGCCGCCGAAACACATCCTCAACGCGCCAACCAAGCTGATGAAAGAGGAGGATTACGGCGCTGGCTATCGCTACGACCACGATGAGCCGGATGCCTTTTCGGGCCAGGACTATTTTCCCGAGAAGATGGGCCGGCAGACCTTTTATGATCCGCCTGAACGCGGCTTCGAGCGCGACATCAGAAAGCGGCTCGACTATTGGGCGAAGCTGCGCAAAGAGCGGGAATAGCAGGCTTGCGTGCCCCGGTCGTCGTCACGCTTCCAAACCAGGCTTCGCCTTGGGGCATCTCCGCTTCGGTCGTTCTCCACACGCTGCTGGCTGCGACGCTGGCTCTGATGCCGTTGCCGAAGCGGCCCAAGCGGCTCGAGGAGGACCGGGTGTCGGTCGACATCCTGACGCCGCAACAATTCGAGGCGGCGACCAGGCCACCGCCTGCTCCAGTGACGCCGGCACTGCCTGAAGCGCCTGCAGCGGCGCCTCCGCCTGCCTCGATCCCGCCCGAACCGCAACCGCCCGCCGCGCCGGCCATGATCCGGCCGACCGAAATGCTGTCGGCCAAGACACTGGCCGATCCCCGCAGCCGGCAGGCGCGCGCCGATCTCGCCACCTTCGCTTCCGACGAGCGCATGGTTCAGCTGTGCAATCTCGAAGCCATGGATCAGATCCGCGAATGGCGTACGGATTTCAAGCCGGAGCGGGTCGTGCCCTACGCAATGGCGGAGGAAAAAATCACTGGAACCACCATCGCCGCGAATGGCGCGGCTTTCCGTAGTCGCAGAAACTGGTATAGCCTGAAGTTCAGATGCCAATTGGCTGGGGACGGCGAAAGCGTCGTCGGCTTTGAGTTCCTGGTTGGCGATCTGGTCCCCAGGGAAAAATGGGACGAGCTTGGCCTGCCGGCGGTGCATTGACCGAAATCCGGCAGGCTTCACAAGGCAGCCAGCCGGCCACGATACCGCGGCCGTTGTGTGGTGACCCAAAAAACCTTATCAAGGCGCACGGCCGGGGGGTGGTCGTTGCCATGATTTTGGCGCCTCATTCGCAACAGGATCGCGCTTCGCGCGTGGAAAAATGACAAGAACCCTTCGCAAAACCCTTCGCAAATTCGCCATTGCCATCCCGCTTCTCGCCCTTGGCTTTTACTTCATCCCGATCCTGACATCGGTCTTTATCGTCCTCGGCCTCATCGATGTCCTGCGCAACGACCGCAAGGACCTGTCGCTGTTCTCGGGCTATTTCCTCGGCAACGGCCTGTTCACCTGGCTGCTTTCACCTTTCAACCTGCTGGTCGATCTCTTGTGCTACCGCAATCCCGGCGTCTGGAAACTGGAACAGTTCCCCGCCGACTATCAGCGCGAGGTCAATGAGGTCCTGGACATCTTCAAGGCGCGCAAGGACGAGATCATCGCCGACATCGACGCCAATTTCGGCGCCGGCCGGCGCGGCATGTATGTCTATCAGTGGTACGGCAAGCACAAGATCGACAACGTCGCCGAGTTCAACAAGGACTTCAAATACATCAAGACCATCGCCGTTTCCGTCTTCAGCAAGCGCGAATCGACCTCATGGCACTTCGGCCCGCTGCGGCTCAGCCTGCGCATTCTCTACAATCTGATCCCGGTGAAGTCGGAGATTTTCGTCGAATGCGGCAACGTCAAGAACTACTGGTATGACAATCCGCTGTTCATCTTCGACGACACGCTGCTGCATCGGTCGGTCAACGAACATGATGGCCGCCGCTACTGCGTGTTCATGGACATTATCAGACCATCCCCGGTTCCCGGGCTGATCGCCGGCATGCTTGCCGTCGTCTCGGTGAGTGTCGAGCGCATCAACTCGATGTTCTACAAGAACTGGAAGATGATCGGTTCGACCAAGCCGAAGAAGGTCGGGACGACCTGAGCCTGAAATCGTCAATGCTGCCGGCCCTGCCGGCGGCATTGAGGCGTTTTTAACGCGCTAGTCATCCACCGCCACGTGCATCGCTGTTCCGCCCCGTGTCTTCTGGGGGCGTTCTCAATGCTTGCGATGGCCACGCGTTCAAGTATACATCCCGCCAAGCTCTCAACAGTTCCTGATACGAATCGCGTGGGGTTCCTGTTTGCCGAAACGGCTTCCTGGCTGCATCGGCAGGAGTCCCGGTTTGCCTCGACAGTCCTGCCTCTTCCCTTCCTTGGCGGCCTCAAGTGACGAAGAACGAAACCCTCGGATTCTGGCTAAAAATCTACATATGTACCGCGTTGCTGGGCGTTGCTTTCGCCGCGATATACGTAAGGCTTGAGGAGCCCGTCTACTATTGGGATTTTGCCGCTTACTTCAATGGGTTTGACCAGTATGGCTCACTCCTGGCCGAGAGCCCGCTCCAGTGGCTGAGCCAATTGCGGGCGTCTGTCGCGAGGGATGACTACAGCGCGGCAATTCTGGTGCCGCTTATGCCGTTTCACATGTTTTTCGGCGGTTCAAGGCTTTCCTATATCGCTGGAATAGTCATCGTTTACCTGGTCCCGACCGCTCTTTTCATAGGACGAATGAGCTACCTGGAGGCGGTCTCCGACACTCCTTCGCCCCGAAGCTGGTTTGTCGTGTGGATCGCGGCCTTTCTCTACACGCCGTTCTGGTCGGCGACGCTTCGTGGATTGCCGGATATTGCCGGCTGCCTCGCGCTTTCCGCGGCAACTTATTTTCTCTGGAAATCGAGGTTCCTGACACGCCAACCGGTGATCAACGGGATACGCATCGGCATATGCCTCTGGTTGGCGTTCATGCTGCGCCGTTGGTATGCATTTGCCGTCATAGGGATCGCACTTTCTGCAGCCTTCTTTTGTTCGTTGCAGGTCGCAAAAGACCGCGACTTCGCGGCATTCCGGAACGCGGCGTTAGGGGGCGTGTGCACGCTTTTTGTGATTGCCGGAGCCGCATTGGCCTTCCAGCAACCCCTGATCCTCAAGATTCTGGGAACGAGCTACGGTGACCTTTACAGCGGATACAAAACCAACTTCGTTTCGCAGATCGACCAGGTAGGATCGCGGCTGAGCTATGTGAACTGGCTGTTGATCGTCGTGGGCCTTTATATCTCCTTCATACGCCGCAACAGTTTCGCTTTGTTCTGTGCTCTCGCCTCGGCACTGACCTTCTTCCTCTTCACCCGGACGCAGGATCCGGACCGTCATCATTCGATGCCGATGTTTCTTTGGCTCTTTCCTGCATATGCCCAGGCAATCGTCTCGATCGTTTCGATGCCGGCGCTGAAATCTCGGTGGTCAACCGTCGTCATAGCCGTCGTCGCCGGGTTTGCGTATCTGGGTACCTTTTTCCCGATCGGCCGCCAGTTGCTGTCACCGATCGGCTATGTTTTTGCCAGGGAAGATACGCTTCCTCTTCACCTCGACAATCTTCCCGAATACAGGCGCCTCATCGACGATCTTGTCAGGGAAATGCGGCCCGAGGACCGCTTCTCGGTGTTTGCCTCAGGCGCGGTCATGAATAGCTCGCTGTTGTTTGAAATGGATATGGACCTTTTCCCTCGTGTCGGATGGTCTTGCCAGGTTGATAGTCGCGATCAATTCGCACCGGAGGCATTGAAATCGAGATATGTCGTCGTAACCGATCCTCCTGTTACCCATTTGCAATCGGGTGCGCAGATCTGCGTCACGATACCGGACCAGGATATTGTCGAAGGGAAGGGTGTCGGCGCCGCCTATAAGCGCATTGCGACATATCAACTGTCCGGCGGCGTCAAGGGCTACCTTTATGAACAGATGCGCCCGGTCAGCAAAACGGAACTCGATGCCCTTTACGGCGAGTTCAGGAAAAAATACCCAGGCTGGACAACGCCTGAGTGGTGACGATCAGGTTGACACGCTCTGACCAACTCGACGATGGCCGCGAAAGGCGGTTCGCGCCCGATCGTCTGCGCGGTCCCAACCGCATCGTCGTCAGCTTCAGGGGATTGACCATGCCGCCCTTGTGGAGGCAGTAAACGGTCATGTTCAATCTGCTTCTCGTTGTGGTAGGCGGCGGCATCGGCGCCGGCATTCGTCACCTCACCAACATCGGCGCGCTGCGCCTTGTCGGCCCCAACTATCCCTGGGGGACGATGGCAATCAACATCGTCGGCTCGTTCGCCATGGGCCTGTTCATAGCCACCCTGGCGCGCCGCGGCGGATCGAACGAACTCAGACTGTTCGTCGCCACCGGCATCTTTGGCGGCTTCACCACCTTTTCCGCATTTTCGCTCGATTTCGCGACTTTGTGGGAGCGGGGAGCCACGCTGCCGGCGTTTGGATATGCCCTTGCCAGCGTCATTGGCGCCATTATCGCCCTGTTTCTGGGACTTTGGCTCGCAAGAACCGTTTCATAGTGTTATTGCCGCGCCAAGAGCGGGCCGAACCCTGCTCGGGAAACGGATAAGCGAAAAAATATGGCAGGCGTTGAACAGATCACAGTGGAGGCCGGCGAGGCGGGCATGCGGCTCGATCGCTGGTTCAAGACCCATTTCCCGGGCCTGGGCTTCGGCCATCTGCAAAAGCTGCTGCGCTCCGGCCAGATCCGCGTCGATGGCGGCCGGGTCAAGGCCGACACCCGCGTCGAACCCGGCCAGATGGTGCGCGTTCCGCCGCTTGAGGTGGACAAGAAGGGCGAGAGCGCGCTGACCGGTCACTCGATCCGCAACCAGGGCGATGCCGACGTCCTGGCGAAAATGCTGATCCATGAAGATCCCAAGGTCTTCGTCTTCAACAAGCCGGCGGGCCTTGCGGTGCAAGGCGGCTCGGGGGTCACCCGCAATGTCGACGACATGCTGGAAGCCTGGCGCAACCAGAAGGGCGAGAAGCCGCGGCTGGTCCATCGCCTCGACCGCGACACTTCGGGCGTACTGGTCGTCGCCCGCACCCGGCTTGCCGCCATGAAGCTGTCGGAAGCGTTTCGCGCCCGCGAGACCAAGAAGACCTATTGGGCTCTGGTCAAGGGCGTGCCGCCCAAGCGTGAGGACAAGATCTCGACCTGGCTGATCAAGGAGCCGACGCCCGATGGCGATCGCGTGCGCATCGCCGCGCATGGCGAAAAGGGCGCCGACCACGCCGTGTCCTACTACCGCATCATCGAGCAGGCGGCGCAGACGATGACCTGGCTGGAAATGGAGCCCTACACCGGCCGCACGCACCAGCTTCGTGTTCATGCTGCCTATATCGGCTGCCCGATCATCGGCGACCCGAAATATTTCGAGGCCGACACCAACTGGGATTTCCCCGGTGGCATTCAGAACCGCCTGCATTTGCATGCGCGCCGCATCATCATTCCGCACCCGGACAAGGGTGTCATCGATGTCACCGCGCCGATGCCTCCACATATGCGCCAGAGCTGGAACCTGATCGGCTTCGACGACGCCAGCGCGGAGGACTGATCGTGAGCGGCGTGACCGATACGCTCGACCGGCGCGACACGGTCGATATGGCCGCCGCCGCAATCATGGTCGGCCTGACCTTTTCCTGGGGGCTGAACTACGTCGCCGCCAAGATCTCCTACGCCGGTTACGATCCTGTCTTCCTGTCGATCGCGCGCTCGGTCATCGGCGGCCTGTGTGTCTTCGCCTGGTGCCGCTGGCGCGGCATCGCGCTTTTCACGCGCGACGGGACATTGCCCGCCGGTATCGCGGTTGGCGCGCTGTTCGGCATCGAGTTCCTCTGCCTCTATGTCGGCCTGGAGCACACGACCGTCGCCCGCAACACGCTGCTGGTCAATACAATGCCGTTCTGGATGCTGATCGGCGGCCATTTCCTGCTTGGCGAGCAGATAGCCTTGCGCAAGTTCCTTGGCCTGCTGCTGGCCTTTGCCGGCCTTGCCGCGGTGTTTTCCGACAAGCTTGGCGGCGGCGGGGACATGCTGTTCGGCGATCTCTTGAGTCTTGGCTCTGGATTTTTCTGGGCCTTGACCAACATCCTCATCAAGCGGTCGAAGCTGGTCGAGGCGAGTGCCGAGAAGCTGCTGCTCTATCAACTCGCCGGTGCGGCAATCGTCGGAATACTGGTGTTGCCTCTCGCCGGTGCGCCCATCCGCGACCCTGCCGTGCTGTCGACGTTGGCGCTGCTTTTCCAGGCAGTCTACATCGTTGCCTTCACCTATGTGCTTTGGTTCTGGCTGCTGAGGCGCTATCCGGCTTCAGGCCTGTCCAGCTTCACCTTCCTGTCGCCGGTTTTCGGCGTGCTGTGCGGCGCCATGTTCTTGAATGAGCCGCTGACCATGCGCATCTTCCTGGCACTTGGCCTGATTGCCGCCGGCCTGATCATCGTCAACAGGCCGTCGCGCAAGCTCGTGCCGGTTTGAGAGAGCCTTTCAATGCGTGATATCCTCAACGATTTCGAAGCGGGCAAGCAGCTTTCCGATCCGGATCCGGTGCGCCGTGCCCAGATCCAGATGAAGACGCCTTTGCCGAAGCGTTTCTACAAGACCGTCGCGGTGGCGCCGGTGGAAGACGGCTTTGCCGTGCATCTCGACGGCAAGCCGGTGCGCACGCCGGGCAAGGCGCTGCTGGCGCTGCCGACCGAGGCGGCGGCTGCACTCGTCGCCGACGAGTTTGCAGCGCAGAGCGAAACCATCAACCCGGTGACGATGCCGGTGATGCGCCTCGTCAACACTGCTATCGACGGCGTCGCCAGCGATCCGCAGGCGGTGCTGGAAGACATTCTGCGCTTCGCTTCGTCCGATCTGCTCTGCTACCGCGCCGATGCGCCGCAAGGCTTGGTGGAGCGGCAGAACGAACATTGGGACCCGGTCCTTGATTGGGTGCGCGGCAGCCTCGGGGCTCGCTTCAATCTCGCCGAAGGCATCATCCATGTCGAGCAGCCGCGTGAGACGATCGCCGTGCTGGGAAGTCATCTTGCCCAGCGTGCCGAACCGCTGCGGCTCGCTGCCATCCATGTGATGACCTCGCTGACCGGTTCGGCGCTGCTGGCGCTGGCTGTCGATTTCGGCGAACTCGACGCCGAGGCGGCCTGGGCGGCCGGCCATGTCGACGAGGACTGGCAGATCGAGCATTGGGGACAGGACGCCGAAGCAGTCGCGCGCCGCTCGGCCCGCAAGCGCGACATGATGGCCGCCGCCGGGCTATTGGAAGCGCTCAAGGGCTGACGGCTCCGCCGCTGGCTCCGCTTCATCCCGCAGCGCACCTAATACCAAAGTCATAATCCCAAAGACGCCCTGACGTTGGCGCACGCTTTCTGTCATTTTTTCCGTGATCGCAGTGCATGAGTCCATGTTCGGAGGAGAACGCGGACAATGAGGCACAGCATCGAGGACAAGGTCTCACGGGAGGACAATTCTATGGCAATGGCATCGACTGCCGGCGGAGCAAGCCGCGGCATGACGCGGGAGGAAAAGAAGGTCATCTTCGCTTCCTCGCTGGGCACCGTTTTCGAATGGTATGATTTCTATCTCTACGGCTCGCTCGCGGTGTTCATTGGTTCGACCTTCTTCAGTCCAACCATTCCGGAAGCGACGCGTAACATCTTCGCGCTGCTGGCGTTCGCCGCCGGCTTCCTGGTACGACCGTTCGGCGCGCTGCTGTTCGGCCGCATCGGCGACCTTGTCGGCCGCAAGTATACGTTCCTTGTCACCATGACGATCATGGGCCTTTCGACCTTCCTGGTCGGCCTGCTGCCTGGATATGCGACTTTGGGCATCGCGGCTCCCGTGATCCTGATTGTCCTGCGCATGCTGCAAGGCCTGGCGCTGGGCGGCGAATATGGCGGCGCGGCCACCTATGTCGCCGAGCATGCACCCGACAACCGGCGCGGCTACTACACCTCGTGGATCCAGACGACGGCGACGCTCGGCCTGTTCCTGTCGCTGGTCGTCATCCTGATTGTCCAGGGTTCGATGAGCAAGGAAACCTACGCCTCATGGGGCTGGCGCATTCCGTTCATTGTCTCCTTCCTGCTGCTCGGCATCTCGATCTGGATCCGGCTTTCGCTCTCAGAATCGCCGACCTTCCAGCGTATGAAGGATGAGGGCAAGGGCTCCAAGGCCCCGCTTTCGGAAGCGTTTGGTCAATGGAAGAATGCCCGGATCGCGCTGCTGGCGCTGCTCGGCCTCACCGCCGGTCAGGCCGTGGTCTGGTACAATGGCCAGTTCTACGCGCTGTTCTTCCTGCAGAACGTGCTCAAGGTCGACGCGCAGTCGGTCAACATCATGATCGCCATAGCGCTCGCCCTCGGCTCGATCTTCTTCGTCGTCTTCGGCTGGCTCTCCGACAAGATCGGGCGCAAGCCGATCATCATGGCGGGCCTTGCCTTGGCGATCGTCTGCACCTTCCCGCTGTTCAAGGCATTGACCTGGGCCGCCAATCCGGCGCTCGCCACGGCCCAGCAGAACACACGTGCTACGGTGACGGCGGCACCCGGCGACTGCAAGTTCCAGTTCAATCCGGTCGGCACGGCGAAGTTCACGACGTCTTGTGACATCGCGACCTCGTTCCTGACCAAGAACTCGGTTCCCTATGACGTGGTGTCGACGGCCGCGGCCGGGACGGCCGCGTCGGTCAAGATCGGCAACGAGACGGTGGAATCCTACGATGCCATCGCCGCTGGCGATCAGGCGAAAGCCAAGGACGCCGCCTTCATCAAAGCCGTCAACATGTCGCTGCGGGACGGCGGCTATCCGCTGAAGCGCGCGGCGATCAAGATCCCGGACCAGAAGCTTGACGCGTTTGTCGCCGCCAACCCGGAACTGAAGCTCGATGCGGCCGCCATTCGCGCCGGCGAGAAGGCGACGGTCCCGACCGATCAGGCGATCAAGGACAAGCTGCTGACCGCCGACGAGGCCGCGGGTGCGCCCGAGGTCACCGTCTACAATATACCGGGCGGCGGCGCTTTCGCCATGTTCGCCGATCCGGCGGGAATCAACTGGCCGATGACGATCGGCATCCTGTTCATCCTGGTCCTGTTCGTGACCATGGTCTACGGCCCGATTGCCGCGATCCTGGTCGAGATGTTCCCGACCCGCATCCGCTACACCGGCATGTCGTTGCCCTATCACATTGGCAATGGCTGGTTCGGTGGCCTGCTGCCGGCGACGGTGTTCGCACTCAGTGCCTACAGGGGCGATATCTACTTTGGTCTGTGGTACCCGGTGGTGATCGCCGCGATGTCGCTGGTCATCGGCATGATCTTCGTCAGGGACACGCTGGGAACCGATCTGAACACCAAGCAGTAACGACTGCTCGGTAGTCAACGAAAACCCGGCGCGAGCGATCGCGCCGGGTTTTTCAATGATAGTCATGCGATGGGGCTTAGCTTTGACGGTCCTGCTTCGCGTCCTCTATCGCCGCATCGTGATACCAGCCGTCGCCGAAATCCGCCCGAACACCGCGCAGTGAGGCAAGCTCTGCCGCAAACTTAGCCTTGCCGCTCAAATTTGAGGCAGAGACGCGCGCTGCCGCCGGGAACATCAGAATTTTTGCCGACGGACGCGTGGAAATGATTTCCATTGTCGGGCTCCTTTCTTATGCCGAACCTTGTCGATTCAACCTACCTCGAAGATAAGGTCTGCAATCAAGTTAGGCAATATGCCTATGAAAAGATCAGTATTTGCCTATTATTTGTGCGAATTGCGATTGTGATTGATCTCGACGCATTGCTTAGGCGGCTTGCCAACTTCAATCGAATGCGGCGTCAATTTTGCCGCACCCTGCAGCTCAAGAGTGGCACACGAATTGCATTTTAGTGATCCGGCAGGCCGGCTGCTGGTGGCAGACGCATGTCGACGCCGTCCAGTGTTCGGTGATCAAGCAACGAGAGGCTAGAATGACGAAATACAAGCTCGAGTACATTTGGCTCGATGGATACACCCCGGTCCCCAACCTTCGCGGCAAGACGCAGGTCAAGGAATACGCCGAATTCCCGACGCTCGAGCAGCTTCCGCTGTGGGGCTTTGACGGTTCGTCGACACAGCAGGCCGAAGGCCACAGCTCCGATTGCGTGCTGAAGCCGGTCGCTGTCTATCCGGATCCGGCCCGCAGCAACGGCGTGCTTGTCATGTGCGAAGTCATGATGCCTGACGGCGTCACGCCGCATGCCTCCAACAAGCGCGCCACCATTCTCGACGACGAGGGCGCCTGGTTCGGTTTCGAGCAGGAGTATTTCTTCTACAAGGACGGCCGTCCGCTGGGCTTCCCGGAAAGCGGCTATCCGGCACCGCAGGGCCCGTACTACACCGGCGTCGGCTATTCCAATGTCGGCTCCGTCGCGCGCCAGATCGTCGAAGAGCATCTCGATCTCTGCCTTGCAGCCGGCATCAACCACGAAGGCATCAACGCCGAAGTGGCCAAGGGCCAGTGGGAATTCCAGATTTTCGGCAAGGGCTCCAAGAAGGCCGCCGACCAGATGTGGATGGCCCGCTATTTGATGCAGCGCCTGACCGAGAAATACGGCATCGACATCGAATACCATTGCAAGCCGCTCGGCGACACCGACTGGAACGGCTCGGGCATGCACGCCAACTTCTCGACCGCCTATATGCGCGAAGTCGGCGGCAAGGCTTATTTCGAAGCGCTAATGGCGGCCTTCGACAAGAACCTGATGGATCACATCGCCGTCTATGGCCCGGACAACGACAAGCGCCTGACTGGCAAGCATGAGACCGCGCCGTGGAACAGGTTCAGCTATGGCATCGCCGATCGTGGTGCTTCGATCCGCGTCCCGCATTCCTTCATCAAGAACGACTACAAGGGCTATCTGGAAGATCGCCGTCCGAATTCCCAGGGCGACCCCTACCAGATCGCCTCGCAGATTCTGAAGACGATCGCCTCGGTGCCGGCGAGCGCTGAGGTTTCGGCAGCCGCATAGTCATTCGAATCGGGACTTCACGTCCATGCCGTGACAGTCTGAGATTCATCCAAGTCCATCCAAGAACCCCGGCGAAAGCTGGGGTTCTTTTTTGCCGTTGCCCGGCGGATCGGGCCTCGGGCAAAACATACCCAGAAAAAGTCAGGCAATGCAGGCGGTCGCGAATCCGGTCGAGCCCTTGGCTGCCACTGTTCCAGTTTCCGGCGGCAGCCCGCCAGAAAGCCCGGAAAACTGGCATTTTGAGCACTATCCGTGACCTCGCACCCTTCCATAACCATCTGTTCATGTTGCGGAATCGGCTGTCCGCAGCCGGTTTGGCGGCGTTGACAGATCGCAGTGCAGCATGCGTATTCGAAGCGCTTGGGGTTACGTCACGCGATGCTGTTCGGACGGGCGGGGTTTACTTGAACGGCAGCATAGGCGTGGGCGCCGGACGAGCGGTCACTGTAGCCTGAGGCAGTGCGCCGCTCGCTCCTGGCTTTCATGTTCACCATCGACCGAACTGTTTCTGCCAGCCCATGAAACGCGGGCTCAGCAACCCAGGCATTCACACACGCCGAAAAGCTCAATGGCAAAGGTGCGTCCATCGCGATGGGCGCGGACCTGTCGGTACAGGCGGGGCCCACCGGAGCGCAGCAAAAAGCCCTTGAAAGAGGGAACTCTTTCAAGGGCTTGAATAGTATATCGAATCTTAGACCGAGTAGTACATGTCGTACTCGACTGGATGCGGGGTCATTTCGAAGCGCATCACCTCGGCCATCTTCAGCTCGATGTAGCTGTCGATCTGATCGTCGTCGAAGACGCCGCCGGCTTTCAGGAAGCCGCGATCCTTGTCGAGGCTCTGCAGTGCTTCGCGCAGCGAACCGCAGACGGTCGGGATCTTCTTCAGCTCCTTCGGCGGCAGGTCGTAGAGATCCTTGTCCATCGGCTGGCCGGGATGGATCTTGTTCTTGATGCCGTCGAGACCGGCCATCAGCATGGCGGCGAAAGCGAGGTAGGGGTTCGCGCCCGGATCGGGGAAGCGGACCTCGACGCGCTTGGACTTGGGCGATGAGCCGAACGGGATGCGGCAGGATGCCGAGCGGTTGCGCGCCGAATAGGCGAGCAGCACAGGCGCTTCGTAGCCCGGCACCAGACGCTTGTAGGAGTTGGTCAGCGGGTTGGTGAACGCGTTGATCGCCTTGGCATGCTTGATGATGCCGCCGATGTAGAACAGGCAGCTTTCCGACAGGCCGGCATATTCATTGCCGGCGAAGGTCGGCTTGCCGTTCTTCCAGATCGACTGGTGGACGTGCATGCCCGAACCATTGTCGCCGAAGATCGGCTTCGGCATGAACGTCGCCGTCTTGCCGTAGGCGTTGGCGACCTGGTGCACGACATACTTGTAGATCAGCATCTTGTCGGCGTTGCGCACGAGCGTATCGAACTTGATGCCGAGTTCGTGCTGGGCGGCCGCCACCTCGTGGTGGTGCTTTTCGACCCGCACGCCCATTTCGGCGAGCACAGTCAGCATTTCCGAGCGCATATCCTGCGCGGAATCGATCGGCGGCACCGGGAAATAGCCGCCCTTGATGCGCGGACGGTGGCCGAGATTGCCGGTCTCGTAGTCGGTGTCGTCGTTCGAGGGCAGTTCGGTGGAATCAAGCTTGAAGCCGGTGTTGTAAGGGTCGGCCTTGTATTTCACATCGTCGAAGACGAAGAATTCGGCTTCGGGGCCGACGAAGATCTGGTCGCCGATGCCTTCCGACTTCATGTAGGCCTCGGCCTTCTTGGCCGTGCCACGCGGATCGCGGTTGTAGGATTCACCCGAAACCGGATCGAGGATGTCGCACAGGATGACCATGGTCGACTGCGCGAAGAACGGGTCCATGTGGACCGTGTCCGCATCGGGCATCAGCACCATGTCGGACTCGTTGATGGCCTTCCAGCCGGCAATCGAGGAGCCGTCGAACATGACGCCATCAGCGAACATGTCTTCCTCGACCTCGATGACATCCATCGTCACGTGTTGCAGCTTGCCCTTCGGATCGGTGAAGCGCAGGTCGACGAATTTCACGTCGTTGTCCTTGATCTGCTTCATGATGTCTTTGGCTGTCGTCATGTCATGTATCCCTGTTTGATGACGTTTTTTGATGATGACGGTTTTTCAGGCGGATGGCGGGTCGGATCAGACCGCGTCCATGCCGGTTTCGCCAGTGCGGATTCGCACGACTTCCTCGATGTTGGAGACGAAGATCTTGCCGTCGCCGATACGGCCTGTCTGGGCCGCCTTGCGGATGGCTTCGATCGCGCCTTCGACCGCGTCGTCGCCAAGCACGACCTCGATCTTCACCTTGGGCAGAAAATCGACGACATATTCGGCGCCGCGATAGAGTTCGGTATGGCCTTTCTGGCGCCCGAAGCCTTTGGCCTCGGTGACGGTGATGCCTTGCAGTCCGGCCTCCTGAAGCGCTTCCTTCACTTCGTCCAGCTTGAATGGCTTGATGATCGCTTCGATCTTTTTCATGTAAAAAGTGGCCTCCACTGCCAAAAAAACGGGTTGTGAACCCCCGCTTGCGCCTCCATCAAGCACGAACTGTGCCAATTGGACGGATTTGAAGCGGTCTCATACGATTTCAAAGCCGCGCCGCGCCGGGAAGCAAATTAGCGTCATTCACTGCATCAGGTGCGCCATGGGCCGCTGGAGCCACGATGGAGCCAGCAAGTTCGACCGCACAATAATTAGGCATATCGCCTATTCAGCGGGCAGTTTTGTGCCTGCGGCGCCTCATTCCAACGATATGGCCGCAAATTTCGCCACTCCCCTTTGTTTGCTTCGGATCGAAAATTGGACAATGCTTGATCGAACGCGGATCGGCAATCCATGAGCAACGAACTTCTTTCCCCGGCCGAAATGAGCGAGGCCGATCGGCTGGCGATTGCCGCCGGTCCGCTCGATGGCTTCGGGCTGATGCGCCGTGCCGGCGAAGCGGTCGCGGCCGTGATCCTGGCGCGTTATCCCGCAGCGACGCGTGTCCATGTGCTGTGCGGCCCCGGCAACAATGGCGGCGATGGCTATGTCGTTGCCCGGTCGCTGGCCGGCAGCGGCGTCAGCACGACGATCTGGGCGAGCGGCACGCCGAGGCCGCAAAGCGATGCGGCGCTCGCCGCCGCGCAATGCCCGGTCAAGCCTCGGCCAATTTCGGATTTTGCCGCCGAGGCCGGCTCGATCGTCGTCGACGCGCTTTACGGGGCAGGGCTGTCCAAGCCGCTGGCGGGCGATGCCGCGAATGCCGTCGACACTGCAACAGCTCTGCGCCTGCCTGTGGTCGCGGTCGACCTGCCTTCGGGTGTCTCAGGAGCGAGCGGCGGAATATTGGGCAGGGCGTTTCACGCCGAGGTCACCGTCACCTTCGCGCGGCAAAAGCCCGGCCACCTGCTGCTCCCGGGACGAGAGCAATGTGGTGAAATCGTGCTCGCTGATATCGGCATAGGTGACGGCATCGTCGCCCAACTCGCCGTGTCGACTTTTGAGAATGTGCCGGACCTGTGGTCGCGGGAATTTCCCGTGCCAGCGGTGGACACGCACAAATACAAGCGCGGCCATGTCGGCGTCTTTTCCGGCGGTCCGAGCGCCACCGGCGCGGCGCGGCTGTCGGCACTAGCCGCCGCGAGAAGCGGGGCAGGGGCGGTCACCGTGCTGTCGCCGGCCAATGCCATGCAGGTGAACGCTGCGCATCTCACCTCGATCATGCTGCGCAAGGCCGATGACAGCGTCGACATCGACTCGTTCATCGGCGAACGCCGGCCGTCGGCTTTTGTCCTCGGGCCCGGTTTCGGCATTGGCGAAAAGACGCGGCAATTTGCACTCGCGCTGCTCAGCCCTGCCCAGCCTAGCGGCACGTCAACCCGGATTGACGGCCTCGTGTTCGATGCCGACGCGATCACCTCTTTTCGTGAGGCGCCGGACGTCCTGTTCGAAGCTTCTCGCCAACCGGGCGCGCCGGCCCTGGTGATGACCCCGCACGAAGGGGAGTTCGCCAGGCTGTTTCCCGATATCGCCGATGACGTTGCGTCCTCCAAGCTCGACAAGGCCCGCGCAGCCGCCGTGCGTGCCAATGCCGTCATCGTCTACAAGGGCGCCGACACCGTCATCGCCGCTCCTGACGGCAGGGCGGCGATCAACGCCAACGGCGCGCCGTGGCTGGCCACCGCAGGATCGGGCGACGTGCTGTCAGGCGTCATCGCCGGGCTGCTGGCGCAAGGCATGCCCGCCTTCGAAGCGGCCTGCGCCGCGGTGTGGATTCATGCTGAAGCCGGCAGCCGGTTCGGACCGGGGCTGATCGCCGAGGATCTGCCGCCGGCGCTGGTGCCGGTGCTGCGCGACCTTGTCGAAGCACGTTCGGCCGCTCGATGAGCCGCGCCCTGGCTCTGCTGCTCGCCACCCTCCTTGCTGTCTTCGTGGCGTCGGCAGCGCGCGCCGAAGGTCCTGTGACGATCGTCGATGATCCGGCGGTACTCGCCGCACTTGATGCCAAGGGCTACGGCTTTGCCGATATTTTTGGCGCGGCGGGCGCGGGCGACCTGAAAGCTCTCTACGACAAGGCGCCGGCCTATCACGCTGTCGTCGACACTGTGGCGGCCGATGTCGCCGCGCTGCGCGCCGACATGAAGGCCGGCGGGCGGCCGCTCTACGAGGTCACCGACGGCAATGTCGGCCGCATCATGGACATGCGCTGGCTGAAGACCGATGCCGCGCGCTTCCGGCTGGTCGGCGTCGTCAACCGGCTCGACCGTCGCGACTTCGCGGCCCTGCTGGGTGACAAGAGCTGCGGCGAGGTGCGTTTCATCTACCGCCTTGCCTACAGTTTTCGCAAAAATGGCAAGCTGTTGGCGTCGCGTCTGCCGTTCAATTTCAACGCCGTCTACAGCGCGGCGCCCGATGCCGACGGCGGCTGTGTCGGCGTTGCCGGACGCTGGACGCCACAGCTTGACGAGACCGTCGATGCTGGCTGGCTGACTGGCGGTCCGCTGGAGAAAGCCGGGCTGACCTTCAAGCAGCTGGAACTCAACGCCCAGGTGGTGCGCTTTCCCTCTGGCCAGGAAACCGAGTTCGGCGGCCAGGCCGCCTATCTCATGCGGATATTCGGCATCGATGGCGGCTCCGTCAGCGAGAAGCCGCTGGAGAACACGCCTGACTCCGCACGGCTTTCGCAAGACGCGGCCCTGAAAGCAAGGCTCGCCGCCTATGTCAGCGCCAATCTGCCGGCCGTCGACGAAGGCGTCTACGAAATCCCCGACGAATTCCTGGCCAGGAAGGTCATCTCGTGGTCGACCTTCGGCAGCGCGCGGCAGGCCAACCACCCGTTCACGCCACTGCTTAAGCCCGGGGAATTCGCATCGCTCGACTATTCCGGGCTCAAACTGCTGCGCACACCGGAAGCTCTCATCGAACGGCTGGACAATGGCGCCTGCCAGGGTTGCCATCAGGCTGGTTCCACCGCCGGTTTCCATTTCATCGGCCTCGACGACAAGACGACCTCGCCGCTCAACCGCATCGAGGTCGGCATTTCGCCGCATCTTCACGCCGAGATACCGCGCCGCCAGGCCTGGCTGCGCGCCATGGCGCAAGGCAAGGAGCCGAACCGCTTCCGCCCGCTCTCCATTGCACCACCGGCTGCCTGGACGGACGCCGGCGCGATCGACTACGCGCCGGCTGAGATGGCAATGCCGTGCCTGATGCCGGACGATGCCGCACGCTTCGGCAAGACCTGGCAGTGCGGCGGCGGCACCATCTGCACGCCGCTGGCCAGCGCTTCGGGTGTGCGGACGAAGCTGGCGCAATGCCTGCTGCCCAAGGACAGTCCCGACATGTTTTCCGGCCATCCCTGCCTGACCGGATCGATCGCCAGCAACGCAACGCAGCCTTTCAACGATCGCTTCAAAATATCAGGCCAGTTCGCGGCCTTTGCGCAGGATGTCTCGCGCACTGGCTACACCTGCCGTCCGCCGAAGATCGGCGTGCCTGGCGGCATCGCTTATCGCGGCTGCGACGACAAGGACCGCGCCTTCGCGGGCTTCAAATCCGGCAAGCCGATGCCGAACGAGATCTGCGGGCTGGTCGGCGGCAAGAAATTCGACATCTGCGTGGCCACCAACAATTTCGACCAATGCCTTGGCGGCGCCGTCAACCGCGGCAACCGGCCGGCCTGTTCGGCCGATCATTTCTGCCGCGAGGACTATATGTGCCAATCGCTGCCGCCCGATACCCCTGGCATCGGCAAGATCAAGGGTATCGGCTTCTGCTCGCCGACCTATTTCATCTTCCAGATGCGCATCGACAACCACGCGACGCCCTGGGGCAGTTCCGTCCGTGCCACCATGGGGGCAGGATTTGGCGCGGCGGAAGAGGAGTAGCCGCTCCCAGAAACAATCCGGGTGGCTACCTATCGATCAAGATGGTCGGCGACCTTCGATGTCCATTCACCATCGAAATGATGAACGCGCTCGGTAACAACTTCATTGCTCAAAAGGCTGGAAAGGGCTGAAACCAAAACCGGCTCCATCGCAGGGACCGAGCTGTATCCGAGCGCAGCCAGACGTTCGGACCATGGCGGATGATCGGCACTTTCGTTGTCTGGGGCATCCCAGGCCTTTTGAGCATACTCTTGCAGGATGGAGTGGCTCGTCAGTTCCTTGGCTGCCCTCAAAACTCTATCGAGCGGTGGAGGAGGTGGAACCATCGTGCCAAGCAATTCACGCTTGAGTGGATCATAAACCCGATGCTCGAAGAACGCGTCGGCTGCGCCGATCAGCAGCAGTGCACGCGCTGCCTGGTATGCATCGCCGGACGTCGCTGCATGACGATCGGCATCGATCTCCGCCCGTCGTGACAACCGTATTCCTTCGCGTTCCATGGCGGATGACAGTGGACTGAGCAACCAGTAAAACAAACTGCCGGAAACGGTCCTCCCCGGAGGGGCGTAGTCGAAGATCAAGTCGAAGCTTTTGTCGAGTTCGGCAAGATTGAGTCCGCCGTTTGTATCTCTGTTTCTCAGATGCGCGTCCTCATGGGCCAAGATCGCCGCAAACGCCTTGTCGTCGGTCACCGCAAGCAACGGAATACCGACCGTCAAGATCACCCGACGACCAAGCAGGCCGAGAAACGGACGCTCTTCCCCTATACTGGCGTTGAGGTTGTCGCTCAGCACAATCGTTGTTCGACCGGCACGATATTTGCCAGCAACACCTTCCCACACAGCCCATAATTTGGGGGCCGAATGCTGGGAGATGCCTTGTACCTGGCTGGACCGAAAGCCGGCGAACAATGCTCCGATCAACAGAACAAAAGCCAGCATTGCGGCCGGTATGGCGACAACACCGCCTGCGACAACCGCGAGCGGATTTCGGTCAAGCAACAACAGCCACAGCAGCACAGGGCAGAAAAGCGGTAGGGCAAAAAGCAGGATGGCAAACCTGCCGAAGCTCGTTCCCATAGAAAGGACCAGACGCGACATCAGCGCCTCACAGCGGGATGTTGTCGTGCTTCTTCCAGGGGTTTTGCATGTCCTTGTTGCGCAGCATCCGGAGCGCGCGCGCGATGCGGCGACGGGTCGAGTGCGGCATGATCACCTCATCGACATAGCCGCGCTCGGCGGCGACGAAGGGCGACAGGAAGCGATCTTCGTAAGCCTTTGTATGGGCTGCGATCTTTTCTGCATCACCGATGTCCTTGCGGTAGATGATCTCGACCGCGCCCCTGGCGCCCATCACGGCGATCTGCGCCGTCGGCCAGGCATAGTTCATGTCGCCGCGCAGATGCTTTGACGCCATCACGTCATAGGCGCCGCCATACGCCTTGCGGGTGATGACGGTGATCTTCGGCACGGTGGCCTCGGCATAAGCGAACAGGAGTTTCGCCCCATGCTTGATCAGCCCGCCATATTCCTGCGCCGTGCCGGGCAGGAAGCCCGGAACATCGACGAAGGTGACGATCGGGATTGAGAAGCAATCGCAGAAGCGCACGAAACGCGCCGCCTTGCGGCTGGCGTCTGAATCGAGCACGCCGGCCAGCACCATCGGCTGGTTGGCGACGAAGCCGACGGTGCGGCCCTCGACCCGTCCGAACCCGGTGACGATGTTCTTGGCGAAATTCTGCTGGATCTCGAAGAAGTCGCCTTCGTCGGCAACTTTAAGGATCAACTCCTTGATGTCGTACGGCTTGTTGGCGTTGTCGGGAATCAGCCGGTCGAGCGACTGATCATGGTCGGTCACCGACTGATAGCATTCGATCTCCGGAAGCTCCGATGTGTTGGAGGCGGGCAGCAGGTCGACCAGCCGGCGCATCTGCAGCAGCGCCTCGACGTCATTGTCATAGGCGCCGTCGGCGATCGAGGATTTCGTCGTGTGCACCGAGGCACCGCCAAGGCTCTCGGCGGTCACCGTCTCGTTGGTGACGGTCTTCACCACATCCGGTCCGGTGACGAACATGTAGGAGGTGTCGCGCACCATGAAGATGAAGTCGGTCATCGCCGGCGAATAGACGTCGCCGCCGGCGCAGGGGCCCATGATCAGCGAAATCTGCGGAATGACACCGGAGGCGAGCACGTTGCGCTGAAAGATCTCGGCATAGCCGCCCAGTGCGGCCACGCCTTCCTGGATACGCGCTCCGCCGGCATCGTAGAGGCCGATGATCGGCGCGCGGTTGCGCAGCGCCATCTCCTGCACCTTGATGACCTTTTCGGCATGCGCTTCCGACAGCGAACCGCCAAACACGGTGAAGTCCTTGGCGAAGAGATAGACCGGGCGGCCGTTGACGGTGCCCCAGCCGGTGACCACACCGTCGCCGGCGATCTTGGTCTTCTCCATGCCGAAATCGGTCGAGCGGTGTTCGACATACATGTCGAACTCCTCGAACGAGCCCTCGTCGAGAAACACCTCGATGCGTTCGCGCGCGGTGAGTTTGCCCTTCTTGTGCTGTGCATCGATGCGGGCCTGGCCGCCGCCCATGCGGGCGATGTCACGGCGGCGCTCGAGTTCTTTCAGCACGTCCTTCATCGGTTACCTCCCAAGCCAGCGGCATTTCGTGGTAATCGTGCGGGCGGGCGAGCGCAAGGACCGCTTGCGCCGTGGTTTTGTTGCGCTGCAGCATGACGGCCCTTGCATTTGACCGCGAACTGGGCCATATGCGGCGACATAGGCGCTTGGGCCGGGAACAATCCGGCCTTCTCGACAAATGAGACTGGTTGCGTCTGTTTTCCCTCTTTCCGGTATATCGGCCCCTCTTTCCGGTAAATCACAAAGTGGCGAAAAAGCCCCGTGGCATGATGCCTGCGGGCACGACAGCGCAGCCGAGTGGACGAAACCGTCCGCCCGCCTTGTCGTTCCATGACAATTTATCCGACGGCAGGTTGCGCCCTGCCGCCATTGATGTTTGCGGCCAGAGGCCGCGTGAAAGAAGAATATTTTGACCAACGAAAACACTTTGCTTGCTGATAAAACTGGGGAACTCTCCGGTTTCGCAGCACTGGGAATTACGGGTGCGCTGCTCAAGGCGACCCATGCCGCCGGCTTTACCGATCCGAAGCCGATCCAGGCGCAGGCGATCCCGCCGCAGATGGAAGGCCGTGACATTTTCGGCATCGCCCAGACTGGTTCCGGCAAGACGGCTGCCTTCGCGCTGCCCATCCTGTCGAAGATCATCGCTCTCGGCACCAAGCGCCGGCCGAAGACGGCGCGTGCGCTGATCCTGGCGCCGACGCGCGAACTTGCCGTGCAGATCGAGGACACCATCAAGATCCTCGCCAAGGGCGCGCATGTCTCGACCGCACTTGTGCTGGGTGGCGTCTCGCGCTTCAGCCAGGTGAAGAAGGTCGCGCCCGGCGTCGACATCCTGATCGCAACGCCCGGTCGCCTGACCGATCTGGTGCGCGAAGGCGACCTCATGCTTGCCGACACCAAGTGGCTGGTGCTGGACGAGGGCGACCGCATGCTCGACATGGGCTTCATCAACGACGTCAAGCGCATCGCCAAGGCGACCGCGCCCGACCGTCAGACGGTGCTGTTCTCCGCGACGATGCCCAATGAAATCGCCGACCTGGCCAAGGGTCTGCTGAAGAACCCGATCCGCGTCGAAGTCGCGCCGCAAAGCACCGCGGCCGCCGAGATCGTGCAGGGCGTCGTCTTTGCCCGCACCAAGCAGAAGCGCCAGGTGCTGTCGACGATGCTCGCCGACGAGGCGATGAAGTCCGTCATCATCTTTTCGCGCACCAAGCACGGTGCCGACAGGGTGACCAAGGACCTCGAGCGCGACGGCTTCAAGGCCGCCGTCATCCACGGCAACAAGTCGCAGAACGCCCGTCAGAAGGCGCTGAACGATTTCCGTGAGGGCTCGGTGCGCATTCTGGTGGCGACCGACATTGCGGCGCGCGGCATCGATGTGCCCGGCATCAGCCATGTCGTGAATTTCGACCTGCCGGACGAAGCCGAAAGCTATGTCCATCGCATCGGCCGGACCGGCCGCAACGGCATGGACGGCATTGCCATCACGCTTTGCGATCCTTCGGAGAACAGCAAGCTGCGTCAGGTCGAGCGCATCATCCGCACCAAGCTGCCGATCGTTGCCGACCATCTCGGCAGCCCTGATCCGCTGCGCAATCCGGCTGAAAAGAACGAGCGCTTCGAGCCCGCCAATGACCGCAACGACCGCAATGGTCGTCGTGACGGCAGGCGGCCGGGTGGTGAGAACAAGGGCAACGGCTTCGGCAAGAAGCGCTTCGGCGACAAGCCGGCCTTCGCTGGCGAGCGTAAGCCGGAAGGCGCCAAGCCTTTCAAGGGCAACAACAAGCGCCGCTTCGGCGGCAAGCGTCCGGCGGCGCGGGCTGCGTAAGCCAGACCGCGTTGTAATCGGTCAAGCCTGGGCTGGCTGATTGCCGTGACTGACAAGGAAAGGGCGGCCGAAGCGATACTTCGGTCGCCCTTTTTTCGTCAGGAGCCTATTTGGCCACCGCCTCGACCCAGACGGCAATCCTTTGCGCGAGATAGGCCGTGGTCGAAGGCGACAGCGCGTCGCCGGCGATGACGTGGTGGTCGGGATCGCCAGTGTCGTCGACCGGCACTAGTTCATGCGGCGCGCCCCAGCGCCCGGCGATTTCGCGGGTGCGGTCCTCGCGCACCACCCTGTCGGAATCGGAAAAGATGAACAGGGCAGGG
The DNA here is from genome assembly GCF_056404355.1 of Mesorhizobium sp. P2_D5. Classification (NCBI taxonomy): domain Bacteria; kingdom Pseudomonadati; phylum Pseudomonadota; class Alphaproteobacteria; order Hyphomicrobiales; family Phyllobacteriaceae; genus Mesorhizobium; species Mesorhizobium sp. P2_D5. Next base: position 39,823 of record NZ_JBFUEE010000004.1, read on the forward strand.
ATGGTCGCCTTTTCCACCGGCGCTGCGTAGGCGAGCTCCGTCAGCGCCGCCATCGGCAGTGTCGCGGCCATCGGATATTTGTGCGTCCAGAATTTTTCGTGCAGGGCGTTACGGGTCGGAAAGCTGCGTTCCTTGCCGCCGACAAGCTCGGCAATCTGCTTGCCCCAGGGCATGGTCAGCAGTTCGGCGCCGGACGCCCTGACGCCGAAATTCGGCGAGATGAACGCGATCGCCGCCACCCCGTCCGATGCGCCCGGCTGCGTTGCAGCCCATGTCGCCAGCGAGCCGCCTGTCGAGGTCGAGATGACGATCACCTTGTCGCCAATCGCCCTGCCGATGGCGAGCGCCTCCTCATAGTCGTTGATCCAGGCATTGACGCTGCCTTGCGTCATCGCCGCGCCGTCCTGCCCGTGACCGGTAAGGCGGGTGTAGAACAGATTGGCGTCGAGCTGGTCGGCCACCTCGTCCGACAGCGGGCGGACCTCGCCCTTCGATGCGGAAAAGCCGTGGATATAGACAATCGACAGCGGCGTCCTGGCATGCACCATCGGATTGGCCCAGACGATCTCTTTCTCCAGCCCGTCACGGATTCCGGGTATGGCGCCCTCTGTCTTCGCCACATAGGCCTGCGGATCGTCGCCGATGACCGAGGGATCGAAACGGATCGTGGTGTCGACGGGTACGCGCGGGCCAAGCACGAAAGCCAGTGCGAGGACAACGACAAGGCCAAGCACAGCAAGCACGATCCGTCGCCCCATCGCAGACTCCAAAGAACAATTTCTCAACCTATGGCGGCGGTCACTATCGGGCAACGCCATGCCCCGGAGAGGGAGCCTGCCAATCTCGATGGCGTTCTATTCGCTTTGGGGCTTCCGGTCGTAGTGCAGCGGCCGCGCCTTCCAGTTGGTCATCAGGCCGATCACCCCTCTGCACAGCGGCCTCGGCAGCAGGCTGAGCACTTTCAGGGGCCAGCTCAGCCGGCGCGGGAAGGTGACTTCGAAGCCGCCGGACTTGATGCCCCGCGCCATGCGGCGCGTCGCGCGGCTGACTGGCATCAGCCCCGGCATCGGCAGCATGTTCTTCTCTGTAAGAGCGGTGTCGATGAAGCCCGGGTTGATCACCTGGACACGCACATTCATCTTGTCGAAGTCGTATTTCAGCGACTCGGCCAGGATGTTGATCGCCGCCTTGGTGCCGCCATAGGCGGCCGTGGTCGGCCAGCCGAAATAGGCGGTGACCGAGCCGACCAGCACGACATGGCCGCGTGCCCGCACACGCATGCGCTGGATGACCGGCACCAGGCCGTTGATGATGCCGAAATAGTTGACATCGAAGGACCGGCGAAAGTCGTTGACGACAAGATTCTCACCCGGCGTCGAAATGTAGTTCCCGGCATTGAAGACGGCGAGCACGATAGGCCCGAGTTCCTTCTCGATCGTGGCGACCGTCCTTGCCATGCGCGGCTCGTCGGTGACATCACAGGGAAAGGCCGTGACACTGCCCGGCATCTGCGCGGTCTCGACGACAAGCGTGTCGATCGGATCGTCGTCGAGCGCCGTCACCGCGACGGTATAGCCTTGGGCCGCAAGATCCCTGGCCAGCGAACGGCCAATGCCGCTGCTGCCGCCCGTGATCCAGGCGACGCCGTGCTTCGGATTGGCCCGATAGAGTGTCATGCTGCGCCCTGTCGACTTGCTCGTACCTTGCTCTAGCGATGAAGAAATCGAATGAAAAGAGTGCTTTCATCACAGTGAGGAAATGAACTGTGGCGCATGAAGGCGATATTGAGAAGCGTTGGCCGCGATAACAATGCCGCAAATGCGACTGGTCCAGACAAATTCTTGCCTTGAAACCGAAGCTTCGGGTTTCTACGGTTTCGGCACAGCTGCACAAGGAATCCTGAATGCCCCGTTCTGTGATCGACGCGATCGGCAACACGCCTCTGATCCGCCTCAACAAAGCGTCTGAACAAACCGGCTGCGAGATCCTGGGCAAGGCCGAGTTCATGAATCCAGGCCAGTCGGTCAAGGATCGCGCCGGCCTGTTCATCATCCGCGACGCCGAGCAGCGCGGGCTGCTGAGGCCCGGCGGTGTGATCGTCGAGGGAACGGCCGGCAACACCGGTATCGGGCTGACGCTGGTCGCCAAGGCGCTGGGATACCGCACGGTCATCGTCATTCCAGACACACAGAGCCAGGAAAAGAAGGACACCATCAGACTGCTCGGCGCCGAGCTGATCGAGGTGCCCGCGGTACCTTACAAGAATCCCAACAATTACGTGAAATTGTCGGGGCGGCTGGCCGAGCAGATGGCGCGGACGGAGCCGAACGGCGCCATCTGGGCCAACCAGTTCGACAATGTCGCCAACCGTGACGGCCATATCCGCACCACCGCGGAGGAAATCTGGAACCAGACCGGCGGCAAGGTCGACGGTTTTGTCTCGGCGGTCGGTTCGGGTGGAACGCTGGCCGGCGTCGCCTTCGGATTGAGGGCCAGGCGCAAGGACGTCAAGATCGCGCTGGCCGATCCGCTGGGAGCCGCGCTCTACAGTTTCTACACCAGCGGTGAGTTGAAGTCCGATGGCAGCTCGATCACCGAAGGCATCGGGCAGGGGCGCATCACCGCCAATCTCGATGGCTTCACGCCGGATTTTTCGTTCCAGATCCCGGACGAAGATGCGCTGCCGATTGTCTTCGACCTGATCCAGGAAGAAGGACTGTGCGTCGGCGGTTCGACCGGCATCAACATTGCCGGCGCGATCCGGCTGGCGCGCGAACTGGGCCCCGGCCACACCATCGTGACTGTTCTTTGCGACTATGGCACGCGCTATCAATCGAAGCTGTTCAACCCGGAATTCCTGCGCGAGAAGAACCTGCCGATACCGGGCTGGATGGAGCAGCGGAGCACGATTTCTGTGCCGTTCGAAAAGGTCGCGTGATGGCGCACAGGACCGAAGCGCTGTTTCGCGACGACGCCTATCTGCGGACAGCGGACGCCACAATCATTGCCGTCAACGATCGCGGCGGCATCATTTTCGACAGGACGATCTTCTACGCCACATCGGGCGGCCAGCCGGGCGATATCGGTCATCTGGAGCGCGCCGACGGCAGCCGCATCGCCATCGCCGCCACCATTACGGGCGAGACCAAGGACGAGATCATCCATGTCCCGGCGTTGGAGCAGAGGGTTCCCGAGGTCGGTGAACGCTTGAGCCTGGCGATCGACTGGGAGCGCCGGCATCTTTTGATGCGCATGCACGCGGCCTGCCACCTGCTCACTGTGGTCTGCCCGTTCCCGATCACCGGTGCGTCCGTTTCCGAGGATGACAGCCGCGTCGATTTCGATATTCCCGACGCCAGCTTCACCAGGGAAGACGTAACGGCGAGCCTGATGGATCTGGTGCGGGCCGATCACCCGATCTTCACCAGGCTGATCAGCGACGAGGAGCTGGCCGCCAACCCGGGCCTGGTGAAATCCAAGAACGTCCGGCCGCCTGTTGGCACCGGTAAGATCCGCCTGGTCTGCATCGGTGATAACGCTTCGGTCGATAGCCAGCCCTGCGGCGGCACCCATGTCAAAAGCACTGGTGAGGTCGGCGAAATCCATATCGGCAAGATCGAGAAGAAGGGCCGTGAAAACAGACGCTTCCGCATCCGCTTCGGCACGATGCCGGCGACCTGATGCATGTCGCCCAAGAAAGTGGCCTCGATGTTGGGTCAACGACTTGCATGAGAACAAAGACTTAAAGCGCGTCGCTTGAATCCGCTTCAACGCGACGCACTTTAATCGGACAATCACCGCCAAACGGCGAGCAGGAGAAAAAATGGCCGAGGACAGTCCTTTCACCGTCGACGCGGATTGGCTGCAGCAGCGCCTCGGCGAGCCGGGCCTGACGATCATCGACGCATCCTGGTATCTGCCGGCGCAAAAGCGCGATGCGCGCGGCGAATACGGCGCGGCCCACATTCCGGGCGCACGATTTCTGGATCAGGACGCGGTTTCGGACCCGGATTCGCCGCTGCCGCATACGCTGCCGTCACCGCAGCATTTTGCCCAGTATGTCGGATCGATGGGCGTTTCGGCCGACGACACCATCATCATCTATGATGGTCCGGGCTTCTTCTCGGCGCCTCGGGCGTGGTGGATGTTCCGAGTGATGGGCGTCTTCCAGACCTATATTCTGGACGGCGGCTTCGATGGCTGGAAAGCGGCCGGCCGGCCGGTGACGGCCGAACCGACCAGGATCGCGCCAAGTGTGTTTCATGCCGATTTCGACGCCGGTCGCGTTGCCAGCCTCGCCGACATGCGCCGGATCGTCGATACCGGGGAAAGCCAGATCGCCGACGCCCGTGGACCGGGCCGCTTTGCCGGCACGGAGCCAGAACCGCGCGCCGGTATCCGCTCCGGCCATATGCCTGGCGCGCGCAATCTGCCCTACTCGGCGCTGTCGGAAAATGGCAAGCTCTTGTCGAAGGACCGCTTGCGCAAGGTGATCGAGGCGGCCGGCATCGATCTGTCGAAACCCGTCATCACCTCGTGTGGTTCCGGCATTACAGCCGCGGTGGCGACGCTGGCGCTGGAAACGCTTGGCCATACCGACAACAGACTTTACGACGGCTCATGGACGGAGTGGGGTGGGCTCTCCGACACGCCGGTCGTGACCGGCAAGGAATGAAGACGATGGAAAACGGTGCGCTGGAAGACATCGATGTCACGGTCACGTTCCTCGAAATGCATGTGCCTCCAGCCTATTCGCCGCCGGTGCCCTACAACCGTCAGGTCGCCCTGCTGAAGACCAAGGACATTCCCCTGCATTTCTACCGCTATTTGATGGATAGGGTGGGACGCAAATGGCACTGGGTCAACGTGCTGAGGCTGGATGACGAGGAGCTTTCGGCCGGCATCCACCGCGAGGACCGCGACATCAGAGTGCTCTACCTCGACGGCGCGCCGGCCGGCTTCTTCGACCTCAAGCCGCATCTGCCGGAAGAAGTCGAGCTCGCCTATTTCGGCATGATGGAACATGCGACCGGGCAAGGCATCGGCCGCTGGTTCCTGGGGGCGGCGATCGCAGCAGCGTGGTCGTACGGGCCGAAGCGGGTGACAGTGCAGACCTGCACACTCGATCATCCGGCGGCTTTGCCGCTCTACCAGAAGCTCGGCTTTGCGCCGGTGGCGCAAAAGAAGGAAATCGTGCATCCGCTGCCTTTCGGAGAACGCTCGGCCAGCGTCATGAGGCCGTGACATCAGCCAAAAATCCGAAGCATCCGCCACTGCGCAGGAATCGGGTGGGAAGCGTCAACTTGAGGGCATAATTTCCGGTGGACTACACCGGAGATCCCACCATGACCATTCAGTTCAAAGCGCTGCCGACCGAAAATGTCAGGGCATTGCAGCACGGCGGCTCGGATGCCTACGGCCAAACGCCCGAACGAAAGATTTCCGACGGCGATGGCATGCCTTGTCGGCACTGTCTGAGGAACATCGCCGCTGGCGACGTTTACCTCGTTCTGGCCTATCGGCCATTCCCGGAGCTTCAGCCTTATGCCGAAACCGGGCCGATCTTCCTGCATGCCGAAGAATGCGACCGCGCCGCCGAGAGCGAGGTGCTACCTGAGATTCTCGAAAGCCCTGACTACATCGTGCGCGGCTACGGCAGGGATAATCGTATCGTCTACGGCAGCGGCGGTGTCATCCCGACCGGAAGAATTGCAGCGCGAGCCGAGGCCCTCTTCGAGCGCGACGATATCGCCTACGTTCATGTCCGCTCGGCACGCAACAATTGCTACCAGTGTCGCATCGAGCGCGTCTGAGGCATTGGAACGCTGGGCGAGGGCCTGTCGTACTCCCGTCGCACAATCGCGCTAGAAAGCCATTGTCGATCGATTTGCCGACCGCGGATGAACCGGCGGCAAATCTCGATATCGAGGAAGCGGGGCTTTGGCTCCGCTTTTTTGTTGCCCGGCCTCGCGCTCAAGAAAACCTTCGCGCCCAAGAAAAAACCCGCCGGCAAGAACCGGCGGGCTGACGGAGGAATTCTGAAGGAGAATCAGGCCGCGAGAACGGCTTTCGGCTCAACCAGTTCGTAGCCGAGCGCCTCGGCGACCGCGCGGTTGGTGATCTTGCCCTTGTGGACATTGAGGCCATTGCGCAGATGGTGGTCATCGACCAGCGCCTTCAGGCCCTTGTCGGCAAGCTGCAGGCCATAATGGAGCGTCGCGTTGTTGAGCGCGTGGGCCGACGTCACCGGTACCGCGCCGGGCATGTTGGCGACGCAGTAATGGATGACACCGTCGACCTCGTACGTCGGCTCGGCATGGGTAGTGGCGTGCGAGGTCTCGAAGCAGCCGCCCTGGTCGATGGCAACGTCGACCAGCACGGAACCCTTCTTCATGCCGGACAGCATTTCGCGCGTGACGAGCTTCGGCGCCGCGGCGCCGGGGATCAGCACCGCGCCGACGACGATGTCGGCCGAGAAGCACTCTTCCTCGAGCGCCTCGACGGTCGAGTAACGGGTGTGCACGCGGCCGGTGAAGAGGTCGTCGAGCTGGCGCAGGCGCGGGATCGAGCGATCGATGATGGTGACGTCAGCGCCAAGCCCCACCGCCATCCTGGCAGCATGCAGGCCGACGACGCCGCCGCCGAGCACAGTGACCTTGCCGGGCAGCACGCCGGGCACGCCGCCGAGCAGCACGCCGCGGCCGCCATTGGCCTTCTGCAGCGCCGTGGCGCCGGCCTGGATCGACAACCGACCGGCAACTTCCGACATCGGCGCCAGCAACGGCAGGCCGCCACGGTCGTCGGTGACGGTTTCGTAGGCGATTGCGGTGACACCGGAAGCGAGCAGGCCCTTGGTCTGCTCCGGGTCCGGAGCCAGGTGGAGATAGGTGTAGAGAATTTGGCCTTCGCGAAGCTGCGCCCATTCGTTGGGCTGCGGCTCCTTGACCTTGACGATCATGTCCGACTTGGCGAACACATCGGCAGCCGTCTTGGCGATTGTCGCACCGGCAGCGCGATAGGCATTGTCATCGGCGCCGATGCCGGCGCCGGCGCCGGTCTCGACCAGCACTTCATGGCCGTGGGCGACATATTCGCGGACGGAGCCGGGCGTGAGGCCGACGCGATATTCGTGGTTCTTGATTTCCTTGGGGCAGCCGACGCGCATTTTCTTCTCCTGATCCGGCCCTTTTGGGCTCGTTCCCTGTATAGGTGGAGTGAACCACAAATCGCTGCGCAGGTGTTTGCGAATGCGCTTGCGCCAACGGGCGGTTTTCGATAATCGTTGCGCAAAGTGGTGAGATATTCGCAGGATTCACGGAAAATGCCGCTCGACAGGATTGATATCGCCATTCTCGAGACTTTGCAGAAGGATGGCAGGATACCGAATGCTGCACTGGCCGAGAAGGTTGGCCTGTCGCAGTCGGCCTGTTCGCGCAGGCTCGACAATCTGGAGAAATCCGGAACCATCCGCGGCTACCATGCCCGGCTTTCCAATGCCGCCCTTGGCCATCAGATGACGGCGATCGTGCATATTTCGCTGTCAGGACAGTTCGAGAAGACGCTGTCGGATTTCGAGGCGGCAATCAAGCGCTGCCCGAATGTGCTGTCCTGCCACCTGATGTCGGGCGAATACGACTATATCCTGCGCATCGCGGCCAAGGATCTCGTCGACTACGAACGCATCCACAAGGAATGGCTGTCGGCGATGCCGCATGTGACCAAGATCAACTCGTCATTCGCCTTGCGTGAGATCGTCGACCGCACGGCGATGGGCATGAAGCCGGAAATGGCTTAACGCCAAAGGCATACCCGGACGTCCTTCCCAACATAGCATGCCCCTTCGCGGCGAAGGTCTTCCCAGCGTTCGTCACCGTGAGTTTCGGAAACGTCCGAGTTGCTATAGCCTTCCCAAAGATCACCGTCCTTGTAAACAACTGCCCAGTAGTCTTTGGACATTTCACCAGCCCCACTATGCGTATCAGGATAGTCGATACCTGCAAAAACTTGCCGAGGCCCCTGGATATTAAAATCGCCGCCCTTCTCGATTTGATAGTAGCATCTTCCGGATATGCGAGTCTGACCGTCAACAGTAAGCAGGCAGCGGCCCCATTTATAGCCGCTCGGTAAACGATGCTGTGGTTGCGCCTGCGAAGGCGAAACGGAAAACGCAATTGCAAGGGCAGCCGCTGTGGTTCGTCCGATCATCTTATCATCCGTTGTGACGCAGCCAATCCTAGGAGTTACCGGACACTGTTGGATCCGCCCGGAGCGCATGTCGAAACGCCGCGGCATGGTTCCCTTGAAGATCAGACTATTTATCGACCAAGTCGGATTTTTGTCACATGACATTTGCGCTGCTTCGCAGCGGAACAGAAATCCAGCCGGTCTCATTTTCCAAACAGGGTGTTAGGCCTCGGTGACGATCCGATCCATCGGGATGTCGTGCGGCTGCGGGTAGATGGTGGCGATACGCTGCAACTCATAGCCGACGCCGATCACCAGCGGCTTGAACGGCATCGCCGCCAGCGTGCGATCGAAGAACCCGCCGCCATAGCCCAGGCGGTAGTTTCGAGGATCGATGCCGACGATTGGCGCAATGACGATGTCGGGCAGCACCGGATCGCCCTCGGCCGGGATCGGGATGTTCCAGACACCTTTTTCCAGCCGGTCGCCCGGCGCGTAGGGGCGAAAGATCAGCGGCTGACCTTTCTCGATGACAACGGGCAGGGCGGTGCGGCCGCCGCGCGCATTGACGGACGCCATCCATGGGCGCAGGTCCGGCTCGCCGCGAAACGGCCAGTAGAGACTGACCATGCGGCCGACGATCTCGCCGACGATTGCGTCGAGACCTTGCGCAATGCGCTGCGACATCACCGTTCGCGCGTCGGCCGAAACGGCGAGACGCGCGGCGATCAGGCGTTCGCGCTCGGCCTTGCGCCAGCGCCGGACGTCGGTCCAGTCGGCTAGTGGTGTCTGAAACGCGGGATCGAGTTCATGCATGAAGCAGGGAGGAGAGGCATATTGCGCCGGACCTTGGTCGTCATGATTGCTAGCCATGCTTTACCTCATCGCGTATTTGATCACGCTATACCTCGTGACACGATACGACATGTGCGTTCACGACATAGAACGACGAGTCTCAGGCACCTCCCCCGCGTTGCTGCGATGCACAAAAGTACCTACATCTAGCCTAGGCAATCTTGCCCGTTAGCGGTGAATGAGATGAACCACGCCAGCCATCATGTCGTTGTTGTCGGCGCAGGTTTCGGCGGTCTCGAATTCACCCGAGCGCTTGGCGGTGCGCCGGTCCGCATCACCATGATCGACAAGCGTAATCATCACCTCTTCCAGCCGCTGCTCTACCAGGTGGCGACCACGGCGCTGGCGACGTCCGAAATTGCATGGCCGGTCCGCCACCTCCTGCGCAAGCGCAAGGATGTGACGACGCTGCTTGCCAATGTCGTCGGCGTCGATCGCGCCGGCAAGCGCGTGCTGCTCGATGATGGCAGTGCGGTCGCCTATGACACGCTGCTGCTCGCCACCGGCGCGCGCCACGCCTATTTCGGCCACGATGAATGGGAACCTTTCGCGCCCGGCCTGAAGACGCTGGAGGATGCCACCACGGTTCGGCGGCGCATTCTGCTGGCCTTCGAGCAGGCCGAGCGGGAGGCCGATCCCGTCAAGCGCGAGGCGCTGCTGACCATTGCGATCGTCGGTGGCGGGCCGACCGGCGTCGAGCTTGCCGGCACCATCGTCGAACTGGCGCATGACACGCTGCGCGGTGAATTCCGCAACATCGATACACGACAAACGCGTGTCATGCTCATCGAGGCCGGCGATCGTATTCTGGCCAATTTTGCACCGAGGCTTTCCAACTACGCGGTGAAGGCGCTCGAGCGGCTCGGTGTGACAATCGAACTCGGCCGGGCTGTTACACGGTGCGACGCAGAGGGCGTAGTCTTCGGCGACAGGCACTTGTCGGCAGGCACAATCCTGTGGGCAGCGGGCGTTGCCGCCTCGCCGGCCGCCGAATGGCTAGGCGCGGCGGCGGACCGGGCGGGCAGGGTGCTCGTCGAGCCTGACTTGAGCGTGCCGGGCAGCCCGGAGATTTTCGTCGTCGGCGATGCCGCGCATGTGCTGCGGCCGGACGGGCGGCCCGTTCCCGGCGTGGCTCCGGCCGCCAAGCAGCAGGGCCGCCATGTCGCCGCCACGCTGAAGGCGCGGCTTGCCGGCGACACCGGCCCACGGCCGTTCCGCTACAGGCATAACGGCGACCTCGCCACGATCGGCAAGCGCGCCGCCGTGATTGATTTCGGCTGGATCAAGCTGACCGGCTGGGCGGCATGGTGGCTGTGGGGCATAGCCCACATCTATTTCCTGATCGGCTTTCGCAACCGGCTTGCGGTTTCACTGAGCTGGCTATGGATCTACGCGACGGGCCAGCGCAGCGCGCGGCTGATCACCCAGGGCGACGACGACAAGGGCTGATTTCTTCTCCCCAGACCCGTTCATCCGCACGTCATCTGTTGCTGATCGAGTGGCGTTCCGATGCGCGCAATTTCTTGAATGGACTCGGATGGGTTTCAGCGCAAAGTTCGCTTCGGGGCAGGGCTTGTCACGTCGTCGAAGGAGAAAACATGTCTCGACTGCTCCATCCCGTCTCCCGCCGCGATCTCCTTGGCGGTGCCGCCGCCGCAGGAGCGTTGATCATGCTGCATCCGTTCTCCGCCCGCGCCCAGGCCAACCAGGCCCATCTTCGGATCATGGAAACCACCGACATCCATGTGAACGTGCTGCCTTACGATTACTACGCCGACAAAGCGAACGACACGATGGGCCTGTCGCGCACGGCTTCCCTGATCGACGCAGTGCGCAAGGAAGCCGTCAATTCGATGCTGATCGACAATGGCGACCTGCTGCAGGGCAATCCGATGGGCGACTACATCGCCTATGAGAGGGGCATGAAGGATGGCGACCTGCATCCGATCATGAAGGCCATGAACCTGCTCGGCTACGAATGCTCGACGCTGGGCAACCACGAGTTCAATTACGGCCTGTCGTTCATGGACAAGGTGCTGGCTGGCGCCAATTTCCCCTTTGTCTGCGCCAATTTGATCCGCGGCACCGAGCTTGCTGCGAACCCGCGTGACGACAAGCTTTATCTCAAGCCCTATGTCATCCTCGACAAGAAGATCAGGGACGGGTCAGGCGCCGAGCAGCCGATCAGGATCGGCATCATCGGCTTCGTGCCGCCGCAGATCATGGTCTGGGATCTCAAGAATCTGGAGGGCAACGTCAAGACACGCGACATCGTCGAGGCGGCCAACGCCTGGGTGCCACAGATTAAGGAGGAAGGCGCCGACATCGTGATTGCGCTCTCACATTCCGGCATCGACGTGAAGCAGGGCGACATGATGGAGAATGCGTCGTTCTTCGTCGCCGGTGTCGACGGCATCGATGCGGTATTCACCGGCCACCAGCATCTGGTCTTTCCCGGCAAGAAGGACTTCCAGTCGCTGGACGGCGTCGACACGCAAAAAGGCACGCTGCAGGGCAAGCCGGCCGTGATGGGCGGCTTCTGGGGCTCGCATATGGGGCTGATCGACCTGATGCTGGAGCGCGACGGGTCGAACTGGAAGGTCGTTTCCGCCACCTCCGAGGCGCGGCCGATCTTCGAACGCGTCGACAACAAGGCCAAGTCGATCGTCCCCGACGACAAGCGCATCATCGCGGCACTCGAACAGGACCACCAGGCAACTCTGGCCTATGTGCGCCGTCCCGTCGGCAAGACCTCGGCGCCGCTGTATTCCTATTTCGCGCTAGTCGCCGACGATCCGTCGGTGCAGGTCGTCAGCCAGGCGCAGACCTGGTACCTGAAGGATATTCTCAAGAACACGCAATGGAAGGACGTGCCGCTGCTGTCGGCCGCCGCACCCTTCAAGGCCGGTGGACGCAGCGGCGCCGACTACTATACAGACGTGCCGGCAGGCGACATCGCCATCAAAAACGTCGCCGATCTCTACCTCTACCCGAACACCGTGCGAGCCGTGGAAATCACCGGCGCGCAGGTCAAGGAATGGCTGGAAATGTCGGCCGGCATCTTCAACCGGATCGAACCGGGCAAGGCCGACCAGGCCCTCATCAACACCGACTTCCCGTCCTACAATTTCGACGTCATCGACGGCGTGACCTACAAGATAGACCTGTCGCAGCCGCCGAAATACGATGCCAAGGGGGGACTGGCGAACGCCGGCGCCAATCGCATCGTCGACTTGATGTTTGACGGCAAGCCAATTGATCCCAAACAGAAATTCGTCGTTGCGACCAACAACTACCGGGCCGGCGGTGGCGGCAATTTCCCCGACATCAATGCCTCGAAGATCATCTACGAGGCGCCGGACACCAATCGCGACGTGATCGTTCGCTACATCGTCAGCGAGGGCACGATCAATCCGTCGGCGGACGGCAACTGGTCGTTCGCGCCGCTGCCTGGAACCAGCGTCGTGTTCGAGACCGGCGCCAAGGCCAAGGATTTCATTGCCGAGGTGAAGTCGCTGAAGATCGAGCCGGTAGGAGAGGGCGAAGCGGGATTTGCGAAATACCGAATCCTTCTCTGACCGTCGGCATAGGTCCGCGCCGGTACGGCAGCGTGGACCTATGCCTTGTAGACCACCTGGCGCACGTCGATATAGCTGGCGCGGAAGCCGGCCTCGCAATAATGCAGGTAGAATTCCCAGAGCTTCTTGAAGCGGTCGTCGAAGCCGAGCGGGACGATCTTTTCCCATGACGCCCAGAACCGCTGGCGCCATTCGGCGAGCGTGCGCGCATAGTCGTCCGGAAACACGCGCTCGCGCAGATGGGCAAGGCCGTGATCGTTGCCGAGTGCCTTCAGGATCGACGGCGTCGGCAGCATGCCACCCGGAAAAACATAGCGCTGGATGAAATCCGGCCTTGCGCGATACGTGTCGTAGGCGGCTTCGTTGATGGTGATGATCTGCAGGCCCGCAGTGCCGCCAGGCCTCAGGCAGGCTTTCATCTTGCCGAAGAACACCGGCCAGTACTTCTCGCCGACCGCCTCGAACATCTCTATCGAGGCGATGCGGTCGTAGGTGCCGGTTTCGTCGCGATAGTCCTGCAGCTTGATGTCGACCTTGTCGGCAAGCCCGGCCTTGGCGAGGCGCGCCTTGGCGAAGTCGTGCTGCTCGCGGCTGATCGTCAGCCCGGTCACACGGCAGCCGATCTCGCGTGCCGCGAATTCGGCGAAGCCGCCCCAGCCGCAGCCGATCTCCAGTACGTGATCCTTCGGACCGATCCCCGTATCCTTGGCCAGTGCGCGATATTTGGCGGCCTGGGCGCTTTCGAGGTCGTTGGCGCCGTTGGCATAGAGGGCCGAGGAATAGGTCATGCTCGGATCGAGCCATTCCTTGTAGAAGGCGTTGCCAAGATCGTAATGCGCCGAAATGTTGCGCTTCGAGCCGGTGCGCGTGTTCTCGTTGAACCAGTGCCGGATGCGCTGGACGGTGTTGATGAGCCAGCTGGCGCCACCAGCAACGCGTTCGCCGATGGCCGAATTGACCACGAACAGCTCCAGGAAGCTGGTGACGTCAGGGCTTTCCCAATCGCCGTCCATGTAGGATTCGGCAAGGCCGATCGTGCCGCCGGAAAAGGCACGGCCGGGCAAGCGCCAGTTCTTGAGCACCAGTTCGGCGTCCGGGCCCGGTCCCTTGCCGCCGACCAGGACGGCGCGTCCGTCCGGCATCCTGACCTTCAGCGATCCGCGCGGCAGGTTCATGGCCGCCGACAGCACCATGCGCGCCTTCGCCGGCAAACCCTTGACGATCTCGGCGAAATTGAATTCGTCCAGCCTGACCGCGTCGCTCAACGCCAGACCATGATGTTCCTTGTTTGTCATCTCACGCCCCTGCGCTTCCGCGGTGTCGGCGCAAATTGCCGAGCCTCGGTTCTCGCGGTTCATTCGCCGGGTTCGAACGCCATTGCCTGATCCCGGCAGTTGATCGAACGAAAGCGCGTGCCCTTTAGCCAGAGCTTCAGCGCTGCCCAGTGAATCCCTGCGATAATCTTCCACGTCATGAGGGGGAACATCAAGAGGCAGGCTGCAAGCCAGGCTGTGCCAAGTGGAGGCACTCGCAGTCGTGGATCCGGCTTTTAAACAGCAAAGGCCGAACACGCCTAAAACGCCTATGGTTGCAACCGTGCTTGTGCGATAGTTTTAGCCATGCGTTATGTGATCGTCATTGCCGCCATCGCCTTTTTCCTGATCTGGGACGGCCTCTACAATCAGGGCCGGTATCTCGACACGGCGGTAAGGGGTGTCACGCACGTCGTGCGATCCATCACCGGCAAAACCTAGCGCCCATCCGCATGAGGCGCTGCCGCGACATCCTTGTCGATTGACGCGGCCGTCCTGTCGTCACAAAAGACCCCGGCACTTAATGCATGTCGTCCAAAAGTGGCCCCGGTCTTGGGCAACGACATGCATAAAGACAAAGACGTGAAGCGCGTCGCCCGACGCGCTTTCGATCGAGGAGGCGGCGTTGATCCGGCATATCGTTTTCTTCAGCGCGCGGCGCAAAGAGGATGTGGAGGCCGTTCGCACCGGCCTGCAGGCGCTCGGCAACATTCCCCATTCCAGCCTCTTCGAGGTGACCATCAACACAAAGGTCGACCCGCTGTCGGACGAGATCGATGTGGTCGTCTATGCCGAGTTCGCCGATGACGCGGCGTTGGCCGCCTACAAGGCGCACCCGCTCTATGGGCAGACAACCAGCAAGGTCAAACCATTGCGCGAGCTGCGTTATTCCGCCGATGTCGTGGCCGGTGCCTGATTGAGACTTGAACCGGTTTGCGGAATGATGCACATCGCGCCTGCATGAACCGAACAACAGCCGCCGGCACTCATCCGCTCGATCATCTGGTGCTGCCGACACAGAACCTCGATGTGGCACGAGCCCGGCTCACCGCGCTTGGCTTCGTGGTTGCCCCGACCGGCATTCATCCCTTCGGGACCGAAAACTGTTGTGTTTTCCTCACCGACGGCACCTATCTCGAGCCGCTCGCGGTCGGCGACGAACAGGCCGCGACGGCGGCCATTGCCGAGGGCAATGTTTTCGTCGCGCGCGACCGTATCTATCGCAACAGGCACGGTGACGAGGGGTTTTCCGCAGTGGTCCTGGGGACCAGCAACGCAGATGCCGACCAGGCACGCTATGTCGAAGCCGGCATCTCCGCGGGAGACATGCTGAGCTTTTCGCGCGCGTTCACCGACACGGCGGGTAAAAGCGACATTGCATCGTTCAAGCTCGCCTTTGCATCCGATAGCAACGCTACGGATGCTTTCCTGTTTGCCTGCGAACGGGTCAACGCGCCGAACGTGGATCGGACAGCCTTGCAGGCGCACGCCAACGGCGCCACGGGAATTGTCGAGATCGTGGCGGTCAGCGACCGGCCCGCCGAGCAGCGCCGGCTGATCTCCTTGGCGGTGGACGATCCGGCCGCCAGCGGGCAAGGCGGCGCGTTTCACTTGCCGAACGCAACCTTGAGTGTGCTTGCCCCGACGTCTTTCACCGCACGCTTTGGCTTGCCTGCCGGCGCGCCGACGGACCTACGCTTCGCCGCCGTGGTCTTTTCGGTTCCCAGCGCCGATATCACCTCGAGGCTGCTTGCAGCCAACTCCGTCAAACACGATGTAGCGGGCAATGATATTGTCGTGCAGCCGGCATCCGGACAGGGCGCGGCTTTCATCTTCCGGGAGATCCAATGAGCAAGCCCCTGGCGCCCAATTCGTCGGTAACCGTCGGCAATGTCGTCTTCGACAACAACGCGGCCTTGTCGCTGATCGCTGGTCCTTGCCAGTTTGAATCGCGCCAGCATGCCTTCGACATGGCCGGCGCGTTGAAGGAACTGACCGGCAAGCTTGGAATAGGCCTCGTCTACAAGACCAGCTACGACAAGGCCAACCGCACCTCGCTGTCGGCGACGCGCGGTGCGGGCATGGAAGCGGCACTTCCCGTCTTCGACGAACTGCGCAAGGAATTTTCGCTGCCGGTGCTGACCGATGTCCACACCGAGGAGCAGTGCGCGATCGTCGCGCCGCATGTCGATGTCCTGCAGATTCCGGCCTTCCTGTCGCGCCAGACCGACATGCTGGTCGCCGCTGCGAGGACCGGCAAGGTGATCAACGTGAAGAAGGGGCAGTTCCTGGCTCCCTGGGACATGAAGAACGTGGTTGCCAAGATCACCGGTTCCGGCAACGCCAATGTCTTGACCACGGAGCGCGGCGCGTCGTTCGGCTACAACACGCTGGTGTCCGACATGCGCGCTCTGCCTATCATGGCCGAGATCGGAGCGCCGGTGATCTTCGACGCCACGCATTCGGTTCAGCAGCCAGGCGGGCAGGGCGGCTCCTCTGGCGGCGAGCGCCGCTTTGTCGAGACGCTGGCCCGGGCGGCTGTCGCCGTTGGTGTGGCCGGCGTGTTCATCGAGACCCATCAGGATCCGGACAATTCGACCTCTTCCGATGGCCCGAATATGGTGCCGCTGAAGGATATGCCGGCACTGCTGGAAAGACTGATGGCGTTCGATCGTATCGCCAAGGGTCACTGAAGCGTCCCACGGACGTTCCAGCGTCGGCAACTGACAATGGCCCCATGGCCCGGCGCTTGTGGAAGACATAAGCCGGCTGTACGCTCGCCTCGCAAATGAGCGTTTTGGCAGGAGGAAGCCATGTCTGTCGCCCGCGTCACCGAAATCACCTCATCGTCGAAGAAGAGCTTTCAGGACGCCATCGAGAAGGGGATTGCGCGTGCCGCAAAGACCTTGAAGAACGTCGAAGGCGCCTGGATCCAGGACCAGAAGATCGTCGTCGAGGACGGCAAGATCGCTGCCTATCGCGTCAACATGAAGGTCACCTTCATCCTCGCGGAGTAACCGGCTGCCGCCGAAAAAGTCGGGAACTTTCGCCCGCGCCCCTCATTGTCAAAGCATGGATCAACGACAATGAGGAGCACATCATGACAACCCAGACAGGCCACACCGAAGCCATTGCCGCTTCGCGCGTCATCGGCACGTCCGTCTACAACACCGAGGGTAGGAGCATCGGCAGCATCGAGGACATCATGCTCGATAAGACCTCGAACGGCATCATGTTCGCGGTGATAGGTTTCGGCGGTTTTCTCGGCATCGGCGAGAAGTACCACGCCATTCCGTGGGCCAGCCTCGACTATGACGAGGACAAGGGGGGCTATGTCGTTCCGTTCTCCAAGGAACAGCTGAAGGCCGCACCCGCTTATTCGATCAACGAACTGGCCGGCGCGGATGGCGAGACGGCGCGCGACGCGTCCTATGATTATTACAAGGTCACGCCTTACTGGCATTGACGCCCGGAAACAAAAGGCCCCGTTCAGACGGGGCCTTTTGGATTCGATGTGCGCCTATTCGCTGACATGCAAGGCCGGTAGCGGCCCTGCTGCCTTGGGTGGCGATTGCTGATTGTCGCACGACGTCAGAAACGCCGCCGCGATCAGGAACAGACTCACGATACCACTCAACTGGGACATGGCGAAACTCCTCCTGTTTCGCCCCGCGCACCCGCACCATAGCCGGAAGTACATCCGCCGCACATGACTTATGATGACAGCGATTTGCGCTTCGTGAATCGCCTGATGCATATCGCCACAAAGTAGTCCCCGGTTTTGAGAGAACGGCATGCGGCGCCTGAATCCGTTCAGGCGCGACGCGCTTTAGGCTGACGCCACGGCAATAATTGCGACCGGGCCGATTGCCTTTTGCGGCACTTTGGCTAAGACGTGCGCGACCCTTCTTCAGATCAATCGAGGACATCGCAATGACCGCCATCATCGACATTGTCGGGCGTGAAATCCTGGACAGCCGTGGAAATCCGACCGTCGAGGTCGATGTCGTTCTCGAAGATGGCTCGATGGGCCGCGCTGCGGTGCCGTCGGGCGCCTCGACCGGTGCCCACGAGGCCGTCGAACTGCGCGACGGCGGCGCCCGCTATCTCGGCAAGGGCGTGCTCAAGGCTGTCGAAGCGGTGAACGGCGAG
This sequence comes from Mesorhizobium sp. P2_D5, assembly GCF_056404355.1. NCBI lineage: Bacteria > Pseudomonadati > Pseudomonadota > Alphaproteobacteria > Hyphomicrobiales > Phyllobacteriaceae > Mesorhizobium > Mesorhizobium sp. P2_D5. Next base: position 57,905 of record NZ_JBFUEE010000004.1, read on the forward strand.
CTGTTCGAGGCTATCGGCGGCATGGAAGCCGAAAATCAGATCCACATCGACCAGACCATGATCGAGCTCGATGGCACCCCCAACAAGAGCCGGCTCGGCGCCAACGCCATCCTCGGCGTCTCGCTGGCCGTGGCCAAAGCCGCAGCCGATGCCGCCGGCCTGCCGCTCTACCGTTATGTCGGCGGCACCAAGGCGCATGTCCTGCCAGTGCCGATGATGAACATCATCAATGGCGGCGCCCATGCCGACAACCCGATCGACTTCCAGGAATTCATGATCCTGCCGATCGGCGCGCCGACACTGCGCGAGGGTGTTCGCTGGGGTTCGGAGATCTTCCACACGCTGCGCAAGAAGCTGAAGGATGCCGGCCACAACACCAATGTCGGCGATGAGGGCGGCTTTGCCCCGAACCTGAAGAGCGCGCCTGTGGCGCTCGACTTCATCATGGAATCGATCGAGAAAGCCGGCTTCAAGCCCGGCGAAGAGATCGCGCTCGGCCTGGACTGCGCGGCCACCGAGTTCTTCAAGGACGGCAACTACGTCTACGAGGGCGAGAAGAAGACCCGCGATCCCAAGGCCCAGGCCAAATACCTGGCCAAGCTCGCAGCCGACTATCCGATCATCTCGATCGAGGACGGCCTTGCCGAGGACGACTGGGAAGGCTGGAAGTATCTGACCGACTTGATCGGGAAGAAGACCCAGCTGGTCGGCGACGACCTGTTCGTCACCAACACGGCACGGCTGCGTGACGGCATCCGCATGGGCGTCGCCAATTCGATCCTGGTCAAGGTCAACCAGATCGGTTCGTTGACGGAAACGCTCGACGCCGTCGAAACCGCGCACAAGGCCGGCTACACCGCCGTCATGTCGCACCGCTCGGGCGAAACCGAGGATTCGACCATAGCCGATCTCGCCGTTGCCACCAATTGCGGACAGATCAAGACCGGCTCGCTGTCGCGCTCGGACCGCATGGCCAAGTACAACCAGCTGATCCGCATCGAGGAAGAGCTCGGCAAGCAGGCGAGCTACGCCGGCAAGTCGGTGGTCAAGGGCTGATCCGGAAACACCCAGGCATGGGATATCGATGAAAGGGCGGGAGCATTCCCGCCCTTTTTCATTTCGGGTCTCGAGCAGCCGGTCATCCGTAACCGTCCGTTAAGCACAATCGGGCGAAAAAGATGGGGAGCCGTAGGAGTTCGCGGCCGCGAGGATTTGGATATGTGGACGCGTCAGCACAAGCAGAGAAACACCGGCCGGCTGATCATTCCCTCGCTCTGCGTGGCGTTCCTCGCCTATTTCGGCTTTCATGCCTACCACGGCGAATTCGGCATCAACTCGAAATATCAGCTGGAAGCCCAGACGGTTGTGCTGCAAGGTCAGCTCGACGCGATTAAGGCGCGCCGGATGGAGCTCGAACGGCGCGTTCGGCTCATGCATGAAGGGTCGATCGAGAAGGACATGCTCGACGAGCAGGCGCGCAAGGCGCTCAATCTGTCCCAGGCTGACGAAATCACCATCATGTTGCCGGTCTCGGCGAAGTAACCGGTTTTCAGTTAATAGCCAATATTTTCAATGATTTTAATCGCTTAGACGCATGTGAGCTATGCAATTTCGGCATGGCATAACGCTCTAGCGCGTGTTAGCCTCTCCAAAATCGGTGGGGAGGAGCTGATCTCCCCAGGGCGGATTTGATCCTGCCCTAATGTCCGCAAAGAGACGCCAACAGGGAGTGATGCATGGCCACCGCAGCCAGAAAAGCGCCTGCCAAATCCAAATCCGACGGCAAGATGGGGCTTTCGGCCCCCAAGCCTGCAGAATTCACCAAGGATGAAGAGCTTGCCGCCTATCGGCACATGCTGCTTATCCGCCGTTTCGAGGAAAAGGCCGGCCAGCTTTACGGCATGGGCTTCATCGGTGGTTTCTGCCACCTCTATATCGGCCAGGAAGCGGTCGTCACCGGCATGAAGATGGCGCTGATCCAGGGCGACCAGATGATCACCGCCTATCGCGACCACGGCCACATGCTGGCGATGGAGCTTTCACCGCGTGGCGTCATGGCTGAGCTGACCGGACGTCGTGGCGGCCTGTCCAGGGGCAAGGGCGGCTCCATGCACATGTTCTCCAAGGAGAAGCATTTCTACGGCGGCCACGGCATCGTCGGCGCGCAGGTGTCGCTCGGCACTGGTCTGGCCTTCGCCAATCGCTACCGCGACAACAACAATGTGTCGCTGACCTATTTCGGCGATGGTGCGGCCAACCAGGGCCAGGTCTATGAAAGCTTCAACATGGCCTCGCTGTGGAAGCTGCCGGTTATCTACATCATCGAGAACAACCGCTATGCCATGGGCACTTCTGTCTCGCGCTCGTCGGCGGAGACGGACTTTTCGCATCGCGGCGCCTCGTTCAAGATTCCCGGGCTGCAGGTCGACGGCATGGATGTCCGCGCCGTCAAGGCTGCGGGCGATCTGGCCACCGAATGGTGCCGTGCCGGCAACGGCCCGCTGATCCTCGAAATGCAGACCTATCGCTATCGCGGCCACTCGATGTCCGACCCGGCGAAGTACCGATCCAAGGAAGAAGTGCAGAAGATGCGCTCCGAGCATGACCCGATCGAGCAGGTCAAGGCGCGGCTGATCGAGAAGAAATGGGCGACCGAGGACGAACTGAAGACCGTCGACAAGGAGGTTCGCGATGTCGTCGCGGATGCCGCCGAATTTGCCCAGAACGACGCGGAGCCGGATCCGTCCGAGCTCTGGACCGATATCGTATTGTAACGGGAGGGCAAGGACATGCCGATCGAAATTCTCATGCCCGCTCTCTCGCCGACCATGGAAGAGGGCAATCTTTCCAAGTGGTTGAAGAACGAGGGCGACAAGGTCGTCGCCGGTGACGTCATCGCCGAGATCGAAACCGACAAGGCGACGATGGAAGTCGAAGCCGTCGATGAAGGCACGCTTGCCAAGATCGTGGTTCCTGCCGGCACCGAAGGCGTCAAGGTCAATGCAGTGATCGCCGTACTCGCGGTTGACGGCGAAGATGTCGACAAGGCCGGCGAAGGCATCGGCGAAGAACCCCCGAAGGCTGAAACAGCGGCGCCTGCGCCGGCGGCAGCCAAAAGCGAGGCCTCAGCACCGGTCGCAGCCGCCCCGAGGACGGAAATCGCCGCCGATCCGGATATTCCGGCCGGGACGGAAATGGTCTCGACCACGGTGCGCGAAGCGCTGCGTGATGCGATGGCCGAGGAAATGCGCCGCGACGGCGATGTCTTCGTCATGGGCGAGGAAGTTGCCGAATACCAGGGCGCCTACAAGATCACGCAGGGACTGCTGCAGGAGTTCGGGCCGCGGCGCGTCGTCGACACGCCGATCACCGAGCATGGCTTTGCCGGCGTCGGCGTCGGCGCGGCGATGGCCGGTTTGAAGCCGATCGTCGAGTTCATGACCTTCAACTTCGCCATGCAGGCGATCGACCAGATCATCAACTCGGCTGCCAAGACGCTCTATATGTCGGGCGGCCAGATGGGCGCGCCGATCGTGTTCCGTGGACCGAACGGCGCCGCCGCTCGCGTCGCAGCCCAGCATTCGCAGTGCTATGCCGCCTGGTACAGCCACATTCCCGGCCTCAAGGTCGTGATGCCCTACACCGCTGCCGATGCCAAGGGCCTGCTCAAGGCGGCGATCCGCGATCCTAACCCGGTTATCTTCCTCGAGAACGAAATCCTCTACGGTCATTCCTTCGACGTGCCGAAGCTGGATGATTTCGTGCTGCCGATCGGCAAGGCGCGCATCCACAAGACCGGCAAGGACGTCACCATCGTCTCCTTCGGCATCGGCATGACCTATGCGGTCAAGGCTGAAGCCGAGTTGCGCGGCATGGGCATCGACGCCGAGATCATCGACCTCAGGACCATCCGCCCGCTCGACCTCGACACGGTCGTCGCCTCGGTCAAGAAGACCAACCGGCTGATCGTCGTGGAAGAGGGATATCCGCAGAGCTCGGTCGGCGATCACATCGCCAACCAGGTGTCGCAGCGTGCCTTCGATTTCCTTGACGCCCCGGTCATCACCATTGCCGGCAAAGACGTGCCGATGCCGTATGCGGCGAACCTCGAAAAGCTGGCGTTGCCGAATGTCGGCGAGGTCATCGAGGCGGTCAAAGCCGTCACGTATCGCTGAACCGGGCGGGAGGACAAAATGCCAATCAACATCACCATGCCGGCCCTGTCGCCCACGATGGAAGAGGGCAATCTGTCAAAGTGGCTGGTCAAGGAGGGCGACAAGGTTTCGCCCGGCGATGTCATTGCTGAGATCGAGACCGACAAGGCAACGATGGAAGTCGAGGCTGTCGACGAGGGCACGGTTGCGAAGCTCGTCGTTCCTGCCGGCACCGAGGGCGTCAAGGTCAATGCGCTGATCGCCGTGCTCGCTGCCGAAGGCGAAGACGCCGGCGCCGCCGCGAACAGCGGTGGCCCTGCTGCGCCAGCGAAAGCGGAAGCGCCGAAAACGGAGGCTCCGAAGGCGGAAGCACCAAAGGCTGAGGCGCCAAAGGCCGAGCCTGCGCCCGCATCCAAGGCAGTAGCGGCTCCGGCCGCCAACGGCCATGCCGCTGGCGAGCGCACCTTTGCATCGCCGCTCGCGCGCCGCATCGCCAGGGAAGCCGGGGTCGATGTGTCTGCCGTGACCGGCACCGGCCCGCATGGCCGCGTGGTGAAAGCCGATGTCGATGCGGCGATTGCCGGTGGCGGCATCAAACCTGCCGCCAAGGCAGCGCCCGCAGGGGCACCGGCGGCTCCGGCTGCTGCTGCCGCCCCGGTGAAGGCGATGTCGGACGAGCAGGTGCTGAAACTGTTCGAGCAAGGCTCCTACGAACTCGTCCCGCATGACAATATGCGCAAGACCATCGCGCGCCGCCTGGTCGAGGCCAAGACCACCATCCCGCATTTCTACCTGACACTCGACTGCGAACTCGACGCGCTCTTGGCATTGCGCACGCAGATCAATGCGGCAGCCCCAGTCAAGAAGACCGAAAAGGGTGACGTGCCGGCCTACAAGCTGTCGGTCAACGACATGGTGATCAAGGCAATGGCGCTGGCGCTGAAGGCGGTGCCGGATGCCAATGCATCGTGGACCGAAAGCGCCATGGTCAAGCACAAGCATGCTGATGTCGGCGTTGCGGTGTCGATCCCCGGTGGCCTGATCACGCCGATCATCCGCAAGGCGGACGAAAAGACGCTGTCCACCATCTCCAACGAGATGAAGGACCTGGCCAGCCGGGCGCGCAGCCGTAAGCTGAAGCCGGAAGAGTATCAGGGTGGCACCACGGCGGTGTCGAACCTCGGCATGTTCGGCATCAAGGACTTTGCCGCGGTGATCAACCCGCCGCATGCGACGATCCTGGCGGTCGGCGCCGGCGAGGAGCGGGCGGTGGTCAAGAATGGCGAGATCAAGATCGCCACCGTGATGTCGGTGACGCTGTCGACCGACCATCGCGCCGTCGACGGAGCGCTGGGGGCCGAATTGCTGGTTGCCTTCAAACGCCTGATCGAGAACCCGATGGGCATGCTGGTCTAGGAAGGGAAAGGGCGGTGCGGACATTCTTCACCAGCCTTTTCGCTTTCATTCTTTCCGGTTTGGCCGGCGGGCTGGTCGCGCAGTGGTTGGCCATCGCCACTGGCGCCGAGGAAGAATACATCCTCGTTTTCATGTTCTCGGTGCTGGTGACCTTCATGGTTACCTTCGTCTTCTTCGTGGCGCAGTTCATGACGGATCCGGTCGCGGCGGTGGCCAGGACGGGTAAGTGGCTGCTGATCGTGTTTGCGGTGATGCTTGCCCTGCTGGTCGCGCTTGTCCTCTACGCCGACAGCGGTGCCGCGGTGGTGAAGAAGGACATTCCCATGGTGGTCGGCTTTGGCCTGTCGGGCCTGGTGACGATCATTCTTCACTGGCTGTTCGTGAGCTGGCGGGTGAGACGCGGTTTGATCAAGGCACAGGTGGGTGTGGGTGCATGAAGACAGTTGTGTGCTACGGCGATTCGCTGACCTGGGGACACAACCCGGAGACTTTGAGCCGACATGAACATGAAGACCAGTGGCCAACCACACTGGCGAGAGCGCTCGGACCGAGCTTCCACGTCATTGCCGAGGGACTGGGCGGCCGCACCACGGCCTACGACGACTTCTTGTCCGGCGCGGACCGAAACGGCGCCCGGATATTGCCGACGATCCTGAGCACGCATTCGCCGATCGATCTGATCGTCATCATGCTTGGCTCCAACGACATGAAGCCGTCGATTCATGGCAGCGCGGTCATAGCGTCCTATGGCATGCGACGCCTCGTCGAAATCGTGCGGGGGCACGCCTATCCATTCGGCGGTGCCGCCCCCAGGATTATCCTGGTTGCGCCGCCGCATATCGTGGAAACCCGCAAGGTGGACTACGCCGAAATGTTGGGAACGGGTGCAATCGAGTCGCCCAAGCTCGCCGGCTTTTATCAAACCGCCGCCAACGAGATGGGCTGCGGCTTTTTTGATGCCGCGAGCGTCGCTAAATGTACACCGCTCGACGGCGTCCATCTCGATGCCGAAAACACGCGCAACATCGGCGAGGCGTTAGCGCCCCTCGTGCGCGGCATGCTGGAATCGTGAATCAAGGAGAAAATCGTGGCTGAGAACTACGACGTCATCATCATCGGCTCCGGCCCGGGCGGCTATGTCACAGCGGTGCGTTCCGCCCAGCTTGGCTTCAAGACGGCGATCGTCGAGCGCGAGCATCTTGGCGGCATCTGCCTCAACTGGGGTTGCATTCCGACCAAGGCGCTGCTGCGCTCGGCCGAGATCATGCACTATTCGGATCACCTGAAGGATTACGGGCTGAAGCTCGACGGCAAGGTCAGCGTCGACACTTCTGCCGTGGTCGACCGTTCGCGAAAAGTCTCGCTGCGGCTCAATGGCGGCGTTGCCTTCCTAATGAAGAAGAACAAGGTCGACGTGATCTGGGGCGAAGCCAAGCTCTCGAAGCCGGGTGAGATCGTCGTGTCCAAGACGGCCAAGACGCCAATGGAGCCGCAGCCGCCGGTGCCGAAAGGCGTCAAGGGCGAGGGCACCTACACCGCCAAGCACATCATTCTGGCGACCGGCGCCCGGCCGCGCGCGCTGCCCGGCATCGAGCCGGATGGCAAGCTCATCTGGACCTACTTCGAGGCCATGGTGCCGAAGGAGATGCCGAAATCGCTGCTGGTCATGGGTTCAGGCGCCATCGGCATCGAATTCGCCTCCTTCTACCGCACCATGGGCGCCGAAGTGACGGTTGTCGAACTCCTGCCTGCGGTGATGCCGGTCGAGGACGCCGAAGTCTCGAAATTCGCGCAAAAGCAGTTCGAGAAGCAAGGCATGAAGATCATCCTCGAGGCCAAGGTAACCAAGGTCGAGAAGGGCGCGAACTCGGTCACCGCGCATGTCGAGATGAAGGATGGCAAAGTCGAGAAGATCACCGCCGACCGCATGATCTCGGCCGTCGGCGTGCAGGGCAACATCGAAAACCTCGGGCTTGAGGCGCTGGGCGTGAAGACTGACCGGGGCTGTATTGTCATCGACGGCTACGGCAAGACCAATGTGCCCGGCATTTATGCCATCGGCGATGTCGCCGGCCCGCCGATGCTTGCCCACAAGGCAGAGCACGAGGGCGTGGTGTGCGTCGAAAAGATTGCCAACTTTCCCGGCGTGCATGCCACCGACAAGCTCAAGATTCCGGGCTGCACCTACTGCAATCCGCAGGTCGCCTCCGTCGGCCTGACGGAGGCCAAGGCCAAGGCCGAAGGCTGGGATATCCGAGTCGGAAGGTTCCAGTTCGCCGCCAACGGCAAGGCCATTGCGCTTGGCGAGGACCAGGGCTTCGTGAAGACCATCTTCGACAAGAAGACAGGTCAGCTGCTCGGCGCGCATTTGGTCGGCGCCGAGGTGACCGAACTGATCCAGGGCTTTGTCGTGGCGATGAACCTGGAGACGACCGAGGAAGAACTGATGCACACCATCTTCCCACATCCGACGCTCTCGGAAATGATGAAGGAAAGCGTGCTCGACGCCTATGGCCGGGCGCTGAACGCGTGATAAATCGGGCCCGCGGGTAATCGATGGAACCCGGCGGCAAGGATGTTCGTTTGCGGATGCATTTTCACCCATCACACAAGGAGAGGGCATATGCACTTGAATGGCGTCGGCTGGATAGCAGCAATCATTATCGGCGGCCTGGCAGGCTGGCTCGCCGAAATGGTCATGAAGAGCAACACCGGCATCTTCATGAACATTGTTCTGGGCATCGTCGGCGCGATCGTGCTGAACGCCATCCTGCAGGCGCTCAACATCGGTGTCTTCGGCATCGGCTGGACCGCCTATCTGATCACCGGCTTTATCGGCGCCTGCCTGCTGATCTGGGTCGGACGCCTGGTGCGCCGTTAATATCGTTGAACAGCTGCTATGCGAAAAGGGCTGCCGCGGCATGCACTGCGGCGGCCTTTTTCTTTGAGTTGAAAAGTCTTAGATGACGTTATGACAGCGAAAGCCGGACTGGCTGTCGCGAACAAACCAGGTTTCCAGATGGTCACTGTCCTCGATACGATTGCCAACGCACCGCGCTTGCGGCATCCGGAAAAGGCGCACAAGCCCGATCAGGACGTGCTGCGCAAGCCCGACTGGATCCGCGTCAAGGCGCCGGTCTCGAAGGGCTATGCCGAGACCCGCGAGATCGTGAAGTCGCACAAGCTGGTGACCGTCTGCGAAGAGGCCGGCTGCCCCAACATCGGCGAATGCTGGGAGAAGAAGCACGCCACCTTCATGATCATGGGCGAGATCTGCACACGCGCCTGCGCGTTCTGCAATGTCGCCACCGGCATCCCGACCGCACTCGATCCCGATGAACCGGCCCGCGTCGCGCACGCGGTCAAGCAGATGGGCCTGACCCATGTCGTCATCACCTCGGTCGACCGCGATGATCTCGCCGATGGCGGTGCGCAGCATTTTGCCGAGGTCATCCGCGCCATCAGGGCGGCCACGCCGTTGACCACGATCGAAATCCTGACGCCCGATTTCCTGCGTAAGGAAGGCGCACTGGAGATCGTCGTGGCGGCCAAGCCCGACGTCTTCAACCACAATCTCGAGACCGTGCCGTCGAACTATCTGACGGTTCGTCCAGGCGCCCGCTATTTTCATTCGATCCGACTGTTGCAGCGGGTCAAGGAACTCGACCCGTCGATCTTCACCAAGTCCGGCATCATGGTGGGCCTGGGCGAAGAGCGGAACGAAATCCTGCAATTGATGGACGATCTGCGCTCGGCCAATGTCGACTTCATGACCATCGGCCAGTATCTGCAGCCGTCCAAGAAGCACCATCCGGTGATCCGCTTCGTCACCCCGGAGGAGTTCAAATCCTTCGAGACGATCGGCCGGACCAAGGGTTTTCTGCTGGTGGCGTCGAGCCCGCTGACGCGTTCGTCGCATCACGCCGGCGACGATTTCGCTAGGTTGCGTGCGGCGCGGGAAGCGCTTCTCAAGAAATCGCTCTAATGCATGTCACCCAAAAGTGACCTCGGTTTTGGGAGAACGACATGCATAAAAACAAGGAATCCAAAGCGCGTCGCATGAATCCGTTTCAACGCAACGCGCTTTAGGGCCGGTTCATGCCGAAATTCGAAGCCACCCGCCGGGTTGCCCATACGCCGCAACAGATGTTCGCACTGGTTGCCGATATCGAGGCCTATCCGCAGTTCCTGCCGCTTTGCGAAGCGCTGACGGTGCGCTCGCGCAAGGAGCGTGACGGACGCACCGTTCTCGTCGCCGACATGAGCATCGGCTACAAGGCGATCCGCGAAACCTTCACCACGCAGGTGCTGCTGAAACCCGACGAGAACACCATTGACGTGAAATACATCGATGGCCCGTTCAAATATCTAAGCAATGTCTGGCGCTTCGAACCCGATGGCGGCGGCTGTATTGTCCGCTTCTTCATCGATTATGAATTTAAGAGCCGCATTCTGGGCGCGGTGATGGGCACCATGTTCGATCGAGCCTTCCGCATGTTCGCCGAGGCTTTCGAGAAGCGCGCCGACGTCATCTACGGTGTTGCATCGTCGGCCTGATGCATGTCGCCCAAAAGTGCGCAGCGGAACTACGACAGGCATAAATACAAAGACTTAAAGCGCATCGCGCCTTAAGTCTGGCCGAGCGCACGCAGTCCCAGTTCCAGCGCATGCCCAACTGTTTCACGGCGGATAAAATCGCGCCCCTTGTCGGCAAACAGCCTGTGCTCGGCAGCCACCGTCTCGCCGTCCAGCCCGACCCCGAACCAGACCAGGCCGACAGGCTTTTCCACCGATCCGCCGCCGGGCCCGGCGATGCCGGTGACCGCGAGCGTCAGCTTGGCGCGCGAATGGGCCAGCGCGCCCTTTGCCATTTCAATCGCCGTCTCGCGTGAAACAGCGCCATGATCTTCAAGCGTGGCGGGGGAAACACCGAGCATGTCCATCTTGGCTTCGTTCGAATAGGTGATGAAGCCGCGATCGACGACGGCGGACGAGCCGGCGATGTCGGTGAGCGCTGCGATGATCATGCCGCCGGTGCAGCTTTCCGCCGTTGCCAGCATGATGCCGCGCTGCTGGCAGGCCTGAAGTAGCGCGTTTGCCAGCTCGTCGTTGGTCATTCCGGCACCTCGCCGGGAAACACCACGCTGGCGGTGGCGATGGCCGCTATGCCTTCCTCGCGGCCGACAAAGCCGAGCTTTTCGTTGGTTGTCGCCTTGATCGAGATGCGATCAGGGGAAATTGCCAGCATCTGTGACAGGGCTGCCGTCATCGCCTCGCGATGCGGGCCGACGCGCGGCGCCTCGCAGATCAGCGTGATGTCGGCGTTGGCGATGCGGCCGCCGCGCTCGCGCACCAACTTTGCCGCATGTTCGACGAAGATACGAGATGCAGCGCCTTTCCACTGCGGATCGGACGGCGGGAAATGCGTGCCGATGTCGCCGGCGCCACAGGTCGCCAGCAGCGCATCGGTCAAGGCATGCAGGCCGACATCGGCGTCGGAGTGGCCCGAAAGTTTCTTGTCATGCGGGATGGCGACGCCGCACAGGGTGACATGGTCGCCAGGTTCGAAGGCGTGGACGTCGTAGCCATTGCCGGTTCTGATGTCGGGGAAGCGCGCACGTTCGCCGGAAAGCCGTTGGTCCGCCATTGCAATATCCCGTGCCCAGGTGAGTTTGACATTGTCCGGTGAACCCGGAACGATCTTTACCGGAATATGCGCCCATTCAGCGATCGCGGCGTCGTCGGTGAAGTCCATTTTTCCCAGGTGATGGGCTTTCTCGTGCGCGGCAAGAATGGGCCAGAACGGAAAGCCCTGTGGCGTCTGCGCGGCGTGAAGTCCGTTGCGGGAAACGGTTTCTCCCACGACGCCAGCGGCCGACTCGCGCTTCAGCGTATCGGCGACGGGCAGGGCGGGCAGCGCGCCCTCGCGCTCGCCGATGGCGTCGATGGTCCGGTCGATCAACTCCGCATCGACGAACGGGCGGACGGCGTCGTGGATCAGAACCCGGCCCGGCGCGTGGCCTCTCAGTGCGAGCAGACCGAGCCGCACCGACGCCTGCCTGGTCGCCCCGCCCATGATGGCGATGACCCGCTCGGCGTTGGCGCCTGCCGCCTGCTGGAACAACTCGTGGTCGTCGGCATGAATGGCGACAACAACTTCGCTGGTCCGCGGGTGGGCCAGGAAAATCTCAATCGTGTGGGCGATGACGGCGTGGCCGCCAATACTTTGATACTGCTTGGGTCCGTTGGCCTGCCCGGCGCGAGCGCCGCGGCCGGCGGCGACGATCACCACGGCGACCTTGCCATCGTCACTCGAATTTTCACTTGCGTCAGTCATGCAGATTGGCTTAGCGCACGATCCCGAAAAGTGTAATCGGTTTTCGGAAAAGATCGTGCGCCAAATATGAACTTCGAAGGCGTCCTTTGCGCCTTCCAAGGGGCGTCTGGCGCCAATTCAGAAGGCCAGCATTTTTCCCAATTGCGCCTTAATGTGACGTCATTCCGCGTTGCACATTGCGCCGGTTCTGGCTAGAGAATGTGCAGCGAACTAATATGCTTGGTTTTTGTGCATGCCTGATGTGACCAAATTGGCCGCGCCACTCGACGTCGGCGGCGTGCAAATTCGCAATCGCGTGTTCCTGGCGCCGATGTCGGGCATCACCGATGAGCCGTTCCGGCAGCGCGCCCATGCCCATGGCGCCGGTCTTGTCGTATCCGAAATGGTGGCCAGCGGCGAGCTTGCCAAGGGCAGGGCCGGTTGCGACCTGCGCATTCGTCATTCCGGCCTGCCGGTTCACATGGTGCAGCTTGCCGGCCGCGAGGCGGCGCACATGGCGGAAGGCGCGCGGATCGCCGCTGGCGAGGGCGCCGACATCATCGACATCAACATGGGCTGCCCGGCCAAGAAGGTCACCGGTGGTTATGCCGGCTCGGCATTGATGCTGGATCTCGACCACGCGCTGTCGCTGATCGACGCCGTGGTCGGCGCGGTCAAGGTGCCGGTCACGGTCAAGATGCGGTTGGGCTGGGACGAAGGCGCACTCAACGCCCCGATGCTGGCGCGCCGCGCCGAACAGGCCGGTGTCAGGATGGTGACGGTGCACGGCCGCACGCGCTGCCAGTTCTACCAGGGCAAGGCCGACTGGCGCGCCATCGCCCGGGTCAAGGAAGCCGTGTCGATCCCGGTCGTCGCCAATGGAGATGTTTCTTCGCCGGCGGAAGCGGCTGCCATTCTCGACCAGTCAGGTGCCAATGCCGTGATGATCGGCCGCGCGCATTACGGTGCGCCTTGGATCGCTGGCAGCATCGCGGCGGCCGCGACGGGCGAGGCAGCGGCCAAGGTGCCGCAGAACCGGATGGCGCTGGCCGACTATGTCGTGGCCCACTACGAGGACATGCTGGCGCTCTATGGCGTCGAAAGTGGCCTGCGCCAGGCGCGCAAGCATCTTGGCTGGTATCTCGACCGTCATGCCGGCGATGTCGCTGACGACAGTCGAAAGGCCATATTGACGGCATTCGAGCCTGCCCGCGTCATCGCCTTGCTGCGCGATGTGTTTTCGCGCGATCCGCAACCGCTGAACCTGCGGAGCGCCGCATGATCGCCGCCGTTGGCCAGGGTGTTGAAATGGCGGATGCCGCCCAGATCGTGCTCAACACCATCCGGCGCCCGGTGATCATGATCAGCGAGCAAGGGTTCATCACCTACGCCAATGCCGATGCCGAGGACTTTTTCCGCTCAAGCGCGACCATGCTCGCCCGCAACACGCTGTCGAAACTCATTCCCTTCGGCAGCCCGCTGCTGTCGCTGGTCGATCAGGTGCGCGACCGCCTCGCTCCAGTCAACGAATACCGGGTCGACGTGTCGTCGCCGCGCCTGGGCATCGAGAAGGTCGTCGATCTCTATGTCGCGCCGGTGCCGGAATTTCCAGGCTCCGTCGTGGTGATGTTCCAAGAAAGGTCAATGGCCGACAAGATCGACCGGCAGATGACGCACCGCGGCGCTGCGCGCTCGGTGACCGGCCTGGCGGCGATGCTTGCCCACGAGATCAAGAACCCGCTCTCCGGCATCCGCGGTGCTGCCCAGCTGCTCGAACTGTCGGCTTCCGACGAGGACCGCGCGCTGACGCGGCTGATTACCGACGAGACCGACCGCATCGTGTCGCTGGTCGACCGCATGGAGGTGTTTTCCGACGAGCGGCCGATCGATCGCTACCCCGTCAACATCCACGTCGTTCTCGACCATGTGAAGGCGATTGCCAAGAACGGTTTTGCCAAGAGAATCAAGATAATGGAGGATTATGATCCTTCGTTGCCTCCGGTGTTTGCCAACCGCGACCAGCTCATCCAGGTGTTCCTCAACCTGGTCAAGAACGCCGCCGAGGCAATCGGCAGTGACCCGCAGGGCGAGATCGTGCTGTCGACCGCCTTCCGGCCGGGCATCCGTGTTTCCGTTCCGGGCACGCAGGATCGCGTATCGCTGCCGCTGGAATTCTGCGTGCGCGACAATGGCTCCGGCGTCTCGGAAGATATCCTGCCGATCCTGTTCGATCCCTTTATCACCACCAAGCCGAACGGCTCGGGGCTGGGGCTGGCGCTGGTCGCCAAGATCGTCGGCGAGCATGGCGGCATCATCGAATGCGAATCGACGCCGCGCGGGACCACATTCCGCATTCTGATGCCGGCCTGGAAAGAGGTGCCATACGGCGCCGATGAAGACGGTGAAGGAGACCGCAAATGACCGTTCGCGGCAATATTCTCGTCGCCGACGACGATGCGGCGATCCGCACCGTCCTCAACCAGGCGCTTTCGCGCGTCGGTCACGAGGTGCGCGTCACTTCCAACGCTTCGACATTGTGGCGCTGGGTGGCGGCGGGCGAGGGCGATCTGGTCATCACCGATGTGGTGATGCCGGACGAGAACGCCTTCGACATGCTGCCGCGCATCAAGAAGGCGCGGCCGGAGCTGCCCGTTATCGTCATGAGCGCCCAGAACACCTTCATGACGGCGATCCGTGCATCCGAAACCGGCGCTTATGAATATCTGCCGAAGCCATTCGACTTGACCGAACTGCTCAACATCGTCAACCGGGCGCTTTCCGAGCCGCGGCGGCCGAAGATCGATGCGCGGCCGGAAGAGCAACCTGACGCGATGCCGCTGGTCGGCCGCTCGGCGGCCATGCAGGACATCTACCGCATGCTGGCGCGCATGATGCAGACCGACCTGACGGTGATGATTTCTGGCGAATCCGGCACCGGCAAGGAGTTGGTGGCGCGTGCGCTGCATGAGTATGGCCGCCGCCGCGGCGGCCCGTTCGTCGCCATCAACATGGCGGCGATCCCGCGTGACCTGATCGAGTCGGAACTGTTCGGCCACGAGAAGGGCGCCTTCACCGGCGCCCAGAACCGCTCCACCGGTCGCTTCGAACAGGCCGAAGGCGGCACGCTGTTCCTCGACGAGATCGGCGACATGCCGATGGAAGCGCAGACGCGCCTGCTGCGCGTCCTGCAGCAGGGTGAGTACACGACCGTTGGCGGACGCACGCCGATCAAGACCGACGTGCGCATCGTCGCCGCCACCAACAAGGATCTGCGCACGCTGATCAACCAGGGGCTTTTCCGCGAGGATCTTTTCTATCGCCTCAACGTCGTGCCGCTCAGGCTGCCGGCGCTGCGCGAGCGCTCCGAGGACGTGCCCGACCTCGTGCGGCACTTTTTCAAGCTCGGCGAGATGGAAGGCCTGCAGACCAAGCGCATTTCGTCGGGCGGCATCGAACTGATGAAGCGCTACCCCTGGCCGGGCAATGTGCGCGAACTGGAAAACCTCGTCCGCAGGCTCGCCGCGCTCTATTCGCAGGATGAGATTTCGGCCGAGATCATCGAAGCCGAGCTCAAGACCGGCGAGCGCCCGGTGGTGCCGGGCGGCGGCAACCTCATTCCCGACGACCTGTCCATCGGCCAGGCGGTCGAGCATTTCCTGCAGCGTTATTTCGCCTCGTTTGCCGGCGATTTGCCGCCTGCCGGTCTCTACCAGCGCATTCTGTCCGAGGTCGAGTATCCGCTGGTCCTGGCCTCGATGACGGCAACCCGCGGCAACCAGATCAAGGCCGCCGAACTGCTGGGCTTGAACCGCAACACGCTGCGCAAGAAGATTCGCGACCTCGGCGTCAACGTCTACAAATCATCGCGACAGCCCTGAGCCCTGATCCGAGCCCGGGCTCTTTTCAGGGGACCATCTCGCGAAAGATTTCCGTCTCGGTCACACTTGTTGCATAATCGCCACAATGCGTTGCATACATCCGACGCAATGATGGCTCTAGACGGCGACATGGCTCCGCAGGCACCGACACTCAACCAACCGCTTTTCAGCGAACCCGGCGCACGCGACGGGCGCAGGCTGCTTGCGCTGCCCGGTGTGGTCGCGGTCGGCGGCGCGCTGGTGACGGCGGCGATCTCGTTCACCATCCTCGTCGGCGCCACGCCGATTACGCCCAACGAGTCGACGACGCTCGCATTGATCGCCCTCAATGCCATATTCGTCCTGTTCCTCATCGCGCTGGTCGGACGCGAAGTACACCGCATCCTGATGGCTCGCCGGCACGGCAAGGCGGCCTCGCGGCTGCATGTGCGCATCGTCGCAATGTTTGCCCTGGTCGCCGCAATTCCCGCCATCATGGTGGCGATCATCGCCTCGATCACGCTCGACATCGGCCTCGACCGCTGGTTCGAAATCCGCACCAAGACGATCGTCAATTCGTCATTGTCGATCGCCGATGCCTATGTCCAGGAAAACGCCCGCAACCTCCAGGGCACGACGCTGTCGATGGCCTATGATCTCGACGCGTCAAGGACGCTCTATGGCCTTGATCGGACTGGCTTTCTCGACCTGATGAACAAGGAAGCCGTGGGCCGGTCGCTGGCCCATGCAGCGCTGATCAAACCCGACGGCTCGTTCGTCATGAGCGCCAAGACCGACACCGATTTCGCCATGCCCGAGCCGCCGGAAGGCGCCGTGGCCAGCGCCTCCGACGGCAAGCCGGTGCTGATAGAGCCGAAAACGCGCAACATCATGGGCGCCATCGTCAAGCTGCGCGAGATCGATGGGCTCTATCTCTACACCATTCGCCTCGTCGATCCCGAAGTGATCAAGGCGCGGCAGATCGTCAGATCCAACACCGACGAATATCGCGGGCTGGAAGATAACAGGCGCACGTCGCAGGTGGCCTTCGCGCTGCCCTATCTGTCGCTGACGCTGATCATCATCCTGTCCGCGATCTGGACCGGCATTGCCGTTGCCGATCGCCTGGTGCGGCCGATTCGCCAGCTTATCGGCGCCGCCGACGAGGTGGCGACCGGCAATCTCGACGTCGCGGTTCCCGTCAGGCCATCGGACGGCGATGTCGCCTCGCTCGGCGACACGTTCAACAAGATGCTTCTCGAACTGAAATCACAGCGCAACGAGATCCTGTCCGCCAAGGACCTGATCGACGAACGGCGCCGTTTCTCCGAAGCGGTGCTTGCCGGTGTCACCGCCGGCGTCATTGGTGTCGACCCCTATGGCATCGTCACCATCGTCAACCGCTCGGCCGAGGCGATGCTGGCGATATCCGCCAACGCTGCACTTGGACAGAACCTCTCCGCCGTGCTGCCGCATGTCGGCCGCGTCTTCGAGATCGGTCGCAAGTCCGGCAAACCCGTCTATCGCGAGCAGGTGACCTTCTACCGTGCCGGTGCCGAGCGAACCTTCAACGTGCAGATCACCATCGAGGCCGGCGACGACGGCGCGGAGGAAAAATCCTATGTCGTGACGGTCGACGACATCACCGATCTGGTTCAGGCGCAACGCTCCTCCGCCTGGGCCGACGTGGCGCGGCGCATCGCGCATGAGATCAAGAACCCGCTGACGCCGATCCAGCTGTCGGCCGAGCGCATCAAGCGCCGCTACGGCAAGGTCATCACCGAGGACCGCGAGGTTTTCGACCAGTGCACCGACACCATCATCCGGCAGGTCGAGGACATCGGCCGCATGGTCGACGAGTTCTCGGCGTTCGCCCGCATGCCGAAGCCCGAAATGAAGGCCATCGACCTGCGCGAATCGCTGCGCGAGGCCTCGTTCCTGGTCGAGGTCAGCCGCGCCGACATCACCTTCGAACGGGTATTCGGCAGCGAGCCGCTCAAGGGCACGTTCGACAGCCGGCTGATGGCGCAGGCTTTCGGCAATGTGATCAAGAACGCCGCCGAAGCAATCGATGGGCTGGAACAGAAGGATGGTTCGCACGGCATAATTCGGATTCAAGCCGGCCGCCAGAATGGCGCGATTCGCATCGACGTCATCGACAATGGCAAGGGGCTGCCGCGCGAGAATCGCCAACGGCTGCTCGAGCCCTATATGACCACACGCGAGAAGGGCACCGGGCTCGGTCTCGCTATCGTCAAGAAGATCGTGGAGGACCATGGCGGCAGGCTGGAACTTCATGATGCGCCCGCGGATTTCCACGGCGGGCGCGGCGCGATGATCAGCATCATCCTGCCGCCTGTGGCGGTCGCGCTTCCGCGTGGCGAAAGCAGGTCGGAAAACGAACGAGAAACTGAAAAGGTCGGTAATGGCGTCTGATATTCTCATCGTCGATGACGAGGAAGACATCCGTGAACTCGTCGCAGGCATCCTGAGCGACGAAGGTCACGAAACCCGCACGGCATTCGATGCCGACAGCGCATTGGCGGCGATCGCCGACCGGGCGCCGCGGCTGATTTTCCTCGACATCTGGCTGCAGGGCTCGCGTCTGGACGGCCTGGCGCTGCTCGACGAGATCAAAACGATGCACCCGACCTTGCCGGTGGTGATGATCTCCGGTCACGGCAACATCGAAACGGCAGTCTCCGCCATTCGTCGCGGGGCCTATGACTTCATCGAAAAGCCGTTCAAGGCCGACAGGCTGATCCTCATTGCCGAGCGTGCGCTCGAAACCTCGAAATTGCGGCGCGAGGTTTCCGACCTCAAGCTGCGCAGCGGCGAAACCTTCGATCTGATCGGCATGTCGTCGGCGATGAGCCAGCTGCGCCAAACCATCGAGCGCGTCGCGCCGACCAACAGCCGTGTCATGATCATCGGCCCCTCAGGCTCGGGCAAGGAACTGGCCGCGCGCGCCATCCACACGCTGTCGGCACGCAAGGGCGCGCCATTCGTCACGCTGAGCGCCGCTAACATCACGCCCGAGCGCATGGAGATCGAGCTGTTCGGCACCGAATCGAACGGTGTCGAGCGCAAGGTCGGCGCGCTTGAGGAGGCGCATCGCGGCATCCTCTACATCGACGAAGTGGCCGACATGCCGCGCGAGACGCAGAACAAGATCCTGCGCGTGCTGGTCGAGCAGCAGTTCGAGCGCGTAGGCGGCACCAAGCGGGTCAAGGTCGACGTCCGCATCATTTCCTCGACCTCGCAGAACCTCGAAGCGATGATTGCCGACGGCCGTTTCCGCGAGGATCTTTACCATCGCCTGGCGGTGGTTCCGGTCATGGTGCCGGGACTGGCCGAGCGGCGCGAGGACATTCCCTACCTCGTCGACAATTTCATGAAGCAGATCGCCCGCCAGGCCGGCATCAAGCCGCGCCGCATCGGCGATGACGCGCTGGCCGTGCTGCAGGCGCACAACTGGCCGGGCAACGTCCGCCAGCTGCGCAACAATGTCGAGCGTCTGATGATCCTGGCGCGCGGCGATGACGTCGATGCGCCGATCACCGCCGACCTGTTGCCGTCCGAAATCGGCGATGTCATGCCGCGCACGCCGAATCAATCCGACCAGCACATCATGGCGCTGCCGCTGCGCGAGGCGCGCGAACAGTTCGAGAAGGACTATCTGATCGCCCAGATCAACCGCTTTGGCGGCAACATCTCGAAAACCGCCGAGTTCATCGGCATGGAGCGCTCCGCTTTGCACCGCAAGCTGAAGTCGCTGGGCGTCTGACAGGCGCGACGTCCGATCGGCCGCGCTTGGGCCAACCATTTGCCGGTTACGGCAGCGGCGGAATCGCATAAGAAAGCCCGAGAATTATCCAGGGGTCGCCAATGCCGCGCATTGCCTATGTCAACGGGCGCTACGTCGCTCATGCGGACGCTTCCGTGCATATCGAGGACCGCGGCTATCAGTTCGCCGATGGCGTGTACGAGGTCTGCGAGGTGGCGCGTGGCTTCATCGTCGATATGCCGCGCCATCTGGCCCGTTTGAACCGCTCGCTGACCGAACTGTCGATTGCCTGGCCGGTGACGCGCGGTGTCCTGCCGCTCATCCTGCGCGAGGTGGTCAACCGCAATCATGTCGCCAATGGCCTGGTCTATGTCCAGGTCACGCGTGGCGTCGCCAGCCGCGACTTTGTCTTCCCGTCGGCGGACACCAGGCCGTCCCTGGTGGTCACAGCCAGGAAAGCCGATCCTGCCGCCGGAGCAAAGCGGGCTGAAACCGGCATTGCGGTCATCACCGTGCCGGAGAATCGCTGGGACCGGGTCGATATCAAGAGCGTCGGACTGCTGCCTAACGTGCTGGCCAAGCAGAAGGCCAAGGAAGCCGGTGCGCAGGAGGCATGGTTCGTCGACAGCGACGGCATGGTCAAGGAAGGCGGCTCGTCGAACGCCTGGATCGTCACCACGGATGGCGTTCTGGTCACCAGGCCGGCCGAGCATGGCATCCTGCGCGGCATCACCCGCACGACCATGTTCGAGGTGGCGGCCAGCCTTGGCTTGAAGATCGAGGAACGTGGTTTTTCCGTCGCCGAGGCCAAGGCAGCGCGTGAGGCGTTCATCAGTTCCGCGACCACAATTGCCATGCCGGTGGTGGCCATCGACGGCGATCCGGTTGCCAATGGACACCCCGGCTCAGTAACACTTTCCTTGCGTAAGGCCTTTTTTGACATTGCGGAAAAAAGTCCAGCCTGATAACCGCACAGGTGGAATGAACATCAATTTATCTCGTTCTGCTTGTCGTTACTGACGACAAGAGGGTGTTTGCGCGCTTGACATGTGCCCGTTAATTTGGCGCATTGGCTTGCAAACCGAAGGGGATCGGCGAAAGACAAGAACAATGGCGGAACGATCGCAAAACCTTCAGGACCTGTTCCTGAATTCAGTTCGCAAGAGCAAGAACCCGCTCACCATCTTCCTTATCAACGGCGTGAAGCTGACCGGCGTGGTCACTTCGTTCGACAATTTCTGTGTCCTGCTGCGCCGCGACGGTCATTCCCAGCTCGTCTACAAGCACGCCATTTCCACGATCATGCCGAGCCAGCCGGTTCAGATGTTCGATGGCGAGGAAAGCCAGGGCGCCTGATTGGCACGTGAGAAAGACGCGGACGCACCAGTTCGCGGAAAACCAGCACATCATCCCGGGACGGAAGCCAAGGGCCCGACCCGGGCCGTTGTCATCGTGCCGGTGCTTACGCGCCAGCCGCGCGGTGACGACGATACCAACCGTCCGCGGCTGACGCGTTCGGCTGACGCTCGTCACGACGAGGCCGTCGGCCTTGCCCGCGCCATCAGCCTTGACCTGATCCACACGGCGGTGGTGACCGTCAACGATCCGCGCCCGGCGACGTTGCTCGGCAGCGGCAAAGTCGCCGAGTTCGCCGAAATCGTCAAAGAGGGTCATGCGGAAGTGGTCATCGTCGACCATCCGCTGACGCCGGTGCAGCAGCGCAATCTCGAAAAGGAACTGAATGCCAAGGTGCTGGACCGCACCGGCCTGATCCTTGAGATTTTTGGCGAGCGTGCGCGCACCAAGGAAGGCACGCTGCAGGTCGAGCTTGCCCATCTCAATTACCAGAAGGGCCGTCTTGTGCGCAGCTGGACCCACCTCGAGCGCCAGCGCGGCGGTGCCGGCTTCCTCGGTGGTCCCGGTGAAACGCAGATCGAATCGGATCGGCGCGTGCTTCAGGACAAGATCATCAAGCTGAAGCACGAACTGGAAACCGTGCGCCGCACCCGTGACCTGCACCGCGCCAAGCGCAAGAAGGTGCCGTTTCCGGTGGTGGCGATCGTCGGCTACACCAATGCCGGCAAGTCGACCTTGTTCAACCGGCTGACCGGAGCCGGCGTGCTGGCTCAGGACATGCTGTTCGCCACCCTTGACCCAACGCTGCGCCGCGTGCGCCTGCCGCATGGCACGCCGATCATCCTTTCGGACACGGTCGGTTTCATCTCGGACCTGCCGACGCATCTCATCGCCGCTTTCCGCGCCACCCTGGAAGAGGTGGTCGAGGCCGACCTCGTCATCCACCTGCGCGACATTTCCGATCCCGATACAGCCGCGCAGGCCGAGGATGTCGAACGCATCCTCGCCGATCTCGGTGTCGATGCCGGCGACGCCAAGCGGGTCATCGAAGTGTGGAACAAGATCGACAGGCTCGACGAAGGCAACAGGAACCGGCTGCTTGCCGATGGCGCCGACGCCAGTAAGGCGCCGCCGGTCGCGGTGTCGGCGGTGACCGGCGAGGGCATCGATGCGCTGAAGGCGATCATCGAAACGCGCATGGCGGGCGAACTCGAAGACCTGACGGTGACGATCGAGCCGGCACAGTTCGGTCTTGTCGACTGGCTTTACCGCAATGGCGACGTCGTTTCGCGAACCGACAATGACAACGGCAGCGCCACCATCTCGCTCAAGGCGACGCAAAGCGCGCGCGAAGAGATCGAAAGCAGATTACGCGCTAAAACCAAAGGGTAACGTCGCTTACTTCACGGTTTTTGCTTCCTGCCAGAGCGCTTCCATCTCGGCCAGGCTCGCTTTGTCCAGCGTGTTACCCGACTTTTCCAAAGCCTGCTCGACATAGTGGAAGCGTGAGCGGAACTTCTCATTGGTGCCGCTCAGCGCGGCTTCTGAATCGAGCTTGAGGTGCCTGCCGAGATTGACGACGGCAAACAGCATGTCGCCGAACTCGTCCTTGATCGACGCGGTGTCGCCATTGGCCAGCGCCTCGCGCAACTCGCCAATCTCTTCCTCGATCTTGTCGAGGATAGGCGCTGCCTCGCTCCAGTCGAAGCCGACGCGGGCGGCCTTCTCCTGCAGTTTCAGCGCTCGCGTCAGCGCGGGCAGGTTGACCGGAACACTGTCCAGAAACCCCTTGCCATTGTCCTCGGGGTCGAGACCGCGGGCGAGGCGGGCGCCTCGTTTTTCCGCCTTTTCCTCGGCCTTGATCTTTTCCCACATGCCCTTGGCCATGCCGGCGCTGCGGGCCTCCTCGTCGCCGAAGACATGCGGATGGCGACGGATCATCTTCGTCGTGATGGCCCGGACCACATCGCCGAAGGCGAATTCACCGGCCTCCTCGGCCATTTGCGCGTGGTAGACGACCTGCAGCAGAAGGTCGCCGAGTTCGTCGCGCAGATCGTCGAGGTCACCGCGCGCGATGGCATCCGCCACCTCGTAGGCCTCCTCGATCGTATAGGGCGCGATGGTCGAGAAATCCTGCTCGATGTCCCATGGACAACCGGTTTTCGGCGCTCGCAGCGCCGCCATGATCTCGATCAGGCGCGAAATGTCTTTCGATGGCGTCATACGACCGATGCTACCGCGCGGCCACTCGCGCGGCCAACGTTGTCAGCCGGCGAGGGAGTCTTGTCCACAGTTGCTGGGTACCCGGCCTGTCAATCAAGAACGGAAACGATCGCCTTGGCGAGTTCGTCCATCCCGCCCTCGGGCAGACCGGCGACGTTGATGCGGCTGTCACCGACCATGTAGATGCCGTGCTCGGCACGCAGCCGCTCGACCTGCGCTTCCGTGAGGCCAAGGCGGGAGAACATGCCCCGGTGGCTGGCAACGAAATCGAAACGGTCGGAATTGGACTGCCGGCGCAGTGCGTCGGCGAACTGGACCCGAAGCCTGAGCATACGCAGCCGCATCTCCTCGAGTTCGGCCTCCCAGTCCCCGCGCAACGCGGCGTCTTCCAGCACGATGCGCACAGCGGCAGCACCGTGATCCGGCGGCATCGAATACATGGCGCGCGCCGCCGATAGCATTTGACCCATCGCCAGATCGGCTTGGGCGCCGTCCTTGGCCAGGATCATCGCCGCGCCGACGCGGTCGCGGTAGACTGCGAAGTTCTTCGAGCAACTCGACGCGACGACCATTTCCGGAACCTTCGCGGCCAGCAGGCGCAAGCCGAGAGCATCGGCCTCAAGGCCATCGCCAAAGCCCTGATAGGCGATGTCGACAAACGGCAGCAGGCCGCGCTCGACCACCAGATCGACAACGGCAGGCCATTGCGCGCTGTCGAGGTTGGCGCCAGTCGGGTTGTGGCAGCAGCCATGCAGCAGCACCACGTCACCGCTGTTTGCCGTCCGCAGCGCTGCCAGCATGTCGTCGAAGCGAACGGCACCCGAAGCCGCATCGAAATAGGGGTATTCGCGGATCTGCAGGCCAGCGGCGCGCATCACCGGCATGTGGTTCGGCCAGGTCGGGTCCGAAAGCCAGACCGTCGCGTCCGAACGTGTCCGCTTCAGCAATTCCGCCACCAGCCGCAGTGCGCCGGAGCCGCCGGGCGCCTGTGCGGCGCGGATGCGCGTCATGTCGGCGCCTGGACCGAAGGCAAGCTTGGCCATCACCGCGTTGAAGCCGACATCGCCGGCCAGGCCGAGATAGGTCTTGGTGTCCTGGCCCTGCAGCAGGCGCTTTTCGGCCTCGCGCACGGCGCGCATGACCGGCGTCTTGCCATCGCGATCCTTGTAGACGCCGACACCGAGATCGACCTTGTCGGGACGCGGATCGGCGCGATAGAGGCCGATCAGGGCAAGGATCTTGTCGGCGGGGGCGGGCTGCAGATCTTCGAACATTGGCAAAGGTTCCGTTGACGCGGCGGAGTGATACGCAAATCGAACGTATTTCGCCAGAGCTTTTCCTGCCGCCTCGGCGTGGCTGTGCATGGACGTTGTCCGAGACGACAAGGCCATCAGGACCTACACGCTACTGTCACATCGGCGTAGTCTGAATAGCCTTTCCAGCACGAAGCCTGAGAATGATGGTGTGAGATAACGATGCGCCGGCAAGAAAAATTCGACCTCGCCATCGTTGGCGCCGGCATTGTCGGTCTCGCCCATGCGCTCGCCGCCGTCCGTCGTGGTCTCAGCGTCGTCGTTATAGACCGTGACGCTCAGGCCAACGGCGCTTCAGTGCGTAATTTCGGCTTTGTTACGGTCAGTGGTCAGGAACGCGGCCAGGTATGGCGCCGTGCGATGCGATCTCGCGACATCTGGCTGGAACTGGCCGCGCCCGCCGGCATCAAGGTCATCCAGCGCGGCTTGGTCGTCGTCGCGCGCCGTCCGGAAGCGCTCTCGGTGATCGAGGCGTTTCTTCAAACCGAGATGGGCGAGGGTTGCCTGCTGCTCGAACCCGATGCGCTTCGCCGCGACCATCCAGAACTGGCGGGCCGGAATTTTGCCGGCGGCCTGTGGAGCCCGCACGATGTGCGTGTCGAGTCGCGCCAGGCCATCCCGCAACTGGCAACCTTCCTCGCCGAAAAGCATGGCGTCGAATTCCGGCGCGAGACGGCGGTACGCTCTATCGAGCCGCCCGATATCGAGACAAGCCGGGGTCCGGTTTTCGCCGACAAGGTGATCGTCTGCCCGGGCGACGACCTGGCCACGCTGTACCCCGATCGCATCGCGCGATACGGCGTCACGCGCTGCAAATTGCAGATGATGCGCCTTGCCGATCCCGGCTTCCGGTTGCCGGCAGCGGTGATGTCGGATCTTGGGCTGGCGCGTTACAGCGGTTACGCCGCTTTGCCAGAAGCCGCCGCTTTGCGAAGCCGGCTGGAAGTCGAGCAAGGCGACGCGCTCGACAACGGCGTGCATCTAATCGTCGTCCAGAGTGCCGATGGCACGCTCGTGGTGGGCGATTCACACCACTATGCGACAACGCCAGATCCGTTCGCCTCGGGGCGTGTCGACGACCTCATCCTTGAGGAGTTCAGCGCCGTCTTTGGTGGCCCGCCGCCGCCCGTGCTGGAACGCTGGACCGGCATCTATGCCTCAGCAACCGGCCAGACAATGTTCGCCGACGCGCCGCGGGAGGGCGTGCGGCTGGTCATGATCACCAGCGGCACCGGCGCCAGCACCTCGTTCGCGATCGGCGAAGAGGTTGTGGACGAGCTTTTCGGTTCAACCACGGCGGACGCCAGGAAGATCGCATGATGCCCACCCACGGTTTGCTTCGCGCCGTCGTCCTCGACTGGGCCGGCACCGTTGTCGATCACGGTTCGCTGGCGCCGATGGGTGTCTTTGTCGAGGCCTTCGCCGAATTCGGCGTGGCGATCAGCGTCGACGAGGCGAGGGGGCCAATGGGAATGGCTAAGCGCCCGCACATCGCAGCACTGCTGGCACAGCCCAGGATCGCCGCCGCCTGGACGGAGCAGCACGGTCATGCGCCGACGAATGCCGACATCGACGCCATCTATGGCGTATTCGTGCCGAGGAACCGGGCTGTGGCGGCGCGGTTCTCGGATGTCATTCCCGGTGTTGTCGACGTGGTCAAGGCGCTGCGGAAGCGCGGCCTCAAGATCGGCACGACAACCGGCTACACGCGCGACATCATGGCGGAGATACTGCCGGTTGCCGCCGCGCAGGGCTTTTCGCCGGATTGCCTGGTCTGCACCGGCGATACGCCCGACGGCAGGCCGACGCCGTTCATGCTCTGGAAAGCGCTGACCGAACTCGGCGTCTATCCGCCGTGGCTGTGTGTCAAGGTCGATGACACCGAGGTCGGTATCGGCGAGGGGATCAATGCGGGCGCCTGGACCGTCGGCGTGGCGGTGACCGGCAATGTCTTTGGTCACACGCTGGCGGAGACGCAGGCTATGGCTGCGGATGTGTTCAGGATGAAACGGGCCGAGGCATCGGCCAAGCTCACGGCCGCCGGCGCGCATTTCGTCGTCAAGGGCGTCGCCGATCTGCTGCCCGTGATTGCCGCGATTGAAGGCAAGCTGCGGCGCGGCGAAAGGCCCTGATCGTTCACTCGGCCGAGTGCCACCTGCTTTGCAGCACCCTGCACCGGTATCGCGGGACTGCCCGGTTTTGCCGGCGAGGCGAGGGCGGTTGCGAACGATGTCCTCCAGCGATCCGCGAAAAAATGGCGCGGCTGGGATTAAAATCCCCACATGCTCCGTAAACAGGACATGAAACGGTCGATGCCGCGCTTTGACATCATAGGACAGCTCGGTTCGCTGCGCCGCTACGCGCGCTCGCTGACGCGTGACAGCACGGACGCCGAGGATCTCGTGCATGACGCGCTGGTGCGGGCCTATGAACGGCGCGCCACTTTCCGCTCCAGCGGCAATTTGCGCGCATGGCTGTTGTCGATCGTGCACAATACATTCATCGACAAAATGCGCTCCCGCAAATCCGAAGCCGCTCGCCTCGAACAGGCCGGATATCTTGCCGATGGCAGCACACCGGCGCCGCAGGAACATTCCGTGCGCCTGGCCCAGGTTCGCGAAGCCTTCTTCAGCCTGCCGCAAGAACAGCGCTCGGCCCTGCATCTCGTTGCCATCGAAGGGCTTTCCTATCAACAGGCGGCCGATGCCAGTGGCGTGCCGCTGGGAACGCTGATGTCGCGCATCGGCAGGGCGCGCGCCGCACTGCGCAAGATGGAGGACGCGGCGCCCTCGAAGACGAAAAACCACCTCAGGATCGTTGGAGGACCGTCATGACTGGAACTGTCGATCCCGTGGCCGATACCGACCTCGACGCCTATGTCGACGACCAGCTCGATGTCGCCCGCCGCATCGAGGTCGAGGCGTTTTTGTCCACCCGTCCGGAGGCGGCGGCGCGCGTGATGTCGGATCTGCGGACCCGCGACGAACTGCGCGTGGCGCTTGCCGGGTCCGGGGGCATGGCGCGGCCGGCGACCGCCGACGCCGCGCGGCGGTTGGAGAGGGGGCTTTTCCGCGGCCGCATCTTCGGTGTGCTGCAGCGCGCGGCGGCAGTGGCCGCCTTCGTCGCCGCCGGCTGGCTTGCGAACGGCATCATCGGGCCGATGTCGGTGACCAAGGTCGTCGCCTCGCCGCAGCCGCCCGCCTATGTCGACGAGGCGGTGCGGGCTCATAGAACGACGCTGGTGCGCGAGACCATGCCTTCGCAGCCCGAGGCGCCCAACTACAATGCCGGCGAGATCCGCGCCGCGACTGCCATCGTCATGCCCTCGCTGCCCAAGGGCTGGAAGGTGCGCGACGTGCAGATCTATCCGTCGCGCTTCGGTCCGAGCGTCGAGATGGCTGTCGAGACGAATGAGATGGGCCTGGTCTCGCTGTTTGCGATCCGGCCGGGCACCTTTGACGTCGTCAAGCCGACCGTCGCGCCCTCGGGCGACATTTCTTCGGCCTATTTCCAGATCGGCGAGGTCGCCTATGCGGTGGTCGGACGAAGCGAGGTCCACGACCTCGACCGCGCCGCCGAGACGCTCGCCAAAACGCTTTACTGACCGACCCACTCTTTGCTGACCGATACACAAAGGAGAATTCATATGAACACCCCCAATCTGGGATACCGCGTCGGCGCCGGTGCCCAAACCGGAGCTGTCCACGACGAGGGCCTGCGCCAGCATATGCTGCGCGTCTACAACTATATGGGCGTTGGCCTCGTGGTCACCGGCCTGGTCGCCTTCATGATCTCATCGACGCCGGCGCTCTACGTGCCGATCTTCTCCAGCCCGTTGAAATGGGTGGTGATGCTGGCGCCGCTCGCCTTCGTCATGCTGTTCTCGTTCAAGATGCAGACCATGTCGGCGGCCAGCGCCCAGGCGATGTTCTGGGCCTTCTGCGCGGTCATGGGCCTGTCGCTGGCTTCGGTGTTCCTGGTCTTCACCGGAACCAGCATCGCGCGCACCTTCTTCATCGCCGCCACCATGTTCGGTGCCACCAGCCTCTACGGCTACACGACCAGGCGTGACCTGACCCAGTTCTCGTCGTTCCTGATCATGGGCCTGATCGGCGTGGTGATCGCCAGCATCGTCAACATCTTCCTCGGCTCGACCGCGCTGCAGTTTGCCATCTCGGTGATCGGCATCGCCGTGTTCATCGGCCTGACCGCCTGGGACACGCAGACGATCAAGGAGCAGTATGCCGAGAATTTCGACGCGGAATCGCGCCAGAAGCTGGCCGTGTTCGGCGCTTTCTCGCTCTATCTGAACTTCATCAACATCTTCCAGCTGTTGCTGAACTTCACCGGCGAACGCGAGTAACGACTGTCCGCTGTGGGCAGGGGCGAGGACTATCGCCCCTGATGCGGGGAGGTGGCCGGAGGGAGATCCTCCGGCCACAATTCGTTCTGGCAGGACCGGCTACACCTTGAGTCCCCAAGAGCTTTTGCTAGTCTGCCACCGCACCACCCTTCAATATCGACCGCGCGAGGATATGTGGCACAAGACAGCCAAACGCTTCAGGGCGACGGCATCTCGGCGACCATCGTTGCGCAGGGCGCCGAACTGGTTTCGCTGCAAGACAACAAGGGATTTGAGTTCCTGTGGCAGGCCGGGCCGGAGTGGCGGCGGCATTCGCCGGTGCTGTTTCCGATCGTCGGCCGGCTGAACGGAGATCAGCTGCGCCATCGCGGCCAAACCTACCCGATGACGCAGCACGGGTTCGCGCGCGACAAGCCGTTTGCCTGGGCCCAGAGCGGCCCACGATCCTGCACGCTGGTTCTCACCGACGACGCCGATACCCGCACGCACTATCCATTCGCCTTTCGCCTCGCCGTGACCTACACGCTGGACCGCCGGCAGCTTGGCGTCACCTTCGACATAACCAACACCGGCGAAGAGCCGATGCCGGCGTCCATCGGGGCGCATCCGGCATTCAATTGGCCGTTACTGCCGGATCTGGCCAAGACGGATTACCTGCTGACTTTCGCTGCTGCCGAGCCTGCTCCGGTCCGTCGCCTGAAGGACGGCCTGCTGCTGAAGACGCCGCAGCCGACGCCCGTCGAAGGCAACATCCTCGCGCTCTCCGAGCGGCTGTTCGACGAGGACGCGGTCATTCTCGACCAGCCCGCCAGCACCAGCGTGCGTTATGCCGGCGAGCGTGGTCCGGCGATCGAGATGGCCTGGCAGGGATTTCAGGAATTGGGCGTCTGGTCAAAGCCGGGCGGCGCGCCGTTCCTGTGCATCGAGCCCTGGCACGGCATCGCAAGTCCGGTGGGCTTCGACGGCGATTTTGTCGACAAGCCGGGCCTGATGCTGATCGCGCCGGCCGCCAAGCGGGTGCTGAGCTATCAAATCCGGCTGTTGTGACGCCCGTCATTGACAGCTGAGGCAATAGCGTTGGCTAGCCACACCGGAGGTGTCCAGTGAAGCTTTACTTCAGCCGCAATCCCAATCCTCGGCTCGCCGTCGCGGTGGCCCGCTATCTCGACGCGAAGGTCGAATTTGAATTTGCCTCGCCATTCGCTCCTGGACAGGCAGAGAAATATCGCCTGCTAAACCCCAATCTCTCATTGCCCATACTTGTGGACGACGGCGGAAAAAGCCTCTGGGAGGCAGACGCCATAGCCTGCCGGCTGTCGCGCGACGTGCGTTCGGATTTCTGGCGCACCGGCGATGACGAGCCCGAGATGATCCGGTGGTTGAGTTGGGGCAAGGAGCACTTCGCATTCGCTTGCGACACGGTGCATTTCGAACGTGGCACCAAACAGCGGTACGGCATAGGCCCGATTGATCACCAGCGTATGGAGGAGGGGCTGACGCATTTCCGCACGGCCGCTGCAATACTCGAAACAGAACTTTTCGCACGGGAATGGCTGGTCGGAAATTCGGTTTCCTACGCCGACTTCCGCATGGCGACCTTCCTGCCGTTTAACGAGGCCGCCAAACTGCCGCTCGATGACTATCCCTCTGTCGGCCGCTGGTGTCGTAGGCTTGAAGAGATCGAGGCCTGGCGCGATCCCTTCAAGGGATTGGACGCGCCTGAATTGCCGCCGGTCCGAGGGTGAGGCCGAGTCTGGGTATCCTCTCGGCAGCGGAGGGAACCTTGTCGGGCCGTCATGCTACGAGAGGAAGCCGGCGTTCAAACCCGCCGGGTGATGGTTTCGATCACATTGACGAGAAGGCGCGGGGCGGTCAGGGAGCGGGCTCACGCCGCCCGGCTCAATCGGGCAGGCCGGCTAGCCGCAGTGCCTCGACATATCTGACGAAATAGGCCGGCCTGATCTGCCCCACCCGGTGCCTGAGGTTGGAGAGGGTCAATTCGGGATCGAGCTGCAGTGACAGCGCGATGTGCTTGCTCGCGGCATCCAGCCTGCCGGCCATGGCGTTGCTGGCTGCGGCCACGCGTAGACCGGTGAGATAATAGGGCTGCGCGCGGGATGCCGCCTCCGCGATCGGCCAGGCGGCATCATAGCGTCCGGCCACGAAATGGGCGAAGGCCGTGAAGCACTGCATGAAGAAAGTCAGCGGATCGAGCGGGCTCAGCCGCCTTGCCCGCGACAGATGCTCGATCGCGATGTCCGGGTCGTCATGGCAGGCTTTTAGGCAGCCGCTGGCGCTCCATGCGGCGGCGCAGTTGGGGTTAAGCACGAGCGCCCGGTCGGTCAGTGCCGAACCGGCCTCGTAGTCGCCGATGACATAGCCCAGTGCGAGGCCGCTGAAAGCCAGCGCTACCGCGTCGTCTTGGCCTGCTATGGTGACGTTGCCGACCAGCCGGGAAACTTCTGCGGTCTCCTTCTGCCGGTCCGTCATCCAGCCGTTCGCCATTCGCCAGAAGTAGCACCAAGCGGCAGCGCCCTGTGCGGCGGCAAAGTCAGGGTCGAGCTCAATGGCCTTGTAGAAATGCGGCAGCGCCTCCTCCAGTCCCGCTCTCGTCCAGCGGTAAAGGCTCGCCACGCCGCGTAGGTAATTGTCGTAGGCGTCGAGACTCTCGGTCGGCTTGCGCTTGGCCCGCGCTATCTCGGCCTGTTCGAGCCTGGGCGAAATCGCACCTATGACGCTGGAGGCGACGAGGTCCTGCAGTTCGAACACGTCGGCGACGTCGCCCTCGAAACGGTCGGCCCACAGGCTCGCGCCCGTTGCTGCCTCGATCAGCTGGCCCGCAACGCGGAGCCGGCTACCCGCCTTGCGCACGCTGCCCTCAACCACGTAGCGCACTCCCAGCTCGCGCGCCGCGCGCTTTATATCAACAGCCTGGCCCTTATAGGCGAAAGCGGAATTCCGCGCGATCACGAACAGCCAGCTCACATGAGACAGCGCCGTAGTGATCTCCTCGACCACGCCGTCGGTGAAATAGTCCTGCTCGGCGTCGCCGCTCATGTTCTGGAACGGTAGCACCGCGATCGACGGCTTTTCCGGTATGGAAACGACGGCGCGCGCCGGTTCCGCCACCGTTTCCCGCCGAGGCGCCCCGGCTTCCGGCGGGCCGGAGCTGCTGGACGCGTGCTCGTGCCGATGCTTTGCCTCAGGCGCCTCGATACGCTCGACCAGCGCCTGCGTCGCCTCTTCAGGGGCGACGCCGAGCTCGCGCTTCAGCGCCACCTCGCAGGCCAGGAACTG
This sequence comes from Mesorhizobium sp. P2_D5, assembly GCF_056404355.1. NCBI lineage: Bacteria > Pseudomonadati > Pseudomonadota > Alphaproteobacteria > Hyphomicrobiales > Phyllobacteriaceae > Mesorhizobium > Mesorhizobium sp. P2_D5. The sequence continues at coordinate 89,987 of NZ_JBFUEE010000004.1, forward strand.
GCGGAAGGCGTCGTTGGTCTTGCCGCGACGGCGGAAGATGCGGATAAGCGCCCGGTGGGCCTGCTCGGCGCATGGATCGAGCGCCACCAGCCGCTCCGCCAGCCTTTCGCAAGCCATTTCCTCGCTGGCGTCCGTCTCCGGCAGAAGGCTCAGCCGCTCGGCGAGGTCCAGCGCCTTGCGGGCATAGTTCGCCCGAAGCGGCGCAAGCCATTCGTCGATCTCGCCAGGAAACGACAGACCGTCGAGCAAGTCGCCCCGGTAGAGGTTCGCCGCTGTCGCTAGGCTGGCGCCGTCACTGGCCAGGATATTCCGGTCGAACATCCAGATGTCGGCCTCGTCGGCATTTGCCGCCAGCCATATGGTGTGGGCATTGCCTTCGACACGTATGGCCTCGTCGCCGGTGGGCGGAAACAGCCGCCTGATGTCGACCAACGCTTGGCGCAGGCTGTTCCGCGCCTGCTGCTCGCCGCTGTCGGCCCATAGCATCGCCGCCACCCTCTCGCGGCGAAGGCCCTTGGGCCCGGCCAGAACGAGCGCGGCAAACAGCAACGACGTCTTGCGCGTCGCGAAGTTCAGCGATTGCCCGCCTGAAGAAACAACCTCGATACCGCCAAGCAATCCGATGTGCACCCCGACCCCCCTGTAGCAGCCTCGGGTAGAATATCACTTCCCCGCGCCGACTTAACGACGATTTAGCGGCTTCGGTAGTGGTTTCTCCTCCGGTTTAACGCCTAGATGAACATCGACAAAGCGCGCCGGTAGGACACTGCCCTCACGAATTCGAACGAGGGAGAATGAAATGACCTCCAGCAGCCTCAGGACCTTCCAGCCGACCTCCCGTTTTTCCGTTTTGCTCGCCGGGCATGTCGCGCGTGTCTTCGCAAGGTTTCGACGCCGATATCAGGATTTCAGGCAGCGCAGGGCACTTGCCGGCCTGTCACTGCCGGAACAAAAGGATCTCGGCTATCTGGCGGATGAGGCCCCAGCGGATGTAGCCGCACGCGGCCGGAACCTATAGCAACTCTGGGGAAGACCGGGCGGATGTGGTCGATAGGAAGGACTTCCCTTTGGGAAGCCCAATGGATTCGCCTGAATTGCCGCCGGTCCGAGGGTGAGGCCAAGTCTGGGTATCCTCTCGGCAGCGGAGGCAACCTTACTGGGCCGTCATGCTACGAGAGGAAGCCGGCTTTCAAACCTGCCGGACGATGGTGCCGATCACATTGACGAGAAGGCGCGCCGCGGTCAGGGCCGACAGGCTGTCGATATCGCCCGGAGGATAGAATTCGACAAGATCGAATCCTGCGATCCTGGCCCGCCTGCCGAGGCCCGCGATCAGGTCGAACGCCTGCGTGTAGGTGAGGCCGCCGGGCGTACGCGCCGCCACACCCGGCATGATGCTGGGATCGAGGGCGTCGCAGTCGAGCGTGACAACAACCCGCGATCCTTCCGGAATATGCCGCAGCGCGGCTTCGACGCCCTGTGCGTGAATCTCGCGGGCGGTCACGAAGCGGCTGCCATAGCGCCGCGCCGCTTCGATCTCGGTTATGCCTGCGCTGCCGACGCTGCGAAGGCCGACCTGCACCATGCCGGCGACATGCGGCATCTCGCTCGCGCGACGCATCGGACTCGAATAGCCGTGTCGCTCGCCAGACACCTCGTCGCGCCAATCGATATGGGCGTCGATCTGCAGGATCCAGACCGGTCCGTGATCCGCAAAGCCGGCGAGGAAGGGAAAGGTCACGGAACAGTCGCCGCCCAGCAGGATCGGTACGGCCGGCAATGCCAGGACCTCGCGCGTCTTCGACTCGATCCGGGTCCGGTTGCCGGCATTGTCATGCATGGTGGTCGGGATATCGCCGGCGTCGATGCAGCAGCCCGGCTTGCCGTCGAACAGCGGGCCGCCGAGATCGAAATCCCAGTGCTCGACGAGCGCGGCATCGCCCTGGCTCGCGGCGCGGATGGCATCGGCGGCCAAGGCATAGCCGCTGCTGTCCTTGCCGGGATAAGTGCTGCCGTGACCGGCTCCGAAGATCACCGTACTGGGGATGCGGCCATCGGCGAGGCGTTCGGGAAAGTCGAGAAAGGGAGATGCGGTCATTTGGTCTTGATGATGGTCTGGCTGAAATTTTGTCGAATGCGGATGTATCAGTTTGGCGAAGCTCTGTGGAGCGAAACGCGCCACCCCAGCTGAAACGCGAAATTGCCTTACCTGAGCGGGGACTGGCGATTGATGGCCGAAATCCCTTGGCACTCCGCTTCGCCAGACAATTCCGGCCCTGTTCGGGCGTATTGCATCGCCTACACTATTTTGTTCGTGAGGCAGTATGTTGTGGGCATAGTGAAAGTGAGTCCATCGGGGGTCAGCAGATGAGTGTGATGGTTTTCCGGGCTGGCAGAACCGGCGTGTTGTTTGCAATGCTGATGGCGTCCCTGATCGCATTCACTGCGATCGCCCGGGCGCAGGCGACCTCGGCGCCACCTCCTCCACCTGAAAAAGTCGAGCAGTTGCTGAAATTGCTGAACGATCCCGAAGTCAAGGCGTGGATCGCCGAGAAGGGCGCGGCACCCGCGGCCGATTCGGCAATGCCAATGGGCGCTTCCGCCACTGACTTCATGGTCTGGTCCAACGCCATTCGCGAGCATTTGCGGGGCATTGGCAATGCGGTTCCTGAAGTCCCTGACGAGATTTCCGGCGCAAGCTCGACGATAATGACCGAGATTCACGGGCGAGGGCCGGGAGCGATCCTCGTCCTGTTCGCGGCCTTTGTGGCGCTTGGGTTAGGTGCCGAGTTCATCTTCCGCCGTATCGTCGGCAGGGCTCACCACCGCAACCCAGCTCAAAGCCCCGAATCGGGCGTACCCGCCCGACATCATGTGATCGCCCGAACGTTGTTCGTCGCCATCGCGCCGCTCGTCGTGTTCGCAATGGCCAGTGTCGGCGCCTTCCTGGCGTTTACCTGGCCACCACTGCTTTCTGCGCTGGTGCTGCCTTTGCTGATCGCTGTCATCGCCTGGCGCGTGATCATGCGGATCACGTCAGTTATTCTCGGCACGGCGGACGGCAATTTGAACCTTGGAGACCAGCCGAAGGTCCGGCTCATTCCGATGGACGATGTCACCGCTGCTTTCTGGCGCCGCCGCGTCGCGTTGTTTGCTGGCGTATTCTTCCTTGGATGGGCGCTCGCAGGCGAGATGAACATCCTCCACTTCACGCCGAACGTCAGGAATCTCATCGTCTACATACTCGGTCTCGGTCTCCTCGCGGTGTCGATCGAATCCGTATGGCGTCGGCCGGCGGCGGTCGGGGCTTCCAAGGTCTATCGCCTCAAGGAATGGCTGCTGACATTCTTCCTTTGCATGCTCTGGCTCTTGTGGGTCGTGGGCATGAGCACGCTTTTGTGGATTGGCATCTATGGCTTGATCCTCCCACCAATCCTGAGATCCGCCAGTTCAATCACCAAGTCGTTTTTCGCCAGCTCCGACGAGACGACGAAGTCGAACAATGCCATCTTCGAAGTGCTCGTTGAGCGTGGGGCGAGGGCGATCATTATCGGGCTCGCCGTTGCCTGGCTCGCGACCGTCGTGCGTTTGCGTGCCAGCGGAATGATGGGTGACGAGAGTATAGACCGCATCATCCGAGGGGTATTGAGTGGCATCGTGGTGCTGCTCGCCGCTGATCTCATCTGGCAACTTGTGAAGGGTCTCATTGGCGGTCGCATCGATCGTGCCCGCACCGAGGGCGGCGATGAGGCAGCGCTTGCCCGCAGCGGGCGGCTTTTAACGCTGCTGCCGATCCTGAAGAATTTTCTCGCCGCACTCATTGCCGCCATTGCGATCATGATGGTTCTCTCCGGCCTTGGCGTCGAGATTGGTCCATTGATCGCGGGCGCGGGCATCTTCGGCGTTGCCATCGGCTTCGGATCGCAGTCGCTGGTGAAGGACGTCATCAGTGGTGTGTTCTACATGACCGACGATGCGTTTCGCGTCGGAGAGTATATCCAGAGCGGCACCTACAAGGGCACGGTCGAGTCCTTCAGCATTCGCTCGGTCAAGCTGCGCCATCACCGCGGCCCGATCTTCACAGTTCCATTCGGCTCGTTGGGCGCCGTCCAGAACATGAGCCGGGACTGGGTGATCGATAAGTTCTTCATTTCGGTCAACTACGACACGGACATTGCCAAGGTCAAAAAACTGGTCAAGGGGGTCGGCGCCGAGCTGCTGGCAGATGAGGAATTCGGTCCGCAGATCATCGAGACCTTGAAGATGAAGGGCGTCGAGGCTTTCGGCGATTATGGCATCAACCTCAGTTTCGCGATGACGACCAAGCCGGGACACCAATTCACGATCCGTCGCCGGGCCTATGTCATGATCCGCGAAGCGTTCGCGGCAAACGGGATCGAGTTTGCCTCGCCCACAGTGCAGGTCGCAGCCGGCAATGAGGACCATGGGGCAAGTGCGGCTGCCGCCAGGGATGCGGTGGTACGCAAACAGATTGCGGAAGCCAAGGCCAAGGAAGGCGAGGAATAAATGTCGGCCGGCGGAACTTTATCGTGGAGCGAGGCCATCGAGCAGGAAGTCGAGGCCTTTCCTGAAAGCGCCGAGCCAATCGTCATCCAACAGCAGACGAGAGCGTTCGATTGTCGGGTAGCGTCCGCTGAGATGCGCAAGGCGCTGCTGCGCGGCGGCCCTGTTGTCGTCCGAGAGGTCAAAGCTCGTCCGGGTGATTGTGGCGCCCATCACATAGTTCCAGAGTGACCATATCGCGACGTTCAGATTTGCGTCCGCCACGCCGGCGCTGGACAAGGTCTTGCTCAGCAGCTCCAGGCGGCTGAGGATGCCCGGGCCGAGCGCCCTGCGCGGTAACAACGATGCCGACCAGGGATGGCGCAGCATGCCGGTGCGCCAGTCTTCGAGCATATGGACGACTTCTCCGCGCCAGTCTTGAGACTCAGCCATTTGCGGCGGTTCGCGATATTCGAGCACCGAGTCGAGCGCCAGATCAAAGACATCCTCTTTGTTGTCGACGTGCCAATATAGGCTCATCACGCCCGAGCCGAGGCGATCGGCCAGCCGACGCATCGTCAATCCGTCGACGCCTTGGGCGTCCAGCAGTTCTACCGCGGTCGCCACGATACGTTCCCGCGTGAGAGGCGGTTCACTGCTTGCCTCCTGCACCGGCTGAAGCGAGACATCGATCCGTTGAGACCGTTTGCTCCGGGCGCCGCTACGCTTGGCTGCCATCCATCTATCCTCACTATTCAGGACATCGATTTTGACCGGCAACGCGACGAATGTCGATCTTGAACGATTGACTCGTACGACGTACCATAAGATGACTCGTACACCGCACGAGTCATCGTATGGGCGATGTGGCTAAAGTTCAATCATGCCGGCCGCGAGGGTAGGTCGCTCGCAGTCCGCGGAGCCGAGAGAAAATCATGTCACGCGCAATCAAGCGTCTGCTTACTGGAGGGCTAATCATCATGACCATCGCAGTTCCCACGGCGGCTACAGCCAATGAGAACGATCGCAAGCTGACCATCGTCAATCCCCAAAACCTCTACGACCCGTCGCCGAATGGCTACAGCACAGCGGTGATCACACCCCGTGAAGGCAGGGTCGCCTATATCTCCGGGCAGGGCGGCCAGGACAGCGCGGGAGCGCTGTCGCCCGACTTCGCCGTCCAGGTTAAGCAGGCCTACGCAAATTTGCGTACCACGTTGGACGGGATCGGCGCGAAACCGGATCAGGTCGCCAAGCTGACGGTCTTCGTGGTCGATCACGATATGTCAAAGCTTGAGGTGCTGACCGAGAACGTCAAGGCAATGTTCGGCGAGGCGCTGCCGGCGCAGACTCTGGTTCCCGTTCCCAAGCTTGCAATTGACCCCATGCTGTTCGAGGTGGAGGCCGTGGTCATGCTTGAATAGCGCAGGCGGTGTGCATCGCCAGTCGGTGACTGGTCAGTTGGCCGGTGGCGTTCTCATTTGCGCTGCGGCCAATTGCTCTAGCCGGGTGGCATTACCGCACATCAGAAAGTCGCATAAGATAGATTATGGAACTGAAGCGTATGACGGCAGGCGGAGATTTTTCCGCATTATCAGCCGTTTGGCGCCCATCTGGCTGCAGCAAATAGATGATGCCCACAACGCTATGGCGGTCACGCCAACCCGCGACCTCAAGATCTCTTCGATTGCGTCGTGTCTATCGCGGCAAGTCGATCCGGCATGCACGGCGGCTGAAATCCGCGTTGACCAGACGATTTGACCATGCGTCATTCATTGTCGAAATTCCAGTGCGGCCAGCGATGAAGGATTGGCCTCATCGCTATCAATCATATGGGATATCTATCACCATGCCGTCATAGGCTGGCTCGACGTTGGCTGGCGTGTCGGCCATCACCGTGGCGTAGTCGAGCGGCACATGCATATGCGTCAGCACGGAGTGCCGTGGCGCCAGCCGCTCGATCCATTCCAGTGCTTCGCCAAGCGACAGATGGCTGGGGTGCGTCCGGTACTGCAGCGCGTCGATGATCAGCACGTCGAGGTCGCGCAGCCGTTCGACAGTGGCCTCCGGAAAGTCACTGATATCAGGGCAATAGGCGAGCGTGCCAATGCGGAAACCGAGCGATATGATGTCGCCATGCACCTGCGGCAGCGGCTCGAGGGTGAGGGCACCCCCCTCACCTTCGATGACGACCGGCTTGGCGTGATGGATGATATGAGCGTCGACGATCGGCGGATAGGAACTGCCCGCCGGCGTCTCGAAACAATAGCCGAAGGCCTGCCGCAGGCGCAGCATCGTCGGCTGGTCGGCATGGATATCGATCAGCTGGCGCTGATCGAGGACGAAACCACGCAGGTCGTCGATGCCGTGGATGTGGTCGGCATGCGGGTGCGTGTAGACGACCGCATCGATGCGCCTGACGGACGCCATAAGCATCTGCTGGCGGAAATCCGGTCCAGTGTCGATGACGACGCTGGTGCGGCCGCCATCCGCAGCAATCCGCTCGACGAGTGCGGCCGCGCGCGTGCGCCCGTTCTTCGGGTTATCTGGGTCGCAATTGCCCCAGTCGCCGGTGATGCGCGGCGTACCTGGCGACGAGCCGCAGCCGAGAATGGTAAGGCGCAGCCGGTCGGTCATCGTTCAGGCGCTTTGCTCGGGCCAAGCAGGTTGCTCGGGAGGTCGCGGCATCTTGCCGAACAGACGGAAGAAATTGTTCGTCGTCAGATCAGCGATGTCAGCCTCGCTGACGCCGATCACTTCAGCCAGCACCTTGGCCGTGTGCGCGACATAGGCTGGTTCGTTGCGCTTGCCGCGAAACGGCACGGGCGCCAAATAGGGCGCGTCGGTTTCGACCAGCAGCCGGTCATGCGGCACATCGGCGGCAATGGCGCGCAACTCGGTCGAATTCTTGAAGGTCAGGATACCCGAGAACGACACATAGCCACCGAGCGCGACGCCAATTTCGGCCAGCAGGCGTCCGGACGAAAAACAATGCAGGATGAAGGGGAAGGTGCCCTTCCCCGTTTCGTCCTCAAGGATGGCTGCCATGTCGTCATCGGCATCGCGCGAATGGATGACCAGCGGCAGCCCGGTTTCCCGAGCGGCGGCGATGTGAGCGCGAAAGCCCTGCGCCTGGGCATCGCGCGGCGCCTTGTCGTAGAAGTAATCGAGCCCTGCCTCGCCAATCGCCACTACCTTCGGATGGGCTGACAGGCGCACAAGGTCTGCGGCGGTGACGTCAAGTTCCTCCGCGGCGTTGTGCGGGTGGGTGCCGACCGAACAATACACTTCTTCGAAGGTTTCAGCGATTTCAAGGATTTGCTGAAACCGCTTCACGCGCGTCGAGATCGTCACCATGCGGCTGATACCGGCCGCCTTGGCGCGGGCGACAATAGCCGCCCGCTCCTCGGCGAAGTCTGGAAAATCCAGATGGCAATGGCTGTCGACGAGCATCAGGCGTTCGCATCCGGCTGTTCAACGTAACGCGGGAACACCCCTTCCGGCGCGGGCAAGGCAACCCCCGACACAAGCGCGTGGTCTGCCGCGACATGCACGAAATCGCGGCTGTCCGCCGGCACCGCCAGCAGGTCGAGGAGTTTGTTGGCCGATCCCGGAATGAAGGGTTGGCACAACAGCGCCACGCGCCGGACGAGTTCGGCAGTCGTCCACAGCACGGTTTCCATGCGCGCCGGATCGCTCTTCTTCAGCGCCCACGGCGCCTGGCCCGCGAAATAACGATCGGCTTCCGCCACCACGCCGAAGATCGCCGCCAGCGCCAGATGGATGCCTTGCTCGGCCATGGTCTTGCGTGCCACGGCGAGCACGGCACTTGCCTGATCGAGGATCGCCTTGTCCTCATCCGCCAGGGTGCCGCGTTGCGGCACCACGCCGCCGCAGTTCTTGGCGATCATCGACAGCGAGCGCTGCGCCAGATTGCCAAGGCCATTGGCAAGATCGGCGTTGGTGCGGTTGACGATTGCTTCATGGCTGTAGCTGCCGTCCTGGCCGAACGGCACCTCGCGCAGGAAGAAGTAGCGCACCTGGTCCAGACCGTAGTGCTCGATCATGGTGAACGGGTCTATGACGTTGCCGACCGATTTCGACATCTTCTCGCCGCGGTTGAACAGGAAGCCGTGGCCGAAGACACGTTTCGGCAGGGGGATGCCGGCAGACATCAGGAAGGCCGGCCAATACACCGCATGAAAGCGGACGATGTCCTTGCCGATGATGTGCGCATCCGCAGGCCAGAAATGCCAATCGTCAGCATTTTCATTGGGATAGCCGACACCTGTGATGTAATTGGTCAAGGCGTCGACCCACACATACATCACGTTCTTCTCGTCGCCCGGCACCGGCACGCCCCAGTCGAAGGTGGTGCGCGAGATCGACAGGTCCTTCAGTCCCGATTTGACGAAGCTCATTACCTCGTTGCGGCGCTCAGCCGGGCCGATGAAGTCGGGCTGGTTTTCATAGAGCGCGACGAGCTTGTCCTGATAGGCCGAGAGGCGGAAGAAATAGCTCTCTTCTTCGACCCATTCGACGGGCGTTCCCTGTGGCCCGTACCGGACATTGTCTGGGCGGACCTCCGTCTCCTCCTCGCCGTAGTAGGCTTCGTCGCGCACCGAGTACCACCCGGCATAGCCGCCCTTGTAGATGTCGCCATTGGCGGCCATTGCCTTCCAGATCGCCTGCGACGACGCGTAATGCCGCTCTTCGGTGGTGCGGATGAAATCGTCATTGGAGGCGTTGAGCGCCTCCGCCATGCGCTTGAACTCAGCCGAGTTGCGATCGGCCAGTTCGCGCGGCGAAATGCCTTCGCGCTTGGCGGTCTGCAGCATCTTGATGCCGTGTTCGTCGGTTCCGGTGAGGAAAAAGACTTGCTTGCCGTCGAGCCGCTGGAAGCGGGCAAGCGCATCGGTTGCGATCAGTTCGTAGGCATGGCCGATATGCGGTTTGCCGTTCGGATAGGAAATCGCCGTCGTGATGTAGAACTTGTCGCGTGACATGAATGAACCGTCATGAATGTCTGAATGGAAAGGCGTGGCGGTGGATATCGCATCGGGGCGGCGATTGCCATCCCGGGGCCAATGCATGCCGCCCAAAAGTGGCCCCGGATTTGGGGCACGGCATACATGGAAAAACCGTCACATTCGCATTGCAGAATTCAGGCGGTCGATCATGGTCAAGGCGTGCTGCTTCTTGTCGAGATTGTAGGTGTCCGTCTCAGATATAGCGTCGAGCGCCTCATGCCAAGTGTCCGACAGTGTTTTGGCCCGTGTGAGGTCACCCGCCAGCGCTGCCTGGCTTGCCGCATCCGACAACAGCTCCAGCGCCCGGCGGTTGAAGATGTCGAACTGGATTGCCTGGTCGCGGCCGGCGACAGCCTCGGCAAGGCGAAACGCGCCGCCGACATCGTTCTTTCTTGCCGCCACCAGGGCGTCGAGCGTTGAGGCGATCTCCAGCCCGCCATACTGCGTCAACAGGATCGCACTGCGCGCGCTGCCCCCTGCCCGCTCGGCCAGCGCCGCGCGCGCGGCAGGATCGTCCGGCGGTGGCGGTTCGGTCGTTTCCAGCACCGCCATCAGGTCGTCGGCATCGAGCGGCGTCAATCGCACCACCTGGCAGCGCGACCGGATCGTCGGCAGCAGGCTGCCCGGCGCATGGACGATCAGGATGAACAGCGTTCGCGCCGGCGGTTCTTCCAGATTCTTCAGCAAAGCATTGGCGGCATTGGTGTTCATGTCGTCGGCCGGGTCCACGATCACAACCCGGTAGCTGCCGTCATGCGAGGTCAGCGACAGGAAGCGGCTGACTTTTCGGATCTCGTCGACGGTGACGACGGTCTTGAAGCTCTTGGTCTTGTCGTTGGGCGGACGGGTCAGATGCAGCACGCAAGGATGCGCGCCGGTGGCGATCTGGCGAAACAGCGACGAGGCCGGATCGGGAACGGCAAGGCTTTCCGGCGCCTGCGCGAAGTCCGGGTGCTTCAAGAGATGATGCGCAAGATGGAAGGCAAGCGTCGCCTTGCCGATGCCGACCGGCCCGGAGAAGATCAGCGCATGCGGCAGCTTTCCCGCACGATAGGCGGCGGTGAGCATCCCGGCGGCCTGCCGGTGTCCAACCAGACGCGGTGTTTCGGATGGCTCGGGCACCCCGTCGAGCGTGTCGTGCTGCTCGGGTGCGATGCGCTCGAAGATCATGCCGGCGTCGCCTGCCTGTTGCGCGAAGGCGTTCTTGCCTCCAGCGCCGCGAACACGGTGGCGGTGACGACATTCTCGACCGTATCGGGATCGGCGGCGGCGTTAACGACGATGCAGCGTTGCGGCTCGGCAGCCGCGATTGCCAGAAACGCCTCGCGGCGGGCCTGATGGATCGCCAGCCTCTCCTTTTCGAAGCGGTCGGCGATTGCTTCGGTGCCGCGCCGCAACGTCGCGCGCCTGAGGCCCTCCGCCGGATCGATGTCGAAGATCAGCGTCATGTCCGGCATCATGCCGTTGATGGCGACCTGCTCCAGCGCATCCATGAACGCCGGGTCGATACCGCCGGTCACGCCCTGGTAGACCCGGGAGGAATCCAGGAAGCGGTCGCAAAGCACGATGGAGCCACGCTCGACCGCCGGACGGATGACCTGCTCGACATGGTCGGAGCGCGCGGCGGCGAACAGCAGCGCCTCCATTTTCGGCCCGAAGGGTTCGGCCGCGCCCGAAAGCAGCACATGCCTGACAGCTTCGGCGCCAGGCGAGCCGCCAGGTTCACGAGTGGGGAGGACATCATATCCCTTGGCGCGCATCTTCCTGGCCAGCCGCTCGATCTGCGTCGACTTGCCTGCTCCTTCGCCGCCTTCGAAGGTGATGAAAAATCCGCGCGCCAATCGAAAAAGCCTTTGCCATGCTTGCGGGTGGTTATAGCGCTCTAGATAGTCCGCGTCGGGGCAAACGTCTATGCCGACGGCGCTAGCGCAATTCCAGGAAAAGTGTGAAACGGTTTTCCCGGGAAAAGCGCAGCACTTTCCCTAGGGAATTGCGTCAAAGCCAAGAGATAGAGCGGTTCTGCGTTTCCGTGAAACGATGAATCGCTCTAGCGCAGCCAGCCGATCGCCAGTTCCTTGACGGCATCGAGCGCGCGCTGCGGCAACGTGCCGACGCCAATCGACTCGGCGGCAAAAAGCGGCGTTTCCTGGCTGAGCGTGTCGCCGATCCAGACGCGCAGCGCGCCCACCGGCTGCCCTTCCTCCACCGGAGCGGCAACCGGGCCTGTGTAGACGATCTTGGCCGTCAGCTTGTCGCGATTGGTGATCGGCAGGAAGATGGCGATCGGACCCTTGGCCTTCAGCGTCACCCCGGATTTCGCGCCGCCAAAAACCTGGGCTTCGCCGACCACCTCGTCCTTGGCGAAGATTTCAGTCTTCTCGAAAGAGCGAACACCCCAGTCGAGCAGTTTTCGCGCCTCTTCGGCACGCTCCTTGTCGCTGGCCAGTCCGCTCATCGCCGCGATCACCCGCGTGCCGTTGTGGTTGACCGAACCGACGATGCCGAAGCCTGACGTCTCGCTCGCGCCGACCGCCAGGCCGTCGGCGCCGATGTCCATTGCCAGAAGCGGATTGCGGTTCCGCTGCGAGATCTTGTTCCAGGTAAAATCCTTCTGGCCGTAGTAGCGATAGAAATCCGGATAATCGCGCCACAGATGCACGGCCAGCAGCGCCAACTCCCGCACCGTCGTCTGTTGGCCGTCCGCCGGCAGGCCGGTCGAATTGACGAACGTCGATGTCTTGAGCCCGATCTGGCGCGCGCGCTCGGTCATCTGCGCAGCAAAATTGTCCTCCGAACCGGCCATGCCTTCTGCAATGACAATACAGCCGTCATTGGCCGCCTGAACCGTTACGCCCTGAATGAGATCCTCGAGCCGGATCGACGATTTGAGCTTGGCAAACATCGTCGAAGTTCCCGAAGGCGCACCACCGTTGCGCCAGGCGTTTTCGCTGACCACGAACGTGTCGTCGAGCTTCAGGCGTCCGGACTTTATGGCGTTGAAAACCACTTCCATGGTCATCAGCTTGGCCATCGAAGCCGGCGGTATCGGCTTGTCGGCATCTTTCGAAAACAGCACCGTCCCGGTTTCGGCGTCGATCATGAAGACCTGCGCGGCCTTGGTCTCGAAAAGCTGCGCACTGGCTGGAGCCAGGGAAAGCAATAGCAGGCAAAAAAACAGAAGCCCGGCGAAAGGCTGGAGCAAGCGAAATTGCATGAAATTCGACCCGTTGGCCGGCACGTCCGGCAAGCCCGCGAAAAGTATCAGGCTTTTTCCGTGGCGGATCAACCGCGCAGTGGAGATCCGACCTTGCTTGCGCTCAGTTGCGCACAGCCAGCGCATCCGGCGCGCCATGCGACCAGGCTGCCTGCAGCAAATCATCCAGATTGCGGTGGCCGTCGGGATAAAGATTGACCGAATACCAATCCTCGCCGTCGAGTTCTGAACGCTGGATCTCGATCTTGCCGAATGCGGCAAGCTGGGCGGCAACGCGCTTGGCCTCCGCCGCATCCTCGAACGAACCTGCCGCAACATAGTCGGTGGGCGAACCGGCCGACGGCGACTGACGCTTCCACGATTGAAGCAGGTCGGCCGGTGACATGCCCTCGCCGCCCAGCGCTGCGAAGGCGTTGGAGGCGCGCTCTACGCGCTCGTCCGCATAGGAGAGCGAGGCCACGGCAAACGGCGATTGCGGCGGCAGGTTGATCTCCGGGCGCTCCGGCACGATCGGGCCGAAATCCGGCAATGCCAGGTCGCCATAGGCCGGCGACTGCGCCGGCATGACCGCCTGGGCCGGCCCCGAATCGGTCAACTGGCCAGGAAACGGTACGGCGGCGGCACCAACGGGAAGACTCGGCGACGGTCCGTTCATGGCGACCATGACGCCGGTCGGCAGTCCATCCGACGGATCCGGCGCCCTGTTGCCGGGATGGTAGGAGGCCATCAGATACTGGTCGTCATCGCCGTCGAGCGGTGCGCGGCCGACATACTCGACCTTCACCTGAGCGGTGCCGATATTGGCATAATCAAGCATTTGGGCGGCGCGCTCCGACACATCGATGATGCGGCCTTCATGATAGGGGCCGCGATCGTTGACGCGAACGATGACCGAGCTGCCGGTCTTGAGATTGGTGACACGGGCATAGCTAGGCAACGGCATGGTCGGATGCGCCGCCGTCAGGTGTGTCATGTCGTAGACTTCGCCATTGGCGGTAAGCCGGCCGTGGAAGGCATCGCCATACCAGGAGGCCAGACCGACCTTGGCGTAGTGCTTGTCTTCCTTCGGGTAATACCACCTGCCCCGGACCTGATAGGGCTTGCCGAGCTGGTCCCGGCCGCCGCCACGCTGCAGCCGCCCGCCCCGGAAGGCCACACGCGGGCTTGCCTTCACGCCGTATTCGGATTCGGAGAAATATTCCTTGGAGCGAGTCTTTTTGTAGACCATCGCTTTGGGTTCAGGCGATGCACAAGCCGCCAGTAAGGCAGCCGACACCGCCAACAACGCGACTGTAGCAGCGCGACGAAGACGCGGGTGCGTCACAGCCTGCATTTTTTCAGATGTCCCCTACAGTCTCGATGAAAGACGCCGCCATCTAACCGCCAGAGGAGCAAAGCACTCACTCGACAATACCAATGACACCGTGAACCCCGATCCTTTGTGCGCAGGAATTGTTTATCACGGTATTAATCGATTATGGCCGGAACCGGGCAATATTGTGGCGCCGGTGCCTTGGCGGCCGGCCGGCAGCTTGGACGGATTAGGCCTGCGTCCAGGCGACATGGACGCGAACATGGTAGGGACGCTTTGCACAAAGTCAGGATGGCAATACGCTTTTAGCTTGTGGCGGTGGCACCGCGATGAGGATCAGTGCTTGCCCGAGTCCTCCCCGCTCATCAGCAGGTGAATCTCGCTCCCCGGATTAAATTCCCCGACGGTCGATTTCAGAAGCCGTAGGGCGCCGGGCAAATCTTGGGCGTCGATCCTGCGCTTCATTTCGTCGAAGATGCGCACGATCAGCGCTCCCTCGATCGACCGTGGAGATGCGGCCAGGATCCCCGACGCACCGGTCCCGCTCAAGGTTTCCTTGTTGTCGAAGAGTTCCTCGCAAAGCTTTTCCCCAGGCCGAAGCCCGGTGTAGACTATCTGAATGTCGGTGTCCGGGCGGTGCCCCGAGAGACGGATGAGATTTCGAGCAAGATCCACGATCTTCACCGGCGAGCCCATGTCGAGAACGTAAATTCGGCCGCGCTCCTGCTGCCGCTCGCGGCTATGGGCCGCCGCCTGCAGGACGAGGAGGCAGGCTTCCGAAATTGTCATGAAAAAGCGTTCCATTTCCGGATGGGTAACTGTCACAGGGCCGCCGGCCCTGATCTGCTTCTCGAACAGTGGGACCACGGATCCGGCCGAGCCCAGGACGTTGCCGAACCGAACGGTGACGAAACGTGTGCCGTTGACCGCCGAGTCCAGATCCATCGCCTGGCAGAACATCTCCGCCATCCGCTTGGTCGCGCCCATAACGCTAGAGGGATTCACAGCCTTGTCGGTCGACACCATAATCATCGTGGAGACGTTGGCACGAAGCGCGGCCTCAGCGACATTACGCGTCCCGATCGCGTTGGTGAAAAGGCCTTCAAGCGGCTGAGCCTCAACGATCGGCACATGCTTGAGTGCTGCTGCGTGGAAGAGCACGTCGGGCCTATGGCCGGCAACGATTCTGTCGACGGCGTCCTTTTCGCGCACGTTGCAGAGGGCAGCATGCAACTTGAGGCTCGGGCGGGTGCCAGCGAGTTCAGTCTTGATAGAGTAGAGAAGGTGCTCGCTGGCGTCCACGAGAATGAGGCCACGTGGGTTCAGGGCCGCGACCTGCCGTGCCAGCTCGGATCCAATCGAACCGCCCGCGCCGGTGATCATTACGGTCCTGCCCTCGATCATTGAGGCGATCTTGAGCGCATCAAGTCTAACGGGCGGCCGATGCAAGAGATCTTCTAACTTGATCGGACGCGGCTCAATTTCAGCATCGATGCTTTGCATGTCGAGAAGGTTCGGAAGCTTCAGGATTTCGACTTTCTGCTGTGTCGCAATCTCAACCAACGCCTCGATGCTGGCGTGCTGTTGATAGTCCTCGCGCGAACGCGTCAGGATGAGCGCTTCGGGTCGGCGCCCCTGGGCCTCAAATCGATTGAGGATCTGCGGCAGTCTTTCCAGCGGACCCAACACTGGAACCCCGCGAATAGAACGTCCGGTCCTGCGCCCCCGTTCGTCGATTATCGCGAGGATATTGAATGACGCATTATCTCTCTCCTTGGTGGTCCTCAGGAAGGCGTCGGCGTTGTCGGTGGCTCCAACCAGCAGCACGAACTTGCAGGTGCCGCGATCGAACAAGCGACCGGTGTCGTGGCGATTGCGATAGAGCCGATACGCGGCACGCGGCCCGGCTAGCAGCACGATCAGGAAGGCCCAGGCGATCAAGATCGAAGAACGGGGAATCGAGCCCAGTCGATCCAGCAGGAATTGGGCCACTGTGAAGCTAGCGACGGACGCGCTAGCAGCATAGGTGATTGCTAGGAGATCCGTCAGCGACGCATAGCGCCAAATACCACGGTTCAGTCCAAACAAGAAACCGACGCCGCTGACAATGACCCCGAATAGAGCCGCTGCACCAAGGAAATACGTCAGGTTTTGAACGACAATATCGAAATCAAGCCTCAACACGAGCGAAAGCAACATCGCGGCAGCACCCATTATGCCGTCGTGAACCAGCGCCAAGCCTCGCAATACTATCGGCCGAGAAACCCTCCAAAACCAAGTCGCATTGTCCCCAGTATAAACACGCTCTCGCCGTTTGCGTTCTGCTGGAGACACTAGTTTAGACCTTTAACAAAGGCGGCGATCATTCGCGGACGTCTAATTTCCAAACAGCCAAGGCTCGGTCGCTCGGAGTCGCAGTATAGGGCTCTGGCGCTAACATGTGCCAGCAACTTCTGAAAATGGGAATCCTTCACGCGCTGATAGATCTTCGAGCGGTAGCCGTCGAACTTGACCTCGAGAATCCAGTTGTCACCTCGGGAGGAGCGTTTGGCCGGAAATTAACTTCGGCCAACGCAGCCACGCCACCTTGCGGGCAGATGACGGGCTTCTCTAGAGAGGCCGGAGAGGGGCACAAGCTGGCCGGTATACAAACGTGACGCCATAATATTAGTTTCGTCTAAAATGCAAAAAAACCCGCCACGTTGCGGCGGCTGCGTTGGTCGCTCCGAGCGCCAGTGAATACCGGCACAAACGTGCTTGAGGCCGAGATCGCCGCGGGCCTTGGTGCCTGAAAGCTCACACCTAGCCCGTCCCTTGGAGAAACTCCGAGGTTTGATGAAAATGGCGACGCGGGATACAAAAGCTCCCAATAGACGACTGAAGTCGGCACCTGCTTGTGCGGGCGAAGGTGCGCCATGGGGAATGTCAGATGTCAGAGAAGTCATATTGCAGCCGCGTGCTTTTCCGGACGGGAATCCTTGCTCTAAACTCACCCCTAGACAGACATGAATCGATGCTCGTTAAGAGAACCGCGACTGCTCTGCTCTCCTGCCTGGCTATTTCGGGTTGCGGGATGGCCAAAGCTGCGAGGGAAACCGGGCAGACGTTCGACAAGTATGGGTGCCTTGCTCGTGACTTCAAAGGCCAGCCGCCTTGCGAACCTGACAATGCCGTAGCGCCCTGACGGGGAGGCAGTCTGCAGCACGATCAAGGCGTTAGGCAACAAGCGTCCTATTTTGAGCCGGAAGCGGCCGGGCCGCTTTTGGGTGTGAGAAGTGGGTGGGCAGACGTTTGGCTCGGCAACGGATGTGGCCTGGACTGTCAAAGCTGCCCTTCAACCAAAGACTCGGAAAATCCCGATCGGGATTTCGATAAAGCGCGGGAAGATCCACCTCTGCGAAACATTCATTGGCATCAGGCATCAGCCTTCATTGCGGGTCCGGATGATCGACGAGGAAGGCGAGACCGACGGGAGCGCTTAGGCCATGGGTTCCGCGATCACACCATAGGCGTCTGCATCTCAATTATATTAGCTTGTGCTTGAGGACCTTTTCCGTCTGGGACGGCGTCCACCACCCCAACACCCTGCCCAACGAGTGCGCCGGCGGGAAGCGAGGAAGCATGAGCAGCTTAGGAGTATGGGTCGTACTCGCTACGGCTTCCATCGCGATCATTTACCTGTTGTCGTATGTCTCGATCAGGATGTAGGGGCAGCGGCGCCAGGCGCGATGAGGGCTTACCGGGAGCGGTGCTTGGTTTGACGGCAGCCAAGCTTTTCTCTCTTGCCCTCTCAAGTTCCAACAATCTGATGTAATAGGTATCAAAGGCCTCACTGTTCTTCAGCTCCTTTCTCCGGAGATGAAGATACTGCAGCGCAAACGCAAAAATCGTGATTAGGCCGATCGGACCCGCGATGTGATTGCCGCCTGCAAGCCAATAGAAGACCGCAACGACGCTGCCGGCTATCGCCGCCGCCGCCACACTTCCCCTGATAGGATCAAATCTTGGCGGCGGCGCAACCGTATCTGCCCGTCGCCTGGCCTCGAAGCTAACGCGTGCAGCATCCAATCTGACAATTCCCTATTATCGACGCGAATGGCCGGCGCAGGGGATGCTGGGGAAGCGAAGCCGCACCGGCCACCTTGGCGGGAAAAGCCCCCCGCGCTTATAAGTTTATCGTATATTAGATATCGCGCAATTAAGACTGAAGTCCCTCGTTTACTGGCCCTAAAGGCCCGCTTCGCGGCACCGTCAGACAATGGGTGTTGTGATCCCTTCCAGCGCAATGATCCTGGTGTTGGCGCAACGTTTTCGAATCTCGATCAGGCGGGCGTACTCCGGCGAATTGTACCAGCCCATCAATGACGCCATATCGGGGAATTCGATAATAACCAAACGGTGTGGCTCCCAGTCACCTTCCAGAACCTTGGTCGCACCGCCACGACCTAAGTATCGCCCGCCGTAGCGCGCCTCGGTGGCCGGAACATCCCGCCGGTATTCCTCGAACGCGGCAGCGTCTTTTATGTCTACATCCGCGATAAGATAGGCGGCCATTTGTGCTCCCTCCCTTTGTCGTCGAACCCCTTCGCCATCGCTTTGGCCTTCCGTTTAGATCTTTACCGGTTTGTGCTCCACCTTTTGCTGCTTCCATCGTTCTTACGGATAGGTCCCGAACATATTAGCGAAAGCGTATATTTTCACCAGCCGGCACGCTCCCCAACCCGCGCCGGTCAGGCCCGACAGTCTGCTGGCCCCCCGCCGTGCGGAGATGCCGGGCCGCTTAATCTGAGCGTCGCTGCCCTGGTGTCTTCGGGTGGCTGGTGAACGAGATGTTTCGGTCAGGGCGCCCAGCGTCACGGCAGGGCTGGCAGAATAGGACCCGGATCAAATCCCATCGTAGGCAGCCGTAATCTTCGCCGAGACGGTCACCAGCGCTTGGATATCGAGGTCGGCATGCCGGCGGCACGTCGTGCAGTCGACGGAAAGCCCCGACCCGATCTGCAGCTTCTTGCCGAGCGTGTCCTCGACGAACGGATATTTCATGGTCATGGGATGGCGCTACCACCCTTGGGAGGCCGCACAGGCCCTGTCCCGAACCATTGAATGAACGGCGCATCCTTTGCCGGTGACGTCCTTCACCGTCTTCAACAGCGCTTCGTGGGTGCGCTGCAGCGCTCGGTAATGCTCGCTGCTAGGCGAGAGAAGCGGCTGGACGATGCTCTGCTGCTTAGTCACCACCAATGCCCCCTTGGGCGAAAAGCCCGCCGCCAGCGACTGAGAGCGGGCAGCGGGCCTTTGATTTTCGGCAGGTGGAGGCCCGCCGGGCAGCAAAGTGCCGTTCGCTGCCGACGGTGATGGTTATCTGGCTTTGCGCGGACCGACGACTTACTGACTCGTAAGGCTATGGAACAGGATGCCGACGATCACTGAAATGCGTCGGGTCCGCTGCCGGGGAGACAGCGGACTCAAACTAGGGCCAGGAGGGGCAAGGCCCTTTATGATCCCTATGCGGGGATCAGGGTGATAACACCGGGCGAGCACAAACGTTCCGTCGGCTGAAAGATATTTCCCAAGCTTTGCTCCACGCCCGATTTGACTCGCTAATCGCTGACTAAAGCGTACTGAAGGAACGTCGCTGGCCAATTTGAACGGGCGCCTGGCGCTTGGAAGAGTCGATCACGCTTTCGCCCCTACGAGGGATAAAGCGATGTCATCCGACGATCATCTCGATTCTGAGCAACCTGCAATGCTGACAAAGGTTCTCAACGACTATTGCACAGAGGCAGGAATTCCAGAAGGCCATCCGGCATGGGAACACTTCGGCCGGCGCCTCAAGAGCCTGTTCCAGTCCGGGATACATGATCCCGATGAACTGGTGTCCAAAATGAACACTGGCTACGAGGATTGGCTAGGCGAGATCGGCGCCACGGGTCCTTTCATACCGCCCAAACTATCGTCCGAAGACCGTCTCGTAGGCGACAATCGCTTGCCAGGGTCAGACCTAAGAGGCAGGCCAGCCGTAGCGAATAGAGTTCGGATTTAAGAAAGCCCGGATTTTTTGGTGACGGGCATCCGGCCGGCATTTTTTCAACCGCGGGGCATTGTCCAAAAGGCTGTATTCAAACTCCAGCGAGCGCGCTATGATGAATATTAGGCGCCGTTCCCCTCAAAGCGCCGCTGGGTAATGGCTCGGCGCCCCGCTGGTTTGTTGAGTGTCAAAAGGGCGCCGGGATGGATTGCCTGGCGGAAAAGCGACCGGCTTCACTGGCATTTCTGGGTCAACATGGTAGTGCCCGGTCGGGGGGAAAGGCTCAGGGCTAACCGTCGCATATGAAGCCCTTAACCTTTATTCAACATGTCTAATTTAGCGTCGTTTAATGCGCTTCTCCATTCTGCTTTTTGGCTGGGCGGCATTCTTCGGTTGGGACTTTGCTGCCAACGATGGCGAATTCACAGTGGGCCTCGGCATGCGAGTTGCCCACCTACTCCATCTTTCTGGTCTTATATGAAGCACAGCGCGCGTTTCCGTTGGCCTCTTTAGGCACGGGACGGACCATCCTTCCTCCGCCTGACCCGCATTCGCATACGGCGGTCCTCGTCACTAGTCGTGCTCATCAGGGGCGACCTTGTCGGCTTGGGGTGGTGTCCCCCTTCTGAAAAGAGAAGGGCGAAACGATAGATCCTCGAGGGAACAGGTCGGTAGATCGCGCGCAAAAGTGCGTCCGCCGTGCGTTGGCCAAGTTCAAGCATGACGTTGTCGTATGTGTCGGAAATCCGGCAATTGGGGCAAGATAAGAGGTCGGACCCTTGAGGCTCACTGACGCTGCTGAGGGGCACTCTGCACGAATTGCAGACAATCCTAGGGGCGCTTTCGATCATCTAGAGAGATATCTCGCTGTTTTAATCAACAGAGCAATTTCGGTGCCAAGCACAATTGATCCGTAGCGGGACATCTAGCGCCGTTCGCTTGGCGATATGAGAACGTCGGTTTCCAGTCGCGGTTGCGCTGCGCCTGGATACCCCGGCAATCAGGAACCACAGTGAAGAACACCGGCCGGCGGTCGCTCCTTGCAGCCTTACAATCCGAGCAGCCGAAGAGACCAGATCCCAATGCATGGAGCCGCGATCCGGGCCGAGCCGGTCGATAAGCGCTTGGACGTCGTTGAGATGGTTCCGGCAAGCGCCCGGTAAGGCCCCTGAAAGGATGATGGCCACCCGCACTTAGCCTTAATTGAGCGACTTCAGATTTGGTTGTAGAGTCACTTGAGCGGGAGATCTGACCTCCCCCGCAATGGCCGGTGCAGCTTTAAGGCCGGCACCCGCCGTCGACTGCGGATGTACCAGCGACGGCGGGAGCAGCGGCAAGCACCGGCTTCAGGGCAAGTAGCGCCCCGCCAGCGCCCGTTCACTCATGCCGCTAAGCAGGAGTTGCGCGTCGACAAAATCATCAGAGAAATTAATTCGTGGACGACCGTCAGCGAATCTTTTGGCGGAACCTGGAGTGGCAACTGGTGCAATCCTGCAAAATCATGTGCACCAAGTGTTCTGCGGGCAGCGTCGCCGGATCGGGTTCAGCCGCGTTAGTGCGCTTCCCCAGCAGACTTCCGCCGTCCATCATCGTTCCAGGCCCCATCCGCATTTCGGCGTTGATTTGCGGGGGCGCATTCGCAGCCTCCTTAGCAAGTGCAGTTGTGAGCGTGGCGATGTGGTGAGCCAGCGCCTCAAAACTTCGTCGGTCTTGGTCGATTTCCGGTTTGGCACCGGACAGTGGACCGAGCGATCCGGATGGAAACTCGCCAACGAGGCTCCCGGTTCGATCTCGTAGGGTTTCAGCAGCGTCTCGAAATGCAGCAGCATTGTAAGGGACTTGGCCGTTAACATCCCAGCAAGCGTTTTTGCAGCCGCTGCCATTTGTTTCATGGACGCTTGGCGGGCCACGATGAGTGCTTCACTGCCAACCTTGGCAGCGGCCAGGGTTGAAACACAAGCCAGTGCAAGCCCCACCGCAAGGACGATGCGTTTCACCGAGTTGTGCGCTCCCCAGTGCGGGCAGGCCGCAACTCCAATGTTCATGCGCCTACCTCCAAGTCACGCTTGGGCCATACACCTTCCAGTACATGGAAGGTCAAGCCGCGTGATCTCGCCGGCAAGCGGCGAATGGTCACTCCGGCACGCCAGCATCTGTCGACCTCTTCGCCGATCTCGATCCCCCAAATTCCGATCACCGCCGCGTCAGCAATCAGTTTGTGGGTGAGCTCGTCAACCGAGATGACATCGGGCCTTTGCCGTCTCGGGGACGTTGTTGGCAATCCATTGATCTAGGAAATCGATTCCGCGCGTGCTCATTGAGCCATAAGCTCGGCAGCTCAGGTTCCAGCGGACGGTTTCAGATAGAGTGGCGAACGATCTGGCCTGACATCGCGCCGATCACCGCATCGAGTAATTCAATGTCCTTCAAAGCTGCGATTTCTAAAGGGTCGGTGCTTTGGGCTAGAGTCCTGATTTCAGGCACGCCATCAGCGTCACGGGGCGCAAAGCTCTCGACCAGGACATCTCGATACTGCTTCAGCAAGCCGAGCGCATGATGATCTAAAGTCTCTTGATCCACAGGCCGATCGTATCAGAGCGCCAACGGCCTCGCCAGCAAGCGTTTCCCCTGGTCGCCGTCCTACAGCGCCGAAGCGTCCCGCGCGGCCTGCCGCTCGTGAACCCTTTCAGATCCGTCGAAGCAGACCGACACGTTGAGCTTGGGGAAGTGCAAGACCTTGCCCTGCCACCATGTCCGCTCAATCTCGTATCCGCCTACGCCCTCGGCCCATCGCGTCCAGCCTGGCCAGGGCGTCGGTAAGTTCGCTGTCGCGCATGGCTCGCGTTGGCCTGTCTCATTTCGGGACAAAAATGCTGGCACCGGTTTTGCACTGCATAGATTGCCGGTACCCTCCTCCTACCGGCCCTGATCGGGGATCAGGAAGTAAACTTTCGCCGGGCTTGAGGGATTGGGGTTCCTTCGCCCGGCGAGTTTTCTTTCAATGCAGCACATGGCGCCGGCCAGCGAGGAACATCGCTTGAAGCTTGGCATGGGCAAGGTTGAGAAGGATCTGGCTTTTCCGACGTGGGATGGCCGTATTCGAACCCTTCGCCCGTTGTCAAAAGAGTTCACTCGGGAAGCCGAAACTGCTGGTGATCCGCAAGTCACCTTCCATGGTCTCCCTCATACCTGTATCACGCACCTGTTGCGCAACGGCGTTCCTGTGCAGGTCGTGTCGGCCCGCGCCGGTCACGCCGATCCGTCAGTCACCCTGAACATTCATGCGCACCTGCTCCCAGGACAGCAGGAAGGTGCCGCAGCGGTGGTTGACGCGGCCCTCAATGCCGCACTACAGGAATGAAGCGCGAACCAGTCGGGAACGCCCTCGGTGCCAATCCGGTGCCAACAGGCCGAAGCCAGCCGGCATCGCACTACCTAAGTGATTGCAAAATCACAACGGAGGAATGGCCGAGCGGTTTAAGGCACCGGTCTTGAAATTCGGTTACGCGCATCCCTCCCCCTCCCGTTTAATCCCATTAAGTCATTTGTTGTCAACGTCTTGGCGGGCTATGTTGCGCCTTACGTGCCTTCCTATCCCGCACGATACCGTAGCGTTGCGTTGCAAAAAGCGTAGCAGTTTGTTCGCAGCCTGTTCACCCGTTGCTTTCCAAGGGTTTCCTGCGACTATCGGCAGGTTCACGGGACATCGAGGCGACGCGCGGGAGGGTTTGATGTTCGAATTATTCAGGGAGACCCTCAAGTATGATGCCAGCCAGTTGGCTTTTATCGAGGAGAGGAAGGCCGGGAAACTCCGACGCAAACTCACACTACTCGATGAAACTAGGGCAAAATTGAAGTTCGACCTGGACAGCGCTGCCTCTGCGGCTGCCCGTATGCACAGGTATCAGCCTTTCAATGACGAGACGCCACAATGCCCGCGCTGTTGGATATTACAAGCCAAGCAGCAGCCCTTGGTCAACCAAGGGAGTGGCGGCAATAAGGATCTATTCAAGTGCCGCGAATGCGGGCACGAAGTGCCCTTCGAGCCTTAAAGCCCGCCACCGTGAGGCAGCGGGCTTTAAAAGGGATCGGCTCATTTGTCAGCAGCGAGCGGCCCGGCGCGGGACTAACCTTGCCCACGAATCAGTGTGCCAATCCTGCCCGATCTGCGGCAACTCGGGATCGTTCGACCAGCTATGGGTTTCGCCATAGTCTTCCGGGCAATACCCCTCCGCGTCATGCTGTTCTTCAAGGTCGCAGTCGTCTTGCTCGCGGTCTTCGGTGCCGACCACCTCAATGCCGCCTGCCAAGTACGGCTCTAGATCCGGGTCGGGCTCCACGAGGTCCAGCAGGGAAATCAGCCGCTCAATTTCATCCTCGATCGAGCGGCGGACGGCCGGGTCGAAAAGGCGAAGCTGCACGTTCATGACAGCACCGCCTTCCGGTTCGCCCTTCGCCCCGCCTGCTTCCGCCCGACTGCTTCGAGCCGCCCGGCCAATGCCACCTCATCGCGGGAAATGGCCAGCGCGGTTTCGGGAGTGCCGCCACCATTCCGCTGCAGCCAATCCTGTTTCCAGCGAAGGTGGGAAACACGCTCGGCAGGAATGAACACCTGCTTCAGGCCTTCGACCCGCCACGCCTGAAACGCCTTTTCGGCAAGCTCCCTGGTCTCGATTGCCTCGTGACTTTCCCTGCCGTGCGTATCGATAGCGAGTATCCGGCGAAAGTCGGCGACCATGCGGAAATGAAACGCCAACTCGATTTGCATGCGGCCAGTCCGCCAGTCCTTGGCAGGCTTCAACCATGTTGTGATTTCGGCCAGCTCGTCTGTCACGACTGGCGCGGGCTTCGGCCGGAAAGCAATAACCTCACCCATGGTCATGCCTCCCGCGCAACCGAGAACGACGTAAGGAGCGCGACGACTTCTTCGGCATCCACGGCCCAACCCATTTGCTCGTATGAGTGTAGGAGGCAGTCCGCCTTCGCCCGGACATCGTCAATCGTCTGGCACGGCTGGCGTAAGAGACGCCCCCATACTTCGCCGAAACGCTCTAGCGCCTCGTCTGACAACTGGGATGCTTCGTGGTATTCGCTCGCGTCGATAGTGGCTTCCTGCTCGCGCAAAGAAGTCAAACCTTCATCCCGCGCACTGGCGAGGCTCGCCATCCACCGATTGTGGCCGGCGCGATCCATGCAGCTGGATGCCCACGACTCCTCGACCTGACCCAGTTTCCGAGCAATCTCAGCTTCGAATTCCGCCGACGAGCGGAACGGTTTAGGCCGATGCGACCAGATGGACGTGAGCCCGCCTGGTGGTGTCCACTCTGGGAAAAGTTTGTCGCCGAGCGCTTCGGCGATTGCGACCTCCTTGGCATTGCAAATGGCGTAGGTGCTTTCCGCCGACTGACAGGCAGCAATAGCGTCCTGCACGCTGGTCGAGCCCGCCGCCGCATGAGCATAAGGCGCGACCATGATGACAGCGGCAGCGGTTGAGATAGCAGCCGCACCCAGCAAGAGGTTGCGGCGGTTGACGTTGGGCATACCTTCGGCGGCAGCCCGAACAGAGGTGTTCGGCATGAGGCAAATTCCTTGTTAACTGGTTTTATTTACCAGTTGACCATGAATTAGTATTAGCTTGCCGTCAACAGCAAACTATGAAAAAATACTAGCTGGATAAGAAAAGGACACAGAATGCTCACAACCGGAAACCAGCTTCGCGCCGCGCGCGCCTTGGCTGATATGGACCAAGGGACGCTTGCGAAGCGGGCCGGCATCAACATCAACACGGTAAGCGCCATGGAGAAGAAGGGCGGCGAGATGCTGACCAGCGGACTGGACAAGGTGCGCGCCGTGATGACCGTTCTTGAGGAAGCCGGCATCGAGTTTCTGAATCATGGAAGCCCAGGCGTGAGGCTGAGGACTAAGTCATGAAGCACGATTTTGGTGGCCGGGATGCGCACATCATCGCATCAGCGTTAGCTTATGCCGTTGCAGTCATTGATGCCCTGCCGCGAGAACTTGCCGCCCAGAGTGACCAAGCTGACATGAAGGCGATGCTGGGCGACATGATTTCGCAGGACAGCGAACTTGCCCGTTACATAGACCGGTCGCGGAAACACATCGAGGCCTTGCGCCTCTGACCGCCAACACTCCCCGCGTCGCCAAAGCGAGGGCCGCCGCCATGAAGGCACAAAAAAGCCGGCGCGAGGGTTTCAGGTCTCGGCCGGCTTTGTCCGTTTCAAATATCAGTGGCGTGAAAGTCGCCTCCGTCTAGACATCTCGGCTATGACGAACCTGAAGTCGACGGCCTCGCGGTCGTGCTGTTCTTCCGCCGGCTCAGCCTCCAAGTCCGGGTCGCCATCCATCTCATCCAAAAGACCGATCATGTGTTCAATCGTCGCCTCGACCCGGCGCCGGAAGAAGACGCTCATTCGTCGTCCCATTCGACTACCATCCGACCGCCGAGAGCTGCCACAGCTTGATGTATGCGGGCGGGCGGCACGGTTTTACCTCTGCAGAAATTGCGAAAGACCTTCTTGTTGCCAAGGGATCTATCCAGATCGATCGTCGTCATTCGCAAATCAAAGGCCCGACGCTTGATCGCATCCACCAGGGCGTCGCCCGTTGGAACGGGTGGGCGCTTGGCAATGTTGATTTTCTTATAGAGGAGACGGTTGGCGACCTGCGCCACTGTCAGGCCCAGCTCGCAGGCCATACTCTTGCGGTCCCTGCCCTCGGCGGCAAAGCGGCGCAATTTGGAATCCTGAGCAATGGTCCAAATGTGCTGTTCCTTGTCCGGTATTAGCCCGCACTTTTTCGCCATCCTCCTGATGGCTTTCTCGC
The DNA here is from genome assembly GCF_056404355.1 of Mesorhizobium sp. P2_D5. Classification (NCBI taxonomy): domain Bacteria; kingdom Pseudomonadati; phylum Pseudomonadota; class Alphaproteobacteria; order Hyphomicrobiales; family Phyllobacteriaceae; genus Mesorhizobium; species Mesorhizobium sp. P2_D5. The sequence continues at coordinate 116,917 of NZ_JBFUEE010000004.1, forward strand.
TCCGATGCGGAAGATGTCTGCGCAACAATTCAGTATCCGGCCAGTGCTTGCGGAGTACTTCGCTCTCGACGAATGTCCAGGTGTCGTCCCGGCGCACAATGCGAGCGCGACGGAAGCTAGGGAAATTACCGTGCATCGTTATCTCCGGTTCCATTCACCCACCGCTTCGATAAAGTCTGACGCAGCCCGACGGCAAGCGCAGCGCTTTTTTCAAGCACTCTCCGACTTCCACAGGGTGGAAAAACTCAACGGGAATTGAGTGACGGCAACAAAAGGTGATTTGAATTCCGATGAGCCGCCTTTCCATCGCCGAAGAGCTTGAGAGCGCCGCAGATCGCATTGCAGACGTGTCACGGGCAGATCTACAGATTATCCTTCGCCGCGCTGCCCTGATGCTCCGGAACGTCGCTGGCGTACCGCTGGAGCGTGCAACGGAGGATGCGCTCAACTCCATCGCCGCCGAGATGAAGGTGTCCAGGCCCGACCTTATCGCGAGGATTTTGCGTGAGTGGCTGGAAACGAATGCCTATCTGCCGGTCCAGATGATCGACGAGGAAAGCGAGACAGACGGGAGTGCGTAGGCTCACGGCCAAGTTCAGAATGACTTGGGCGGCACGTACAGGCAGATCGTAATGTCAGGGTTGCCAGATGGTATCTCACGATGCCGGCCTGCCGTTACTTTTTGGGCATGACACCAATGAAAACGCATATCGTGTGACTGACGCACCCTGCGGTCTGCGTAAGGCAGCAATTCGCCTGACGGCACCTTGAAGCCCTGACTTGTTTCGCGGACGGCATCGTCTGCCATCGGCTCGCAATGCTGGTCATGGCAGCACTGTTTTTCGTACCAGTCATCATGTGCCGATGCCAAAGGAACTCCGAAGGCGCAGGCCGCGGCGATGGTAGCGCCCAACCCGAATGTGCTGCCGCACCCCCTCAATGGCCAGATCATGAATTACATTAGGCTTATCTGATATGACGGCGCAAGCGCAGCGCATGGCCTTCCTACTGTTCCGCTAGCGCTTCGATTTGGCGATGCCCCCGCCTAGGGTGAGGCTGCGGAAGTGAAATTGCCACCGGCATATATTAGGAGCACATTATTGATGGGGCTTGGGGGGATCCACCCATCTCTCCGGTCCAAGGGCCCGGCGTCTCGGAGTTCCCAAACCCAAAGGTGTCGGGCCCGCCTCCGCTTTATTTCGGCTTCGGCGTGATCTCTTCCACCCTGACCTTGTCGCCGATCTCCTTTGCCATCTCGAAGGCCGCCAGCTTGTCTTTGGTGGTTAGCACCGTGCGCCAATGCGGTTTCTCGAACACTCTGACAATGTAGGTGGTTCTTGCGGGCAGCTCAGGTCCGGCTGGCATACTTCACCTTGTGCGCCGGATGGCCGGTGCGGCCTTGGGGATCTTGGGGATGCACAGGCCGCACCGGTCACTGCGGGTTGTGATTGGACGTCCCTCCCGCGCTGCCTAAGCTATAGGCATATTAGCAATAGCTCAACTAAGACTTAAGTCCCTTCCCTGCGGTACAAAGCCGTAGCGCCGGACACGGCCAATTGAATTGCGGCGCAGGCGATGCCTGATTACCTGCCTGCCATGAACCGAATGAAACTCGCGCTATGGATTGGGCTTGCCGTGCTGGCGGTGCTGGTCTTGGTCGTAATCTATCTTTTTGTGACGGCGGATGCGCCCGACTGGTCAACGCGGCTTTGAGGCGCGAAAACCACGGTATAGCCACACTCGTGACATTTGAACAAAGCGTTCTCACCCCTGCCTTGGTCACGCATAGGCTCATGGCTTGCCCGCCATATCCAGCAGCGCGGGCATTGAGGCGTATCGTCTTTAAGGGGCTGATATGTATCTAAGCGGGCACCCGCCGCGAGCTTATTGTTCAGATCGCATTCCAGTTTTGCCTTGGCTTCATCGTGCAAAGCGAGTTTGTGCCTTATGTGTTCGGCCTTCTTCTTCTCGTCACTAGAGAGTCCTCCAGCGAGGCGTATTAGTGTTTGCCACTTCGGGCTCTCGTCCAACTCAAGGTTGCGTAGCCTCGACGCGAAACGGACCATTGTAGGCCCTCCAACATTCTAGCGTTCATGTCGCCGCGCGGAACTTCGTGATTTAAGCTATGGGCGTATTAGCAACTGCGCAACTAAGCCTATTGGCGGGACTAAGACTGAAGTCCCACAAGCTACCCAGCCGTAGGAGGCCGCACCGGTCCCGTGGTGTTCCACGGGATAAACTCGACTTCCTTCCCTGTGACTTCCCGCACGGCCTTCAACAGCACTTCATGCAAGACGCGCGTCTGCCGGTAGTGCTCGCAATGCGGCGATATGAACGGCTTGACGATGCTCCAGTGCAGCGCTTCCGCCGCCACAAGAAAGCGTTCGATTTCAGCCTGCGATAACTGCTTGGATGGGTTCGATCTGGCCATAGGCGAACTCCGTTAAAGGGGATCGCCGCAACGGGAGGATTATATTCCTCATCTCTGATTGGCCGGCAAGGCTATTCTGGCAGGCTCGCATCGTAGTGCACAATCGCGTCGAGGATCGTTCGATAAAGGCTGTCGACTTCCTCGTCGATCTCTTCCCGCTTGATCCCCACCCATTTGGCATCGGCAAACAGCTTGTGGGTTAGCTCGTCAACCGAGATGACATCGGCCTTCGTCGTCTCGGGGACGTTGTTGGCAATCCATTGATCCAGGAAGTTGATTCCGCGTGTGCTCACCTCGGCATAAGCTGGCGAGTGGTATTAGGTTCCTTCCTCCCGAAAATCCTGTAGCGAGGCATGGCGCAGATCATCCTCGCCGCGCAGGTGCTTCACTCGGCCAATGATGCCCGGCTTGACCCATTGCGTCGCCGGCCGCGTCATGCCCTTGGGAGGCGGTCCTGCGTGCTCCTGGACGCGCTTCCATAGGCGCTCGCGGATCGCGCGGCTGGAATTGATAAAGGCAGTGCCGACATACCTCCCGGTCGCACGGTCGGCCATCAGTGCGAAGGCTGGCTTGCCGGGCTCACGCTCGACGCCAAGCAATTGGTATTCATCGATCGTGTAGCATTTCGCCTTCAGCCAGTTGGTCGACGGACCGCTTCGGTATTTGCTGTCCTTGCGCTTTGAAACCATGCCTTCAAGGCCGGCCTGATCGACCAGATGAAAGATCGCCTTGGCGTCGCCCGGCAGCGCCTGACTGAATTGGATGCGACCACCTTCCGGGATCATCTCAGCCAGGATCTCGCGGCGGTCTTCAAGAGGCATGTTGCGTAGGTCGTGGCCATTCAGGTGCAGAAGATCGAAGGCGACGAAATACAGGTCTTGCTGGCGCCGAGTGATCGCCGTCCATAGCGCGGCGAAGTCGGACAGGCCGGCGTCGTTCAAAACGATGATCTCACCGTCGATGATGGCGCTTTCCACCTCGAGCAAGGCGGCAGCGGCGGCTAGGTCGCGATACTCCGACGTCCAGTCGAGACCGCGGCGGGTGAAGATGCGGACGATATTGCCTTCCAGAACGATCTGGGAGCGGTAGCCGTCGAACTTGACCTCATGAATCCAGCCATCGCCCTCGGGAGGTTTCTCCACCAAGGTCGGCATCATCGGGGAAATGAACGACAGCCGATCGGCCTTAATCATGCACAGAACCCGCCCAGGAACGCGATTCAAGCCGTGACGCTCGATTCCGTTCCGGAACATTTTAGCTGAATTGAATGTTTATGGGGAAACGGGACGCAAACCAATGGCCAAAGGCTTTCAGCTGGGCGACGAAGTGACACTTACGGCCACGATCATGAAAGTCCTGCCGGGCGGCCTGTTGAGCGTCAACATCCCCTCTTACAACTACCCCTTCGCCATCGACACGCCGCAGAAGGCCAAGCCGGGCGACAGGGTCGAGATCACCGGGTTCGTGACGCGCATTGACGCCGAGGAGGGCAAGATCACAGTGCGGACGGATGGCGGCGGAATCATCACGGTGGACAGGGAGATTGTCGCCGCTGATCGCGTGCAGGTGACGGATTGAAAAAGCAATCCGACCTTGGACCACCGATCCCCGGCAAGCGGCACGGCGGCGCCCCTGTCGATGAGGATGATAACTTTTATACATGCCCAACGTGCGGGCAGCAGGTTGATATGCGCGACCTGCGCCAGGTCATTTGGCACGAACAGCCAAAGCACAAGCCGCTTGGCCCATCGCTGGTTTCAAGCTGATCAAAAACAAAAGCCCGCCACGGAGGAAGCCGTGACGGGCCCCGAAAGCTGTCGAAACAACTTTCGTGCACCCGCGTCAACAGATGCGCAGCCGAAACGAGCCAGATAACAAACCGTTCCAGCATGCACAAAAAAGCCCGCCACCTTGGGTCAAAGGTGACGGGCTCCAAAGACGCCAGCATGGGACGTTAGCTGGCGGAGAGTAACTTTCTGGGGAAACATTAGTTGCGTCTAAAACATAAAAAGAGCCCGCCACCGGTGGCGCTCGGAGAGTGACCGCCGAGCAGGATCAAAACTTCACTCTCTGCAACAGGTTTCCCTAAGGGCACAAAAAGCCCGCTGCCTTTTCAGCAGCGGGCCAGGGTCATGGTCAAGCAGCATTGGGTCAACGATCGGCGGAGGGTTGGTTGCGCGTCGTCAGCGGCAGACCAAAGACTGATCAGCCGGTGAGCGCCATTTACGATTTGTTGAGCATATTAGCGCACGCTGATAACCGGACATGCTAGGTAGCTCGTACATGCCACGAAGGGCCCTTGCGCACTCACCCCGCGCTGGGGCCTTTTACTTTCCATAGCTTGGTTAGCTTGGCAGCTTCGTGAAGTCTGTGCGGCGGGCACGTACTGCGGCCAGCAATTCAGCATCATCCTCGGTTGTGCCGCTCAGAAAAATGGCCAGCACGGTTGACGCCAGAATCTCGCCATCCACGAAAGCGCGGCCCAACCTGGCATCGTTGCATATCTGATCAAATACACGCTGACAGGTCGCTAAATCCTCCGGGTTTAGGATTTGGCTTTGCGGGATACGCAGCATCGCAATCCCCTCAAAATGGGCGAGAGTGCAGTCTAGTCTCCCAAGCGGCAATGCCCCCCAACGAGCGCCGACGAAGGGTAGAGTACGCCCTATTGCGCGATTATCGAGTCAATTCCCCGTGGCCTAGCGGCCCTTGCCCTTGCCTGCCATTTGGGCTGCGGGCGTTGGCGGGCTGGCCTCTTTGAGAAGCCTCAAAGCTTCCTCTCGGGTAAGACCGCATCTGCGGGCATAGAAGTCAGCTTCGGCCACCCGTTCGCGGTCGATTGGCTCCTCACGGCTCTGCTTTGCCTTCTTGCCCACGAAGAGAATCATAGCACATTCCGATAGATAGCTCCAATTCGTTCACCCGCCCCGCAGCACGCGCCAGATGTCGGACCAGTACGCCGTGACCAGCGAGGCAAGTGCCGCCGCCGCCATGCCGGTGACGCCCAAAGCGCCGAGCCCCATAAGCTTCCACCTTGTTACCTCGGCGGTGACCACCTTCACGCTGGTCATGTCGTCATTCAGCTTGCCGACAGCCGTTTCCGTTGCCGCGACCCGTTCGACCAGCTCGTCAGTCTTTTGATACATTTTCGCTCGGCTAGCGGCGGCACGCTGTTCTGACTGCTCATAACTGAGCGCAGCACGGGAATCGCTGTCCTTGATGTCGCGGCGGATTTCGGTCACGTCTCGCTGGACGCCTTCCATAGCGGCGACGAGGCCGCCAACCATCATTTCAAGGCTTTTCGTCGCCGATGCTGCCATCAGGGAACCCACCCGCAAAGACGCTGGCCCTTCTCGTTATGAGCCAGGATAGCCGCCACCGACGCATCCGAGAGCGTGGCGACTTCCGCCTTCGTCGGCCTGATCGGATGTTCAACGGCGCAGAACGATCCGCTGGCCGTCTGGCAACCGGCTATGGCGAGCAACGCCGCCAGCGTCAGGACTTTGACCATTTGCCAAGCCTCCCCCGATTGTCATCAGCCGTCCGTCCGGCCACGGCATCATCGATCTTCTGGCCCTCTGTCGCGGCGGCGGCATTGTCGGTCGCCTGCTTGTTTCGTTCCGCCTTGGCGCCGGCAACGCGTTGCTGCAAGCCGAAGCCGAGCGCGCCGATGATGGCCGCACCGATCGCCAAGATTGTCGAGTTGGCGGTGAGAAAGGCTATGAGCGCGCCCATCTCAATTCTCCACCGTCGATCGGATGTCCTTCACGGCGTTGATGATCTGGCTTTTGAGAACGAGCAGGATCAGCAGAACCATGATCAGCACCACACCGCCGGCAAGGATCGCCTGCCAATCCATGCCGCCGAGCCAGCCAAGGCCAATGCCGCCACTGCCCAAAGCCGTGGTGATCCAGCTCCAGCGGTTGGTCTTCTCCTTCACCTTGGTATCGACCAGGTGCGGAACGGTCGGCTTGTCCACTTCGACCGGCACGTTGACCTTGACGACAGAGGGCTTCTCCGGTGTCGGCTGCGCGGACATTGCTATGGCAGCAGCGCGCACCGAAGAGACCCGGCTTTGCCAGCCCCTGCCGAATGTCTTCCACGTCGGGAGCCGCTTCAGAAAGGCCAGGCGGGCGTCAGATACCGTATCGATGATGACGCCGGCCGGCTTTGCTCGCACCGCTGAAAGCGTCGCAGGACCGATCTTGCCATCCTGCTTGATATTGGCCCCACAGGCGGCCTGAAGGTATTTGGCTGCCCTATCCGGTCCGCTGTTGACCGCGAAATCGAACACCGCATAGTCGACTCCGTCCGGCAGTTCGGCACCCGCAATGGCGTCCCAATAGAACCGGCGGTAGACCGTCGCAATCTGGGCATCGGTGATATGGCGAAGGTCGTCCTTCGTCGCATCGGCCTTCACATAGCGGCGGAAGTTGGCGAGCGTGACGCCTTTCATGGTGGCGCCGCCAGGGTCGGCCGGATTGTCCGACCACCCACCTTCAGATTTCAAGACGAGCGCAAGCGCCCGCGCAAAGTTGCGGTCCATGATGGTATTGTCCTTTCAGATGATGATTGACTACAGTGTTCGGGGGCCGGGCTTGGACGGCTAATAGAGGAAAGTCCTCATGCCAGAAAATGTTATGAAAGCACCGATGTTAGAGGTCGTCTTGTCATCCGGGATGAACGAAGCAGCCGAGGCTGTGTCTGTAGTTTTTGGGTCCGTCGACAAGCAAATTTATCAGTTGGACTTTGCGATCAAATGCATTCCGCTCGCTATTGCAGCGCTTGCCGCAGAAGCCGGGAAACTACTTGATGTTCTGCCGGCAACTAAGCAGCCTGCCCTTCAAGGCATCCGAGCAACAGGTACTCAATTGGCGATGAAGGAGGATGGAACGGTAGCTCTCCTGTTAAGGCTGGAGGGCGGGGCGAATTTGCCCTTAGAATTTCAACACAAGGATCTGCTCAACCTTCGTAGCCAGATCGATGAGGCCGTTCAGATGGCCAGCAAGCGGCGCCACTAGGCGCGAGTGCTCAGGGCAGTCGTTGACAGCAGTTTTTCAGCCGACAACGTTTCCGCTTTCACCCTTTCCGCCACCGCCGCCGCTTCGTCCCGTGCCGCCTTCACTGCGTCCATCTTCGCCTGAACGTCCGGCGATTTGTTCTGCACGACGCGCAAGGCCTCGATGCGCTGAACGCCTTCATCTGGCACGGCCGGGTAGCCCATCGAAGCGAGGTGCGCGTTGACGGCGGCCACCTGCTCGGCGACATCCCCGAAGGGATCCACCACCGTCCGGTGAGGTTCCGAAAGCAGCACTTCGGCATTGTCGACGACTTGCTTCAGGAGTTGGATGCCGATCGAGCCATCAGCACAGAGCGTGATCTGGTTTAGGATCGTGTTTCGCATGGTGATTTCCTCTTTATGACGTTTGATAAGCAACTGTGCCGCTCATGCGGGTGGTTGCTGCCATGTTCGTTTTGTTCAGATCGGAAGTGCCCGTCGTGCCGCCGATTTTAATTTGCAAGACCGTGGAGACGGCGAGCACAGTCAGGGCTCCGGATATGGACGACATGCTCGCGTAAAGGCCAACCGGCCCTGAGCAGAGCGCTGTCGCAGAGAACGGCAGGCCGGTAAGGGTTGCTGTTCCGGAGCCGCTGCCCAGCGTCGATACCGTGTTGTCAAAGGTCGCGAGAACTCCCCGCCCTGTCTTGGTGTATGTGCCAGCCTGGTTTGAATAGACGAAACCGGCAGTGCCGCCCGTTCCAAACGAAAATGCCGGGGTCCACGTGCCTTCCTCGTAATCGTCGAGGTTGTTGGCATCTGAAGACGCCAACTGCGTTGCCGGGAATTGCACCCCTCTGCCGACGGTGACGTCAAAGCTGGAGGTGACACTAACACCGCTCAGCGTATTGGCTGACAACACCGATGAAAATGTACCGTTGGTAGCGGTGATATCTCCATCTACCGTCACGCCAAAACCATCTATGGTCGCGATGGTTTTAGATACGCCGCCACCGGTCGTATTAAAATTCAGTCGACCGCCTTCTGAAGCTGATGTGGCATTTGTAATTCTTCCTGTGATGTCCGCATAATCTTGGATATTGCCCGCGCTGTCTCTTCCCTGAAACAGCACGCGGCCAATCAAATCCACGTTGGCAGGAGATGCGGAGTCCCTGAACAGTTTGAGGTCAGGGCCAACGGTAGAGCCGGCGTCGATCAGGGTCAGCGTTGTGCCGCTCAGAAGCCGTTGCGCCCCCGCCTGTTGATAGTTGATCACCCTCCAGTTGCCCGAGCCAAGCGAGAGTGCCACGCAGTTATCGCCGGCTGCGGTGACGATATCCGCACCAGTCGGCAGGATCAGCGACGTTGCGTTGTGGGTGAGCGTCAGAGCGCCGCCAAAGCTGATGTACCGCTTGACGCCCGCCGTTTTCGTACCGAACGACGTGATGGTGGTCGTGCCTGTGATGCCGATGTTTACGCCAGTCGCCGCGCCAATGTCGGTTGTGGCCGCGCTCGCGATGTTGGCGCCGTTGGTGGAGAGACTATCCGCGCCACCGACAGCGGTCCCGGCAGCAGTGCCGCCATACTCGATCGGCCGCGCACTGTTCATTTCAGCAACAAAGTCGTCGACTTGGGCATTGTAGGGCGCCGACTTGACCGTCGTGTTCGGGCTGCCATAGGTGCCCGGCAATAGCTGCATGACTTTATTGACGCGGGGCATCCGGCGTTCTCCGTAGTCAGATTGTTGAGACACTTGGGCGGCTCTTAACGAGCGCCCGGAAATCGGCTAGAAGATCAAGAATGGACAACTACAGCCCCGCCGAATTCAAGATTGCCGTCTATCAAGGCGTGAAGCTGGCAATGGATACGGAGCGGGATGCTTTCCAAGGCCACTTGGAGACCTTGGCGCGTTCGACTGTTAATGCTCACGACCGAATGCAGCGGGAGCTCCGCTTCGGTGTTTGGTTTTGTTTTCTTGCCCTGTGCGTGATCGCATGGCGGGTGTGGTGATGTCGCGAACGACCGTTTTGCAAATCATTGCCGCCGTGATCACCATCGCGGTGCTGGCGGTTTTGCATCAGGGGTTGGACTGGTTTTTGGATCAGATGACGACCGAGTTTATTCTTGGCCTTTGCGTCGGGTCTGTCGCTGTGACTTTAGCTTTTATGATCAACTCGCTGCTGTACGACGAGCGATCAATGACGACGTTCGGCAGACGACATAAGAAGAGCCCGCGCGACACGATCGACATGTGACTGTTGCAGCGGAGATCCCTGACTGGCTTTCATGAGTGCAGCCAGAACAGGGCTTTGCTGGCCCGCCGTCAATGACCGCGCCATATCCGAAATCGCTTTCTCGTTACCGCCACTGCGAAGCGCGTTGATGATGTTTTCCGCCGTCCTGTAGCCTGACGCGCGAACCGCGCCGCGAATGCCGCCGGCCATGAAGGCTTCAGGCACGCCGAAGCCCCTGCCGGCTTCACCAGTGACGGCATCCTGAGCGGCGATACGCGCGGCGCTTTCCGAGTTGCGGGTGACAATGTTTGACGTGTCGGCAAACAGCCTCTCACGGTCCAACAGATCAATCACACGATCTGTCTTTTCCTTGCCCCACAGGCTCGACAAGCGCGCCCGGTTCCAGTCTCCTTCGCCCTTGATGATCTGCTGAAGAGCAACACGGTCGTTCGCTCTGGTCCCGACGATGCGCTCTATCTCAGCCCGAGCGCCCTCACGCAGGCGAAGCGGCACAGCAGATGGCCCGATCTGCATACCCTGCGGCAACGCCCCGTTCTGCACCTCCGCAGCAAGTTCGACCGGTCGCGGCGCTTCACGCCCATCGGACAGCACCGTCTGGCCGCGCTGAAGAGCGGTGCGCTGGCGGGCCAGTTCGGCATATTTGCTGTCAACTTCCTTGAGGCCGGGAACCGATGCGCGAAGCTCGTCGTCAACGGCCTGGCGCGCCGTCGTCAGCGCGTTGACCGCATTCGATCCCAGCGTCGTTTCCAGCATGTCGTCGATGGCGTGACGGGTGTTCAGCAACTCCCCGGCATCCGACACAAGAGTCGTGCCGGGAGGCGGCTCACCGTTGGTGCGGGCGCGGGCGATATCTGCCGGCGTCGGCTGATGGTCGAGCATGGCGCGGACGCGCTGCACGACGCGTTGCGGCTCGCCGCGCAACGATTGCGCCTCCTGTTCGAGGTAGCGGGCAATCGGAAGAGTGTCGACCGGGCCAGCGTCCCGCAACGCCTCCCGGTATTCGGGCTGCAAACGCTGTTGGTTTCGACCGATACGATCGGCGACGGCGGAAGGTGTAGGAGCTGGGCCAAGGGTATCGTCAAGTGTTGACCGGATGCGCCAGTTCGCGTCCGCGTCACGTGCGCCGATTGCGCCACGAACGATCTGCTTCCCCTCACTGGGCGTGGCAGCGATAGCGCCGGCCGTATGGCGCATGTTCGGGCCAAGATCCATTATCATGCCGTCAGCGCCGAGATTGGGCAGCGCAGCCGGGTCTATGGCGTCATCCCTGACAGCTTTCGACAAGACGGAAACCGCTCGCTTGTCGAGCCCGAGCGCGCGGGCGATGGCGCTGATCTGCACATTGTCAGCCATGGCTTTGACGCCCCTGCCGACCAAAGGGGCAAGCACCGGAGCCGCCGCCCCTGTACCAAACCCCAGGCCGAAGCCTTTTGCGGTCTCTCGCAAATCGCCGCCAGAACGCACCGCACTATCTGCTGCATTGATCCCACCGCCGCTAAGCGCGCTAACACCCATCCTAAGAGTCGGCGAAGCCAGACCAATGCCAAACGCCTCCGGAGCCGCCGCCATGGCCGGCAGCGTGCCCGCGACAGCGCCAGCGACGCCGCCAGCAGTGGCGGTGTAGGGATTGTCGCGCACCGCACGATCGGTGGCTTGTTCAAGCGCGTAGCGATGCTGTTCAGGACTCTCGTCGGAAAGCATCCCGCCGAGACGTTCCACACCCGCTTTGATGTAGGGGCCGGCGATCGGCACGCCGTTGAGCGCGCTCGACGAAAACGCGCCGAGCTTGTTCATCATGGACGTATTTTGGCCCGGTGCCACCTCGCCGGTTTTCGGATCGTAGCCCTTCACTCCGGGCGGCACATATTCCGGGGCATTGTGGCCCGTCGGCTTGAAATTGCGCAGGTCGTTCAGCGAGACGCCTTCAGACGCAATGTAGGCGTCGATGTCCGCTTCAGGCGCGTCCTGAGCGACCATCTTGCCAATGTTGCCTTTGATGCGTGCGAGATCAGCCATCAGTCGAGACCGTACTTTTGCTTGAGGGCCGATTTGGCGTCGGAAGGGGCAGCGCCTGGTTGTCCGCCGCCTGCCGTCTTGATCGCGTCGACCATGGTGCGGATGCGCGCGCGCTTGTCGGCGACCGAGGTCGGGTCTTCGCCCGGCTTTGGCATGAGAACAGAGGCTTGGTTTGCGACTTCGCCAGGGTTCGCGGTGGCGCCGGACGTGCTGTAGAGGTACGTCGCGATGATCGTCTGCAATGAATTCTTGGCGCGCTGATACTGCGGCGTTTGCATGTAGTTCGCGCCGTAATTATCGCTGCCGGGGATCGCCGACCAAGCCTGATCGCGGAGATTGGAAAGGGCGTCGAAGTTGTCTTCGACAATCTTCAGTTCCGGCGCTGCCACCTGATAAAGCTGCTGATTGCGCAATTGTGCTTCTGTCGGCGCTTTCATGGTGCCGGGAATGGCTGCGCCCGCAGCCGGCGACCCCGGAGGGGCTGGCGCTGGAGCCGGAGCAGACATGGGCGCGGCGGCAGGCGGAACCCGTGCGGGAGCCGGTGCAGCCGGTGCGGGCGCGGCAGGCGGTGCGGAGGGTGAGTTGCCGACGGGCGCAGCAGGGCCACCGCCAGGCGCTTTCAGCCAAGCCGGAAGGGTCGGCGGCACTTGAACGGGCACCAAGCCGTTTTCAGTTTGAACAAGCTGGGTCTTTGGCTGCGAAATGATCGCGTATGCCGTCGCGTACTCGCGTGACGAAGGATCGGCACTTTGCAGAATGTTCCATGCCTGAGCGTCGAGGCCGGTTCCTTCGAACTTCGTCGGGCCAGCGGCGCCGATCTGCTTGGTTTCACCTGATGCCGGGTCAAACAGCGTGTTGTCGTCAAGCTTCTGCCACTGCTTCGGCGGGACCGCCAGCGACTTCCGGGCCGCCTGGATCTGAAGCTGGCGCAGCGGGTCGGCTTCCTGCTGCTTACGCTGGATTTCCGCTCCGATGATATCCTTCTGCTCGTCGCTCAGGAACGGCTGCTGAAGCGCGTTGTAAAGCTGCTGCATGCTCGGGCCTTGTGACGCGTCGAACGTGTCGGCAGTGCCTCCAGCGGCGGCCGGGATCATCGACGGATCAGTTTGCGCGGTCATCTGCTGTTGTGGAGCGGCTGGCTTGCCGAACAGCGCCTGAGCAACCGGACTGGCAGCCTGAGCTTGCGGCGGAGGCGGTGCGGGCGGGAATGCACCGCCCTGCGGTCCCTGCATAGGCATAGGAGCCGGTCCGCCTGTCATCGGCTGCGGGTTCATCATCGCGGCAAAGACACGCTGCCCGGCCGGTGTGACTGCACCAGGGCCGCCAGCGGGGCCGGGCTGCAACGCATCTGGATTGACGGGGATCCAGCCTTGATCACCCGTCGCGCCAGCCATGCCTGTCGTCTGGACGTACTGGTAGGATCGGCCGTCTGCACCTTGACGGATTTCTCCGGCTTGGCCGGGGCCTTGTGGCGCAGTGGCAGCCGCGCCCATTCCGGCAGATGGATCATTCGAAGCCACCTGTACGTCGCCGGGACGCTGTTCCGGAATCGGACCCTGCATAGGCGTCTGGCCGACCATGCCGAAATGCGGCACGTCCTTTTTACGCCAGTCGGCGCCAGCCTCCATATCAACGCCGAGCTCGTTCGCGGCCTGCTTCATCGCCGCGACGATCTGCTGTTGTTTCTGCGGATCGAAGACGACCGCGCCGCTCTTGTCGATCGGCCACAGATCAGCAGCACCGCCGGTCAAATGATCCGAGTTTTCCGTACCGGACCAGCCAAATTCGATTGCCTTGCGCTGGTCGGCGGGAGAACGCTTGCCCGAGCCGATCACAAAATCCGTGCCGGCGATCTGCTTCGCCCGCGCGACAACTCGCGCCATGGCAGGATCGATCGAACCCATATTGGCGGCGTTGTTAGCGATCGGGTCGGAATTCCACTGCCGGAATTTGGCGCGCTGATCCTGGCCCATACCATCGGTGGCCGGGATTTTCGCGTAAGGGTCGGACCGCCCAAAGCCCGCCGACGGATCGAGGCTGGCGACTTGCACTGGACCCTGTTCCTGTGCCGCTGCCTGTTGGGCCTGCTCTGGCGTAGCGCCAGCGCCAAGCGCTTTCTGATAGGTCGCAACAAATCGGTTGGTGTTCGTGCCCTGCTCGATGCCGCCGGGAAGGCTAGTCCACGTCCCACTCAGCACCTTGCCCACATTGGCAATTGCTGCCGGGTCGCCAGACTGCAACACGTCATCGAGGACTTGCCCTGTCTGCGCCTTGTAGGTCTCAGCGGCAAGGTTCCATGCGGCCTTGTCCTGATTGGCAGGCGAGAAATCAGGGAGGCCGAGTTCCTTCGCCTGCTGGTCCCACGTCGAGCCCAGGAACTGATATTTGCCGGCAGCCGACGAGGTGCGCCCGGCATTTGGCCCAGTCTGGATACGAACAGCCCGGTTCGGGTGATGCGAGAAATCATCGAACTTGCCGCCACCATAAATGATGTCGTATCGGCCGCCGCTCTCCGGGCCTGAAATCGTATTGAGCAGTGCCTTTTGATAGGGCTTGGCGTCGGTCCATGCGAGTTGATCGCCGCTGTTGTCGGCAGGGCCTGCCAGTGCCTTGGCGACCTTGCTGGACGGTGCGGCCGGGAAAGCAGATGACCCGCCGAGCGCTGCCAGGATCGGGTTGAAGGCTGCGTTCGCCTTGTCCATGCCCGACTTTTCGGAGGCATCGGCGCGGCTGTTGAGCACCGCCGTTACGATCCCGTCGCCAAGCGCACTGATACCCTCGCCAACATCTCGCGGCGCCCGGCTGTTGGCCAGCATCGCGTTCGCTATGGCGCGCGCCTTGGCCAGTTCTGCCGGCGTTGCATATTCCTGACCCTTGCCGAAGAGGTAGCCGACCATTTCAGTGTGCTCCAAGGGCGAAGAGGCCGGTCAGGGCCTTGCCGTAGTCGACCTGTCGATATCCGTCCGGCCGGCGTGACACGGCTTCAGGTACGCTCTTCTCGACTTCGCTGGCCATAAGGCCAAGACGCTTCGGCGTGCCCTTCGGATCGTCCTTGTAGTTGTAGGTCCAAAGGCCGGTTCCGTTGTCATCGAGATCGATGACGCGAGACTTGTCGCGCTTGGCGTCATCGTCGGACAGACCAATCAGCTTTCCGCCGAGACCGAACAGGCCGCCGAGAATGCCCTGTGACGCCTGGGCTTGCTGTTGGGCGATGGCGAGGCGCTGATTGTAGTTGTCGTTGACCAAGCCGGCATAGTCGACGGTCGGGATCGTCGGCATGTTCGTATTGACGAAATTCGGCTGCTGGATCTGCGAGCCATTGAGCAGGCCGGTGATCTCGTTCAGCGGCTGCTGGCGGGCGGCATAGGCTTCGCTCAGGCCCTGCGTGTGCGCCTGGTTCTGCGCATTGAACCGGGAAAGCTGGGCATTGAGCGCACTGTCCTGAAGCTGGTTGTTCTGCCCGGTAACCTGGTTCTCGTTGGCGAACATCTGCTGGAGCTGCGTGTTGCCAAACGTCGCATTGTTCGCGTTCTGACTATACTGCTGCGCCTGAGCCGCGTTCTGAAATCCGGCGCGCTGCGCGTCCAGATCGGCAAGCCGTGACTGCTCCTGACCCGACGCTAGCAGCACGGAAGTCCGCTGGTCGTTCTGGCCTTGGTTCAGGATTTTCATGGAGTTGGCATAGGCATCCGAGCCCACGCGAATGCCCTGATTGGCGAGTTGCGTTTCCAGCGCTGCGCGCTGCTGGTCCATCTGCGGATTGAGGCGCGAATACATCGCGTCTTCCACCGCCTTGGTGTTCGTCGAATAGCTCTGATCCGCCGGGCCATAGTTCCTTGTGATTTCGCCGGCATTGTCGATCTGGCTCTGAAGCTGCGGGCCGTCGCCGAACTTCTGATAGTTCGGCATGGTCAGGCTCGACGCGTTGCCAGCCGCCGGAACCCCTGAATAGTCCATTGGCTTGCCGAGGTAGCTTTGCAGGAAAGCCGACCGATCGGCGGCCGTGGCTGCAAGGTTCTTCTGAGCCGTCTGCGATTGGTTGAAAATCGCTTGCTGGGACGGGCTCAGGCTTTGGGTCGCGGTGTAGGTTGGGACTTCGTAGCCCTGCACCTGGGTCCAGCCTTCAGGCGCCGACGAAGTGCCAGGCACGGTTTCCGTGCGATAGCCGGTAATCGTCCGGCCGCCGTCGCCATTGTGCCCGCCACCACCGCCGCTGTAAATCGGGACTTGGTGGGTCGTCGCTGCTCCGGTCTGCATGGTTGGCGCGGCGGTCTGGTATTCGCCCGTGGGAGACTTCCAATACGTCTGCCCGCCGGTAGGGTCGGTGATGAACTGGCTGCCACTCTTCGAATACGTCAGATTGCCGTAGGGCGTGATCTGGTTGACGTTGCCGAGCGCGGCATTCGCCTGAGCGGTGGAAACATTCGTGCCAGTCTGGGCCGCTGCGGTTTCCTTCGGATCTGGCGGTTCCGGCATGCTTGGTGCGCACATTGCTTCGGCTCCTTAGAAGGTGATCATCATGACTTCGGCGACAGGCTTGAAACCAAGCCGGCGCCAAAGTGCGACCGCACGGGGATCGGTTCGGGCGTCGATTGTCGCGCGCACGACGCCCTGCGATTTCAAAAATTCCAGAATGTGTTTGGTGAGCCGTCGCCCGACGCCGTTGCGATGATCGGGGTGGACGTAAATCGTGTCTTCGCGCGCAATGGTCTCGCGGTTGTGCATGTCCGTCTGGATATAGACGGTCGAATGCCCGACCGCCCGGCCGTCCAGCCGCACAACGAACGTGAAGAGATAGCCGCCCTGATCAGCCTTTTCGTAGATATCGAGACGCGGGTTGAAAGGCCCCATGGGCATGCCTTCGGCGGCAAAGCGTGCGCGAGTTTCTTCGAAATGCATGCGCGCCAAGGGCTCGATTTCACGCCAGGCTGCAGTAAAGCTTTCGCGGCTGATCGTGTATTCGGTCATACGATTGTGGCCCCGATTTCGAATGACACGTCGATGCTGACCAGTTCGGTGTCAGGAAGGGGCGTGAGGCCGCCCGTGATCTGGGATTGCCACTGCATGACGTACCCGCTGCGGCCAATCGAGCGCCAGCGCGCCAGCACCTGCACAGGGTTTTCCGGGCCGTCCCAAAGGGCAACGTCCCATTGTCCGCTGTCCCATTCGTTTGACGAAATGTCGGTCGCTGCATCCGGTGGCGATGGTAGATCGATCACGTAATTCATCGAGACCGACAGTTTGTCGATGAACGGCGTCGAGCCGATATAGGTCGCTCTGGCTTGATGAACGGTCTTTGTCGCGCCCGGCACGCCGAGATTGTCTGGGTTGGCGACGCACGTGTAATAGATGCCGGCGCCGTCATCGTTGCCGCCGACTTCGGCAAGTTTCACGCGCCCGTCGTTGGTCCCGAAATACAGTTGCCCGTCGTGCAGGGTCAGGCAGCGGGTGTCCCAGTTGGTGTATTTGCACCAGGCGCCGGTCTGGGTGTTGACGACGAAGCAAATCGGCTGCTGGTCATCGGTGGTCACAGGGCAGTTTACAATCGCGTAGCTGCGTTCCGGCCACTTCACGATTTCCCAAGGCAGCGTGCGCCTGGCGACTGCTTCCCGGCGCCAATCAGGGCCGATCTCGCGCGATATCGTCGAAAGGTCGATTGCAGCGCGGTCCTTGCTGACTGCAATGGAAATTGGAACGATTCCGTCAGCCGTTAAGATCAGCAGATCGCCGCCGGCATGCATCGAACCGCGCGGACCAAGCGGCTCCGCCAGATCATAGCGGCCGACCAGTTGCCAATCGTTGGCGTCGGCCGGGTTCGATCCCTGATAAACGGCCACCTCGCCCTGATCAGTCACCAAGACAATCTTGTCGTCGAGGCCGTCGCCGGTATCCATCGACCACGTTGAAATGAAATGGAGCGCGCCGCCGCGCTGGAAAACGCCGTTCAGATCAAACGTACCAAGAGCGCCGCCGACCGAACTGACCGGCAGATAGCGCATGATCAGCGACGACGCCTGAATGAAGAACTGCCGCTGGCGGTACACACAGACGAAGGACAGCATCGCGGTCGATGCAATGCCCGTGATGGCGACCGGGGCCGAAACGCCCGTCACGACTTGCCAGCCGCCGACCGGATCATAGACCCGCAGCAGATCATGGCCGTTGACGATGGTCAGGAACTCCGTGCCCGACGTGGTGAAGTCGGTATAGGAATAATATCCGTTGGTCTGGCCGGTCACGACGGCGGCCGGGGGAACGTCCGGATCGGCAACCGTCGTCACGTCGAAAATGCTGGTTTCGGTCGCGGCGAAAAGCTTCTTGCCTGAAGGCGCATTGAAGGAAATCAGGCTTTCGACCGGATCGCCCGCAATCGAAACCGTGGCATGTGTCAGGCTGCCACCGCGCGCCCTGATGCCTGTCGTGGTCGGCCTCCAGTTTTCCAGCACCTGGGCGGTGGCCGGCGTCGGATTCGCCAGACTGCTTGCCGTGCTCCAGCCGGCGAGCGGCGCCGGTAGCGTCACGATCTGGGTGTTGCGTTGCCGGCCGGGCTTCGCGTTCTTGGCGAGGTAAGCGCTTTTCACGGTTTATCCCGCGACCGTGCCGGGCCAGACATTGGAACGCCGCCAGTTGCCCCGCGAGCGATTCCCCGAGACGGTCGGCTTTGACCCGCCGTCCTTGTCCATTGCCTGGGTCAGGGCGATTTCGTAGTCGGAAAGTTCCGCGGCGAAGTCCTGGCCCTTTTCCTGCTTCCACAGATAGATGATTGCCAGCTTCAGCAACCGCTCATCCAGAACGAACGTGTCGGCATCGGACGTGAACTGGGTTTGGCCGCCTGAAACGATCTGGTTGTGGATGTAGAAGAATTTCGCTGTCTCGCTGGCGCCCATGATCGGCAGGATGTGCAGTTGGTTGCCATAGATCGTCCACGCCCCGACGAGCGGATTGACCGGCCAAACCGTGATGCCCAGCCATTCGTCACTGCTGACGATATGCTGCATGTCCCAGGTGAAGCGGCTCGACCATAGCGAGGCGGTGCTCAGCATCCGGCCATAGTCGGCTGGCAGGCTGAAGGCTTCCGAGACGCCATCGCCGGCAGTCGTCGCTATCTTGCGCAACTTCTGCCAGTCGAAGGCCTCTGCAATGACGTTGGCCGCCTCATTGGCGACCGACTGCATTTCGACAAGCTCGCGGTCGGTGCTGGAATACACCGCCGACGGGCGAGCGATCCCGATCGCCAGACTTGCGTTCTGAATGACGGTCAGGATCGTCATATCAGGCGGCTTCCGCCATCAGCGCGGCGCGAAGCTTGGGAGCAGCCCAGCGCTTGTCATAGGTGATGCCCTTGGCGTCGAGCTGCGCGCGGAGCTCTGTCACTTCGTCGTCGGTCGTCTCGTCCGCCTTTGGTGCGGTCTTGGTCTCCAGCAGCGCCTCCATCTCGGCAAGACGTTCCTTCATCGCCTCAAGCTGACTATCCTTGTCGGCCTCGCGCTTGGCGGAATCGGCACGGTCGGAATTGTCGAGGAACGTGCGGGCCTGTCTCTGAAGGTCGCGCATCCCAGGCAATGTGATGCGCTCGATCTGCGCTTCTGACAGCCCGCTGACTTCTTCGACTGTGCGGATGCCGTAATGGCGAAGCACGTCGACCTGACCCGCATTGACAGCCGGCCATGCTCCGAGCGGCGTGCCGTTCAGCGGGATTTCCTGGCCGCCTTTCCATGCATTAAACGCCGGCTCGATCTGAGCCCAGCGGGCGCGCATGAATGCTCCCTTGGTACCGCTGCTGTCATTGCGCAGCATGGAATCGTCGGGACGGATACTCTTGATCCGATCCGTCGTCTGGGTCGACAAAACGCCGCCAACCGGCGCCCACGTGACCCAGTCGACCGCGACGTTTTCGAGAATACGGTTACCCTTCCTGTCGAGAAGGTAGCCCTTCGGGTCGATGTCTTCGTTCAGCGGATCAGTGCCGCGCTTCGCCAATCGCTCGTAAGTGGTGCTAAACCCGATGACGCGGATCACCGGTTTCTGTTCGTCGGCCATGATTTGTTCTCCGTCTAGAATTGGAAGGTGAGCAAAAGAATGGGGCGGACCCGAAAGCCCGCCCCTTTGCCTGCTTACGGACAGGTCAGCATGAGGGTCTTGGTCGTGTCGTCGATAAGGACGGCGCCCACTGCCTGGGTGACAGCGCTCATAACTTTCCAAGCCCCATCTGTCGTGCTCGACAGCGTCATGGCGTTGCCATCCGCGCCCGAGACAAGAGCCGTCGCGGAAATGGCAACACCGCCGGTCTGGATCCAGCAGTATTCATCGGCGTTGGGCGCCGAAACCAGAACCCCGGCCGCTGCGCCATTGGTATCCGACACGTCCGACGTGACTTCGTTCGTCACGCCAGTCGAGGCTCCACCCGGGGCATAGAAGCCGACGGCGTTGCCGGCCACAGCAGCAATGACGCCAGCGCCGGCCCGATACCGGACGAAGCGATAGCGCTTGTTGTCGTGGCTGACATAGATGTCCCCAATACCCGGCGCACCATAGCTTTCGGTGCCAGAGAGGCGGGCAGCAGAGTACGTTGCGCCGAGGTCGGCGCCTACAAAAGCGGTCATGATCTGATCTCCTTATGCCGCGTCCAGGAGAAGGCCCTGGCGAGACCGGTTCGAGCACGCCAGATTTCCCATCCAATAGTAAGGGATAACCACGGCGTCCTGATTGACCGGCTTCTTGGCCTCGTCCTCCGACCACTGCGCGTCCTTGTGCTGGAACAGGTACAGATAGTCGGTGTTGAGGAAGTATCCCTTCTCCGCGTTGGTCGCGAAGTTGGCGTTTGCGTCGAAGATGACATCGGCCGTTTTGTACTTGTAGCCGAGGAACCCGGCCTTGGCCTTTTCTTCGTCGATGTAGCGCTGCCACTGCTGCTGCGACGCCTCGAAAATCGTGAACAGGTCGTACGAGTACACGATCAGGTCAGGCGTTTCGCTGCCGACAGTGAGGTCCATCCAGAGCTGGTTCATTTCGCCAAGGATGGTGTCCTTGGTGTAGGCGTTGGTGCCGGGGATTTCCCGGAACTTGTTGCGCCAGAACGCGCTGACGGTTGCCGACGAATCGATCGCGCCAACGGTGCCTTGTCCGTTCGACTGGATGATGTTGGCAAGACCGTTGATCTGGTTGGGCAGCGAGCCGTCCGAAAACACGTCGATCGAGAAGTTGTTCGACGCGGTCTTCATGACGTTCTTTTTCTTCATCTTCACCAGGTTGATCATCGCCGACTTGCCGGCGTTCTGGCGAAGCTCCTTGCCGCTCGACACGACATGCAAGGCGATCTGAGCCCAGTCGTATTTCGCGGAAGTGACGATGTCCGACGCGTTCGTGTTCAACGTGTCGTAGCCGCCATAGCGCAAATAGGTCTGGTTTTCGCCGTACTCGAGCGGAACCTGAATTTCGGTGCCGCCGTCGAGGACTTTCACGTTGCCCTTGGCCTTCAGGCGGTTGAGCAGCGGGGTATGCTTGGAGACGTTGTCCGCAACTTCTGTCGCGGTGTTGCGCAGAGTGGTCGAAACCATCTGCGTAAAGATGGCGGATGGCGATGCCATGTCCGGTATCCTTTACTTGCTTTGTGCTACGTCGTAGGCCCGCGCCAATAGCTCGTCGTCGGTGAGCTGGCGCGTCTTGCCCGATGAATTGGAGGTCACGTTGACCGCATTGGCCCGCCGCGCGTCCTCCGTCCGTTTCGGGTTGTTCGCAGCGACCTTTTTCAGGTTGGCTGCTTTCGCCCGCAGATCGGGATCAGCATGGATGGCAATGTCATAGGCGAGGTCGAAGATGGCTTCCTTCGAAGCGGCTTCACCCAGCCTGGCGCGTGCCTTGTGGATCGAGTGCACCATGTCGTCTTCCGCAATTTCGGCATAGAGCGGCTTATCCTTGGACAAGCGGCTCAGTTCCTCATTCACGGCGGTGACCTGGGCAGTCTCGCTTAGTGCATCCTTCACGATGCGCTCAACATCAGCGGCCGTAGGGCTGGCTGGCTGGCGATCGGCAGGAATTGGGGCTTGACCGGTCAGGACAGCGAAAAGCTGCTTGGTGATCCCGAACCGTTCAGCAATATCGATAAGGCCGGCAATCGGATTGGCCTCCAGCCGGCGTTGTGCATTGAGCAAGGCTTCGACGGCCAGCGGCGCCGTGAACGGCTTCCCGTCCGGCAACGTCTTGCCCGCAAGCAAATCCTTGTTCCGGTCGACCACGGCGGCGATCGGCTGGAATGCCGTGATCTGCCGCCCCTGGTCCGTCATTCGCTTGTGAATGTCGGTATCGCGCGCGGCAATCTTCGCCTGCACGTCCGGCGGGATCTTCGCCCAATCGGCGTCCATGCCGTTCCAATTTGCCGGGAGAGGCACGGCGGCAGGAGCCGCGAGCGTCGAACCAGCGGCATCGTCGTCGCCGGCCTCTCCCTTGCCCTCACCTTCCAGTGAGATTTCGTCGTCTCCCTCGCCACCGTCAGCAGCAGCGAACTTGCCGCCGTCATCACGGGCCGCGCCATTGTCGCGTTGGACCTGGTCGAACAGCGCTTCCAGTTCGGCATCTTCGCTGGCTGCCATCTCGGCGAGATTGGGCGCTTGGTTGGTATCGATCGCGGCATTGTTCAGTTCTTCGACGCTCATCGGAATTCCTCGCTCACGGTTAGGCCCCGCTTGGCGCAGAAGGCCTTGTTTTTCAGCTTGCCCTTGGTCGGCGACATGCCGGCGTCACCCGCTTCGACGCACCCGTTGCGCTTCAGGTCTTCGCGCCGCTCTTGGCGGGTCGTGATCATCTTGCCGTTGATCGGGCTGGCATATGCCGGCATGGTCGGCGTGATCATCGGAACGGCCAAAGGACCAGCCTTGACCGGCATCGGCTCGCCCGTCGTGCGGTTGCGGAAATGACCGTCTCGCCACACAAAACGCTCGCCCATCACATGGCCCCCGCCATGCCGAACTGCTGCGCCGCCATCTGGCGATTGACCATGGCTAGCTGCGCCTGCTTGATCTGCAATTCGGTGTTCTTGATCTGGGCATCGAGCGCGGCGTTTTGCTGCTTGATGCCATGGTCGGTCTTGGCGCTCTCGATCTTGATTTGCTGATCGATCTGCGCCGCCTCGATTTTCTGTTTCTGTTCGGCCGCTGCCGCTTCGGCCTTCGGATCGGGCTTCGGGCCTGTCTGCTGCTGCTTGCCCTTCGCCTTCGCCATCTGGACGAGCTCTTCCACCACGTCCTCAACGCTCTTGCCGAGTTTGAACAGCCGGGAGAACGAGCCGAAGATTTCCATCGCCAGTTCCATCGGCAATGCGCCCTGCTGGACCAGCGGCCCGACGGCGGTGAAGTATTGGCTCGCCGCCTGCATGAAGCCGGTGGCCTCCGCCTTCTGCTTGGTAAGGTCGGCTTGGATCGTGCTGTCGCTCTCGACATCGATCCGGAAATAAGCGCTCACCTGTTCATGCATCAGCGCGCGCAACTGCATGAGGTGCTGCAACTTGGCCTGACGCGCCTTCTCCGCCTCCTGGGCCTGCATGGCCTGCTGCTGCAACTGCTGCATCTGTTCGGGCGGCACAGGCGGCTGGCCTGGCGCGGGAGGCGGCGGCGGTGGCGGAACCGGGATAGGCGTCAAATCCTGCTCCGATGGCACGATCTGAATATCGGTCATCTTCTGAAGCGTCTCGGGCGAGAATTTCGCCGGGATGATTTCGGACATCATCACGAACAGGTCGCGGGCCGCGCGCTCGATCATGCGCTGCATCTTCTGGATGCGCAGTGATCCCCACTGGCTTTTCAACTGCTGCGCGCCGAGCGTTTCCGTTGCCTTGCTGGCGCCGCGCACAATGTCCGAAATGCCGGTGATTTCGTAAATCGCCTGCTTGGTCTGGTCGCGGAGCGTGTAGAGTTCGCGCAAGACCATGATCAGCTTTTCGACCGGCCAGAAGATGATCGCGTTCTGCAAGCCGCCGGCTGCGGCCCAGCGCTCTGCCTCCGCGATGGCGACGAATTCGTTGTCATCGCCGTCCAGCACCGCCTGAATGTCGGTCGGGCTGACGCCATACCAGCCTTTGACCTTAAGCTGTTCGGTGATGATCCGAATCCGCTTGGTCGTCATGTCCAGTTCTTCGGCCAGCTTTCGATAGATCGAATACGGATTGACCGGCATCAGCCGGCCGTTGATCTCGATCGGCTGGACCGGCGTGGCGATCGGGAAGAACTTCGACAGGCCAAGAGGGTCTTTGACCCGCTTCAGCACCTTGCCATCGTTGGCGCTGATGAACAGCACCGTGCGGGTTTTCTTGTCCCACACTTCCCAGGCCTCATGATCTTTGTCGGATTCGGTCGGGGTGGTGCTGTCGGTCGCCTGGCTCGCGACCAGCGCGGCGTCTACGAAGTCGTCATAGTCATCGCAACCGATGACGTGCCGAAAAGCCTCCCACGGGCGGTCTTCCCAGCGCTTGGCAGGGCCATGGCGATAATCCCGCCAGCTTACCGCCTCGAAACAGATGCGTTCGTTGGTGACCGTCTCTTCGGCCTGGTCGTATGGCTGATCTTCGCCCTGGCCGTCGGCCTCGTCGTCCTTGTTCGCGATGGCCGACAGTTCCTCGTCGGTGGTCTCCCCGCCCTTTTCGAAATCGCTTTTGAAGCGCAAGCGGATGATGCCACGGCCGGCCAGAAATCCGTCCTGTGCCATGGCCTCCATTTCAACCTGAAGCTTGCTGTCGTCGACCTGGATGCGAATGGACCGCTCGACGATCTGGGCAAAGTCGCGCGCGACCGGATCTTCGTTGCCGAATCGCCTGCGAATATCGGGAGCCGGCGCCGAGTTGATGGTTGCCGGGACAATGGTCTCAACGTTTGCGTAGAGGATGTTGAAATCGGGAGCGACCCCGACTTCTGCCGACGTCGTATCGACCTTGTTCCCCTCGCCGGTATAGGCGGACACCGCCATCGCGGCATCGTCGAGCCAGTTCTTTTCGACCTTCTCAGCATCCTCGATGCGGACCAGCCATTTCCCGCCGGTCTCCTGCAACGAAGCGCCTTCGCTGGTCGCCGATAGCTTGGCTTTGAGTTTCGTCGACTTTGCCATCTGTTTTTACTTGGCCTTGGGCGCCTTGCCGCGCGGCTTGACGGGCTCGTCGCCCTGATCGGGATCGGTGATGACCGGCGCGCTGATATACGGCTCGATGCCGGGAATTTCGGCCTTGACGCGCTCAAGCAGGGCATCGTCGGGCGTGCCGGTGCCATAGATGAATTGCGATGCGCGCTTGCCGGCCATGACGTGTTCGCCGCCACGCCACTGCCTGGCAATGGTGCGAATGGTGCGGTCGGCGTCGGTTTCGGTCTTAGTGTTCATGACTGCGGTTCCTTCTGGTGGACTATCGGCCTATCCGCTTCTTGCGGCGGGCCATCGCTTTCACGGCTTCGTGGACGGTCATTTGCGAGCGGATCGTGCCGTCGTCGCCAACCGCATATGTGGAATCCTGCGGTTTCGGTTTTGGCGGCGGTGCCTGTGCCGCGTCCTTCCAGGCCAGGCCGAGATAGCGGAAGGCTGATGCGATATGCTCCGCCCAGTCCTTCACCGGGAGATCGAGAAAGCATTTGCGGTCATCGTCCCACTGGCGCCGGAAAGCCTTCAGGCCCTCAATGCCAACGTCTCCGCACCGGCCTTCGTCGAACTCGGCAACCTTGATCGTCTCTCGGGCTGCGTTGATGCCATCGGCCACGCTGACCATCTGCACCATCTTCGGCTTGCGACCGTGTTCCTTCAGCGTGTCGAAGCGGGTTCGGCTGGCGCCCCAATTGAAGTGCATGGCGTCGTGCGGAACATAGTCGTGGCCATGATACCCTTTGTCGTCGAGCCACTTGCACCAGTCGGCCAGGTCGTCGCTGTCCGGCTTGTAGAAATCGACAATGCGCGGCTTGCCGCTGATGACCTGAAAACACCAGATCGGGTTGTTCGCTGCTTTGCCGAGATCCCACGCCGTGTGAACCGGATAGCGCCAGTCGATCGGCACAAGACCGATGCGGCCTTCGACTTCGGCCGCGGCTAACTCGGCTCCCCAATACGAACCGACCATGGCGCCGGCAAAGCTGCAGTAGAATTCTTGCTCGATGAGCAGATCAGCCGTGGCCTTGCCGAAGAGCGCTGCATAGATGCGCCGCTGCTTCTCAATGCCTTCTGCGCCGATGGCGTGTGTCTGGTCGGCTCGCAGGACTTGCGTAAACCAGCCATCGGGATTGGTCGCTTTGTCCCAGCGGTCTTTCTTCGCCTCGTCCAGCATGCCCTTGGCATGGTTGTTTCCGCGCGGCGTGGTGATGAACGAAGCCCAGCCGCCGTTTTCTTCTAGGATTGGCGAGAGGTAAGCCCAGGCCGACGGATTCGCGAGCGCCCATTCCGAAAAGGTGATGCCGACAGGCGGGGAGCCAACGAGGCTGTTGTAATTGTCCGAACCCACCACCTGAAATGTCGCATCGGTCTTGAACCGAATGAACATCTCGTTGTCGTTCATGTTGGCGATCAGGTCTTGCGGGAAGGCCTCGAATAGCCGGCGCTTGCCTGTGTGAGGGTTGACCGCGTTCCAGATCGCTTTGCGGGCCTGAGCTGCTTCCGGCAGCATGTGCCAGTACGTTCCCGGCCGCATGACCGCGCTGACAGCGTGCTTCTGTAGATCGATCTCGTCTTTACCGGCCCGGCGATGCCAGATCAGCAGTTGACGCTTACAGCCGGCCTCCCACGCCCGCCACGCTTCCATCTGATAGTCACGCGGACGCCAGCCGTTCGCGGGAATACGGATCGTCTGTTCATTTGCCATCGGCAGCGAACGACACGACCTCGATTTTCAGGCGACCGCCGTCCGGATCGGTGAGCGCTAGCTTTGAGCCGTACTTCTTCGGCTTCATCTTCTCGGCGATCCACTGCCGCGTGGCTACGCGCAGTGTGGACCGGCGAAGCGCCTCGCCATTCTCCTGCCAGCCAATCACGGTGCCATCGCCGTTCTTCCGCTCGATCCAGTCGTTTCGGCCGTCGTCGGCAATGTCGACCATGTCGTCGACGAACGTGTCGGCCTGGGCATCGCGCGCGTGCGCGTACCTGGTCGCGAAAGCCTCGTCGGCAGCCAGCCAGCGGAACACCGTCGACTTGTTCGGCATGTCGTCGCCATCGCAAATCGAGCGAAGGCTTTCCCCGTCTGCAATCCTCTCGCAGATCGTGTCCGCGAGTTCTTCGGTATAGCTGGTCGGCCGCCCTGTCATGGTGTTTTGCCCTCTGCGGCATCAGCGGCCCGATGGGCTGGCTGTCCGCGTTGGTGAGTAATAATATTCTGGCCCGTTGAGCCAGCGTGCCACTTGTTCAGGGGCAGCGATGGTGATTTGTTGGCCCGTCAACTTTGGGAGGGGACTATGTGGCTTACACTCACCGACAAAAATCAAAAAACACAGATCGCGATCAACTTTGACCGGGTGAATTCGATTAATCCACATCACAGCGGAGAAGGCACTGACATCCTCTGCGGACAAGGTGTTGGATTTCTGGTGGCGGAATCGTTCAACGACATTATTGACCGTCTTGTTCAGCTCAGAAATTAATACGCTTGGTACCTTCAGTTGCCACGACGTCTCACGTCTGATCGCCTTTGTTCTGAAACACCGGGAGGGAACTAGTGTCTAGCGCTTCGTCTATTGCATCAGAGATTGAACGGGTTGTGCGCAATGAACTGGATGACTGCGAGCGTGCGATCAAAAGTGACAGCAAGACGCACGCCCTGAGCGAACTCGATGACGCGATGCGGAAGCTTAAGCGGCTGGCCGATGAAGTTCGCCGCCTCGGCCGATAAACGTTCGCCTGCTCTCCCCTTGCCAGCAATTTTTGGGTTCGAAGGAGCCTATCTGCGAATGATCGAATCTATTTTCTCGGGAGCAGCCGCAGTCACGGGTGTTGCGTCGGCCATCTGTTGGATAAAGGCAGCCCGAGCAGAGATTCCCGCGCAAGAGGGTGATGGCGTTGGGGCACTCTTTGGCGGCGGCCTGACAGTTAGAAATGTGAAGGGCCAGATCATTGACTTACATGGGACTTATCGCGCTCAATCCCGGTGGAACGGCTATGCGGCTTACCTGGCCGCCGCTGCGGCACTGTCTGTTGCTGTGTCATCAGTCGCGGGGATACTCAAGATTTAGATGCCACTCAGACGGCATGCGGGTGGCGATCCCTGAAACGTCTCGTAACGCCACGTAACGTTACGGGTAACGTGACCGTTGACGGGTCACGTGACTCACGTGACCAACGTTTGCAAACGGCAGCTAACGTTTGTTGGAGGGTACGGCTTCCCCGCCGCGCGAGGGGCGATCCTCACACCGTCCCGGCGATAGCTCAGAGGCCTCGCACAGACGAACGTATTCGCCAAAATCAACTGGAGACGGGATGTCCGTCCCAAATCGAACCTGAATTTAGCCTGTTCGTCCCAACATTTCAATGGGTGCCTTCGTCTTAACTTCGCGCCCCAAGATATTGAGCATCATGGTGATATCTTTCTCGCCAACGCCGTGGACAGCGCCCTTGAGGCCGACCAGCGCGCCCTCTGTCACCTTGACCGTTTCACCGACCGCGACGTTGTGGCCGTGGACACGCAGTTCATCGAAGTCGCCGGCATCTTGTGCGCGGCGAATGCTCTGGACGGCCGCGTCGTCAATCATGATCGGGTCGCCGACACCGCCTTCCAGTTGAGAGCGCAGAACCTTTTCGACGGCATCGCAATTCAGGACGCGGTGCCAGTGCACGGAGTTGAGGACGAACAGGTACCCGTTGAGCAGCGGGTAATAGCGCGTGATCCAGCGGTTTTGCCGATTGTGACGGTATTCCTTCCGGTATTGCGGCAGATAGACCGCCTGCCCGAGAGCAAGGATTTCTTCGCCTGCCTTCAGATCCTGGCCGGGGCGGGTCTTGACGATGAACCAGCGAGGCAGTTCGACATGCTGGTTCATTTGTTACCTTTCTCGTCATCGATATCCCATTCGAGGCGCACACCGGCGGGGACGAGAGTAGGAAGGTTCGCCTTAACCTCCTCGATCGTGTGGAAGTAGGCGATGCCATCCTCTTCCTCGCCAAGAACGCTATCGATGATGTACACGATCCCCTCCCCCGCCATTTCGCCCTTCCAAATGCGGACAAACTCCCTTGGTGGGAATTTAATGACATTCGTTTCATCGGGAGGTTGTTTCATTTGTGACCTTCTGCCCTGCGCTTAATGACAGCTCGGCGCTCAGGCGTCATTCGGACATAGGCCGGACGCCAGTTGATGGGCATAGGCTGCCAGAAAGGAAGTCTTTCCGGCGGGTCTATCCGATACCAGCTACCATCCGTGTCCATGAAAAACTGAAACGCAGGTGTCGCGTACTCCCCAACCAGGTCGTTGAATAGTAGCTCGCATATGAGCCCGTCGCCGCGAACAGCGGTGTTTATCGGCCGCCATGGATTGTCGCGGTCATAGGCTTCCCGCGCTTGCCGCTCTGCAATGGTCATTCTGCTGCCTCTTGAGATGCGAGGTAATCGGCCGGACTGATGTGTCTTACCTCCGACGCGGCGCCGAACGAGCCGAGGCTCTTGCCAGGGTAGCGGCTTTCCTTCGGCTCGCGCGGCAACTGGCGCTGTAGCCGCAACACGCCCTGAAGCTTCTGCAACTCAGGGAACAGCGGCGACCGCCGATCGATAGGCATCTTCACCTTGCGCTGGCTCATCAGCCTTTGCGTGAGGTAGAGCGCTTGCCGTTCAGTCTTCAGATGGTCGACATCAACGCCTTGTCTTTTCAGCCAGTCGCGCAGCGGATGCAGGCCTTCCGGCCATTCATAGGATCTGCTCATGCCGCGTCACCATCCTGTTGAACCGCCGTGACGCGCAACGCGTCGAAAACCACCATGGCGAACATTTCGATTTGATCCTTGATGACGGCTTGGTCGTGCAGGCCACAGTTCTGCATCTGCCCGACTTGCCGGTTGACGGTCGTGCGCCAGAAACGGTCAGCGGCGGCGCCTTGACGCTTTTGCAGTATGCCGATTGTTTCTCGCACCAGCCGCGCATTGCGGTGTAGCGGAAAGGGAACGAGCGATGTCGTTTTGTCTCGGTTCTGTTCCATTTAACTCGCGGCTCCCATCCGGCAGAGTACTTCTTCAACGTCGCGCTGTTCGGCGCCGCCGTTGGCGCTTGCGGCGCCGATTCTGCTTTGGAGGGAAGGAAGGGACATCGACGGATGCGCCACGATGACCACCGAAGCACCAAGCCCCACCGATGAGACAAGTGTGTCGCCTTTGGTAGCAATACCTAGTAGCGACGGAGCTGTCTCACGTTGACGCCGATACCATTGAGCCCGCGAAATATTTTCGGCATCCCAGGGGCGAGCTTTTGAGAGAGAATTGGCGGCGAGCCAGCTTTCGCGAGGCTGAACGCCCCTCGCCCGGCGCTTGGCCGACTGCCGGACCCGATCATTGGAGCGCTTGACGCTTTTGGCGATGCCCTTGCGGATCTTGGTCGGCAAATCGTGGGCGCCGATGGTCCGAAGTTCGAGCGCCGTTCGCTCCCACATCGAAATCAGCAGATGGCGCGCCACATCGTCGGCCTTCATGTCGTACTTCCGACCGACGAGCTTATTCAAAATCGGTCGGAGGATCGTGCCCGCCCGCTGCAAAGCCCACGGCGCCCACCGGCCGCACCAGCCGGCAAGGACGGGATCGAGATCGAGCCCATTGCGGTGGCAATGCGCGTTGAGCCCATAGGCGGCGGCCTCGATGAAGATGTCGGCATCGTCGGTTTCGGGCAGCACCACGCCGAAGCGGCTGGTGATGACCCGTTCAATCTCGCGGACCCGCAGGCTGGTGACCTGGAAAGGCGCGACGATGCGCGGCTTGTCAGCCAGGACGCATCGCCCCACTTTCATCTTGCCCGTCCGGTTGGCGCTGTGACGCGCCTTGGCAGCGGCGGCGATTTGCATCTAGTGCGCCCTCGCCAGAACAAGACGACTTTCGCGCATCGCCTGCACGGCCTGCAAAGCAGTGAGGCCGAAGCGTTCCTGTAATTGAGGCACGAGAGCCTTCGTGCGATCGGCCGACCCCGTAGCCAGCCACGATGCTGCGAGTTCGACCGGATTTTGCGGCTTGCCGACGGCGGCGCTCACGCAGCCACCGCCAAGTCATCAAGGATTGTGCAAGGCGTTTCGATTCTGAATCTGCCATGGACTCCGGCAAATTCGCCGCCGTGGGCTTCTCTCTGCATCGAGATGACGAAACCTTCGCGGCGCAGGAGATAGACGGCATGGGAGACACGAATCCCTGCCGGCAGTTCGACTGTGGTGACGCCGCGTGTACCGGCCTTGATCAATTCCCGAATCATCCAGCCCGCGCGCCCGTCAAGGCGTTTAGGGCCGCCATCGGGCTCGATCCGAACCACGACTGTGAATTTCTTCGGCGATGTCACCGGATTTGATTTCGCTTGGGGGGTATCCCCTGCTATGCCGTCCATGTCTGGTCCTTCTGTAATCAGCGAGGGTTGATTGCTTTCAAATCGGGTCAGATCGGCTTGAGCGGTTAGTTGTCCAGACGGACCGCTCAAGCTTCCCCGCTCCCTGCGGTAGAGCGCAGACCGAGCTTTTCGGCTAGCGGGGCTACTGGAACGACTTTTTTGCCGCCGATCTGAATTGTCGCGATGTCGCCACGCTTGGCCGCATCATAAGAGGCATTCCGAGCAAGGCCGAAAAAGACCTTCCCCGCGATAGGGACCGAGACGGTCGCCTTGGTCAGAGCTTCCTGAAGTGTCATGGTACGAAACCTCATTTGAACGGCGCGAACTGCACCGAATATGATTCTACGTACCCTAAATGTTTCGCGCAAGTCCGTCTTGTGCTGCTTGTGCCTATTTTGTATTAGTTATTGGGGATAAAGGGAAAAATGATGGTTGTACCGCGCGAAAACCGGATACCGATAATGATGTCAGATGCCGAGCTGAACGCGATTGACGACTGGCGGTTTCGAAACAGAGTAGCCACTCGTGCCGATGCCGTGCGGCGGCTGATGGCAGTCGGGTTGACAACGCTCGGCGGACTGGACGCGTTCATGACCAAGGCAAACGCGGCAATTGACGACGTGGTTACCGCCGAGCAGGAGATCGAATCCTACCTAGAGCGACTTCCCACGGAAGACTCCATATCTAGAGAGCAGGCTCTGGAAATCGCATTCTTCTATTCGGATCTGATTGGGAGAGCCGGCTTTGACCATCTGTGGACGCTGTACCGATTGGCGGCCGATATCTATGAAAAGGTCGATCGCGATTTTGTGCCGCGCCCGAGGCGGTTGCTTTCCCGCAATAGCGTCCACGAAATGTTTGGTGGCTTGCTTCGTCGTATGATGGGCAAGCGAACGATGGAGCCGAAAGAGTGAAAGGCCACATCCGCGAACGCAGCCCAGGCCATTGGGCAATCGTCCTTGACGTCGGCGAGATCGACCCAAGAACCGGCAAGAAGAAACGCAAATGGCATAGCTTCAGTGGTACGAAGCGTGAGGCGCAGCGAGAGTGCTCTCGCCTGATCACTGTCCTGGACCAAGGCCTTTATGTCGAGCCGACCAAGCAGACGGTCGCCGAGTTTCTTGATGAGTGGTTAGGTTTTATCAAACCGTCCGTTGCTCCGAAAACACACGAGCGATACGCCGAGATTTGCCGGAAGGGACTGGCACCGCTTATCGGCAACGTGATCCTGTCCAAGCTGAAAACCGATCGAATTGACGCGGCCTTCACCACGGCGTTGACGGCGCCGCGTGTCGATCATCGCATCAAGAAGGACAGCGACCAGCGTGAGCCGCTTCCGCCGCTGGCGCCCCGCACGGTGCATCACTACCGCCGCGTGCTGGTCAAGGCGCTCGGCCAGGCAGTGACGTGGGAGAGGCTGTCTCGCAATCCGGCCCTAGCGACTACGCCGCCGAAGGTCGAGCGGCAAAAGATGCTCGCCTACGATGTCGGGCAGACGGCAATACTGCTTGAGACCCTCCGGCCGACGCGGATGTTTATCCCGATCCTTTTGGCTGTCACATGCGGCTTGAGGCGCGGCGAGATCCTTGCTCTTCGCTGGCGCCATCTGGAGCTAGGAGACAATCGCCGGCAGATGTCGATCGAAGAGAGCGCCGAGCAGACGAACGACGGTGTACGCTACAAGGAGCCGAAGAGCGGCAGGGCCAGAACCGTGGCGCTGTCTGCCAGCACTGTTGCCGAGTTGAAGGCACATCGAGCGCGGCAGGCAGAGGAACAACTTCGTCTGGGCCTTCGTCCCAATGGTGACAGCTTCGTAGTTGCCCAGGTCGACGGCCAGCCGCTGCAACCCCGCTCCCTCACGCATGAGTGGGTGCGCGTTCTCGGCAAGACCTCCCTGCCCCGCATCCGGTTCCACGACCTTCGTCATACCCACGCCACGCAGATGCTTTCAGCCGGCGTTCACCCAAAGATAGCGAGCGAGCGCCTGGGCCATTCGAACATCGGCATTACCTTGGATCTTTATTCGCATGTTATGCCAGGGATGCAGGCAGACGCGGCAGAGCAAGTTGACGTTGCGCTTCAGGCGGCTATAAGCAGCGAGCGAAAAGGCAAATAGTTGCAAAGTGCGTTGCAAAGCGGTTTTTTGGACCTAACGACGAAAGGCAAAAACGCAATGATTGCAATTAGTTGGAGGAATGGCCGAGCGGTTTAAGGCACCGGTCTTGAAAACCGGCGTGGGTGCAAGCTCACCGTGGGTTCGAATCCCACTTCCTCCGCCAGTCAAGCCCCGGGGCGGCGAAGCTCCCCTCATCGCGCCCGGCTGGTGACTGTGAAGCCCCGAGCAGTCAGGCGTATTCCGCCGCTGCTTCAGAATAGCGTCTTTGAGCAGCGTGGTCTTGTTCGGCGTTCCCTTGGGCCGACCTAGACCAGGGCCTTTTAGGTTTTTGTTATTTTTTTAACTAATGCGGGCATTCTCGCTCCTCGACGGCATCAGTGGCCGGTTGGGCTGGCTGTCCGTGTTGGTTTGCAGGTCGGCTAGTCGCGGCGGGGAACAAGCCGGATCCTGGAGGTTAAGATTATTAGCGGAGGCTCACATGCTCGCGACTGTATGTGCGGTATTGGCTGCCAGGAATAACGAAACCGAAATCATTGGTGTGATCGACCTCGCGAGCAAGACGGAGGTCAAGCTCGGCACCACTCGCCTCGGGGACGCCATCCAGTTCGTCGCCAATGCAGAGGTGCTTGGATATGACGTCCGGGCGGCGATGGTATTCTATGGTAAACCTGGAACGCCAAGCCTGAGGGCAAACGACTGCGAGCGACTGTGGGCGCAATACGGTGCTACCCTGCTGGATCATCGGCGTAAGAATGAACCCTACATAAATGCCGGCGGTGTAGAGGTTCTAGTCTGGGACCAAGACGGTGGCACGTTCACCTTGACCGTTTCGCAGGAAGCCTTGGAGGACTACGCTGCTCGTAACGGCCTTGCAGGCGACACCATGTCGATTTTCTATGCAGCTTTCTCTGCGGTTATTGAGGTCGCGGACAAGCTACACGCGCTTTTCGGGAAGCCAAGGAAGGTCCTTGTGAAAACCAAGGACCTAAACGGCGAAAGACAGCCTATTAGACGCGTGGGGGCAACTTCCCCTTCGTCGATACGTTAGACATCCAGCTAACGGAGGAATGTCATGGACGAGGACCTGCGCCTGAAACAGAAGGAACTCAGCACCACCATGCAAACCAGGGCGGCGGAACTCGCACTGGCCGGCGGCAACACCGATATTTCCGCGCCTGCGATCCGTACCTTGTCGCCTGGGTGCGCCTATAGCAGTCCAGCCCGATGCCAGGAGAGATGCACCCGTGCCAACAAAGCAACGCGGTACATAC
This sequence comes from Mesorhizobium sp. P2_D5, assembly GCF_056404355.1. Taxonomy (NCBI): domain Bacteria; kingdom Pseudomonadati; phylum Pseudomonadota; class Alphaproteobacteria; order Hyphomicrobiales; family Phyllobacteriaceae; genus Mesorhizobium; species Mesorhizobium sp. P2_D5. The sequence continues at coordinate 151,514 of NZ_JBFUEE010000004.1, forward strand.
GGAATTCAAGCAGGAATTTTAGCCGCTCCTCAAGAACAGCGTTGAATACAGTCGTGACCGTGACATAGAGTATCAATCTAGGGGCGTGGGCATAGGATTTCGGAAACAAATGTTCCGCAATTGACCTGTCGGCGCGAAGCCGCGGAAGGCGATTGTATCTTTGGAAGGTGGTTGTGGCCGATCATGATGGCGACAGGCATGGGTGGCTGTCACCAAGCCGAGAATTGGACGGCCGCCTGGTCAAAGACAGACCGGTCACGGAAAAGGCTCATGACTCGGAACCTCCTATGCGTAGGAGCTATCGTGCTGGCATCCACTATCGGACCTCAGCCAGTACAATCCTATCCTCGAAATCCGCAGCGCCCGATGAATGCCAAAACCTGCGAGCAGGCGCTGGCGCGTCTGCACGAAGCACGCCTTGGAAGCCCGATCATTTCGGCAGCGGAAAATCGGGAAGTCCTTCGCAGGGCACTCGAAGTGGCAGAACGGCTATGCGGCAAGGACAAAGTGAACGACGGCAAATAGGCCAGCCGGACATGGGGGTTGTCAGCCTCGTGCTCCACTATCGATAATAAGCGGCGCGGCCGCAGGAAACGCAGAGGGGGAAGCAATGCCGAACGTCACCGAAACAACGGATGCGGCGTCATCCATCGCCACGAGCTACACCCTGGCAGTCGGCCAGACAGCGACTGGCCATTTGTCTTCGGCCGGTGACCATGATTGGTACCGGGTGCACCTTGTGGCGGGCCAGACTTACACATTCGCGGAAGTCGGTGAAGGTGCGCGTGTCAGTCCGACCGTCGGCGACAATGTCGAGGACACGTTCATGGCTCTCATGAACGCATCCGGAACATTGGTTGCGTCCAACGACGACGTCATCCCGGGCCAGTACCGCTATTCGACGATCACCTACACGGCCTCGACCACCGGCGATTACTTCATCAATGCCGGCGCATATAACGATGATTACGTGGGCCAATATGGTGTTTCCGTAGTCAGCGGAACCCGGGCCAGCTATGACGAATTGATGGGGGCCGGCGCGATCCTGAGGCCCGGAAGCAGCTGGAGCACAGCGCCCGGGCAGCCGGTGAACGTGACATGGGCTGTGCGAATGACGGACGTCAATTGCACGGACTCGCAAGGGTTTGCTGCCCCCTTCAGCCCGTTGAGTTCCGCGGAAATCGCTGCCGTCAAGTCCGTGCTTGCCATGTATTCGTCGGTCTGCGGCCTGACTTTCACGCAAGTCAACCCCGCGAGCACCAGCGACAACGCGACGATGCTGTTTGGAAACTACACATCGAAGGCGGATCCCGCAGGAGCCTACGCAATTTACCCGGGAACGACGGCGCCAGGCGACATTTCCGGAGACGTGCATTTGAACACCGACGCCGTTAACCCGGGAAATCTGCCGATCGGCTCTTACGACTACCAGACCATTTTGCACGAAACAGGCCACGCGCTCGGCCTTTCACATCCGGGCGAATACAATGCCGATACCAATCCGACCTACGGCAACGATGCCCAGTTCATCCAGGACAGCAACCAATACAGCGTGATGAGCTATTTCGACGAGACCAACACCGGCGCATCCGACTACAACGACTATCCCGACACGCTGATGTTGTATGACATTCTGGCTGTTCAGCAGCTCTACGGCGCCAATATGACGACGCGTACGGGCAATACCGTCTACGGTTTTGGTTCCAATGCCGGCAACGTGTACAACTTCGCCCTGAACCCCTCGCCGGCAATCTGCATTTGGGACGCTGGTGGTGTCGATACGCTGAATGCGTCCGGGTTCGGCCAAGCCCAAATCATCAATCTGGCGGCAGGCAGTTTCTCCGACATCGGCGGCGGCCACCGCAATGTTTCAATTGCCTTCGGCGCGACAATCGAGAACGCCGTTGGCGGTTCCGGCATTGACACGCTGATCGGCAATTCCGGCAACAATTTGCTGGACGGCAAGGGCGGCGCCGACACGATGCGTGGCGGCGTCGGCAACGACACCTACTATGTCGACAATGCCGGCGACCATGTCCTCGAGGCCAATGGCCAGGGCACCGACAATGTCCAGGCCTATGTCAGCTTCAATCTGTCGGGACAGGCGCTGGAGAACCTGGCGCTGCGCAGCGCGGCTTCGATCAATGGCACTGGCAATTCCGCTGCCAACATCATCACCGGCAATTCCGGCAACAACGTCATCGATGGGCTCGCCGGCGCCGACACGATGAGCGGCAGCACCGGCAACGACACCTACTATGTCGATAATGCCGGCGATCATGTCATCGAGCTTAACGGCCAGGGCATCGACAATGTGCAGGCCTACGTCTCCTTCAATCTTTCCGGCCAGGAGCTGGAGAACCTGGCGCTGCGCGGCGCGGCCTCGATCAACGGCACCGGCAATTCCGCTGCCAACATCATCACCGGCAATTCGGGCAACAACGTCATCAATGGGCTCGGCGGCGCCGACACCATGAGTGGCAGCACCGGCAACGACACCTACTACGTCGACAATGCCGGCGATCATGTCGTCGAGCTGAACGGCCAGGGCACCGACGGCGTCTTCAGTTCCGTCTCCTTCAACCTGTCGGGACAGGAACTGGAGAAGCTGACGCTGACCGGATCAGGCAATATCAACGGCACCGGCAATTCGATCGCCAACATCATCACCGGCAACAGCGGCAACAACATCATCGACGGCCTTGCCGGTGCCGACACGATGAGCGGTGCGCAAGGCAACGACACCTATTATGTCGACAATGCCGGCGACCACGTGATCGAGCTCAACGGCCAGGGCATCGACAATGTCCAGGCCTATGTCTCGTTCAACCTCTCCGGGCAGGAGCTGGAGAACCTGGCGCTGAGAAGCACCGGCAACATCAACGGCACCGGCAACTCGACCGACAACATCATTACCGGCAATTCGGGAGCCAATGTCATCAACGGCCTCCTCGGCAACGACACGCTGAGCGGCAGCACCGGCAACGACAGTTTCGTCTTCACCACAGCGCTGAATGCTTCAACCAATGTCGACCACATCACTGACTTCTCGGTCGCCGACGACACCATCCAGGTCGACAACGCCATCTTCGCAGCGCTTGGCGGCAACGGTACGCTGACGGCTGACCAGTTTGCCGCCAACGCGTCGGGCGCCGCCACCAATGCCAACCAGCACATCATCTACGAGACGGACACCGGCTGGCTCTACTATGACAGCGACGGCAGTGCGGCTGGCGGCTCAACCCATTTCGCCACGCTGGCCGCCAACCTCGCGCTGACAAACGCCGATTTCGTCGTGGTGTGAAGGTAGGAGCGGTTCATCGTTTCACTGAACGCAAAACCGCTCTTTCTCTTTGTTTGACACAATTCCGGACAGGAAACTGTTTCACACTTTTCCTGGAATTTCTCCGAGCGTAGCGGACACCGTTATCTATGATCCATAGTGTCGCCGAATATTATCGTCCAACAACCGCGGGGGGTGCGCGATGACTTTGACAAATGTGACCGTGACACAGGCTCGGAATGGGCTTGTTGACGTGGACGGTGCGAAGTGGTCCGGCTCGACGATCACTTACTCAATTCCGGGCGCCGGTTCACTCTGGGAGAAAGATTATGGATCGGAAGAGCCTTTCGACGCTCAATCCGGACCTTTCAACAGCACCCAGGCGGCGAGCTTTCGGATCGCCTTGTCCCTTTGGGACGCGTTGATCGCGCCTTCGATAACTGAGGTATCGGACGCAATCCCCGGGAAAATCCGCGTCGCATTCACCGACGTCACAGCGCGCGAGGGCTCAGGCATAGCCGCCTATGCCTATGGCCCGCCCCTGCCCGGCAACACGGCAATTGCCGTCAACGGCGACATCTGGGTCGACGAGACCTTTAAGTCATCCAGTTTCGCCCAGGATACCTCTGATTTCCAGATTCTCATCCACGAATCCGGGCATGCCCTGGGATTGAAACACCCCTTCGAGGCGCCGACTGTGCCGGCGGGATACGACAGCAGAACCTACACGGTGATGAGCTACACCTCGGAAGACTATTTCTTCACTTGGTCAGACGGCGGCGGCGGGGGCATCGCTTACAGTGTCGAGGGAACGTCGTCCTTTACGCCAATGGTGCTCGATATCATGGCGATTCAGTCCCACTACGGCGCAGATTCGACCACTGCCACCGGCAATACGGTCTATGCCTTTACCGACAATGGCTTGAATGGCAGGCAGGCGATCTACGATGCCGGCGGCACGGACACTCTAGACCTGTCCGCGCTTTCCCGGGGTTCGACCGTCGATTTGCGCCCCGGCGCCTATTCGGATCTCGACTACTACAATGTCGAGAATCAGATCGATGACCTCACCGCGCAATTTGGTGGCTTTGGGGACTTTATTCGAAACACCCTGACTGATCCGACCACCCCGGCCTATGAATGGGAGCGAAATCTGGGCCTTGCGTTCTCGACAACGATCGAGAACGTCATCGGCAGCGCACATGCCGATACCGTCATCGGGAATAATGTTGGCAATGTCATCGACGGCCGCGGTGGCGCCGACATCATGCAAGGCGGCATCGGCAACGACACCTACTATGTCGACAATGCCGGCGACCTTGTCATCGAGGCCAATGGCCAAGGCACCGACAATGTACAGGCCTATGTCAGCTTCAATCTGTCGGGACAGGCGCTGGAGAACCTGGCGCTGCGCAGCGCGGCTTCGATCAATGGCACCGGCAATTCCGCTGCCAACATCATCACAGGCAATTCCGGCAACAACGTCATCGATGGGCTCGCCGGCGCCGACACGATGAGCGGCAGCACCGGCAACGATACCTACTATGTCGACAACGCCGGCGACCATGTCATCGAGGCGAATGGCGGCGGCACCGACAACGTCCAGGCCTACGTCTCCTTCAGCCTCTCCGGCCAGGAGCTGGAGAACCTGGCGCTGCGCAGTGGGGCCTCGATCAACGGCATCGGCAATTCCATTGCCAACATCATCACCGGCAATTCCGGCAACAACGTCATCAATGGGCTCGGCGGTGCCGACACGATGAGCGGCAGCACCGGCAACGACACCTACTATGTCGACAATGCCGGCGACCATGTCATCGAGGCGAATGGCGGCGGCACCGACAATGTCCAGGCCTACGTCTCCTTCAACCTGTCGGGACAGGAGCTGGAGAACCTGGCGTTGCGCAGCTCGGCTTCGATCAACGGCACCGGCAATTCCGCTGCCAACGTCATCACCGGCAACACCGGCAACAACATCATCGACGGCCTTGCCGGCGCCGACACGATGAGCGGCGCGCAAGGCAACGATACCTATTATGTCGACAATGCCGGCGACCACGTCATCGAGCTCAACGGCCAGGGCATCGACAATGTGCAGGCCTACGTCTCCTTCAGCCTCTCCGGGCAGGAGCTGGAGAACCTGGCGCTGCGCAGCTCGGCTTCCATCAACGGCACCGGCAATTCCGCTGCCAACATCATCACCGGCAACACCGGTGACAACATCATCGACGGCCTTGCAGGCGGCGACACGATGAGCGGCGCACAAGGCAACGACACCTATTATGTCGACAATGCCGGCGACCACGTTGTCGAGCTCAACGGTCAGGGCATCGACAATGTCCAGGCCTACGTCAGCTTCAACCTCTCCGGGCAGGAGCTGGAGAATCTGGCGCTGAGAAGCGCCGGCAACATCAACGGCACCGGCAACTCCATTGCCAATGTCATCACCGGGAACAGTGGCGCGAACGCGATCAACGGCCTCCTCGGCAACGACACGCTGTCCGGCAGCACTGGCCAGGATACCTTCGTCTTTAGCACAGCGCTGAACGCCTCGACCAATGTCGACCGCATCACCGATTTCTCGGTGGTCGACGACACCATCCAGCTCGACAATGCGATCTTTGCCGCGCTCGGCGGCAACGGCACTCTGACGGCGGACCAGTTCGTCAAGAACACAACTGGCCTTGCCGGCGACGTCAACGATCACATCATCTACGAGACCGACACCGGCTGGCTCTACTATGACAGCGACGGCAGCGCCGCTGGCGGCTCCACGCATTTCGCCACGCTGACCGCCAATCTGGCGCTCACCAACGCCGATTTCGCCGTGGTCTGATCCGCTCGAAGATAGAGCTCCCCCCGCAATCGCAGGCGCTCGATTACGGCGCCTGCGATTGCGTGGGCACATCTCCTGTGGAGCCCGTTCAAGCTTTGAATGGCACGGCTTTTGAGCTGGTTTCTTCCAGCCGGCTGGCGTTTTGGCGGCATGTTGCCTAAAAATAATACTCGCACAATACTGGATGGGGAAAGTCATGGCCAATCAGAGTGCTGTCGAGCAGGCAATCCTGGAACTGATCAATCGCGCGCGGCTCGATCCGGCCGCTGAAGCCGCTCGATATGGCATAAGCCTCAATGAGGGGGTTCCGGCCAACGAGACCATCTCCACCGCAATGAAGCAGCCGCTGGCGATGAACGACACGTTGCTCAGCGTGGCGCGGGCGCATAGCCAGGACATGATCGACCACGACTACTTTTCGCATACTGATCTGAGCGGCCACGATCCATTCGAGCGGATCACGGCCGCTGGCTATGACTGGAATACGGCAGGCGAAAACATCGCCTACAGCGCTACTTCCGGCACGCTCACACCGGCGATGTCTCTGCAACTCCATCAACTTCTGTTTGTCGATTCGAACTACGCTGGCCGCGGTCACCGTGTCAATTTGATGAATCCGGACTATCAGGAGGTCGGTGTCGGCCAGGCCCAGGGCATCTATCAGGGTCTCAACGCGACGATGCTGACCGAAGATTTCGGCCGGCCAGGCGGCAATCACCAGTTTCTCACCGGTGTCGCCTTCAACGATACCGTGACCGCCGACCAGTTCTATTCGATCGGCGAAGGGCGCGGCAACATAACGGTTTCCGTCAGCGGCGGACCGAACACGGCCAGCGGCAGCGCCGGCGGCTATTCCGAAGAGGTGACGGCCGGTCTCAAGACCATCACGTTTGCCGGTGGCGACCAGGTGACGCCGGTGGTTCTCACCGCGACGATCGCTGCCGGATTCAACGCCAAGATCGATTTGATGGGCCAGTCGACCATCCGGACCTCGGTATCGGTGACGGCGCTGAACGGCATTTCATCTATCGTCGGGCTTGGCACGAATGCCTTGACGCTGATCGGCACCGACGGCACCCAAGCCATATATGGTTCCTCGGGCGGCGACCACTTGGACGGCAAGGCCGGCAACGACACGCTGGATGGCAAAGCGGGTGCCGACAGCATGTATGGCGGGGCCGGCAACGACACATACTATGTCGACAATGCCGGCGATATCGTCAGTGAAAACACCGCCGGCGCCAACGGCTCGGATATCGTCAATGGCTACATCTCGATCAACCTCAGTGACGGCAACCACTTCACGGGCAATATCGAGAACGTCGCACTGCGCAGCGCAGCCTCGATCAACGCCACCGGCAACAGCCTGGCCAACGCGCTGAATGGCAATTCAGGCGTCAACACGCTGAGCGGCCTTGGCGGCAACGACACGCTGGACGGCAAGGAAGGCGCCGATACCATGCAGGGCGGCATCGGCAACGACACCTACTATGTCGACAATGCCGGTGACCATGTCATCGAGCTCAACGGCCAGGGCACCGACAATGTGCAGGCCTATGTCAGCTTCAGTCTTTCCGGCCAGGAGCTGGAGAACCTGGCGTTGCGGAGCGGCGCCTCGATCAACGGCACCGGCAATTCGATAGCCAACACCATCACTGGCAACAGCGGCAACAACATCATCGACGGCCTTGCCGGTGCCGACACCATGAGCGGTGCTCAAGGCAACGACACCTACTATGTCGACAATTCTGGCGACCACGTGATCGAGCTCAACGGCCAGGGCATCGACAATGTCCAGGCCTATGTCTCGTTCAACCTGTCAGGACAGGAACTGGAGAATCTGGCGCTGAGAAGCACCGGCAACATCAACGGCACCGGCAACTCGACCGCCAACATCATCTCTGGCAATTCGGGCGCCAATGTCATCAACGGCCTCCTCGGCAACGATACGCTGAGCGGCAGCACCGGCAACGACAGCTTCCTCTTCACCACGGCGCTCAACGCCTCGACCAATGTCGACCACATCACTGACTTCTCGGTCGCCGACGACACCATCCAGGTCGACAATGCGATCTTTGCCGCACTTGGCGGCAACGGCACTCTGACAGCGGACCAGTTCGTCAAGAACACAACTGGCCTTGCCGGTGACGGCAACGATCACATCATCTACGAGACCGATACCGGCTGGCTCTATTATGACAGCAACGGCAGTGCCGCTGGCGGCTCAACCCATTTCGCAACGCTGGCCGCCAACCTGGCACTCACCAACGCCGATTTCGTTGTGGTGTAAGAAAGTCATGCCGGTCGGCCCGAAGCGGACCTTGCCGCCACCGCCAAAGTCCATCGCAACAATTCCATCCCGAACCCTCGCTGGCTAACTACAAGTAAGAACGGTCAGTTGTGCTGTTTCAGGAAACCTCGTAAATATAGGTTGGGGTTGTTAATCTTGGGTGGGAGAACGTCATGGCTGTTGTCAGCGGTGGTACGGTTTTTGGACTGAATTTCGATACGCTGCAGGTGGGAGCACTGGTCGACTACGACTTCGAAGACCCGCAGCCTCTCTATGCAAGGTTTTTTGACGACGCGTCGAATTACACACTCTTTCAGGGCTCTGGATTCACTTATAACGCCGGCGTCCCTACCGGTGGGACCGTGACATCCGTCAAGTATGTGGTGGCTGGCAGCACGGTGCTGCAGATCACGGGCCTGAACGTAGCGGCCACCGACGTTGCGAGCTTCGTCTTCAGCAATGACACGATGGGTCTGCTCAATCTCGCGCTGAGTGGCAATGACACGCTGAACGGAACGCCGCTGCACGACGTGCTCTATGGGTTCGGCGGCGCCGACACCATCAATGGCGGCGCCGGCGCCGACACGATGAGCGGTGGCACCGGCAACGACACCTACTGGGTCGACAATGCCGGCGACGTTGTCCTCGAGGCCAATGGCCAGGGCACCGATACAGTCAACAGCACGATTTCCTTCAATCTCTCCGGTCAGGAGCTGGAGAACCTGACGCTGCGCGGCGCGGCTTCCATCAACGGCATCGGCAATTCCATTGCCAACATCATCACCGGCAATTCAGGCAACAACATCATTAACGGCCTTGCCGGTGCCGATACCATGAGCGGCGCTCAAGGCAACGACACCTATTATGTCGACAATGCCGGCGACCATGTCATCGAGGCCAATGGCGGGGGCACCGACAATGTCCAGGCCTATGTCAGCTTCAACCTATCGGGACAGGCACTGGAGAACCTGGCGCTGCGCGGCGCGGCCTCGATCAACGGCACCGGCAATTCCGCTGCCAACATCATCACCGGCAACAGCGGCAACAACGTCATCAACGGCCTTGCCGGCGCCGACACCATGAGTGGCGCTCAAGGCAACGACACCTACTATGTCGACAATGCCGGAGACCATGTCATCGAGGCCAACGGCGGCGGCACCGACAATGTGCAGGCCTATGTCTCGTTCAACCTGTCGGGACAGGAGCTGGAGAACCTGGCACTGCGCAGCGCGGCTTCCATCAATGGCACAGGCAACTCGACCGCCAACATCATCTCCGGCAATTCCGGCAACAATGTCATCAACGGCCTGCTCGGCAACGACACGCTGTCCGGCAGCACCGGTCATGACACCTTCGTCTTCACCACGGCGCTGAACGCTTCTGCCAATGTCGACCGCATCACCGACTTCTCAGTGGTCGACGACACCATCCAGGTCGATAACGCGATCTTTGCAGCGCTTGGCGGCAACGGCACGCTGACGGCGGAACAGTTCGTTAAGAACACCACCGGCCTTGCGGGTGACGGCAACGATCATATCATCTATGAGACGGATACCGGCTGGCTCATCTATGACAGCAACGGCAGTGCGGCGGGTGGTTCCACCCATTTCGCCACGCTTGCCGCAAACCTGGCGCTGACCAACGCCGATTTCGTCGTAGCCTGAACGTTAAGCGGGGGCATGTGGCAATTCAGATACAGAACCGCGGCGGCACTCGACCTGCCCCAGCGGGATTATCCGCGCCCAGCCGTGCGCTAAGGTCGTGCGCCGCGGCACTGGTTTGCGTTGCCGTTTTCTCGGGAATGATCAATCTGCTTGGTCTGACCGGCTCGCTCTACATGCTTCAGGTCTATGACCGTGTCCTGCCTTCGCACAGCATTCCGACCCTGACAGTGCTCTCGATCGCCATGGCGGGACTTTACATCGCCTATGGTCTGCTTGATCTCCTGCGGCTCAGGCTGCTGGCGCGGATCGGCAGGCGTTTCGACACCAGCCTGCAACCGGCTGTCTTCGCTCTCTCGGTCTCGCTCCCTCTCAGGTCCGGTCAAGAAGGCACACGCCTTCAGCCGATCGGCGATCTCGACCAGATACGCAGCTTCATTTCGGGATCGGGCCCGACAGCCTTCTTCGATCTGCCCTGGCTGCCCTTCTATCTGGTCGGCATCTTTTTCCTCCACCCGCTGCTTGGAGCGCTCGCGACGGCCGGCGCGATCGTGAGCGTCTTGCTGACACTGGTTGCCGAAGGGCTTAGCCGGGGACCCGCCAAACGGGCGATGGAATCGTCCATTTCCCGCAAGCAGCTTTCCGATGCCGGGCGTCGCAATGCCGAGGTGGTGCGCGCGCTTGGCATGGGACGTCGCATCAGCGGTCTCTGGCAGGATCGGAGCGAAGCGTATCTTGCCAATCAGTTGCGCATTTCCGATGTCGTCGGCGCGACCGGGACCGTCTCGCGGACGTGGCGAATGATCCTGCAATCGCTGATGCTCGGACTTGGCGCTTACCTGGTGATCGAAGGCGAGGCATCGCCTGGCATCATGATCGCGACGTCGATCATGCTCGCCAGGGCACTGTCGCCCGTCGATCTCGTCATTGCCAACTGGCGCCCCTGGGTTTCGACCAGACAGAGCTATGGCCGGCTCAAGCAGATGTTGCGCAACGCCGATGCACAAGAAGCGCCTCTTACGCTGCCACGGCCTCGGGAGACGCTGTCGGTCGAGGCGGTCTCGGTCGGTGCTCCCGGCCAGCAAAAACCAATCATCCAGAACGTGGCGTTCTCCTTGCAGGCGGGAGCCGGGCTGGGCATCATCGGAGCCAGCGCGTCAGGCAAGTCCACGCTGGCGCGCGCCCTTGTCGGTGCGTGGACCCCGCTTCGCGGCACTGTGCGTCTTGATGCGGCCGCACTCGATCAATTCGATGAAGAGGCGCTTGGACGCGACATCGGCTACCTACCGCAGGACATCGAGTTGTTTGAGGGTACGGTTGCCGAGAATATCAACCGCTTCAATGCCAATGCGAGCGCGGACGGCGTCGTGGCGGCGGCCGAAGCCGCCGGTGTCAAACAGATGATCCTCCGGCTGAGCGACGGTTTCCAGACGCGCATCGGCGAAGGCGGCTCAGCACTTTCCGGAGGCCAGCGCCAGATGGTCGGTTTGGCGCGGGCATTGTACGGCGATCCGTTCCTCGTCGTTCTCGACGAGCCGAATTCTAATCTGGACGGCGAAGGCGACATCGCCCTGGGCGCAGCCATAAAGGGCGTACGCGATCGAGGTGGCATCGTCGTCGTCATCGCACATCGGCCCGCAGCGTTGGCGAATATCGATACCGTGCTGGTCATGGCCGGCGGAACGGTGCAGGCGATAGGACCGCGGGACGAAGTGCTGGCAAAGATGACGCGCCCAGCCAATGTGCGGCCGGAACAGGCCCCGGGCGGCGAACGCGCACCAACCGTCGTCACCTTGCATGACAGGCGGCCATGATGAGCCTCGCGCCCACGCAAACGGCCGACCTGACGCGTTCGCACGCACCAGCCCTGCCGGCATTGCAACGCCCGTCGATGCGTGGTGACGGAGTTCGATGGACCATTGGATCCGGCCTCGTCGTTGTCGCCGCACTTGTTGGCGGCATCGGCATCTGGGCCGGGACCACTTCCCTTGCCGGCGCGGTCATCGCCAGCGGAACGGTGGTGGTGGAATCGAGTGTGAAGAAGGTGCAGGAGCAGACTGGCGGAACCGTCCACGAAATCCTCGTGCGAAATGGTGACAAGGTTACGGCCGGCCAGGTCCTGGTTCGCTTCGACGAAACGGTGGCACGCGCTAACCTGGGCATCATTGGCCAACAGCTCGACCGTGCGCGGCTGCAAATGACCCGCCTGGAGGCAGAGACCATTGGCCGCGACGAGATGATCATCCCGGACGATCTGTCCGCCCGGGCCAGCGATCCCGCAATGGCGATCCTCATCGCGGGTGAAAACGCGCTGCATCGAAGCAACATGACGCTTCTGGAAAGCCAGAAGGCGCAGCTTGGAACCCGCAACGATCAATATCGGGAACAGATCGAAGGCCTCAAGGCCCAGCGTGCCGCTGCCCTGGAAGCTCTCGACCTGGCGACCAACGACCTCGTCATCATCCAGGATCTCTACGCCAAGAGGTTCGCATCGCTGGATCGCCTGACTGCTTTGAAAACGCAGACCATCCAGCAAAAGGGCGAGGCTGGAAGGCTCCTGGCCGCGATCGCCGAAGTGGAAGGGCGCATCAGCGAGAATGCGCTTGCCAGTATCCAGCTCGACAACGACTTCCGCAAAAGCGCCAACGCCGACCTGCGCGAGGCCGAAGGCAAGGAGGCCGAACTGGTCGAGCGCAAGCAGGTGGCCCTGGACCAGCTGGACCATATGACGATAAAGGCCCCGCAATCAGGCGTCGTGCAGGAGCTTGCGATCCACACGGTTGGCGGCGTTGTCGCGTCTGGCGAGACCATGATGCTGATCGTGCCGCAGACGGACGATCTGGTGATCGACGCCCAGGTTCCGCCCTTGCGCATCGACGATGTCAGCCTTGGCCAGCCGGTCGTCATCCGCTTCTCGGCCTTCGACCGCAACACCACGCCGGAGTGTCACGGGACGGTCGATCGGATCTCCCCCGATCTGGTCAAGGACACAGCCAACCGGACGGCCTACTACGAGGCCCGCATCAACATTACAGACGAGGCGGTCTGCCTGAAGACGGCAACCCGGCTCATTCCGGGCATGCCTGCCGAATTGCACATCCAGACCGGCGACCGCACTGTCTGGTCTTATCTGATGAAACCCATCACCGATCAGCTCTCCCGGGCCTTCAGGGAATAATTGCCCTTCAAGATCGCAGGCGCCGATACCTTCGAGCGGATTCTACCCCTGCCCTGTCAGCAGCGACTGACGTCTGCCCTGCGGCCGTTTTTCAAAGACGACAATGCTGTCGTAGACACAGATCGAGTCTGTTGCATGGGTGAAGGCGTTCGGCGGCAAGGCGCCGCGCGCGTGATGCGCGTTGATCTCGTCGAGCTTTCCCTTGGCGAATTCCATGAACGATCCCGGCTTGCGCAGCCCTCCGCCATAGTCGTCCCAATAGCTCGTATGCGTGTCCTCGACGAAGTAGACGCCGTTCGGCTGCACATGATGGTAGAGATGCTCGAAGGTCGCGATGACATGATCCATCATGTGGCTGCCATCATCGATGACAATGTCGATGGGGCCATATTTCTCGACGATCCGATCGAGCAGTCGAGGGTCGTCCTGACTTCCAATGAAGACCTCGACCCCTTCGGACTCGTGCGCCCTGCACGCAGGATCGATGTCTACTCCAACGATTCGCGCGCCCTCGCCGAAATAGGCACGCCACATGTCGAGCGATCCGCCCTTGTAGACGCCGATTTCAACGACGACCGGCCTCCGGTTTCTGAACCGTTCGAAGTGGCGCTCGTAGACGTCGAAATAGTGCAGCCACTTGTAAATCTCTTTGCCGCTGTTGTTCAAAAAGTACTGATGCAGGAACCCGCCCATCATAGCCTCTTCATCAGCTTGGCAATTTGCCGCCGCCAGCCGCCTTGATCGTGAATTGCCACCGCTTTGCCGACGAGGTTGGCCTTGATCCGCGCAAGCACCGGCTCCCATTCGTTTGCGACCAAGCCAAGCGCTTCGCCAAGGTTTGCCTCGATCTCGGCAAACTCCATGTTTGCAAAGCGTTGGCCGGCGTCGGCGATCCAGGAACGATCGTATCTGCCCTTGCCGAAGCCGGATATGACGGTGAGCCCGGTCCAGGGCGTGGCAATGGTGAACACGTCGAGATCGGGGCGCAGCGTCCTGAGCGCCGGAACCAGTTTCCAGACGTCGCCGGTGTGGAATTGCGTCGTCGGCGGAACCCTTTGCGTCGCCTCGTCCAAGGCGGCGGTGTCGTGCACGAGCAGAACCGAGCCGGCGTCGCAGTAGCGTTCAAGGTTCGCAAAATCGCGCAGAACCTGGTCGAAAGTGTGCAGACCGTCGATGAACCCGACACCGACCGGGCGACCGGCAAGCAGGGCGTCCGCTCCACCGCGATCGAAGAAGGCGTCACTCGTCTCCGGAAAAATGTGCGTTTGCGCGCCGAGCGCCACCGTGGCGCGTGGATTGGGATCGATGCCTATTGCAAGGGCTGGTGCCTTCACCTTGGAAAGCGACACGCCGTCAAAGACGCCTATCTCCACCACCACGGCGGGCTTCAGCTCTGCGTAAAAACGCTCCAGCCAGTCGTAATAGGAAGGCCCCGACATCCGCGTGCTGGCCAGGCCGGCATGGGCACCCACGCTGTCGGCGGTAAGCGCCAAGGCGTTGCGGTATTGAATGTCGGCGGTTTCGTTCTCGCCGATGACACGGTGCGCATCGCCGATCGCCGTGAAATAGGCGGCATCCCGATGCTCATTGTACCGCGAAAGAAGGCCGGCGGACAAAAGCACGCGTGACGTTGCCAACTCGGCGGGTGCATGGCTGCTTGCCATGCGAGCGACGTCTGCCGCCGCCTTGTAATTCCCGCGCTCCAACTCGACCTTGGCCAACTCGACGAGTGCTGCGGCAGCCTGATTGGTCAGCGTGGGTTCTTCGGACGGCTTCAATTGCGCCCTGAAGCCCGCCGCCGTGGCTGGCCCGGCGCCGTGTGGAGACACAATCAGGGCGCGGGCAAGGTGCGGCGCAAGCGCTGGAGGCAGCGATCCCACGAAAGCCGAGGGGGCGTGAAAGCTAAAGTTCGCCCGCCCCCTCAACGCATCCCTTTCGGCCTTCCAGAGGAGCCAGTGCTTGGGCTGCTCGACGCTTGCGTTGGTGGCGACACCCCCGTGCAACTGGTGAAATGTAGCCTCCCCCAGGGTGAGGATGAGCTTTGCCTGCGGCATCTCCATCGCACGTTCGAGCGTATCGATGTTGACGAGGCCGCCTCCGGGATAGGTGAAGCGCTCATCCATGCCACCGATCACCTGCCAGCTCTCCCGGCTCATGAATAGGGCATTGGCTTCGGATATCGGTGTGAACCACGGATCGACCGACGACTCATCCATCGTCCCGATCTCGAACAGACGGTACCCATCTTCCGGCCATCGGATCGATTGCAAAAGCGAATCCTCGATGGCCTTCGTATAGCCATTGCTACGGGCATTCACCTGGGTGTCGCTGCCAAGATACCAGCCGGGTGCGGCCACGACTGCCGTCGGCGCCATGCCCAGGCCGATGCGAGCGAAATGCACCAACCCGGGCGTCACGATCCGTGCGCCGTCGATCATCACGCCGATGTTGTCCCCCCTCGCCTCCCTTATCCCGCGATTGACGGCAGCCGCGGGCGAAGGCAGTGCATCATCGATGCGTAGCAGGCGAAAGTTCGGCCCATAGTCCGCAACCAGGCCCTCACCAACGGCCGGTGACGATCCGTTGTCGACGACGATGACCTCGTAATCATCCGTCGTCACGTCTTGCTGGTAGGGCGTTGCGAGCGAAAGCAAGGTTCGCGGCAGCTCTCGGGGAATGTTGTAGGCGACAACGACGACGGACAGGGTGTTCGTTTTCATCGCGATTCCGTGGCTCAGTTGTCAGCCAATGGCTTCTGCCACCAACCGCCCGTCCAGTCTATCTCGTGGATCTCGGCTTTGATGCCGTTGCGCGCGCGGTAGTCCTCGACCGCTTGCCGGCATGGCCCAAACGCCATGTCATCGATGATCGCGAACCCGCCGGGCGAGAGCCTTGGATAAATCGCTTCGAGGCTGTCCATCGTCGACTCGTACATATCGCCGTCCAGTCGAATCAGGGCGAATGGACCGGCTTTCAGGCCAGGCAAGGTGTCCCCAAACAGGCCTTTGACGAAGACCACCTGGTCGTCCAGGAGGTCATAGGCGGCAAAGTTGGATTCGACCTGTGCCTGATCAATCGCCAGCTGCCGGTATTCGTGCAGCCTGTCACCCAGGTCGGCCGGAAAATTCTCGGGGTCCGGCGGCGGCAAACCGTCGAACGAGTCCGCGACATACACCTTCCTGTCCGTGATCCCGTTGGCGGCCAGAACGCCTTTCATCAGGATACAGCAGCCACCGCGCCAGACGCCGGTCTCGATCAAATCCCCGGGCACGTTCTCGTCGATCACCCGCTGGACGAGGTCGCGGACATTTGTCAGGCGCCTGACGCCCGCCATGGAATGAGCAACCGTCGGCCAATCGCGACCCACGAGGCGATCCTCGCGATTGAAGGGGGTCGACTCTCCGATTTTCGAGGGATCGATCACCTGCGAACCAGAGCCGTAGATCGTGTTGGCGATGATCTTTATCAGGAGATCAGTATAGAGGCGGTTCATCGTCGACCTTTCAAGGCGCTCAACAGTTCCATGCGAAAATACGCTGTTGCGGATATCCAGCCGAAGTGCAACAGGATTTGCGTGATTCAACCAGTCGCGCCATGCAAGCAAGCGGCGAATAATTGTCCAATGGGAGCCCCTGAATGCTAACCGCCAATCAAGCGATGGGCATGATCGAGACGCTCGACATTGCTGTTTTCCAGGTCGATACCGGAAGCACGCTCAGTGACCGCACAAGTTTCCTGCGCGTGCAGAACTTCGCGCGATCGACACTCGGCCGATACGTCTATCTCGAGGTTGGCTCAGACATCGGCGGCAGCCTGTTGCCGCATTTGATCGATCCGGCCTGCGAGGCGGTGATATCGGTCGATCTGCGGCCGGCGACCCAGCCCGACGAGCGTGCCGAGGTTTTTCACTACCCAGACAACACGGCGGCCCGGATGGTTGCCTTGCTGTCGGACAAGCTTCCGCCCGACGCAATGGCCAAGCTGATCACCATCGATAGCGACGTCTCCAATGTGCCGCCCCAGTCGATCGAGACCAAGGCGACGCTCGCGCTGATCGACGCGGAGCACACCAACACGGCCTGCTTTTCGGACTTTGTCGGCGTTCTCGGCCTTATGAAGCCGGACTGCATCATTTCCTTCCACGACGCCAACCTGATCGCGGACGCCATTGTCAATGCGGAGCGCTTTCTCGATCATCTCGGCATCGAGCATGAGACGGCGTTCCTTCCCGACACCGTCGCCGTCATCGGCCTCGGCAGGCTCGCATCCGCGGTCCGGGATCAGCTCCAGCCTCATGCCTTGGACCGGGAGACTTCCCTGGACCGCTGGCAACGGCAGCTATGGTCTCACATAGCCAGCGTGCACTCGCGGCAAAACGATGCCGAACTGGAGCACCTGCGCTCGGACAATTCGCGGCTGGTCGAGGAGATTGAACATGCGCGAAAGGCAAGCCGGGACGCACAGGCTCGCCAGGACGCCATAACCTCCAGCACGACCTGGCGTGCATCCGCCCCGGTAAGGGCGGTGGTCGATTGCATCAAACGTGGCTTTGCGCGCTAGACTAGCGAATCACCGGCTTTCCGCGGGTGACACGAAGCCAGGGCGATAGAGGCGGGTGAATGGATATCTTTGGTATCAAGGCGCTGTTGATCTGCGCGCTGATCTTCATTCCGTTCGAACATCTTTTTGCCGAGCGGCCGCAAAAGATCCTCCGCGAGGGCTTTGCCGTCGATGTGATCTACCTGCTGTTCAACAGCTTCATCGTAAAGGCGGCCGTCGTTTTGATGGCCGCCGGTGTCCTCGGGCTCGCTGCCATGCTTGTCCCGCAATCGATAACGCAAGCCGTTGGCAGTCAGCCCGTCTGGCTACAGGTTGCGGAAATCATCCTGATCACCGATCTCGGCGTCTACTGGGCACATCGCGCCTTTCATAAAATCCCTGCGCTTTGGAAGTTCCATGCCATTCATCACGGCATCAAGGAGTTGGACTGGCTCGGTGCTTTCCACTCTCACCCGGTCGACATCATAGTCACGAAGGCAATATCGCTGACGCCGGTCTTTTTCCTCGGGTTCTCGGAAGTCTCGATCGCCATCTTTTCGGTCATCTACTTATGGCACACGATGTTGGTCCATTCGAACATGCGGATTTCGTTAGGCCCTTTGAAGTGGCTGATCGCCAGCCCGCAGTTCCATCGCTGGCATCACGCCAATCAGCGGGAAGCCTATGACAAGAACTTCGCCGGGCAGTTGCCCTTCCTCGACGTGATGTTCGGTACCTATAATGCCACCGGCAACAAGGTGCCGGAGAAGTACGGCGTCGATGATCCGGTCCCTTCGACCTACTTTGGCCAGATCGGCTATCCAATCCAGCCCCGCAGGCGGCGATCGAATCCAGCAGCACCGAGCACCAAAGCGGAAGGCTGACGTCGTAAGGCGGCGTCGCGACAGGTTTGCTTCCCCTTCGCGAGCGCCAGTACGGTTCATTGAAAAAAGAAAACCCCACCGGCAGGGACCAGAGGGGTCATCTTGGGAGGACGCGCGTCACGCTGCATTGGTTAATTATCGCGCGATTGCGACACTGATGCGACACAAGTGCATTAGTCGTTTCTAATTTTCCGGACGGCGGCGCCACTTTTTCATGATCATAGGCATCGCGATGCCGGGCTCGCTGGCTTCCATGTCCTCAACGGAGAGCTGTTCGGCAAAGGAGGCTGTCTCCTGCTGTGCGCTGGCAGGAAGGCTTTTTGCGCCGAATCGGCTAAGTCTCCTGTGTATGAACGAGACCTCACTTTATGTGCCGGTGAAGCGGTTCCTCGAAAGCCTCGACTTTGTCGTGAAGGGTGAGATCGGTGGCTGCGACATCGTCGCGTTGCGCGACGGAGAGCCGCCCATCGTCGTCATCTGCGAACTGAAGCTGCAGTTCAATCTTGAACTCGTGCTGCAGGGCGTGGACCGCGCGACGGCCTGCGACGAGGTATGGCTGGCCGCGCGCATGTCGGCCCGGGGCAAGGGACGCGAAAGCGATGCGCGGTTTCGCAATCTCTGCCGCCGGCTTGGCTTCGGCTTGCTTGGCGTGACCGCGAGCGACCGTGTCGAGGTGCTTCTCAGCCCGATCGCCGTGGCGCCGCGCAAGAATGCGCGCCGGCGCTCTCGCCTGGTCGACGAGCACCAGCGCCGTCGCGGCGATCCCGTTGCGGGAGGAGGATCGCGCAATCCGATCATGACCGCCTATCGCCAAAGCGCGCTTGCCTGCGCCGCCGCCATGGCGGACGGACCCAAGCGCCCGCGCGATCTGAAGACGCTGACGCCGATCGCGCCGAAGATTCTGCGGCACAATGTCTATGGCTGGTTCGCGCGCGTCGACCGCGGCCTCTACGATCTCACGGATGCCGGCCGTGCCTCGTTGGTCCGTTGGCCGCAACCATCGCATGATGAATCTCGACACGCAATTTTGAACGAACCGGCCGTTTGATTGAAGGGTCCTGCAGGCTTCGGGGCCCTCCCCTTGGTTGATTTTTCCGGTAAAATATGATGCTTGTCCCACCCATGAAGAAGCTCTGCATGATGGCCCTGGCGTCCGTGACACTGGGTTTTGCGTCCGTGACACTGGGTTTCCCAGCCAACGCAATGGACAATGCCTTGCGCGCCGGCCTGTTGAAACTCGACCCCCAAACCCGCCTTGAACAGCGTTGTGATGCCGAAGTGCTCGACCGGATCACCCATGACGATCGCAAGTTCAAGGCGGATCGCGTCGTTGCCTACGCCTTCGCGACGCCCGAGATGGGCGCCGATGCAATCAGAAGTCCGGGTGCTGCATTTCGTAGCAAGGGGCAATGGTACCGGTTGAAATTCAAATGCCAGACGGCGCCCGACCATATGGAAGTATTGCAGCTCCGCTATCGGATCGGGGACGAGATTCCGGAAGCCGAGTGGGCAAAGTATAATCTCTACGATTGATTGGCAGTTGGCCGCGGTGGTTCTGCCCGGCTACGGGCGCGCGCGGCCGCCCCCTCAACGCGGCTTCAGTGCAAAGATGGTTTGATCACGTCGCCGTGAGTGATCCCTTGACGCCAAGGGACCACCAAGTTAGGGCCGTCCTGAATAATCGACGAACACTCGGCAAATCAGCAAGGGCTTCCGGTCGATGGACATTTTCAGCGCTGCCAGCCTGACCGCCTTGCTCCAGGTCATCGCCATCGACCTCGTGCTTGCTGGCGACAATGCGATCGTCATCGGCCTTGCCGCTGCCGGCCTGCCGGCCGAACAACGCAAGAAGGCGATCCTCATCGGCGTGCTGGCGGCAACGGTGCTGCGCATCGGCTTTGCCGCGGTTACCATCAAGCTGCTGGCGATCGTCGGCCTGCTGCTGGCCGGCGGCATCCTGCTGCTGTGGGTCTGCTGGAAGATGTACCGCGAGCTGCGCACATCGCATGCCGATGAGCTGGAAGCGACCGAGGCGCTGTCGAACTCCGATCTCAACAGCGACAAGATGGTGGCCGGCAAGACCAAGCGCAAGACGCTCGGCCAGGCAGCATTGCAGATCGTCGTCGCTGACGTGTCGATGTCGCTCGACAACGTGCTGGCAGTCGCGGGCGCCGCGCGCGATCATTTTCCGGTGTTGGTGATCGGCCTCGTGCTGTCGATCGCGCTGATGGGGCTCGCCGCGACTTTCATTGCCAAGTTGCTGCATCGCCACCGCTGGATCGCCTATATCGGCCTGCTGATCATTCTCTATGTGGCCGTGGACATGGTCTACCGTGGTGCGGTGGAAGTCTGGCCGCATGTCAACAACGTGGTCAGCTGAGGCGGCTGCCGGTTGCGTCTTCGATCCGGAAGAGCATGGTCGCAAGCGCAGTCGCCGTGCGTTTTGCCGCATCGAAGGCGTGCCCATACCAATGCCGCAATAAGTGTGGTACTGCGCCGGCAATCCTGAAAAGCCCGGAAACCCTATATGTCCGCTCCTCGCGTGAGTTTTGTCAGTCTTGGATGCCCGAAAGCCCTTGTTGATTCGGAACGCATCATCACGCGCCTGCGCGCCGAGGGCTACGAGATCGCACGCAAGCATGACGGCGCCGACCTTGTCGTGGTCAACACCTGCGGCTTTCTCGATTCCGCCCGCGACGAGTCGCTGAACGCCATTGGCTCCGCGCTTTCGGAAAACGGCAGGGTCATCGTCACCGGCTGCCTTGGTGCGGAGCCGGACGTCATTCGCGAGAGGCACCCCAATGTGCTGGCGATCACCGGGCCGCAGGCCTATGAAAGCGTGATGGCCGCCGTTCACGAAGCCGCGCCACCTTCGCACGATCCCTATATCGACCTGCTGCCGCCGCAAGGCGTTAAGCTGACCCCGCGCCACTACGCCTATCTCAAGATTTCCGAAGGCTGCAACAACCGCTGCACCTTCTGCATCATCCCGGCGCTGCGTGGCGACCTCGTCTCGCGGCCCGCGGCTGACGTGCTGCGCGAGGCCGAGAAACTGGCCAAGGCCGGCGTCAAGGAGATCCTCGTCATCTCGCAGGACACCAGCGCCTACGGCATCGACATCAAGTACCAGACCAGCATGTTCGGCGACCGCGAAGTGCGGGCGAAATTCCTCGATCTTTCCGAGGAGCTGGGCAAGCTCGGCATTTGGGTGCGCATGCACTACGTCTACCCCTACCCGCACGTCGCCGATGTCATCCCGCTGATGGCCGACGGGAAGATCCTTCCCTATCTCGACATCCCGTTCCAGCATGCTTCGCCGCAGGTGCTGAAGAACATGCGCCGGCCCGCCCATGGTGAGAAGACGCTCGAGCGCATCCGCGGCTGGCGCGAGGTCTGCCCGGATCTCGCCATCCGCTCGACCTTCATCGTCGGCTTTCCCGGCGAAACGGACGACGATTTCGAAATGCTGCTCGACTGGCTCGACGAGGCCAAGATCGACCGCGCCGGCTGCTTCAAATACGAGCCGGTCCGGGGCGCCCGCTCTAACGACCTCGGTCTCGAACAGGTCCCGCAAGAGATCAAGGAAGCGCGCTGGCATCGCTTCATGCAGCGTCAGCAGAAGATCTCGGCGACGCAACTGGCCAGGAAGGTCGGCAAGCGCCTGCCGGTGCTGATCGACGAAGCGCACGGCACATCGGCAAAGGGCCGCACCAAATACGACGCGCCCGAGATCGACGGCTCGGTGCATATCCAGTCGCGCCGTCCGCTGCGTGCCGGCGACATCGTCACCGTCAAGATCGACCGCGCCGACGCCTATGACCTCTACGGTTCGGCGGTCTGACGCAGCCGTATTTACTAAACCTGGCGATAGTTCTGCCCGCTTAACCCGTTCAGCCGCGATCCGCAGTATGGTTTCCAGACCGTAAATGCGGAAATTCGGATGGACGTCAGACCTGCCAGGCAGGATTACATCGCGACGCTGGACCTGCTCAGGCTGGTGGCGGCGCTGGCCGTTGTGCTCTTCCACTATTTCTTTCGCGGCGCGGCCGCCGAAGGCTTCCTTGGCGAGGGGTATCCACGTGCAGCACCGTTCGCGATCCATGGCTATCTCGGCGTCAATCTGTTCTTTCTGATCAGCGGTTTCGTCATTGCCTGGTCGGCGGAAAACCGTCGCTGGGACCAGTTCGCGATCGCACGTTTCGTTCGCCTCTATCCGGGTTTCCTGCTCTGCATGACCATCACTTTCGCGATTGTCGTGCTTGCCGGCACACCGCTGCTTCCGGTCTCGTTCGCCCAGTATGGCGCCAATCTGACGATGTTCGCGCCAGCCTTCGGCCAACCTTTCGTGGATGGCGTCTACTGGTCGATCGTTCTTGAACTGGTTTTCTACGGTTGGGTGACGCTGGCCCTGTTCACCGGGCTGTTCCAGAGACACAAGCTGGAATTGATCTTCATCTGGCTGGCGATCTCGGCCTTGAACGAATTCTTCCTCGGCAGCGGCGCGGCCAGGCTGTTGTTTATCACAGAGTTCGCGCCATTCTTCGCCGCCGGCGTGCTGGTCCACCACCTCCACGCACATGGCCGTTCCCTGCCGGCCTTGCTGCTGCTTGCAGCATCGTTCCTGATCTCATGCGGCACACTGTCCGTGACCCAGCACTGGATGCAGGATCACTATGGCATCGCCGTTTCGTCGGCCAATCTCGTCGTTGCCAATATCGTCATGCACGCGGCCTTGATCGGCGCGGTCCTGTTGCGCCATCGTCTGCGGTCATCGGCGCTCACCCTGGCGCTGGGTGGGCTGACCTATCCGCTCTACCTCCTGCACCAGAACATCGGCTACCTCGCCATCAACGCCGCAGTTCCCCTGGTCGGCAAATGGTGTGCTGCCTTTGGCTGCACCGCACTCATGCTCCTTGTTTCCTGGGCGATTTGGCGCACCTGCGAGCGACCGGCGCAGCGGCTGCTCAGGATTTGGCTGTGGCGCGCGGTCGATGTCGGCTTGGCGAGGTTTCGTCGCACCCAGGCCGCGACGCAACCAGCCGAATGAAAAAGGGCGCCCTGCGGCGCCCCTTTCCTTTTTGGTATCTCGCGCCGCTTACTGCGGCAGCTTGTCGTCAACGCCCTTCACATAGAAGTTCATGCCGAGCAGCGTGCCGTCGTCGGCGACCTCGCCATCCTTCAGCCACGGCGTGCCGTCCTGCTTGGCGATCGGTCCGGTGAAGGGGTTCCAGCCGCCAGCGATTTTCTTCTCGGTGGCTTCGGCCATCGCCTTTACGTCGTCGGGCATGTTGGTGAAGGGGGCGAGCTTGACCGCGCCGTCCTTGATGCCGAGCCAGACATTGTCAGGCTTCCAGGTGCCGTCGAGAGCCGCCTGGACCCGGCTGATGTAGTACGGACCCCATTCGTCGGTGAGCGAGGTCAACTGCGCGTTCGGCGCGAACTTGATCATGTCGGAGGACTGGCCGAAGCCGTGCAGCTTGCGCTCCTCGGCCACCTGCAGGGCAGCGGTCGAATCGGTGTGCTGGACGACGATGTCGGCGCCCTGGTCGAACAGCGCCTTGGCGGCGTCGGCTTCCTTGCCCGGATCGAACCACGAGTTCACCCAGACGATCTTGGCTTTGAAGTTCGGGTTGATCGACTGTGCGCCGAGCATGAAGGAATTGATGCCCATCACCACTTCGGGGATCGGGAAGGAAACGATGTAGCCGGCAACGCCGGCCTTCGATTCCTTGGCGGCGATCTGGCCGAGCACATAGCGGCCTTCATAGAAGCGCGCATTATAGATGCCGAGATTGTCACCGGTCTTGTAGCCGGTTGCGTGCTCGAACATCACCTTGGGGAATTTCTTGGCGACCTTCACTTCCGGGTCCATGAAGCCGAAGGAGGTGCCGAAGATGATCTTGCAGCCTTCGCGCGCCAGCCGCTCGAACGCACGGTCGGCATCGGGGCCTTCGGAGACGTTTTCGAGATAAGCGGTTTCGACCTTGTCGCCGAGCGCCTTCTCCACCTCGAGACGGCCCTGGTCGTGCTGGTAGGAATAGCCGAAATCACCGATCGGGCCGGTGTAGACCCAGCAAGCCTTCAATTTGTCGGCTGCCTCTGCGGACGCCGCCAGCGAAACTGCCGCTGTCGTGGTCATCAGGGCAATAAGCAGTTTTTTCATTGTGTTACCTCTCTGTGTTAAGCCTTGGAGCTTCCCGTTTGTTATTATTGTCAACGATCCGGAACGAATGGCTGCCCCAAGGAAGCCGGCGTGTTCATCATCGTCAGACGCTTGTTGCGCGAGATTAGAACGAGAACCACGACGGTTGCCAGATAGGGTAGCGAAGAAAGAAACTGTGACGGCACTGGAATGCCAAAAGCCTGTGCATGAAGCTGGCCGATCCACACCGCGCCGAAGATGTAGGCGCCGGCCAGCACCCGCCATGGCCGCCACGACGCGAACACCACCAGCGCCAGCGCGATCCAGCCGCGGCCGGCTGTCATGTTCTCGACCCATTGCGGCGTATAGACCAACGACAGATGGCCGCCGGCCAGACCGGCACAGGCGCCGCCGAAGATCACCGCAAGATAACGGTAGCGGATGACCTGAATCCCCAGGGCATGGGCTGACGTGTGGCTGTCGCCGATCGAGCGCAGCGTCAGTCCGGTACGGGTCTTGAACAGGAACCACATGACGACTGCGGTCAGCGCGATCGAGATGTAGAAGATCGGATCCTGCCCGAACAGCAATCTGCCGACGATGGGGATCGAGGTCAGCCCGGGGATGTCGAGGTTGGGCAGCCGTTCGCCGGGCTGGCCGACAAAGCTCGTCCCCATCATGCCGGAGAGGCCGAGGCCGAGCAGCGTCAGCGACAGGCCCGTCGCCACCTGGTTGGTGGCCAGCGACAGCGTCATGACGGCAAACAGCAGCGAGAACACCGCGCCCATGGCGATTGCCGCCAAGAGGCCGATCCAGGGTGATCCGGTGAGATAGCTGGCGCCGAAGCCGCCGACGGCGCCCATGATCATCATGCCCTCGACGCCGAGATTGAGCACGCCGGAGCGCTCGACCACCAGTTCGCCGATCGCGGCGATCAGCAGCGGCGTTGCCGCCGTGGCGATGGTCAGAAGGATGTTTATGGTGATGTCCATCAACGGGCTTCCTTCAACTTTGGCGCGGCTTCGAGTTTCGCAGCGCTTTCCGGTTTGGTCAGCGCCAGGCCGATCAGGCGAATGCGGTAGTGAATGAGCGTGTCGCAGCCGAGCACGAAGAACAGCAGCATGCCCTGAAACACCCTCGCCACCTTGTCGGAGATGCCGAGCGCGCTTTGCACGGCTTCACCGCCGAGATAGGTCAGCGCCAGCACCAGGCCGGCGGCGACGATGCCGAGTGGATTGAGGCGGCCAAGAAACGCCACGATGATGGCGGTGAAGCCGTAGCCGGGCGAAATCACAGGCTGCAGCTGGCCGATGGCGCCCGAGACTTCCGAGATGCCGGCAAGGCCCGCCAGGGCACCCGACAGCAGGAAGGCGAAGAACACCATGCGGTTGAGGCCGAAGCCGGCGAAGCGCCCTGCCCGCGGGCTTGAGCCCAGCACGCGGACTTCAAAACCCTTCAGCATGCGGCTCATCAGGATCCAGACCAGCACCGCGGCGACCAGGGCGAAGACAAATCCCCAGTTTGCCCGTCCGGCATCCGGCATCAGCTCCGGCAGCACGGCGGAGTCGTTGAACTGAATGGTTTGCGGGAACCCATGGCCTTGCGGGTCGCGCCACGGTCCGCGCACCAGCCAGTCGAGGAAGAGCTGGGCGACATAGACCAGCATCAGGCTGGTCAGGATCTCGTTGGTGCCGAAGCGCGTCTTGAGCAGAGCCGGGATCGCCGCATAGGCGGCACCGCCGATCATGCCGAGCAGTAGCATCAGCGGCAGCACCAGCGGGCTTTCGAACTGCGGAAACAGCACCGGAATGATCGAGCCGACAATGCCGCCCAGGATGAACTGGCCTTCGGCGCCGATGTTCCAGATGTTGGCCTTGTAGCAGACCGACAGGCCGACAGCGATCAGGATGAGCGGCGCCGCCTTGATCGCCAGTTCATGCAGCTGCCAGACCTGGCTGACCGGCTCGATGAAATAGATCCGGAAAGCGGTCAACGGGTTGACGCCAAGCAATGCGAACATGATGGCGCCGGCGACGATCGTCAGCGCAAAGGCGATGAATGGCGACAGGGCCGAGAACAGCGCGGAGCGCTGCGGGCGTTTGACGAGTTCGAGGCGCATCATGCCGTCTCCAGCGTATGTTCGGCGTGGCCGGGCTCCGCGCCGCCCATCAGCAGGCCAACCTTTTCGAAGGTCGCCTCGGCGATCGGCAACGGTTTGGACAGTTCGCCATTGTGCATGACCGCGATCGCATCCGATATCTCGAACAGCTCATCGAGATCCTGGCTGATCACCAGCACCGCCGACCCGCTGCGCGACAGTTCGATCAACGCCTGGCGGATGTGGGCAGCGGCACCCGCGTCGACACCCCAAGTCGGCTGGTTGACCACCATGACGCTCGGCCGGCGGTCGAGTTCACGGCCGACGATGAATTTCTGCAAATTGCCGCCCGAAAGTGCCGCGGCTTCCGGATCCGGCGCGCTCTTGCGCACGTCCATCGCCACGATGATGCGTTGGGCGGCGGTGTAGATGGCAGCGCTCTTGACCATTCCGCCGGCGCCGACAAACGCCTTGCCGTCGGTGGCGTGGCGCGACAGCAGCAGGTTCTCGGAAAGCTTCATGCGCGGCGCGGCCCCGTGGCCGAGGCGCTCTTCCGGCACGAAGGCAGCGCCCAGCAACCGACGTCCGGTGATGGTGAGGCCACCCGCGTCCTTGCCACGGATGCGCACGGAAGCGGCGTCCTGCTGCAACACCTCGCCGGAGACGGATTCGAAGAATTCGCCCTGGCCGTTGCCGGCGACACCGGCAATGCCGATCACCTCGCCGGCGCGGACATTCAGGCTGATGCCCTTGAGCGGTATCGAGAACGGCGTTGCCGGCTTGCGGGTGAGGTTGCGGATCTCGAGCAGCGGCTGCGCCTTGTCGATCCCTTCGACCGGCGCACGCACCACGGCCTGCACTTCGTTGCCGACCATCATGCGGGCCAGCGACGAGGCAGTTTCCTCGCGCGGATTGCAGTGGCCGACCACCTTGCCATGCCGCAACACGGTGGCGCGGTCGCAGATGCGTTTGACCTCTTCAAGCCGGTGCGAGATGTAGAGGATGGATTTGCCTTCCGAGCGCAGACGCTCCAGCGTCTCGAACAGCTTGTCGGCCTCCTGCGGCGTCAACACCGAGGTCGGCTCGTCCAGGATGATGAGCTGCGGCGTCTGCAAAAGGCAGCGGATGATCTCGATGCGCTGGCGTTCGCCGACCGACAGGTCGCCGACCAGCGATTCCGGATCGAGCGGCAGGCCGTAGCTGTAGGAAAGCGCCCTCGCCTTGGCCGCGATGCTGCTGATCGGCGAACCGTCATCGAGCGACAGCGCGATGTTCTCGGCGGCGGTCAGCGCCTCGAACAGCGAGAAGTGCTGGAACACCATGCCGATGCCGAGCTTTTTCGCCGCGCCCGGGCTCGAAATCCTGACCGCCTGGCCGTTCCAGAAAATCTCGCCGGAATTGGGCTCCAGCGAACCGAACAGCATCTTGACCAGCGTCGACTTGCCGGCCCCGTTCTCGCCGAGCAAGGCGTGGATTTCACCCTTGGCGATGTCGAGATCGATATGATCGCACGCCGTCAGGGTGCCGAATATCTTGGTAAGACCACGGACCTCGAGCAGGTTCGTGCCGTCCTGATTTGCACTCACAGTGCCTCCCATCTGGTTAGCCAGATATGTTCTGTGTTCCCGCAAGCATGGTAGGCGCGGCCGGCTCTCATCGGAAAGCGGCACGCGTCTTGAAAGAGCTTCAAGAATTTCAGCGGAAATTCAAGGGATAGCAAGGCAGAAGGGACTAAGGGATGAGAATGGTGGTCCCTGTTGTCCTGCGGCCCTCGAGGTCGGAATGCGCCTTGCCGGCGTCCTTGAGCGCGTAGCGCTGGTTGATCTTGATCTCGACGGCGCCGCTGAGCACGACCTCGAACAGGGCAGCGGCGGAGGCCTCGAGGTCCTCGCGTTTCGCATTGTAGACGAACAAAGTCGGCCTTGTGGCGAACAGCGAGCCCTTCTGGGCCAGCAATGACATGCTGAACGGCGGGATCGATCCCGAGGACTGGCCGAAGCTGACGAACATGCCGAGCGGCTTGAGGCAATCGAGCGACGCCGGAAACGTGTCGTTGCCGACCGAATCGTAGACGACGTCGCATTTCCCGCCACCGGTGATGGCGGCGACGCCGGCAACGAAATCCTGCTCCTTGTAGTTGATGACGTGATCGAAGCCGTGCGCCCTGGCGAGCTCGATCTTGTCGGCTGAACTGGCCGTGCCGATGACGGTCGCGCCGAGATATCTGGCCCACTGCCCGAGGATCAGCCCAACGCCGCCGGCCGCGGCATGAAACAGGATCGTGTCGCCTGCCTTCACCTTGAAGGTGCGCCGCAGCAGATACTCGGCGGTCATGCCTTTGAGCATCATCGCCGCCGCCTGTTCGTCGCTGATGCCGTCCGGCACCTTGACCACTTGGCTGGCCGCGATGACGCGTTGCTCGGCGTAGGCGCCGCCGACATTCGTCGCATAGGCAATGCGGTCGCCCGGCTTCAGCCAGTCGACGTCCTGGCCGACTTCCAGCACCACGCCCGCAGCCTCGCTGCCCGGAACCAGTGGAAATCCGCCAGGCGGCGGATAAAGGCCGGTGCGGTGATAGACATCGATGAAATTGAGGCCGATCGCCGTATGCCGGATCAGGATCTGCCCCGATCCCAGACGGCCGGGATCGGTGTCCTCATAGGTCAGGACTTCCGGGCCACCATTGGCGTGGATGCGGATCGCTTTGGACATGGGCTGAACTTCCTTGGGCTGATCAGGCTTTTTTGGCACCGAGATTTGGAAAGAACTGCATGACGCCGCCGATGCAGGCAAGGTAGAGTCCGGTAATGCTGATGCCGATCTTGGTGAAGGTGCTGACCTGCTCGCCCAGCACGCCGATCTGATCGTAGAAGGCAGCAAGTGCCGCCTGCGCCAGCGCCAGTGCACCGAAAGCGCACCACAAAAGCGTCATCGCGAGGTTGATGCGCCGCAGCCGCACCACCCGCACCGGGTGGATGAAATTGATCGGCACGAAAGTCAGAATGCCGGCCACCACCACCACCGCGAACGAAACCCATTGTCCCGGCTCGATGACGAACAGCGTGAACACCACCATGTTCCAGACCACGGGGAATCCCTTGAAGAAATTCTCCTTCGTCTTCATGCCGGTGTCGGCGTAGTAGATGGCACTGGAGACGACGATGATCGCCGCCGACAGGAACGACAGCCCCTCACCCATGAAGCCGCGCTGGTAAAGCGCGAAGGCCGGGATCAGGACATAGGTCACGTAGTCGATGATGTTGTCGAGCATTTCGCCCGACCAGGTCGGCAGGATCTCCTTGACCTCGAGCTTTCTGGCGATCGGCCCGTCGATGCCGTCGACAAACAAGGCCAGCCCCAGCCACCAGAACATCGCGGTCCAGCGCTCTTCGCTCGCGGCCACCAGCGACAGGAAGGCCAGGAACGAGCCCGAGGCGGTCAGCAGATGGACGGAGAACGCCCTCGCCTGCGGCCAGGTGACTTTCTTCTTCGGTCGCGGAATCCGGTCCCTGATCTTCTTGGCCGTTGTGTTCTTGCTCACGGGCCCCGCCAATCCAGCTTGCAGATTTCGGCCGACCGGCCGGCGAAATTCCAGTTTCGGCCGAAAGCCCGCATCTTGCTCTTGTCGGACCTGGCAACGATGATCTCAGGCGCGATCCAGTATTCCGAATTGCTGATCACCGTATCCTTGTCGCGGTCCTTGCCGGGGATCGGCGTTACCGCCCCATCGATGATCTTCGGTATCTGGAAGATGCGTGTCCTTTCACGCGTCTCATAGGTGATCGGCACTTGTTCGACACCGAGGAATTTGCCGACAAGGATGGAAAGCAACGAGGTGGTCCCGCCCGCCTTGCCGGTGAAAATCTTGGTCAGGGCCTTGACCGCATAGACCGATGCGCGCTTGTCGATGAACAGGCCGGCGGTCCAGTTGCCGCGGCTCATATAGCCGGGGATTTCCATGATCAATCCGAGATTGAGCCCCGACAGGTCGACCTCGCCGAAATGGCCGGCGTCGATGCGGAAGCCGGCCCAGGTCTGGCAATAGCCTTCGGTCGGCGGATGACTGCCGAGCGACAGCACGCAGGGGCAAAAAACCGTGCAATTGCAGGAGAGTACGAGCTCTCCCTTCATCGCCCAGCTCTGGTCTGACATCGACTTTCCCCCACTCATCGCGAGACTACTAGCAGCGCTGCTGCCCAGACAAGCAGTATCGCACCGGCCAGCCGGGTTGGAACCCTGCTCGCCGTTTGTTTTTCGATCAGGGTGAACAGTCCGATCAGCGCCATCCAGAAGACGTTCATCACCCCGACGGCGAACATCACCAGCATCAACGCCCAGCAGCAGCCGAGGCACCACACGCCTTGCTCGACGCCAAGCCGGAAGACGTGGATGGGCCTCGCGCTCCAGTTCGCGAACAGGATCGAGAACGGGTTCCTGCATTTCTTCAGACAGGCGTCCTTCAGGCCGCTGAATTGGTAGAGACCCGCAATCAGCAGAGCGAGCGCGCCGGCAATACCGACCACGGGGTCGAGCATCCCGCTGGGCGAGCCGGATGCATGGATGGCCAAGGTCAGCACCGCGAACATCATCGAGGCAGCGAGCCAGACACCGAGGTAGCCGGCAACCAGCACCAGCGGATGGACGACCGGCTCGCCCTTGATGCGAGCCGTATCGGCGATCTCGCAATAGGTGCGGATCATCGGTGCGGCCGAAGGCAGCATGGTGGCGATCGCCATCAGGAACCACATCAAGACGAGTGCGCCGGCCTTGAGCCCGAGGCTTCCGTCGAGCGGCGCCGGCGACAGGCAGAGCGCAAAGAACCGTTCCAGGAAATCCGGTAGAGGCAGTCGCGGCAGGTTGCGCAGAAGCGCGTCGCCAGCGGCGCTGACGCCGGCGATCCGGCCTTCGGCGCTGCGGATTGCCATCGCGGCAAGCAACAGCCAGGCAAGCAGGATGCAGGCGCCGACAACGACGTTTGCCGTCACGCGGGGACTGCGCGCGATGTTCGCCATGGCGCGGCCGGCGCGGTCGAGATGGCTGAAGTTGTCTTGCTGGCCGGTCATGACATCGGAATGAGCCGAATCGCCGCGTTGATCAAGCGGCATGAATTGACCTATATGCTGGATCGACTGGCAGGTCGGGTGGGCTGCCTCGCATTGTAAGCCGGAAGCCGATCTTGGAGCATCGAGACACTGCGCGGATACTGGTTGCTGGCACGGGGCCGGCAGGGCTGATCGCGGCGCTCGCTTTCGCCAATGCCGGTTTCCCGGTGACGCTTGTCGGGCCCGAAGCTTCTGCCCCCGATGGCCGCACGACGGCGCTGATGAACCCCGCTCTGCAGGTGCTTGCGCGGCTGGGTGTGCTCGAAGACATCAAGCCCAAGGCGGCGCCCTTGAAGGTGATGCGCATCGTCGATGCGACCCGCCGGCTGATCCGTAGCCCCGTCGTCACCTTCCGCGCCAGCGAGATCGGCGAGGACCAGTTCGGTTTGAACCTGCCCAACAGCGTTCTCAATCCGGCACTCGCCCGCACGGTTGCTAATCATACCGGCATCGACTGGCGAAGGTCGATGGTGGCGAGTTGGCATCTCGACGCCGAACATGCCCGTGCCGTGCTGACCGACGGCAGCACGGTGGATGCTTCCCTGGCGGTCGCCGCCGATGGGCGGCTGTCACCGGCACGCCAGGCGGCCGGCATCTCGACCTCGGCCCGCTCGTACCCGCAGGCAGCTTTTGTCCTCAATTTCCGTCACAGCGGCGATCATGCCTTCACCTCGACCGAATTCCACACCGAGACCGGTCCGTTCACGCAGGTTCCGCTGCCCGGCAATCGCTCGAGCCTGGTCTGGGTGGTGAAGCCCGAGACAGCAACGGAACTCGCCGCGTTGGACGATGCGACGCTTTCCGTGCGGGTCGAACAGCAGATGCAGTCGATGCTGGGCCGGGTGACGGTCGAGCCGGGCCGGCAGATTTATCCGCTTTCGGCGGTGACGCCGCTGCGTTTCGCGCGGGACCGTGTGGCGCTTGTCGGCGAAGCCGCCCACGTGTTTCCGCCGATCGGCGCGCAAGGCCTCAATCTCGGTATCAGGGATATCGACGATCTCGTTGGTATCGCTGGAGAAAATCGTACCGACCCCGGCGCTGCCAAGACCCTTGCGGCCTACGATTTCAAACGCCGCCCCGATATTCTGGCGCGCAGCAGTGCGGTCAATCTGCTCAACATGTCGCTGCTTTCCGACATGCTGCCGGCGCAGATGGCCCGTGTTGCCGGGCTCGGCGTTCTCGGAGGTTTCGCGCCGCTTCGCGCCTTTTTCATGCGCGAGGGGCTTCGTCCAGGCAGCGGCTTTGCGGCGCTGGCCGGCGGCCTGCGAAAGCCGGCACGCTGATAGCGATCTTCCCAAGATTCCGTCAATCCGCGCTCTCGGCGAATGTCGGCATCGGCGGCCTGCGGCAAAACCTTTTCGCCGCGTCCTGCGTAGCTTCAAGGCGCGACCAAAACGCGTCGGGATTGAATTGATGCCCAGTCTGCGCCAAATAAGTTCAAGGAATTCAGTGGTGAGTACGATGAAAACAGCCAAATTCGCGATCGGACAGGTGGTTCGCCACCGGCTGTTTCCCTTCAGGGGCATCATTTTCGACGTCGATCCACAGTTCGCCAACACCGACGAATGGTACGAAGCCATCCCGGCCGACGTGCGGCCGCGCAAGGATCAACCCTTCTATCACCTGCTCGCCGAGAATTCGGAAACCGAATACATCGCCTATGTGTCCGAGCAGAACCTGCTCGAGGATCAGTCGGGCGAGCCGGTCCGGCATCCGCAGATCAAGGAGATGTTCGACAAAAGGCCGGACGGGCGCTACGAGCCGAAACGGCAATCGAGGCATTAACCGACCAGACGACAGGCGCAAAAAAAGCGGGGCATGACCCCGCTTTTTTGTTAGGCCGGCAAAAACCGGCTGATCAGTTGGCGGTCTTCGCCTTGTCCTGCTCTTCCTTGAGCTTCTTGGCGAAATCCTGGTTGTTCTTGGCGACGAAGTCCTGGAGCTTCTTCTGCCGGTCTTCGATATCGGACTGCTGCAGCGGCGGGCCGTCATAGGCGCCGCTGAAACCCTGCAGGGCGATCTTGATCGGGTTCTGCTGGTTCTGGAAATTGACCGAGGTCAGCGTGATCGCCTGGCCCTTCTTGAAGGCACCGACGAGCTGGTCGGTGAGCGGCACTTCGGCCACGCAACGATCCGGGAAGCAAATGACGTAATCAAGCTTCACGGCCTTGCCGGTATCGATCTGCAGGCCAATGCCGGGAGGCACCAGACGGCCGGTCGGCACCGTCACCTGGAACACTTTGCGGTTCACCTTGCCCTTCAGCTCGATCAGGCTGACGCCGGTGATCAGCTGGCCGTTACCGGCGGTGGTGATGTTCTGGACGTTGCAGATGTCGACGTCTTCCTGCTTGGTGCAAGCCTTGAACCAGCCTTGCGGAATCTGCTGTTGCTGCTGTGCGGAAGCAGCGGGAAGCCCTGCGCCCAGAAAGCCGACCACGCCAGCGGCCATGACCGACAGGCGGTACGCGTTGCTGTTCAGGCTCGTCATGTCGTGCACTTCCTCTCAAATGATCCCGGGACCGGCTTCTTCGTGCCGTGTGGTCCAGCTACCTGTTGCCAAAATGAGGCAACAGAATGACTTCGGGGGGCGTGTTACACTGCAAGCGATGTCGAATCCAGCCCGCCACTTGTAATTCTTGATGACGCCATTGGCCGGCACGCAGTTGCCTCATGCTAGGGTGCGCACCGAATCATCAAGCCGACCCAGTAAGGAGACGGTCATGGGCCGCGTTCTTGTTTGGCTGATCACCGCGATATCGCTTCTCGCCCTTTCGCATCAGCCGGCCGCGTCGGAGCCGAAGCACGCCATCGCCATGCAGGGCGAACCGGCTTTGCCCCCCGACTACACGCATTTCGACTATGTCAATCCGGACGCGCCGAAGGGTGGCTCGATCACCTATTGCGTCGTCGGCAGCTTCGACAATCTCAATCCGTTCATCCTCAAGAGCCTGCGCACGACGGCGCGCGGCATGATGGACCAGACTTACGGCAATCTCGTCTTTGAGCCGCTGATGCAGCGCAACTACGATGAGCCCTTCAGCCTGTACGGCTTGCTCGCCGACACCGCCGACATGGATCCCGAGCGCAAGAGCATCGAGTTCCATCTCAACCCGGAAGCCAAATGGTCCGACGGCCAGCCGGTGACGCCGGAGGATGTGCTGTTCACCTACGATGTCTATACCGACAAGGGCCGTCCACCCTACAGCGCCCGCATGAGCCTGATCGCCAAGCTCGAAAAGACCGGTGATCACAGCGTGCGCTTCACCTTCAACGACAAGGCCAATCGCGAGACGCCCCTGATCATCGCGCTGACGCCGATCATACCCAAGCATGCCTTCGACAAGGAGACGTTCGACAAGACGACGCTGAAGCCATTGATCGGCAGTGGCCCCTACACCGTTGCGCAGGTGCAGCCTGGCCAACGCATCGTTTTCAAGCGCAACCCGGACTATTGGGGCAAGGACATCCCGGCCAAGCGCGGGTTCGACAATTACGACCAGATCACCATCGAGTATTTCCTCAACGCCAACGCCAAGCTCGAAGCGTTCAAGAAGGGCCTTTGCGCCATCGACGACGACAGCGATCCGGTCAAGCGCGAGCGCGACCTCGATTTTCCGGCCTTCCACAAGGGCGACGTGGTCGCCGAAACCTTCGACACCGGCATTCCGCCCGTGGTGACCGGGTTCCTGTTCAACATGCGGCTGCAGAAGTTCGCCAACCCGGTGGTGCGGCGTGCACTCGGCATGCTCTACGACTTCGAATGGGCCAACAAGAACCTGTTCGGCGGCAAATACGCGCGCGCGATGAGTTACTGGCAGAATTCGGAGCTTTCCGCGCTTGGTCATCCGGCTGACGACAGGGAAAAGGCGCTGCTGGCGCCTTACCCCGGCCGCGTGCCGGTCGATGTCATGGATGGCACGTACCGGCCACCGGTCACCGATGGTTCAGGGCAGGATCGCAAGGTGCTGAAAGCGGCCTTCGATCTCTTGAAAAGCATCGGTTATCACGTGCAGGACGGGACGATGCTCGATCCCGATGGCAAACCGTTTGGCTTCGAGATTCTGGTTGCTTCGCAGGATGAGGAGCGGCTTGCCGGCATCTATCAGCGCACGCTGGAGAAGATCGGCATCGACGTCACCATTCGCAGCCTCGACGGCGATCAGATCCAGTCGCGCAAGCAGCGCTTCGATTTCGAGGCCCTGATCGGATCGAGCGGCTTCAACAATTCGTTGTCGCCCGGCATCGAACAGCTTGGCCGATGGGGATCCGAAGCGGCCAAGGCCGAAGGCTCGTTCAACCTGGCCGGTGTCGCCGATCCGGCGGTTGACGCTGCGATCGACGCGATGCTGCGCGCGCGTTCAAAGGAAGACTATGTCGCGGCGGTCAGGGTTCTCGACCGGCTGCTGATCTCCGGCAACTATATGGTGCCGACGCAGTACAACACGCAGCAATGGATCGCCTACTGGAACTACCTGGAACATCCGCAAAAGACGCCCATATTTGGGTATCAACTGCCAAGCTGGTGGCGCAAGCCGAACTGAGGATTTCAGGAGATCGAGATGAGTGAGCTGAACGCCATCACCGTCGACGTGGTGTCCGATGTCGTCTGCCCATGGTGCTTCATCGGCCAGAAGCGGCTCGACAGGGCGATATCAGCTGTCGGCGACACCGAGGTGCATGTCCGCTGGCGGCCGTTCCAGCTCGATCCGACCATTCCGCCGCAAGGCAAGGATCGCCGCGACTATATGCTGGCCAAGTTCGGCAGCGACGAGCGCATCCGCGAAATTCATGCCCGCATCGAGCCGCTGGGCGAAGCCGAAGGCATTTCGTTTGCGTTCGACGCCATCAAGGTGGCGCCGAACACGCTCGATGCGCACCGCCTGATCCGCTGGGCCGGCGCCGCCGGCGAAGCCGTGCAGAACCGGCTGGTGCGCCGCCTGTTCCAGCTGAATTTCGAGGAAGGCGCTGACATCGGCGACCATGCCGTGCTGGTCGAAGCGGCGCGCGAGGCCGGCATGGACGCATCCGTGGTTGCGACTCTTTTGCCGACCGAGGCCGATGTCGAGGCGGTTCGCACCGAGATCGCCACCGCGTCGCGCATGGGAATAACAGGCGTGCCGTGCTTCCTGCTCGAGGGCAAATACGCGGTCATGGGCGCACAGGATGCCGATACCCTGGCCGATGCCATCCGTCAGGTGGCCGCCGCCAAGGCGCGCGGCGAATTGGAAAAGGCCGGCTGAGACCGGCTGCCCCTGCCCTTATGCGGCGGGAGCCGGCGTCACTTCACGGTCACCTTGGCCTTGCTGATGAAAAATCCGTGGCCATTCGTGGCCGTGCAGGTCAGTCCCTTGGTTGACGATTCGCACGAGAATGGCCCTGCGCTCCAGCTTTTGCCGTAAGCGAGCTTGGTGACATCGCTGCAGCAAGGCTGCTCGCCGGGGTTCTTGATCAAAGTCGCCGGCCCCTTGGGTCCCAGGATGATGGTGACATAGCTCGGCGCGACGCGTGAGCAGCTGAGTTCCGGGCCACCGTCCTGCGGCTCATAGGTGCTGGTGCCGCCCTTCGGGGTGTAGATGCAGCCAATGTTGCCCGACGGCGTGTTGAACTCGATCTGGCCCTCAGCGCCCGCCGGAATGCTCTGCTCGGCGGCCTGCGCCAGGGGGTGCCAGGCAAGGAGGAACAGGGTTGCGGCTGCGCGTACAAGCATTGGAAGCTTCCTTGTTGGAGAACCGGACATGCATGGGTGCCGACAGTGCCCGGCAAGGTTCAATCCCGAACGAAGCAATTGTCAAACGCGGTTCCTGACTTCACCCAACGGGCTCGGATGTGCCGCCCGGCACGCCTGCCGCAACGACCGTTTCGGGTCACTTTTCTGCCTCTGGCGAGGTCACGAACGGAAGATTTTCGAAGATTCGGTCAGTCCGCAGTCAAGAAATTTACCAGTCAATTAGATTTTCGAGTTCACAAACCCGTGTGAAAGCCTTCCCTAAGGGAAACTTCACCGATGGCCCTCCCGCGTCCCTCAACAAATTGAAATCAATAGCAATATTCCGCTTTTGCCGATCCGTTTGACGGCGCTTCGACCCGGCAATCTGTTGCCTCATGGCAACGGTCGTCCGGGGTAATCCCTTTGGCCAGCTTTAAAAATTAATAGAAAATGATCAATTGGTGTTACCATCCGTAACAAAACAAAAATGGTTTGGGCGGGATCGTGATTCGGGTCGATAGACCAACGCAAGAGTCAGTACCGGAAAAAACACCTCGCGATGCCGCACGGCCATCGCTTCTGACGCCGGTATCGTCGATGCGTACCTTCTGGGGCCTGATGCGGGCCTACTGGGTCTCGGATCGGTGGAAGGAAGCCTGGACGCTGACGCTGGTGATCGCGCTGCTCACGGCGCTGTCCAGCAAGGCCGGTGTCTGGTTCGCCGAAGCCTCCGGCGAGCTGGTCAACTCGATCGCCTTCTTCCATGACGCAGCCAACACCACGCCGCTTCGCACGCTGCTGGTCAATGCCGGCATCCTCGTGCTGCTGGTCCTGCTCAAGGACGCCGGCTTTACCGGCATCCGCAATCTTGTCTCGGCGACCTTGCACCGCAAATGGCGTGGTTGGCTGGACAGCCGCTTCAACGAAGCACTGCTGGACAACAATCATACGCATTTTCATGCCCAGCATGCGTCGACCGGCAGCGGCGCAACGGCACCTGACAACATCGACCAGCGCGTCCAGGAATCCATCAAGGACATGACCGGCGGCGCCATCGGGCTCGCCATGGGCGTGCTGGGCGTCGCCACCTCGCTCTATTTCGTCGGTCAGAAGCTGCTTGAAAACTCCGTCGAGGTGAAGGGACTGGAGTTCCTCGGCAGCTATGGCAGCGCCGTCCTCGCTTTCCTGGCCGTCGCCACCTATGTGCCGCTGAACACCTGGATCGCGGTCAAGCTCGGCGGCCTGCTCGAGCGCCTCAACGTCAGGATGCAGCAGGCCGAAGGCAGCTACCGCGGCGAACTGACGACATTCCTGCGCCGCAGCTTCCATGTCGCGGCGTCCCAGGGGGAAGGCGTGCAGAGGACCATGCACGGCCGGCTCTATGTCGACATCGACGGCACATGGACGCGGCTGAACATCGTCAACACCGTCTACATGTCGTTCGAACTGATCTACAATTTCATTGGCGCCCGCATTGTCGCCTACGGGCCGGGCCTGGTGCCGTTCATCCACAATGGTCTCGATCTCAAGGGCTACATAACCGGCTCCGAGCTGGTCAATTCGCTGATCGGCCAATGTTCGTGGTTCATCCACGTCATGCCGGCCATCGCCACGCTGCGCGCCAACAGCCAGCGCGTGACCGAACTGGCCAATGCGATTGAGAACGTCCAGCATCCGCAGGAATTCTACAGCCAGACCGGCCGTTCCGACTTCCACTACGCCAGCCAGAACCCGGTTTTCGGCCTGACCATCCAGAAGCTCGAACTGGCGCATCAGGGCGAGGACGCAACCCCGTTCCTCAGCGCCGCCAATTTGCGCTTCCGGCGCGGCGAGTGGACGTTCCTGAAAGGCGAATCCGGTTGCGGCAAGACCTCGCTGATCAAGGCGATCAACGGCCTGTGGCCCTATGGCCATGGCACCATCGTCTTCCCCGAGGGCGTGAAGAGTTTCTATGCCGCCCAGGAGGTCAAGCTGCAGCAGGTGACGCTGAAACAGCTAGTCTGCCTGCCGGGCTCCGAGCACAATCATAGCGATGCGGATGTCGCGGCGGCGCTGTACAAGGCCGGCCTTGGCGACTTCATCTCGCATCTGGCCGACGCAAGCCGCGAAGGCAAAAGCTGGGACCAGGTTCTGTCGGGCGGCCAGAAGCAGAAGCTGGTGGTGGCGCGCATCGTGCTGCAGCAGCCGGGGCTGCTGTTCCTCGACGAGGCGACGGGCGCGCTCGACCCCGAGGGCAAGATCGCCTTCCACCAGGCCATCAAGGACAACTGCCCCGATGTCACGGTCATCAGCGTCATGCACGAGGCGGTGGCGCCGCGATCGCTGGCCGGCGCAGAATTCTACCATAGCATCGTGGCGATCGCCGACGGCGTCGCCACCAAGAAGCCCCTGGTTCCGACCCTGCCTGTCGAACTCACCACGATTCTTGTCCAGCCAAGGCCGGTCGAGGACAAGTGGCTGCGCTTCTCGCGCCGGCTGAAGCAGAAATGACGACCCGTTGATCTCGGCCAGCCGCATTGTGCGGCGGCCGCCGATCACAGTCTCGCGAGTGGTGCCATTCGGCACCGTTTTTCATCCTCACCACGATTGACTCGGCAAGGCGCGCACCTATCTTGCGCCGGCTTGCAGACAGTCAAACGCGAACCCGCAAGCGGAAAGGTCACAGCGCCATGCCTGGCGACAGTCACAGTCGAACGCAACAGCCGTCCGCCTAGACGTGACCTGAATGGTTCATGTCCTGCCGGACGGCAAGGAGTGAGCCATGAACGAATTTACCCCCGTAGCGAGCGACGAGGCCGTCGCGATCGCCCGTATCCTAGCCAACGATCACGTCGCCGACATTGTCGAGGCCCTGAACAGGGAGCCGCGAGAAAGCGCGACGGAACTGCTTTGTGAAGTGACGTTCGAGCGGCTGGTCGAGATCTTCGACCAGCCTGAACTCGACCGCGCGCCCGAACTCATGGAGGCGCTGCCGCGCGCCAAGGCGGGCAAGCTGCTCACCGCCATGTCGGAAGACCGCGCCGCCGACATCCTGCGCGAGCTGGACGAGCCGGGTCGTTCTGAGCTGCTCGGCGGGCTTGCGCCGCCCCTGCGCGCCACGCTGCTTGCCATTCTGGGTTATCCCGAAGGCAGCGCCGCATCGATCATGACGACGGAGTTCGTCAGCGTGCCTTCGGACTGGACCGTGGGCCGCACGCTCGACTACATCCGCAAGGTCGAGCGGACGCGCGAAACCGTCTACGCGATCTACATCGTCGATCCGCAGACGCATCTCCTGATGCGTTCGACCGGCCTGCGCCGGCTGATCACCGGGGAGCCGGAGGATTCGATCATGACGGTGGCGCCGGATCGCGCGCCGGTGACGGTCACCCCGCTGACCGATCGCGAAACCCTGGCGCAGACGATCTCGAAATACGACCTGCTCGCCGTCCCGGTCGTCGACCACGGCAAGATCCTCGGCATCGTCACCATCGACGACATCATCGACGCGATGATCGAGGAGACGACCGAGGACGTGCACCGTTTCGGCGGCATGGAGGCGCTCGACGAGCCGTACATGAAGATGAGCTTCCTCGCCATGATCAAGAAGCGGGGCGGCTGGCTGTGCGCGCTGTTCATCTCAGAGATGCTGACGGCCAACGCCATGCAGAGCTATGAGGGCGAGCTGGAAAAGGCGATCGTGCTGACGCTGTTCATCCCGCTGATCATGAGCTCAGGCGGCAATTCCGGCTCGCAGGCGACCTCGCTGGTCATCCGGGCGCTGGCGCTGCGCGAAATCGGTCTTCGCGACTGGTGGCGGGTGGCGCTGCGCGAGCTGCCCACCGGCCTCGTGCTTGGCGCTATGCTCGGCGTGGTCGGCATCGGCCGCATCGCGCTCTGGCAATATATGGGCTTCTACGACTATGGGCCGCATTGGCCGCTGATCGCCGCGACGGTCGGTGCAGCGCTGGTCGGCATCGTCACCTTCGGCTCGCTGTCGGGGTCGATGCTGCCGTTCGCCCTGAAACGCATCGGCTTCGATCCGGCCAGCGCATCGGCCCCGTTCGTCGCCACGCTGGTCGATGTCACCGGGCTGGTGATCTATTTCTCGGTGGCGCTGGTGATCCTGCGCGGCACCCTGCTGTAGCAATTCCCAGATCTCCGCCGTGGCAAGACCCTTGCCGCGGTGGAGAGCTGAACCCCGGCATTTGCCAGGTCAATCCATCCGCTTGCCGTCCTTCACGCGATAGGTCGGCTTGTACATGGTGACGAGCTCTTCCGCGGCCGTCGGATGCACCGCCATCGTGCGGTCGAAATCATCCTTGGTCAGCCCGGCTTTCAGCGGAATACCGAGAAGCTGCGCCATTTCGCCGGCATCCGGTCCCAGGATGTGCGCGCCGAGCACCCGCTTCGACGCGCCGTCGACCACCAGCTTGGTCAGCATCTTCTCGTCGCGGCCGGACAGCGTGTGCCGCATCGGCCGGAATGTGGCGCGGTAAATCTCGATGTCGGGGAAGCGTTTGACCGCATCATCCTCCGACAGGCCGACCGTGCCGATTTCGGGTTGTGAAAAGACGGCGGTCGCAATCGTGTCGTGGTCGGGCGCCGTCGGATTTCCCTTGAAGGCGGTTTCGATGAAACACATCGCCTCGTGGATCGCCACCGGCGTCAGCTGCACGCGGTTGGTGACGTCGCCGATCGCCCAGATGTTGTCGATGTTGGTGCGCGAGTATTTGTCGACGGCGATCGCACCGGTCTTGGTCATCTCCAGGCCGATGCCTTCCAGGCCCATGTTCTCGGTGTTGGGGATGCGGCCGATGGCCAGCATCACCTGGTCGACCGTCAGCACCTTGCCGCCGGTGACGAGTGCGTCGAGCCGGCCGTCCGGCCGCTTGCGGATCCATTCGGACACGGAATGGCAGAGGATCTTTATCCCCTTCTTTTCCATCGTCTCATGCAGCATACGCCGCAGGTCCATGTCGAAGCGGCTGAGGATCTCCTTGCCGCGGTAGACCAGCGTGGTGTCGACGCCGAGGCCGTGGAAGATGTTGGCGAACTCGACGGCGATGTAGCCGCCGCCTTCGATCATGATCGCCTTGGGTAGCTGCTTGAGATCGAAAGCCTCGTTGGAGAAGATGCAGTGCTCATGGCCGGGCAGCGCCGGATGCGGCGCCGGGCGGCCGCCGGTGGCGATCAGGATCTGGTCGGCGGTGACGGTGCGATCCTCGCCCAGAAGATGCACGACATGCGGATCGACGATCATGGCGCGCGAGTGAAAGGCCTCGCCGCCGGCGCCCTCGACATTCCTCTGGTAGATCGCCTCAAGCCGGCTGATCTCGCGATCCTTGTTGGCGACCAACGTCTGCCAGTCGAAACTCGCCTCCGGCACCGTCCAGCCATAGCCGGCGGCGTCGGCGAAATGCTCGGGAAATTGCGAGGCATAGACATAGAGCTTTTTCGGCACGCAGCCCCTGATGACGCAGGTGCCGCCATAGCGGTATTCCTCGGCGATGCCGACGCGCTTGCCGAGTGCGGCGGCGACGCGCGCCGCCCTCACCCCGCCCGAGCCGCCGCCGATGACGAAAAGATCGTAGTCGTAACCGGCCATCTGGCGGCTCCTCAAGCTTCAGAAATCCAGTGACAGGTAGGCCGCCAGGCAGCAAAAGAAAAGCCCGGACAAGCCGGGCTTCATCGATGGCCGCAAGGCCATTTGGAAACGCAAGATCAGTTCTGCGTGTCGTCTGCGGGAGCCGAACCGTCGGCGGGTGCGGCGCCATCGGCTGGTGCGGCTGCGTCCGCGGGCGCTGCGGCAGGGGCTGCCGGCGCCTTGGCCTTGGCGGCCGCAGCCAGCGTCTCGCCAACCTGCTGGGCGAGATCGCGCGCGAGGCCGTTCTGCCAGATGTCGGCTGCCTTGACCAGTTCGCGGGTCACGGTCGGGCCGCTATCCAGCAGCTTCTTGCCCGAATCGGAACTGTAGAAGGCGGCGATATCCGTCAGTTCCTTTTCGGAGAACACTTTTGCGTAGGCGAGTGCGGCTTCCTTCTCGAGGTCGGCGCGGCGCGAGGCCAGCGCCAGCGCCTTCTCGTTGATGGTCTTGCCGATCAGCTCCTGCATGTCCGGGTTCTTCTGGATGAGCTGCGATTCGAGCGCGGCTGCCGCCTGCGGCAGGATGTTGTCGAACGGGTCGGTCGCGTGGATCGCCGCGACCGCCGCGCGGGCGGCCTTCAGGTGCGAGTCCGTGACTTCTTGCGAAAACGCCGGCGAAGAGAAGGCGAAAACGGCCGTAGCCGCCAGAACGGCGCAAAGGCTGCGAACCCGGTTATGCAACATCATGATCGGTAGAACTCCCTGGTTTTCGGGCGGCATGGACAGTTTGGATACCGTCGCCGCCGGCGATGATGGCCGCTGACGCCAGCCCGATGAAAAGACCATGCTCGACCACGCCCGGAATGGCGTGGAGAGCATTCGAAAGCGCTCTTGTATCCGGAATGCGGCCAAAAGATGCATCGAGGATAAAATGGCCGCCGTCTGTAACAAAAGCCTGGCCGCCCGTCATCCTCAATGTGACCGGGCCGG
This sequence comes from Mesorhizobium sp. P2_D5, assembly GCF_056404355.1. Taxonomy (NCBI): domain Bacteria; kingdom Pseudomonadati; phylum Pseudomonadota; class Alphaproteobacteria; order Hyphomicrobiales; family Phyllobacteriaceae; genus Mesorhizobium; species Mesorhizobium sp. P2_D5. The sequence continues at coordinate 195,789 of NZ_JBFUEE010000004.1, forward strand.
AAAGGCCGAGCTTTTCAGCCGCCGCGCCGATCGCGATTTCGGTTGCGCGCAGGCCAAACCGATTGACTTCGATCGGCAGTGGAAAACGGCCGAGCGTCCCGACCATCTTCGACTGGTCGGCAATGACGATCATGCGCTGGGAAGCCGCGGCAACGATCTTCTCGCGCAGCAGCGCGCCGCCGCCGCCCTTGATCAGGGTCAGCGCCGGATCGACCTCGTCGGCGCCATCGACTGTGAGATCGAGCTGCGGCGTTTCCTCCAGCGTCGACAACGGCACGCCAAGCTCGCGGCAGAGCGACGCGGTGCGCTCCGAAGTCGGCACGCCGATGACGGTCATGCCGGTGGCGACCTTCTCGGCAAGCAGCCGCACGAACTCTTCCGCGGTGGTGCCGGTACCAATGCCGAGCCGCATGCCGTCGCTCACATAAGCGAGCGCTGCCCGCGCGGCTTCGACCTTCAACTGTCTTGCATCCATGCCGCTTGCTGCCCCGGAAATTCGCTGCTGGGCTCCTAGCATTTTTGCCGGTCGGGTCAAAGCCTTTGGCAGCGGCGTACGCCCTGGTGACGAGCAGCATGGCTGTTCTGCGCAACGCGCGGTCAGAGGCAATGCGTCAGGGATATCCGATAGGAATTTTTTCTTGACCTGGTGAAGGCAGCTATGCTACATATCTATTCATGGTGCTGATTTGCGCCAACGACCCGCCGCCATGGCGGGTTTTTCATTTCTGGCGGCAAGCCACGAAATACCCGGTCCGGCGGGGTTTGCTTGCCCGAACGACTCAGCCGGCTTGCCCCATCCCGCTTGCCTTGACGCGCCGCAGCCGCTATCGCCTGCCACTTGCATGAACTTGGCCCAGGACTGACCATGACTCGCCCGATCATCGTGTTCGACCTCGACGGTACGCTGGTCGATACAGCGCCGGACCTGCTCGACAGCCTGAACCACAGCCTTGCCGCCAGCCACATCGCGGCGGTCGATGAGGCCGGCTTCAGGCGCTTTGTCGGTCACGGCGGCCGCGTGATGATCGAACGGGCCCATGCCGCCCAGCAGCGATCCCTTGATGTCGAGGAGCACGACCGGCTGCTGAAACTCTTCCTCGACCACTACACCCTCAACATCCCCGGCAAATCGCGCCCCTACCCCGGCGTCGTCGAGGCCATCGCCCGCTTCGAGAACGCCGGCTATCTCCTGGCCATCTGCACCAACAAGTACGAAGCCAACTCGCTGGCGCTGATCGAGGCGCTTGGCCTGACGAAGCATTTCGCCGCAATCGCCGGGCAGGACACGTTCGCGTTCCGCAAGCCCGACCCGCGCCATCTCATCGAAACCATCAAACTGGCTGGCGGCGACCCGGATCGCGCGCTGATGGTCGGCGATTCGCAGACCGACATCGACACCGCCAAGGCCGCCGGCATTCCTGTCGTGGCGGTCGATTTCGGTTACACCGACCGCCATGTGCGCGAATTCGAACCCTCGGCGGTGATCTCGCATTTCGACGCCCTGACGCTAGATCTGGCGCAAAGGCTGATCGCCGCCGCGGGGAACTGACCGCAGCCGGCGTTACGTCGGAGACGGGTCCACAGGACAACAATCCGATCCTTGCCGGAACGCCTGACACCGCCTTGACTTCCCGCACCCGCCTCCCTTATATCGCGGCTCGCTTGGCCTTCGGGCAACGAGCGGGCGATTAGCTCAGCGGGAGAGCACACCCTTCACACGGGTGGGGTCGCAGGTTCAATCCCTGCATCGCCCACCAAACTCCCTCGGAAAGTCAGCAGCTTGCTAACATGTTGGCCAAGATCGGCGATCTTGGCCTTTTTCATTTCGCCACTATGTCGCCACCAATTCGACGATAGTTTTCGACACCGGCGTCGGGAACTGAGCAGCTGGCTTCGCCTCTTTCACGGCGGTATTTCGTCCTGAAGGCCCGAAATGCTCCGCTCGTTGGCAGGCTACACACCTATGATCGATTCCTTGATTGCCAGCCGTTTGCTTCTGCGCGCCAAGGAGTGAGGCTCCGTAAGGCGTACCTTCGGTGGCGCCTCAACGTCCGCCCATCTCTGTGCTACAGTGCAATTTCAACACGCACAGGAAGTGTGGCGAACACGGGCCGGAGCGGGAAGTACCGCCGCGCTTTCGTTGCTGGATTGACCCGCGAGGAGGATCAAGCATGTCTGACCGCGCCGACGTAGGCCCTCTGCAACTGGGAGAACGAGCGCCCAATTTCGTACTCGACGCAATTACTCGCGAGGGCAAGATAGCTATCGACGATTTCCGCGGCGAGAAGCCGGTGCTGGTTGGGCTGTATCGAGGTCTGCATTGTCCGTTTTGCAGGCGTCATATCGCGACGGTTTCGCTGCTCACACCAGCCCTTAACGCAAAGGGCATCGAAAGCCTCACGGTGGTGAACACGCCCATCGAGCGGGCGCGCCTTTATCTCCGGTACCATCCGATGGTTGGTTTGCTTGCTGCATCCGATCCGGAGCGCGTTTCACACCGCGCCTTTGGATTGCCCAATATGCAAATAACTGAGGGCGAGAGCGCATTGCCGCACAAGGTCTCGATGAGCGATGTGAAGGCGATGCGGCTCAACGTGCCGGGCGAAATGCCTGAGCCGATGGATCCGTTTGCCACGCTCGAATATCTGAACAAAAAAGACAATTACGATATCACTGAAGCGGACCAGCAAATGATGGCGACCGGCGTGGGCCAGCTCACCGGTCAGTTCCTGCTCGACCGCAACGGCGTCGTTCGCTGGACGTTCTCCGAGGTTTTCGATGGCGGCTTGGGCGCCCACCCGAACTCCGAGGCGATGATGTCGGTCGCGTCGCATATTGGTCAGTAGCGGTGCGGTGCGCTGAGCGGCTGCACGGATAGCAGATGTTGCAGTAAACCGCAGAAATGCGAGTTTCTCACCCTTCACACGGGTGGGGTCGCAGGTTCAATCCTTTCATCGCCCCCCAAAAACTTTCTCGAACAATCAACCTTTTACTAGCGCGTTGTCGGTAGGCGTTCTTCTTGTGTCGCCGCCATATGTCGTCACCGATCGACGAACGTTTTCAGCTTGGCGCCGCGCGCTGAGCTACTTTCCTTGCCTCTTCCAGGGCGGGTAACTGGTGTTCGATTCCCCTTTGGCGCACCGGGGATTGCATTTATTTAGCGAAATGGCTTTTGAACGGTCCGAATATCAGCCCGATATGCGCGCGCAGATTCGCCGGTTGATCTTGCCAGCCCAAGGTTTCCAACCCCATGTCCGCGATACCCTGCTTGCAGGCCCGCCGACCTTAAATCAGTTTATTGCTAGGCGATGTTGAGAGGTGCTATCTAGACACATGGATCGGCAATATACGTTTCGGACATGTGGGACGATGACAAAGAAGGGGTGGCCACTTTTAGCAATTGTATTAGTTGCAATAGTCTCCTTTTCGATCATGGCGTTTGTCGTGGCGTGGCCCGACGCCCCCTGCCCTGCCCAGAATCAGGTTAATGATTCGCTGAAACAGGTCGTCGACCTCCTGAACAGCATCTTGGATCTCGACATAACAATATGCACGGGAGTTATCGGCCTCTCCGCTGCACTCCTCCTTGGTATTCAGGGAGACGTTAAATTGAGAAGTGTATCCCTCACGCTCCTGTCGATCTCTATTCTGCTGCTGGCTCAATCTGTCCTCTATGCGATCATTTGGAGATTGGGAGTTGCCAACCTATGGTACAATGACGCTCTCAGTTGCATTGCTACTGATCCGCAACAGGCATCTTACAAGGCGCATTTTCTGGCGATGGGGTTGGGGATACTTTTATTCGCCGCTACGGTGATTGTCGTTGCGTTTGAACGTACCAATAACCTCACGGACGGCCAAAATGCTCGGTAGATTTCTCATACTGGTTGTTTTGCTTTCAATGGCAGCGTCAGATCTGAAGGCAGAAGATCTTAAGTATCGGGTATCAGCCGACGATTTCATAACGGAATGGGTAAATACGACAGGGATCATAGTAACGCCTCAAGCCAGAGACGTCGTTTGGAAAGCAATATCTGTAGGTATTGAATCTCAAGCTAAGGATGCAGGGCTGGATGCCGGCAAGGCACAGGCTTTAGCTGCGCTGATGGCCGATGCCGGATACGTTGCGGTCGTACCTGGGGGCGAATATGGATTTTGGAGTAACGGTACAAGTAAGTTTGCCGTCGGCAGTCTAAATGAGTTTGAATCTTTCGTTGCTGTCTCAAAGTATTCAAACGTTGTGAATATTATTTATAAGAGACCTAGGATAAAAATCCGAGTCAAGCCCATCCCACCGCGCGACTACAAAATTACCATCGATGGGCACCCGGTGGATTCTACCGAGCTAAGCGAATACGTCGTCAATGAGGGCACCGTTAGCGTGGTCGTGACGCGGAAGGATCGCAAGGATTGCCTTTGGGAAGGCGAGTTGGCATTGGGCGAGGTGAAAGACGTCAGCTGCCGCCTGTGAGCCACTTTCATCTGCTCGAGATCCCAGAACGAAACCTCGATGCGGTCATCGGCGCAATAGACCGTGTAGCGTTCCGGCTCCAGCGTCCTGCCTTTCTGCACGGGACGGGACTTCATCGAGCACCACCTGCCATTTGCCCGACAGGTCGCAGACTGCTTCGTACGTTAGCCACGGATGCGTAGTCGCAGTAATGGAAGTGGCGAGATAGCCGGGGAGTCCGCGATCAGCGCTTCATCGAGTGCAGGATGGCCTGCATGTGCTCTTCCAGGTCGAGTTCGCCCCGAGCCTCAGCGGTCAACAGGTACTCGGCCTTAGCCCGTCGGTCGCCTCGGCTGATCGCAGGATAGGAGCAGATGGCCAGCAATGCTTCCTGTTCAATACGGTCTGCCCTCTTGCATTCGTGGCTGCTACTGCCCGCTTGATGAACAACCCTGTAAAGCCCGGCATAGGTGGCTTCATGGGCTCCGATCAGCGACCGCAATTCGGGCGAGGCGCCTTCCCCTTCAGCAAGCGTCGGTTCAACGACCGAGGCCACGGCGGCGAACGCGAGAAGTGTACGGCGGGTGACTTCGGGCATGCCTCATATCCCTGCTGTCTGATCATGCGGGCACACCATAGCACCGGCGCAACGGTTCGGAGAGATGCTCTGGGACGCGACCATACTGTCTGCTGACAAAATGTTTTCGCTCCCGCAGATCGCCCTCCCGGGGCTGGCCGGTTGAGGGCCCTGAAAAACCGAAAGCGCCGCGCGTTGGGGGCCACAAGCCACCCCTCACTCCGCCTGCCGATCAACCCGGGGGCGACAACATCGCCCGCCGGGTGCCTTCGCGCTGTCAACCGCACCCTAGCGGTAAGTGTGGCCTTAAGTCGCAACAACTGGCTTCCGAAAGCAGGGCCTCGGGCTTCATTGACGCTGCAACCAACACCATATGGTGATCCACAGCCCTCCAAAACGAGAGAAGCTCGCCCTGACGCGGCGCATTGCGGCCGTCAGCCGGAGATGGCCATGAACTAGGAACCTGAAAATCATGCCTGAAAATATCAGATCAACTTCGAGAGACGTCCCCCTCATTCAGCTAGGCGTCTATCAGTGCCGCTTCCCGGTGAGCGAAGACGCGTCGGTACCCGGCGGTTACCGTTTTTGTGCTGGGCCAACTTCGGCGGATCGCGTCTATTGCGATCACCACCACAGCATCGTGACCGCCGTCGACCCTCGTCGAACCCGTTCAGGTCTCCACCCCGCTCAACGACGCGCCGCGTAAGTTAGGCGGGCGGCCTCCCGCGACCGCAAGCGCGACAAGGGGAGAAATTCAGCAGAATTTCAGAAATCTTCCGGTACGCGGCCGTTCCTAGGCTGCATTGTTCTGAAGAACGAACCGGATGAGGTCGAACATGTCGCTGAATGAGAACATGCGCCAAGCCGCCCGGCAGGAACTGCTGGAATTTGCGTCCAGCGTCATGGTTGGGTCGCCTTGTGCGCCCATGCCTGGAACAATGTTCGAAATGCTGGAGATCATCGCCGTGGAGAGGCGGATGACTTCCAGCCAAGGTGAAGGCAGATCAAATTCCTCTGATCGCTTGACGTCCGCGCCGATTGAGACCCCAATCAGGCTGCGTTTGGTCGAGCTGGTCAGATCGGCATTCAATGTCGCAAGAAAACGATGGGCCCATACTGGCACTTGGCAGTTGCGAGCTTGATCTTGCCCGCGGGCTGCTTGTCCGCGATGGGAAACCCGTTGCTCTGCGCTGCAAGGCGTTTGATCTGCTAACTTACCTCAGCAGGAATGTCGGGCGTGTCGCGACCAAGTCTGAACTGATGTCAGCGGTATGGCCCGATGTGTTCGTGACCGAGGACTCACTGACGCAGGCGGTCAGGGAGTTGCGAAAGGCGCTGCAGGACGAAAGCCAAACCATTATCCGCACGGTTGCCAAACGCGGCTACGTCCTCTCTCTTCCCGATACGCCAAGACAAGAACGCTCTGGACAGCCGAGCGTTGCGGTACTGCGCTTCAGCAATGAAGGTGCGCCGGACGACTCCCCTTTGGTCGACGGTTTCGCCGAGGACATTGTCAATGCGTTGGCTCGCTTCGGAACGGTCGTTGTGCTGGCGCGCAATTCCGGATTTGCATTTGTCTCGGATTCCGCTTCCGATTGGCGTGCCGTTGGCGACAGCCTCGGCGCAACCTATCTGGTCCGCGGCAGGGCGACGACCCGCGCAGACGGCATGCGGGTCACCGTCAGTCTCATGACCGCTTCGACGGGTGAAGTCCTCTGGAGCGATACGTTTTCTGCTTCGGGCGGCCAGATCTTCGACATGCAGGAAGAAATCGCCAGCCGTGTGGTGAATCGGCTGGTCGCTCGGCTTGACGACGCGGGTATCAAGCAGGCAACTCCGAAGCCTCCCGATAGCCTGGCCGCATATGAGCTTGTCCTGCGTGGACTGGCCCGGCTGCGCGGTTATGGCGATGACGACAATCAGGCCGCGCGCGATCTCTTTCAGGCTGCGGTCGACAAGGACCCGACCTATGCTTTGGCGCATTCCTACACCGCGCTCGCCGATCTCATTATCGGTGGCTATGCCGAGGCATCCTCGGCGTTGCTTGCTTCATTGATCGACCGCGCGGAGTGTGCGGTGACCCTGGCGCCGGAAGAGCCACGCTGCCATCGCGTGCTTGCCCAGGCCTTGATCTCTGCCCGTCGGTTCGAAGCGGCCGAACATCACCTTCAACGCGCGTTCGACCTCAATCCATATGACGCCGATACGATTGCGCAAATGGGGTACTTGCTCACGATGAGAGGCAGGCCGCTTGAAGCACTCGCGGCGATTGACAGTGCGATACGGATCAACCCGATCCATCCTGATTGGTACCACTATGATCGCGCCATCGCCCAATACTCGGCGGGAGATTACAAGGCAGCGCTTGTCAGCATGTCCAAGGTCCCCCCGAGGACCCCCTGGCGACTGGCAAGGCTGGCGGGGTGTCACGCTCAACTCGGCGAACTGAAGGAAGCTCAGCGCATTATGGCAGAGGTCAAGCGGATAGCGCCTGATTACTCGCCACTTGAGTTTGCGCAAACCGGAATCGCCTTCGAACATGCGAGTGATGCTGAACACCTCATTGCCGGCGTCGCCAAGGCACTCGCAGCCTATGAGGACCAAGGCTAGGGCCGCCACCCGGGCCTGCTTTCCTCAACATCGCAATCCAATGCAACAGAGCTAGCAGCTGCAGTCCGCCCCTTCGCCGCCAAAATTCTTCTGGGCGAAATTCAGGGCGCTGCTGTAGCTCGTATAGCTCTGGAACTGACAGACGTCGGAGCCGTTCCGCACCTTCATCTGTTCGAGATCCCAGAACGAAACCTCGATGCGGTCGTCGGCGCAATAGACCGTGTAGCGTTCAGGTTCCAGCGCCACGCACTTCAGCTGCGGAACAAACCGGCATGGCAGCGAGTTTCCGTCCGACGAAACCTTGAGGGAAAGCCATGTCCAGATTTCTGCTGGCGACAAGCGTCGCCGTCCTTCTCGCCGGCGGGCCGGCCTTTGCCGCGGACGAGCCCCTGTTGCCGCCGCCCAACGCCAAGAAACTGTCGGAGATCCTCGCCAAGGTCGAGAAGCGCGACGGCTTTCGCTATGTCAAGGAAGTCGACTGGGACAGCGGCGCCTACGTCGTCACCTACTACACATCCGACAAGGCCAAGGTCGAAATCACCTACGATCCCGTGACCGCCGAGCCAGAATAGAGTGCGTCGGCACGCGCCTTGAATTTAGTTCTATTGGTCTTTCCTAGCGCTGGCGCCGCCCCTCACCTGCCTGCCGGCATCCTCTCCCCGTATAGTGACGGGGAGAGGGGCGCTCTCATCGCCGATTTCGCCAATCACCAGCGTCGCCAGAATGGCGCTGAGGTTGCGGCCAGCCCCTTCTCCCCGTCACTATACGGGGAGAAGTGCCCGGCAGGGCGATGAGGGGCGGCGCCGATTTCGGCGATGGTGGTCTCCGCCATAAGTCGAACTGTCATTGGCCTGAAGCGATTGCCTGGCCTCGCCCAAAATTGTCCATTCTTGAGGTATGACATGCATGCCAGGGCGTGGGCCGCGCCTTGGGCAATCGTGGCTTGGGGGCAATAATGCGATCTTCCGTTCTAACCCGTCGTCTGGCCGTGCTGGCCATCATTCTGGCCGGCGGCATCCTTGGGGCCGCGCCGGCGCGGGCCGATGGGCCATCCTTCGACTGCGCCAAGGCAAGCCTGCCGGCGGAAAAGGCGATCTGCGCCGATCCGCAGCTGTCGGCCATCGACCTGTTGGTCGCCAAGGCGTTCAAGGATTTCGAGCCGGCATTCGGCGGCGACAAGCGCAGGATCGCCCGCGGGTTGAATGCCGACCGCAATGCCTGCAAGAGCGACACCGCCTGCATCGTCAGCGCGCTGAACAACGCGCTGCTATGGCGCCGCGCCGCCATGGGTGCAGGACTACAACATCGCGCTGATCGGCAAGAAGGCGCTGGAAGCCGCGGCGCGAAACCCGAAAGAGACCGATCAGCCGCTGCCCTCGGCAATCGGCCAATGCGCCTCCACCCATATCAAGACGCTGACCACGCGGCTTGGCGACGATCCGCTGGAAACGGCGAACCCGGATGGCGGCAGCGCCGCGACATTCACCAATGACGGCGGCGCCGTCTCCTACGATCGCGACCCTGGCCTGGCCGCCTCGAAGGTCGGCGACGCGGCCGTCATGTGTCTGATCTCGATTCCCAGGGACTGCCCCAAGCACGATGAGCGCGGCCGCGTCTACTACGGCATCGATCTCGCCATCAAGGCGTCATGGGCGCTGCCGGACTCGGAGCATATGTGCGGCGGCGCCTGAATTGCCGCTTCGTTGTTCCGCGTGGCGCTGCCCCTCACCAGCCAGAGGGGCGTTCTCATCGCCGGTTTCGCCCATCACCAGCGTTGCAAGACGAGCGCCGTCGTTGCGGTCAGCCTCTTCTCCCCGTCACTACACGGGGGGTTGAGGAGTGGTCCGCGTAGCGGACGAAAAGCCAATTGCTTGGCTTTTCGAACGACGAACGCCCGGCAGGGCGATGAGGGGCGGCGCCGACCTCCGCAATTGGTGGTCTCCACCGCAAGTCGAGCTTGTCATTGGTCTGGAGCGACCACCTGCACCATCCTGCCCCTCCCCTTGCGTCAGTCTCGCTTTGATGGCTGACTGCGGCCCATAGGCGCCGCATGGGGGATGGGCATGGCGACGGCGAAGCACGTGCTGAAGCGCATTTTGATGATGTTGGCCGGCTACCTCGTATCGGTGCTGGTCGGCTTGATCGCTGTCGTGGCGATCTATGCCGCGCTCAGTTCCCTACCCAACGCGCCCGCCTATTTCGACGTCATGGGCGTCTCACCGATCGCCGTCCTTGTGGTTCCGCCGCTCGGCATGTTCGTCTATTTCCTGACGATTGTCGTGACCGCACTGCAGACGCTCATCTTCGCGCTGATCGCCGAACTCTTCTCGTTGCGCAATTTCCTGCTGCACATGTTTTTCGGTGCCGCGGCCGCCGCCGGCGGGTTCTTCCTGATCTGGCCAAGTTCAGCGGAGGACATGGACCCCGAGCGCTGGGCCGACATCGGCATCATCGCCGCGGCCGGCCTTGTCGCCGGTTTGGTGTACTGGCTGATCGCCGGACGCGACGCCGGTTTCCGCCGCCCGCTGTTTGAGCTCGGCTGAAACTGTTTCAGCCGACACGCTCTAGAAACCGAAAACGGCCGTTGCTCAACTCGACGGCGAGCGCACCGCCTCGGTGGCATCCAATGCCTGCTTGAGCCGCGTGTCGCGATCGTAGACGTCGCCGAAATATTCGACCTTGCCGGACATATCCGGCCAGGCGGTGAAATAGGCGACGTAGACCGGGATCTTGCGCGTCACGTCCTCGGTCGAATGCCCGTGCTTCAGCTTCTCGGCGATGTCGTCGACCGAAGTGCCGAGCACGGCGGCGGCCATGCCGCGCGGATCCTGCAGCCGCACGCAGCCATGGCTGAGCGCACGCATATCCTGGTTGAAGAACGATTTCTGCGGCGTGTCGTGCATGTAGATCGCGTGCTTGTTGGGGAACAGGATCTTCAGCTCGCCCAGCGCATTGGCTTCGCTCGGCTGCTGGCGCACGCTGTAGGGAATGTTGGCGCCATACGCGCCCCAGTCGACCGCAGACGAAGGGATGCGCTTGCCGCGCGAATCGGTGACCTCATAGCCGGCCCGGTCGAGATAGCCGGGATCGCTGCGCAGCCGGGGCAGCATCTCGTTGACGATGATCGACTGCGGCACGCCCCAATAGGGATGGAAGTCGACCTGCTTGATCTGGTTGTAGAAGAAGGCGGTCTGGTTGGTGGTCCGGCCGACAACGACACGCGTCTTCAGCTTTTCCTCGCCATTGTCGATGTAGCTCGCGGTGAAGGCCGGCTGGTTGATGAAGACACGCGGGCTGCCGAGATCGGAAGGCAGCCAGCGCAGTTCCTCCAGCGCCACCTCAACCTTCAGCAGCCTGTCGGCCTTCGACGTTCCGGCCAGCGTCGCGACGGTGCGCGGTCCGATGACGCCGTCGCCCTTCATGCCGGCTTTCTTCTGCACGGCTTCGATCACCGGAACCAGTTCCGGGACATAGACGTCGCTGGTGGCCAGCCTCGCCAGGGTCTCGCCATAGGCGCCACCCATCTCGTCATCGAGATTGCGGGCGATCAGGGTCAGCAGCTTCGGCAGTTCGGGACTGGTTTCGCCCGGCTTCAGCAACAGCTTGGGGTCGACGACGATCTCGTTCTCGGCGCTGGCCTGCAGCGCTTCCAGCTCGACGCGCAGCGCCTGGTATTCCGCATTCTGCGGATGCCGCGATTCGAGGTAGGTGCGCACCTCCTGTGTATGCGCCAGCGTTTTCAATACGCCTTGCAAGTCGAGCGGCTTGGCCGGGAAATCATAGTAGCCGGTCATGCGGTTGGGCTCGACGCGGCCGCTCTGGGCATCATGGGCATAGCGCAGCACGCGGGCCGAGAGCGCCATCTCGAAGCGGACGAGCTCTTTCAGCTGTGCATTGGCGTCGGCCGGCGAGGCGCTGGCGGCAGGCACGTTGACCGTGTAGTCGGCCGGCTCGAGGCCGTAGCTCGCTGCCTCGCCCAGCACCCGCACCGCATCCTGCGCGCGGCTGTTGAGGCCCGTGCCGGTGACCCAGATGAAATCCGGATTGGCCGAGTAGTAGGCGATCAGCGCCTTGGCGATATCGGGCTCGGCATAGAGTTCGTAGTCGCTCAAGCCGGCAATCGCGTCGTGGAACGCAGCCCCCGTGGCTGAAGGCACGAAAGCGGCATCCTGCGGGGCCGCCGGCATTGGCGCCGCGGCCAGCGCCGAAAAGTCGATGCGCACCAGCCGATCGGCCTTGTAGGTGTAGTAGGACGGGCTGCTGATTTTTACGCCGCCACCACCCGGCACTTTCGGCTTGTGCTTGGGCGGCGCGGGTGGAAACTCACCTTGCGGCTCGTGCCTGACGCCACCTCCGAAAAGCATGTCGAAGAGCCCTTGCGCGCCTGCCTGTGGCACACCGAAGGCCAGCGTTGCCGAGATCGCCACCAGCGGCATCACGGTTGCTTTGTTTCGGAGGAATTTCATGAATCACCCGCCCGGTTGTACCCGGTTCCCGTTCCGCACCGTTAAGACGATCTCGCTCACCGCATGGCGGATGTAAGGCGCGACTATACTGATTCATACTGATTTCGTTAAGCTTCCATAAATTTTGGAAGGCTTGTTGCAGAACGGTTTCACAACATCGTGACGGCCGAAGCGGGGTGTCTCCGCTCCGGCCGGGGGAAATCCTCCGGGGATCAGGCGTTGGCGCCGCCGTCGATGGTCAGCGCGGCGCCGGTGACGAATCGGCCCTCCGGCCCCGCGAGCCAGGCGACCATGCCGGCAATGTCTTCGGCTTTGCCAAAGCGCGGCGTTGCCATCTTCTGGCGCTGGTGTTCGGCGTGCGGGCCATCGGCCGGATTCATGTCGGTGTCGGTCGAACCGGGGTGGACGACATTGGCGGTGATGCCGCGCGGGCCGAGGTCGCGCGCCAAGGCCTTGGTCAGGCCGACGAGCGCGGCCTTGCTGGCCGAATAGGCGCCAAGACTTGTGTCGGTCACCCGCTCGGCAAGATTGCTGCCGATCGAGATGATCCTGCCGCCCTCTCCCATATGCACTGCCGCCGCCTTCGAGGCGATGAACGGCGCCCTGAGATTGATCGACATGGTCTCGTCGAAATCGGCGAGCGACAAGGTATCGATGGGTGCGGCACGCCAGATGCCGGCGCTGTTGACCAGGATGTCGAGCCGGCCGAACGCGGCCACGGCGTCTTCGACGGCCTTGTCTATGGCCGCTGCGTCGCGGTTGTCGGCCTTGATGGCGATGGCGTGGCCGCCCTTGGCCTCTATCTCGGCAACGACCGAGCGGGCCTGCTCCTCGCCATGCACATAGGTCAGCGCGACACTGGCGCCGTCGGCGGCAAGCCGTCGCGCAATCGCCGCACCGATGCCGCGACTGCCGCCGGTGACGAGCGCGGCCTTGCCGTTCAAGCTGTTGGATGACATTTGGTTCTCCTTTTTGTAATGATCGATACATAAATAACTGTCAGCCTTGCCCGGCCGCGTCAACTGAATTATGTATCGATCAACACAGAAAAGAGCGTCATGTCGGAACGAGGCCGCCCCCGCACCTTCGATCGAACCGCAGCCCTGCACCGCGCGATGGAGGTTTTTTGGGCTCGCGGTTACGAAGGCGCATCGATGAGCGAGCTGACCGCCGCCATGGGCATCAACTCGCCCAGCCTCTACGCCGCCTTCGGCAGCAAGGAGGCGCTGTTCCTCGAGGCGACCGATTTCTATTCGCGCACCGAGGGTGCCGACATCTGGCTGGCGCTTGAGGAAGCGCCGACCGCGCGTCAGGCGATCGAACAATTTCTATGCCTCACGGCGAAAGCCTACGCGCAGACCGATCGCCCGCAGGGCTGCCTGATAACGCTCGGCGCTTTGCATCAGGACTCCAGCCGCGGCGCCATCTGCGACGATCTGCGCCGTCGGCGCGCCGAAAATCATGCCGCCCTGCGCACGCGTCTCGAACGCAGCGTTGCCGAAGGCGAACTGCCTGCGAGCTTCGACTGCAGCGCTGCCGCCACCTTCTACGCTACAGTCCAGCACGGCATGTCGATCCAGGCCCGCGACGGCGCCTCGCATTCGGCGCTTCTGGCAACCGTGGCCGGCGCGATGGCGGCGTGGCAGACGATGGCCGGCACGGACAGAGCGTGACAAACGCCGGCCATTGTGCTGCAAATCCAGACAGCCAGCCGGTCGGGAGGACAAGCCTGTGAAAAAAGGGTATCGCGAACTGCTGGATGAGGCGAATGCCGAGATCGAGGTGGTGTCGCCGGAGGAAGCGGCCGGGCTGCTTGACGATGAAGACACCATCTTCGTCGACCTGCGCGATCCGCGCGAGGTCGAACGCGACGGCAGGATTCCCGGCGCCAAGCATGTCACCCGCGGCATGCTGGAATTCTGGATCGACCCCGAAAGCCCCTATCACAAGCCGTTCTTCGCTTCGGGGAAGAGCTTCGTCTTCTTCTGCGCCGGCGGCTGGCGCTCGGCGCTGGCCACCAAGACGGCGCAGGACATGGGACTATCGCCGGTCAAGCACATCCTTGGCGGCTACACCGCCTGGAAGGCGGCCGGACTGCCGGTCGAGCCCGGCGGGAAGAAGAAATAGCCTCGATGGCCGTTCAGTGCAGCAGCGACGGCTCGCGATGCTCGCCGACGAAACCGACCGCGCGTCCGACCACGCCCTTGTCGGCAAGGATGCGGCGGTGGCCGAGCCCGTCGGCCCAGTAGAGCCGCACATGGCCGCCGGCGCCGGCATAGCGTGTTGCATGGTCGGCCGGAACTTCACGGTCGTCCGGTGCGTGGATGACCAGGGTCGGCACCGGCGCATCGGCGAGCTGGCGGTCGCCGGTGAATTCGTGCAGCGGCCGGCCGGAAAGATGTTCGACACGGTCCGCCATGGCGGCCTGCGAGCGAGGTCCGACATTGAGCATGCGGCTGAAGTCGGCGAAGATCGCCGGCAAGGAACTGGGCGCCGCGATCAGCACCAGGCGTCCGGCCACCAGCGGCGGGATGTTCTTGACCGAACCGGCGAGGGCATTGGCGGCGACGGCGCCACCGAAGGAATGGCCGACAACAGCCACGAATGGGCCGAACCATTCGCCGGCGACCCGAACCGCATCCACGGCATTGACCATGTTCAGCCGTCGGCCCTGCGACTGGCCGTGGCCAGGCAGGTCAAGCGAAACCACCCTGTAGCCGGCCGCGCGATACCCTTCGATCAGCGCACGCATATATTCGGTGCGAGAACGCCAGCCATGCACGACAAGCACCGTGCCGGCGGCCGCCCTGCCCGGCTCCGGCCGGAATTCGTGCACCATGACGCAGCCGGTCTCGGTCTTCAGCCGGTGATGGCGTGCCTCGGTCATGAACGCAGCCGCACGGTCCACGGCGCGGCGCTCGCCATCGCTGAGCGCCTTCACATTCGGCGTGCGGCAGAACAGTTCGAAAGCCGCGCGTCCGGTCAGGCGCGGCGCAATACGCTCAGCCGCACCAAACACCCGCCGGATGACCTTCAGCCCGATTGATGCCATAGTGAGAATCCATCCATACGTTCAAGCATGAACATAATAGTTCAAAGATGAACAATAAACAAGAGTTACCTTGGGACAACCCGCGTTTTCGCAACTGGGTCGCGGTGGCGCGCGCCTGCCATGTGCTTGAACGCACGCTGGCGACGAAACTGGCGCCGCTCGACCTGAAGCCGGCGCAGCTCGACGTGCTGATGAACCTCTATCGCCACCCCGGCATGTCGCAGCACGACCTTGCCCGCAAGCTGCTCGTCGGCCGCTCCAACATCACAATGCTCCTGCCGCAGCTGGAGGCGCGTGGCCTGCTGCGCCGCGAAGGCGACGAGAAGGACAAGCGCATCCTGCGGCTTGCACTGACCGAAGCCGGCGAGGCGCTGCTGATGCAGGCGCTGAAAGTGCACATGGCGCTGATCGAGAAGGCGATGAGCCAGTCGACACCGGAACAATGCGACATGATCGGCGAGCAGATGCGCAAGATCTATGATGTGCTGAAAGACGCCTAGAGCCGGATGATTTCAGGTCGGATCGACCTGAAATCTGAATCCGCCTCTAAATCAAAGAGATCGAGCATGATGTCGTCCGAAAACCGCTTCACACTTTTCGGCATCATGCTCTAGCCCTTTCAGCCCCGAAACCTACCACATCGTCTTCTTCGCCCGCTCCGGCCATTCCTTGTCGTAGGTCTCGCCGTCGATGTTCCTGCGGCTGGTGATTTCCAGGATCTGTCCGGGCGTCGGCAGCGACTTCGGGTCGACATGCCTCGCCGGGTTCCACAGCTCGGAGCGGACAATGGCGCGGGCGCATTGGAAGTAGACCGTATCGATATCGACGACAGTGACCGAGCGCGCCGCCTTGCCGTCTACGGTGAACGACGCGCACAGCGCTGTATCCGTCGTGATATGGGCCCGACCGTTGATGCGCAGCGTCGTGCCGGAGCCCGGCACGAGAAACAAAAGACCGACGCGCGGGTCGCGGATGATGTTTTTCAGCGAATCGGCGCGGTTGTTGCCACGACGGTCCGGCATCATCAGCGTTTTGGGATCAACGATGCGCACGAAACCGGCGAGATCGCCGCGCGGCGAACAGTCCAGGCCCTCCGGTCCGCTGGTTGCCAGCGCAACGAAGGGTGAGGCCTCGATGAAGGCTGCGTATTCCGGAATGACGTGATCGAGTTCCTTGACCAACGAAGCCTCGCCTGGAACGCCATAGAGCGCCTCGAGCTGCTCGACCGTGGTGATGACCGACATCTTCCTCGTCTCCAAACCTTTGCCGGCGCTACCCCACATCGATGACGTTTTGACGACAGCGACGGCCTAGCGGTCCCGGCTCAAGCCCTTTTCCGCAAGCTCGGCGAGATAGGCATTCCAGCGCTCGTCCTTTTCGTGGCCGAGCGTGTGCAGGTAATTCCAGGTGAAGATGCCGGTGTCGTGGAAATCATCGAAGGTGATGCGCACCGCGTAGTTGCCGACCGGCTCGATCTTCAGGATCGCCACATTGCGCTTGCCGGGGACCGTCACCCGTTGGTCCGGCGAATGGCCCTGCACTTCGGCCGATGGCGAAGCGACACGCAACAGCTCCGCCGGCAGTTCGAACGGCCGATGATCGGGAAAGGTGACCGACAGCAGTTTGCGGTCCTTCGAGACCCGGAGTTCCCTGGGTGCGGTCATGATGTTCGATCCCGTGGCAATCCACCCTTCCCTACGCTGCTTCGCCGGAAGGGAAAAGGCCGTTGAGGTGAGCCGACATGCGATGTCGGCCAGGGAATGTTACCAAAGATCGAGAAGCGGTATCTTGAATGGCAGGCCGGATCGTATCACATAGCGGTATATAACGATGCCGCTCACGGCCACGGGAATTGCTTGAAGCATGGACATGATCGATCCTTTTGGGCGCACCATCAGCTATCTCAGGGTGTCGGTCACCGACCGCTGCGACTTCCGCTGCACCTATTGCATGGCCGAGGACATGGCCTTCCTGCCGAAGAAGGACCTGCTGTCGCTGGAAGAACTCGACCGGCTGTGCACCGTCTTCATCGAAAAAGGCGTCAGGAAACTGCGCCTCACCGGCGGCGAGCCGCTGGTTCGCAAGAACATCATGCACCTCGTGCGCCAGCTGTCGCGGCATCTCAAAAGCGGCGCGCTGGAAGAATTGACGCTGACCACCAACGGCTCGCAGCTGTCGCGCTTCGCCGCCGAGCTCGCCGATTGCGGCGTCAAGCGCATCAACGTCTCGCTCGACACGCTCGATGCCGACAAGTTCCACAAGATCACCCGCTGGGGCCATCTCGACAAGGTCATGCAAGGCATTGATGCAGCACTTGCGGCCGGGCTGAAGGTCAAGCTCAACGCGGTGGCGCTGCGCGATTTCAACGACGCCGAACTGCCCGACATGATGCGCTGGGCGCATGGCCGCGGCATGGACCTGACGGTCATCGAAACCATGCCGATGGGCGAGATCGATGCCGACCGCACCGACCAGTACCTGCCGCTGTCGCTGCTGCGTGCGTCGCTGGAACGCCAGTTCTCGCTGGCCGACATTCCCTTCAAGACCGGCGGCCCGGCCCGCTACGTGCATGTCGCCGAGACCGGCGGACGGCTCGGCTTCATCACGCCGATGACGCATAATTTCTGCGAAAGCTGCAACCGCGTCCGGCTGACCTGCACCGGCACGCTCTATATGTGCCTCGGCCAGGAGGATGCCGCCGACCTGCGCGCGCCCTTGCGTGCGTCCGAAGGCAACGAGCTGGTTGCCGAGGCCATCGACGAAGCGATCGGCCGCAAGCCGAAGGGCCATGACTTCATCATCGACCGCCGCACCAGCCGGCCCTCCGTTTCGCGGCACATGAGCGTCACCGGCGGCTGATCTTTGCGCGAAATTCATGCAGGATCGCCTCCGGGTCATTGGCTTCGAGGCGGGATATGCTGAGTCGTTCGTCATTTCTGGCGGTTATCGCAACAATTGCAGCGACAAACGCCATTGCCGCGCCATTCACTTACACCAATGAGCGCTTCGGCACCGTCTGCACCTTTCCCGACGACATCTTCACCGACCGCCAGCCCGAGCCTGACAATGGCGACGGACAGGCATGGCTGAGTGCCGACGGCGCCAGCCTGATCTGCTCGGGCATCCTCAACGTCGACGACGACACGCCCAAAGGGTTCGTCGCGGCTGAGAACGCCAGCGATGAACCCGGCTACAAGGTCACCTACAGCAAGGCCGGCAAGGACTGGGCGGTGCTGTCGGGCTTGAAGGATGGAAAGATCTTTTACGAGCGACGCCTGTTCGGCCGGGATGGCGTCATCCGAACGGTCTGGATCGATTACCCGCCGGCCCTGAAATCGAAATACGATCCGCTGGTCGGCGCCATCGCCGGCAGCCTCAAGGGACCATGAGCATTTTCGGCCACACCGTGGACAAATCTCCGCACGCGAATGTTCGCCTGATTTACCGGTGGCGTTTTCCCGCTTAGCCTCCGTCTCGTAGCGGTCTTTCGCTCCGGGGGAATACACCATGCGCAAACTTCTTCTTTCGTTCGCATTGCTTGGCCTCGCCACCTTGCCCGCTGCGGCCCAGTCGATCGGCGGCACGTATACGGTCGCCGGCACCAATTTCGACGGCTCTG
Source organism: Mesorhizobium sp. P2_D5 (assembly GCF_056404355.1). Lineage (NCBI taxonomy): Bacteria > Pseudomonadati > Pseudomonadota > Alphaproteobacteria > Hyphomicrobiales > Phyllobacteriaceae > Mesorhizobium > Mesorhizobium sp. P2_D5. The sequence continues at coordinate 214,563 of NZ_JBFUEE010000004.1, forward strand.
CCTATGGTGGCGAAGCCACCATCACGCTGACCAGCGGGACAACCTGCGCGATCCATTGGGAGACGGGCGGCTCGTCCTCGGACGGTATCTGCATGCGCAACGACGACGCCTTCTCGGCCGGCTATGTGATGGGCAAGGACATCGGGCTTGTCGTCTACAAGGTCGAGGATGACGGGTCGCTGCACGGCCTGTGGACGATCGCCGGCAAGGAAGGCAACGGCACCGAAATTCTGACGCCGAAGAAATAAGGTCTGCCGCCATGGCAGCCGATATTCTGGGCACCGGACAATCCTGTGGCCCAGCCCTTTGCTGTTGCTGTTTCATGCCCGACTGCTACAGGCTTTAAGCAAAGCAGAGCCGGTAGTCATCTTGCCCCTTTCTCCAAACCTTCGCGGCGCGTTGTTCATGGTGGTGGCGATGGCCGGCTTCACCCTCAACGACGCCATCACCAAATACTCGTCGCAATCGATGAACATGGCGCAAGTCATGCTGATCAGGGGAGCGTTTGCCACCCTGTTCGTCGGCTCGCTTGCCTGGCAGCGCGGTGCCCTCGTTCGGCTACGCTCGATGCTCGAGCCAATGGTGGCGCTGCGCGTCCTCGGCGAAGCCGGCGGCACGGTGACGTTCCTGATCGCGCTCGCCCATTTGCCTATCGCCAGTGTCTCGGCTGTCCTCCAGGCGTTGCCGCTGGCGGTGACGATGGGCGCGGCACTGGTCTTCAACGAGGGCGTCGGTTGGCGGCGCTGGCTGGCCATCGCCATCGGATTTGCCGGTGTGCTGGTCATCGTGCGGCCAGGTTTCGAGGGGTTCAGCGTCTACTCGCTGGTGGCGCTGGCCTGCGTTGCCTGTTGTGCGGTACGCGATCTTGCCACCAAGCGGATTCCCAAGGCCATTCCGACGCTGCTGGTGTCGACCGCCACCGCGTTTGCCATGACAATCCTGGGAGCCGCGTTGCTTTCGCCGATGGGGGGCTGGACGCCGATGACGGGAAACACCACCGCCTTGTTGGCGCTCGCCGCGGTGCTGGTGCTCATCGGCTACCAGTTCATCATCATGGCGATGCGGGCGGGCGACATCTCCTTCATCGCGCCGTTCCGCTACACGGCCCTGATCTGGTCGATCCTGCTTGGCCTGTTCGTCTTCGCCGACATTCCTGACCTGCCGATGATCGTCGGCGCAACGATCATCATCGGCTCCGGCCTCTATGCGCTTTACCGCGAGCGAGTGGTCGGCCGGCGTAAGATCGTTGCCGAGAGCACCGGGCCAAGCATGGTCCCGGATGGAATCTAGCCGGCTCTTGTGATTTCCGACGGCTGGCGTACAGGCTCGGTGGCATGAAGCGAGATGTTGCGGGGATCATTCTGGCCGGCGGCCAGTCAAGACGAATGGGCGGTGGCGACAAGAGCCTGTTGCCGCTTGGCGGTGGTCGCGTGCTTGACCAGGTCGTGTCCCGCCTTGGCCCGCAGGTCGCCCCCCTCGCGCTCAGCGCCAACGGCGACGCCACACGCTTCTCACGCTACGAGCTGCCAGTGCTTGCCGACACTGTGACCGGTTTTGCCGGCCCGCTTGCCGGAATCCTGACCGGCCTCGAATGGGTCGCAGCCAACACGGCTTGCAAGACTGTCGTCACCGTTGCCGGCGACACGCCCTTCCTGCCGCTGGATCTTGTCGAACGACTGGCGACAGAAACCGATCAGCGTCCCGGTTCGATTGCCGTTGCTTGCTCGGCCGGCAAGCGGCATCCGACCTTCGCGCTGTGGCCGACGGACTGCCGGGACGCCTTGCGGCACTTTCTGGTCGATGAGGATATCAGGCGGGTTTCGGCCTTCATCGACCGGCATGGATTTGTCGAGGTGGAATTCCCGGTTCCGCAATCCGCAGGCCAACTGGTCGACCCTTTCTTCAACATCAATGTGCCCGATGATCTTGTTCAGGCCGATCGTTTGTTGCGGAGCATGAAATCATGAACAGACACGTTTTCGGCATCACCGGCTGGAAGAATTCCGGTAAGACGACATTGACCGAAAGGCTGGTCACCGAACTTGTCCGGCGCGGCTGGAAGGTGTCGACTGTGAAACACGCCCATCATGACTTCGACATCGACAAGCCGGGCGCCGACAGCTTCCGCCACCGGCAGGCCGGCGCCACCGAAGTCGCGATCGTGTCAGGAAACCGCTGGGCGCTGATGCACGAACTGCGCGGTGAGAGTGAGCCGACATTGGAGGCGATTCTGTCACGGCTCGCACCGTGCGATCTGGTGCTGGTCGAAGGCTACAAGCGCGAAGCCCACCGCAAGATCGAAACCCGACGGCTGGAAGCGAAGGACCGCACGCCTCTATCGGCAACGGATCCCAACATCGTCGCTGTCGCCGCCGACTTTGCGGCCGAAGGCGAGCTCTTGCCGGTGTTCGATCTCGACGATGTGAAATCAATAGCCGACTTCATCGAGCGGGACACTGGGCTCGTTGCTTGAGAGCTAACGCAGCGGCAGAATAGCCTTGCCCCTTTTTGCGGTTTTGCAGTTGCTTTTTTCTTGGAAAGAGTGGGAGTATCGCGCCAGCGGGCGGTCAAAAGCACCGCCCCACAGAGCCGTTTGGAACGACGGCCGGGACCATAAAGAGAGGACTATCATGCGTATTGCACTGCGTATCGCGCTTGCCGCATCGGCTGCGCTGCTGACGCTCGGCGTAGCCCAGGCCCAGGAAAAGACCCTGAGGATCGGCACCGAAGGCGCCTACCCACCCTTCAACAACCTCACCGCCGATGGCCAGCTCGTCGGTTTCGACATCGACATCGCCAAGGCGCTTTGTGACCAGATGAAGGTCAAGTGCACCTTCGTCGCCCAGGATTGGGACGGCATCATCCCCGCTCTCCAGGCCGGCAAGTTCGACGCCATCGTCGCCTCGATGTCGATCACGCCGGAGCGCAAGGAGAAGGTCGACTTCACCAACAAATATTACAACACGCCGTCGGCCCTGGCCGTGCCTAAAGACAGCACCCTGAAAGGCGTGACCAAGGCAGATCTCGCTGGCAAGACCATTGGTGTCGCCACCACGACCACGCATTTCAACTATGCCTCGAAGACTTATACTGACAGCACCGTCAAGGGCTATCCGAGCAGCCCCGAGGAGCAGGCAGATCTTGCCAATGGTCGCCTCGACGCCATCGAGGACGATATTGTTGTGCTTCAGCAGTGGCTGGATTCGCCTGATGGCGCATGCTGCAAGATTCTCGGCCAGCCGTCGCCGCAACCGGTCGACATCTTCGGACCGGGCGCCGGCATTGCCGTACGCAAGGGCGAGACCGATCTCGTCAACAAGTTCAATGCGGCCATCGAAGCCATTCGCGCCAACGGAAAGTACAAGGAAATCAACGACAAGTACTTCAAGTTCGACGTCTTCGGCGCCGAATCCTGATAATATGACAAAGGCGGCGGGGGTCCCCCGCCGCCTTTAGGTCTTCTGTGATCGCCGTGGAGACAAGACCAGTCAATGCCAGCCCAGAGCTTATGGACACTTCTCAGTTGGGGACCCGATGGCTGGCTTGATGATATCGCTTATGGCGCCCTGGTTACCGTCGCGCTCGCACTCGCCACGCTGCCGATCGGGCTGACAATCGGCTTTTTCATTGCATACGCCAAACAGTCCGAAGAACCCTCGCTGCGCCTCGCCGCCAACATCTACACCACGGTCTTCCGCGGCCTGCCGGAACTGGTGACGCTTTTCCTGTTTTTCTTCGGCGTGCCAATTCTGCTGCAGCATCTCATCCGGTATTTCCGGCCCGACGCGACCATCGACGTCAACGGCTTCGTCGCCGGCATGATCGTGCTTTCCCTGATCTTCTCGTCCTATGCCAGCGAAGTTTTCCTGTCGGCATTCCGCGCCATACCGAAGGGCCAGTATGAGGGCGGCTATGCCATTGGCCTTTCCAACTGGTTGACCATGCGCAAGGTTATCTTGCCGCAGCTGCTTCGTATCGCGTTTCCCGGCTTGGAAAACTGCTGGCTTAGTCTGCTCAAGGATACTTCGCTGGTGTCGGTCGTCGGTCTCGCCGAGACGCTGCGCAATGCCGGTGTGGCGGCTCGCGTTACCAAGCACTCGTTCCTGTTTTACAGCGTGGCGGCCCTGGTCTTTCTCGGCCTGGCCATCGTGTCGTCCTTCGCCACCAGCGCCATCCTGCGCTCGCTCGGCCGGCGGGAGGCACAACGATGAGCGCTACAGCCACCATGGTCGAACGGCCACCGCCACGGGCGCGGGGCTGGCCGCGTCCCCGCATCGCCGGCTATGCGCTCGTCGGCCTGTGGATAGCATTCGGCCTGGGCATTGTTGCCTATCTCGTCCTTGCCTGGAATCCGGCCTTCTTTGCCAAGTATGCGCCGGCCTATCTGAGCGGGCTTGGGGTCACCCTGTCGCTGGTCGCCATAGCGATGGTGCTTGGTGCCATACTGTCGCTCCCTGTCGCCTACGGCCGCATGTCTAAGAACCGAATCCTATCCAGCCTCGCCTATTGCTATGTCTACTTTTTCCGTGGCACGCCGCTGCTGGTCCAGACGTTTCTGGTCTATTACGGCGTCGGCTCTTTCCGGCCGCAACTCAGCGAATTCGGCATCTACCTTCCCGTGTTTAGCGACGGGCTGACCGTCGCCCGATTCACGCTTTGGGATTTTTTCAAGGATGCATTCAACTGCGGCGTCTTTGCCTTTGCGCTCAACACCGCCGCGTACCAGGCCGAAATCCTGCGTGGCGCCATCGAGAGCGTGCCCAGGGGCCAGTGGGAAGGCGCTGCTTCCCTAGGCCTGCACAAACTGCAGACCTTGCGCAAGATCATCCTGCCGCAGGCGTTGATCGTTGCCTTGCGGCCTTATGGCAATGAGCTGATCCTGATGATCAAGGCTTCGGCCATCGTTGCCATCATCACCGTCTACGACCTGATGGGCAACGCAAAGCTCGCCTTCGCCAACTCCTTCGACATTCAGGCCTATATCTGGGTCGCCGTCGTCTACCTCGTCATGGTCGAGATATTGCGTCATGGCATTGAATGGATCGAACGCCGGATCACAATTCACCTAAAGCGTTGACCAATTCCCTGCACCAGTCGATCAGCCCACAGCCGACTTGACGAATTGAGCGCAAAGCCTAGAGCTTTCGCAGCAAATTTCGTTTCCGCCTGAAGGATAAAATCATGGCATCTGTGGCATTTCTCGGTCTTGGCGTGATGGGTTATCCAATGGCCGGGCACCTCAGGAACAAGGGTGGCCATGACGTCACCGTCTACAACCGCACCAAGGCCAAAGCCGAGCAATGGGTTGGCCAGTATGGCGGCAGCCTCGCCCTGACGCCGGCAGAGGCGGCCGAGGGCAAGGATTTCGTCTTCTCCTGCGTCGGCAATGATGACGATCTGCGTTCGGTGACGACAGGTCTGGAAGGCGCCTTCAAATCGATGAAGAAAGGCTCGGTCTTCATCGACAACACAACGGCCTCGGCCGAGGTCGCGCGCGAACTGGCGGCGGCCGCGCAGGCCGGTGGCTTTTCGTTTCTCGATGCGCCGGTCTCCGGCGGCCAGGCAGGCGCCGAGAATGGCGTACTGACGGTCATGGTCGGCGGCGAGCAGGAAGCTTTCGACAGGGCCAGGCCCGTCATCGATGCCTATGCCCGCATGGTCGGCTTGATGGGATCGGCTGGTGCTGGCCAGCTCACCAAGATGATCAACCAGATCACCATCGCCGGCCTCGTGCAGGGTCTGGCCGAAGGCATCCATTTCGGCAAGAAGGCTGGGCTCGACATCGAGAAGGTGATCGAGGTGATTTCCAAGGGTGCGGCCGGTTCCTGGCAGATGGAGAACCGGCACAAGACGATGAATGCCGGCAAATATGATTTCGGCTTCGCCGTCGACTGGATGCGCAAGGATCTTGGCATCTGCCTGACCGAGGCCGACCGCAACGGAGCCAAACTGCCGGTGACAGCACTTGTCGACCAGTTCTACAAGGATGTGCAGGCGATGGGCGGCAAGCGTTGGGATACGTCCTCGCTGCTGGCGCGCCTGGAAAAATAAGATTCGCGATGACCGAGCTTTCGCCCCAATCCAGTGCCGACGAAATCGTCGCGCATCTGCGCTCGATAGGCTCGGAGGAAAATCGCCGTGGCATGCTGCGCTACGGCATCAAGATCGAACGTGCGCTCGGCATCTCGCATGGCGTGCAGCGGCAGATTGCCAGGAAAATCAAGCGCAACCATGAGCGCGCTTTCGCGCTGTGGCAGACGGGCATCATGGAGGCGCAGTTCATCGCTTCCGTCACGGCCGATCCGAAGCGGTTTTCTGCAGCGGATGCAAGGCAATGGGCGTCGAGTTTCGACTCCTGGGATATCGTCGACGGCGTCTCCGATCTCTTCGTCGACACGGACGCCTGGAAAGACCTGATCGCTGAGTTCGCGGCCGATGAACGGGAATTCGTTCGACGCACGGCGTTTGCCATGATGGCCTGGTCCGTCGTCCACCGGAAGAAAGAACCGGAAGCGACCTTTCTCGCCTTCCTGCCCATCATCGAAGCGCATGCCACCGACGGCCGCAACTTTGTGAAGAAGGGCGTCAACTGGGCCCTTCGTTCGATCGGAAAGCGATCGATTGATATTCACGGTGCTGCGCTTGCCGTCGCCGAAAGGCTCGCGCAATCGACCGACAAGACGGCGCGCTGGATCGGCAAGGATGCTGTGAAGGAACTATCGGATGCCAGGACGCTCGAGCGCCTCGCCGCCAGGAAAGGCTGACGGACCTGAAATCCGCTTTACGGAAGTGACGCGCTCGACACGCGCGGATTTCGAAACCCTGTTCGAACAGCCGGGCGCACCGAAATATTGCTGGTGCATGGCGTGGCGCCATCTGCCCAGCCGCGAGCATGTCGAGAGCGACGAGAAAAGGCGGGCCATGATGGCGCTTGTCGATGCCGGCACGCCGGTCGGAATCCTCGCCCATCTTGATGGCAAGACCGTTGGTTGGTGCTCGGTCGCACCACGCCAGACCTATCGTAAGCTTTCACGCGAACAGGACGACAGCGAGACCGATATTTGGTCGATCGTTTGTTTCTACGTGCCAAGGGCTTTGCGCGGAAGTGGCCTGGCATCCGCGCTGCTCGACGGCGCCATCGATCACGCCTTCGCCAAGGGGGCCGGAACGATCGAGGCTTATCCGGTCGATCAGGCATCGCCGAGTTACAGCTTCATGGGCTTTCGCGACATGTTTGCGGCGCGCGGGTTCCACGAGATCGGCATGGCCGGTTCTCGCAGACATGTGATGCGGCTCGAGCGTTGACGCCATTGGCAACGGCGTCTCTACTCGGGTCCAAAGGAAGCGGCCAATGAGCAACGATATCAGATCATCCATAGCGCTCGCAGCCGCGCTGTTTGTGGCCCTTACCGCCGATGCCTCGGCCGAGACCGCACACATATTCTGGAGGGATCTGCGCCCGGCGACGCAGACCGCAGCCGAAAACGTCGGGCTGCCAATGATCGCGGCAAAATTGCCCGACCATGGCGAGACGCTGTCCCTGAATCTGCAGGACAAGACTATCCAGTTAGCAGGCTATGCATTGCCCGTCGATCGCGACGGCGACCTTGTCTATCAGTTCCTGCTGGTGCCTTGGACGGGCGCCTGCAGCCACATGCCGACGCCGCCGCCCAACCAGATCGTGCTGGTCACGCCATCCCACCCCTATAAGATGTCGGAGGCCTATCAGCCGGTTGCCGTCACCGGCGCGCTGAAGTCGGATATGGAGAAAAGCCAGCTGTTCATTCTCGATGGCGTCAGCGTCATCCAGTCCGGTTACACCGTGCGCAAGGCCGACGTGGTGAGCGTCGACAGCGTGCCAGACACGATCACGCTGCCGGTGAACTCCCCCTGGAGCTTCCTCAACAAGAAAAAGAACTGAGAAGCCCGGTCAGCTCAAGCGGCGTTGGCGCCAGATTCCTTGTCCAGCACCATGTAATCCAGTGGGATCTCGGTCGTGTATTTGATCTGCTCCATGGCGAACGACGACGACACGTCGCGGATCTCGATCTTGGCGATCAGCCGTTTGTAGAAGGCATCGTAGGCGGCGATGTCGGGCACCACGACGCGCAAGAGATAGTCGACATCGCCGCTCATGCGGTAGAACTCGACCACTTCGGGAAATTCCTGGATGACCTCGGAAAACCGCCGCAGCCATTCATGGCTGTGCGAATTGGTGCGGATCGACACGAAGACGGTGACCCGCACATTGACCTTTTCATGGTCGAGGATTGCGACGCGCCGCTTGATGACGCCCTCTTCCTCGAGCTTCTGGATGCGCCGCCAGCAAGGTGTCGTCGACAGCCCGACTTTCTTGGCAACGTCGGCGACCGCGAGTGTCGCGTCCTCCTGCAAGAGGCGGAGAATTTTTCTATCGAGGCGGTCCATCTTTTTCTCTCCGGGGGAATAGATTGGCTATATTCCGCCTTATTGGAGCCTTTCACAAGAAAGAAATTCTGCCGATCGGCCAAAAAGCGAGTGATTTCTTGCTGAAAGTTCAATCGAGACGATAGCGGATTTCCGATCTCAGGAATGGCAGCAAATCCATTTCAAACCATGGATTCTTCTTCAGCCAGCCGGTGTTGCGCCACGACGGATGCGGCAGCGGCAGCACTTTCCGGCTGCCGGGCTGATCCCAGATGGCACGCCAGTCCATCACCGTTTCGGTCAGCGAAGGTCGGCGCACGGCACGCATGTGCCAGGCCTGCGCATAGATGCCGATGGTAAGCACCAGATCGATCCGCGGCATCAACGCCATCAACGGCGCGCGCCACGCCGGCGCGCATTCGCGCCTCGGCGGCAAGTCGCCACCCTTGGCATCCTGGCCGGGAAAGCAAAAGCCCATCGGCATGATGGCGAACTTATCGATGTCGTAGAATTCCTCGCTCGTCACCCCGAGCCAGCTGCGCAGGCGGTCGCCGGAGGCGTCGGTGAACGGCATGCCTGTGATATGCACCTTGGTTCCCGGCGCCTGGCTGGCGATCAGGATGCGGGCGCTGGACGATGGTCGCAACACCGGTCGCGGTTCGTGCGGCAGTGGCTTGCCGATCGGATTTTCGACGCAGATGCGGCAAGCGCGAACCGTCTCGGCGAAGCTTTCGAGCGCATCCTCGTCGATCATGATCTCGTCCGAAAACTGGCTTCCACTTTTCAGGATCATGGTCAGGCGGCGGCGCTCGGCCGGCTGGAAACGGCTTGGTGCCAGCGCAACACATTGGCGCATTCGTCCGGCACCTTGATGCGTGCCGGTTTCATGAAGTCGACGGCGATCAGGCCGGTGATGTCGGCAATCGAATAGCTGTCACCGGCGATGAACTCCCGGTTGCCCAGTTCACCGTCGAGCAGCCTGAGGAATTCCACGGCCTTGGGCTTGTTGGCCTCGCCCCATTCGGTAATCTGCGGAATTTCCCATTCCTTCATCGCCGGGTGGATGTGACGGAAGGCCTGTGCGACGCAACTGAGCAGGTTGAATTCCATCCGTCTCTGCCACATCTCGACTTGCGCCTTGCCGAGCGCGCCACGCCCGAACAGGGCCGGTTCGGGCTGCAACTCCTCGAAATAACGGCAGATGGCGACGGATTCGGTGAGGATGGTGCCGTCGTCGAGTTCAAGCACCGGCAGACGCTGCAAAGGGTTACGCGAACTGACCGACTGCTTCCTGTGCTCCAGCGCGCCCATGTCGATGGGCACCAGCGGAACAGTAATGCCCTTCTCGGCCAGGAAAACGCGGACCCGCCTCGGATTGGGTGCGCGGCCACCGTCGAACAACTTCATTCCCATCCTCCCGGTTTCCCAACAACCATAGAGTTCAGCCCCTTACGGGCTTTACCAGAACCGAAAAATCTCACGCACGGCATCGCCGATCGACGCCAGCGTGCCGTGCTTTCTCTCGACAACTTCGCCGTGATGGCTGTCCCGCCAGTCCTGCGGCCGGTCGAATGTACCCGCCCACATGCCGACCCTTGCCGCACGGGCCGTGGCCTCCTCGCGCTCGAAGCCGCCAAACGCAACCGCCCAGCCCGCCTCCACCTGCGCGCGGTTGAGATCCTTGCCGCCGGCGGTGCAGTTGCCAAGCAACCGGCCGTAGCGGTCCCGCTGCCAGCCGGTACAGGAGACGGGCTTGCCGGCGATCAGTCGCACCAGCGCCTGGCGCGCAAGCGTGCCGCAGGGATAGTCGGCGCCATTCCTGCGGCAGGTCTGCGTATATTCCGGAGCGTCTATACCGCGCATACGGACACGCTCGGCGCCAAGCGTGATCGAATCGCCATCGTTGACGATTGCCACACCCTCCGTCTTGCGTGTTTCCACCCGGTCGAGACGAGCCGCCAGCAGGATCAGCAACCCGAGAATGATGACGGTAAGCGCGTAATCCATCAGACGGCGCCACAGGCTTCGGGGTGGCGCAGCGTATCTGCGGCGCGGCCTCGTGCCCCACGAACGGCTCATATGGCAAACGGTTGGTTAATCATTCGAACGTAGCTTAACACTTGGAAACCGCTGCTCGCATAAATTGAAGTTTCATGCCCTTGCAACGCTCGAACACAGCGGACAAGTTCATTGTGGACCGCAGGAAACCTCATCGCAACAGCGATGTCGCGCGCGCGGTGCGCAAGACGCGCGACCGTCTTTCGCAGCAGGCCGGCAATCCCGACTTTGATCGCGAACTCCTGAAGCTCCACGCCCGCGCGATGACAAGCGGCGCCATCGCCATCCCGCTGCTCGTTCTGGCGATCGCGGCAGCCGGCCGGTTTGCCGGCGTCGGCAATGAGATCGGCCTTTGGGCCCTTTTCACGCTCGCCTGCTACATCATCGTCACCTTCCTGGCGCGGCGCATTGAGCGTACTGAAGCTTCCGAGCTCAACCCCCTGCAAACACAAAGAGAATTGCTGATCGGCCACTTCCTTTGCGGTCTCGGCTGGGGGTGGTTCGTCTGGCTTGGCTGCAGCACTTGCCTGCCCGACCAGTTCCAGGTTGTCAAAGCGGTGGTGCTGCTGGTCGCCATGGCGGCCACCGCTGTCATGACCTCCTCCCTGGGCGGCGCCTTGCTGGCGACCTTTGCCGTTCCGGTGGCGCTCTACGCCTATGCCGGCGTCAAGCTGTGGATGCCGGTCGGGGCGATCATGGCGGGGCTGCTGGTCGTGTCGTTGCCCTTCTTCGCCTATGTCGCCCGTCACCTCAACCGCGCGTCCCTGATGCTGTTGTCGTTCCGCTCCGAAAAGGATGCGCTGGTCGCCGAACTGGAGACGGCGAAGTCGATGTCGGACGAGGCACGGCGGCGGGCGGAAGACGCCAATCTGGCGAAATCGCGGTTCCTCGCTTCGATGAGCCACGAATTGCGCACGCCGCTCAACGCCATTCTCGGCTTTTCCGAGGTGATGTCGAACGAGGTGCTCGGACCGATGAGCAACCCGACCTATCGCGACTACGCCCATGACGTGCATGAATCCGGCCAGCACCTGCTCGACCTGATCAACGAGATCCTCGACCTGTCGCGCATCGAGGCCGGCCGCTACCAGCTCAACGAGGAGCCGGTGATGCTGCTCAACATCGTCGAGGATTGCTGTCACATGATGGAATTGAGGGCCCGCAACAAGGATATCCGCATTGTCCAGGATTTCGAGCATGAGTTGCTGCGCCTGTTTGCCGACGAGCGGGCGGTGCGGCAGATCACGCTCAACCTTCTGTCGAATGCCATCAAGTTCACGGCTACCGGCGGCGAAATCCGCGTTCGCGTCGGCTGGACGGCGGGTGGCGGACAGTACATTTCAGTCAAGGACAACGGTCCCGGCATCCCCGAAGACGAAATCCCGGTGGTGCTCTCGGCCTTCGGTCAGGGCTCGATTGCCATCAAGAGCGCCGAGCAAGGTACCGGGCTCGGCCTGCCGATCGTGCAAGGCCTGCTCGCCATGCATGGCGGCGAGTTCGAACTTCATTCCAAGCTGCGCGAAGGCACCGAAGCGATCGCCATCTTCCCGCTGAGCCGGGTGATGGAAGAACTGCCGGCGCTGCCGACCGCGGCGGTGGCGGCGCGGCGGCGATAGCAGACTTCGCTCGTGTGTCTGGCGTCTAACCCCGAACGGCCGCCGCCATGCCTGAACTGGTCAGCGCCGCTGCCTTGACCAGGCCTGCGGCAAGAGCGGCCCCTGCTCCCTCACCATGGCCGATGCCCAGGTCGAGCAACGGGCGAAGACGGAGGCGTTCGGCGGCCCGAGCATGCGCGGGCTCCGACGACACGCTGGCAAGAAGGCAGTGGTCGAGTGCCGTGGGGTTGGCGGCATGCAGCACTGCTGCAGCCGCCGTTGCCGCAAATCCGTCGAGCAGAACCGGTATCTTCTGCATCCGCGCGGCGAGGATGGCGCCGGCGATCGCTGCGAATTCCCGGCCACCGACCCGGCGCAGCGCCTCCAACGGGTCACCGAGATGGCCGCCGTGAAAGGCAAGTGCCGCATCGACCACTTCAGCCTTGCGTACCTGCATCGCCGCACCGGCGCCGGATCCCGGGCCGACCCAGTCGGCGCCCTTGCCTCCGAACAGCGCCGCAAACAGGGCCGCAGCAACAGTGGAGTTGCCGACGCCGAGATCGCCGAGGCAAAGCAGGTCGGTGCCTCCCGCGATCGCTTCCATGCCAAAGGCCATGGTGGCGGCGCAACCGCGCTCGTCCAATGCTGCATCCTCGGTGAAGTCGGCGGTCGGGATGTGCAGGGCGAGATCGAAAACCTTCAGCCCGAGATCATTGGCAATGCAGATCTGGTTGATGGCAGCACCTCCGGCGGCACAAAGCTCGACCGCGTTGGCCGTCGCCGCCACCGGCCGTGGCGAAATGCCATGCCGGGTGGCGCCATGGTTGCCGGCAAAGACCGCCATCAACGGCCTTGTCACGGCGGGCGGAGCCCGCCCGCTCCAGGCCGCGAGCCAGGCGGCAATGTCCTCGATGCGACCAAGCGAATTGACGGGCTTGTCGGCCTTGGCAAACAGCGTTCGAACACGGACCTCGGCAATCGTGTCGGCCGCCGGCAAATTGGCCAGCAGGTTGCGAAAATCATCGAAAGGCAGCGCGCTGGTCATGTCGTCGGCATTCATTCCCTGGAGTTGGTGAGCGGCATAGCCGCCTTGCGCGGTTGGCACAACCTCCTGGATCATGCTCACGCATTTGCCGCAAAGGTCGCCGCGAAAGGCGTAATTGCGAGGGCTTGCATTGGCTTTGCGGTTGCACCATGTGGAGGTGCAACAAGGGATTCCTAATGGAACCCTCAAGAGAAAGACATGACGGTCATCGAATCCCCGTGCATCCTCGTCTGTTCGATCGACATGAAAACCGGCTTCTGTTTCGGTTGCGGACGCACGCGCGAGGAAATCGGCGCCTGGATCGGCATGACGCCCGAAACGCGTCGCTCCGTCATGGCTGAATTGCCTGCCCGTCTGGAAACGGTCGAGCGTCGGCCGCGACGGGAAACGCGCCGCGCTCGTATGACGCGCGAACGCGACGCGCTTTCGTGAGGCGACCACACAGATGAACCGCCTGTTCTGGATACTGATTGCCGCAATTGGGATGGGAGCAGTCCTGCTCATGCTCACCGATTCCGCCGGCAGCACGCTCGGCGTCGAGAATTACGATTTTGGCCGGCTGATCTGGCTTGGCGCCTTTGGCGCGCTGGTCGGCGCCGGCCTGCTTCGCTCGGGCAGGCCCCTGGGTGCCATGGCCCGGAACCTTGGCGCCTGGCCGGCCATCGCGCTCGCGCTGATCGCCGGCTACCAGTATCGTTACGAACTGCAGGATGTCGCCAGTCGGGTCACCGCGGGCCTTGTTCCCGGCAGCCCGCTGGCTCTGGGCGTCGAGGACGGCCACGCGACGGTGACACTCGACAAGGCGGACAATGGCCATTTCGAAGCCCGCATCCTGGTCAACGGCAATCCAGTGCGGGCTGTTGTCGATACCGGCGCGACCAGCACCGTGTTGACGTCCGAGGACGCCCAGGCATCCGGATTCAATCCAGCGGCGCTCAACTACACCATACCGGTCTCAACCGCCAACGGCATGGCGCGCGCCGCGGCCGTCAAGACCGATCAACTGGCGATCGGCGGCATCGTGCGCAAGGACATGCCGGTGATGATCGCGGCACCCGGTATGCTCAGCCAGAGCCTGCTTGGCATGAACTTCATCGGCTCGCTGTCGGGCTTCGATGTGCGCGGCGACCGCATGATCCTCAGGGATTGACCCCGACCTAACGCGTCAGGCGGCTTCGGCCGCCGCTCCACCGAACTCTACGGCTGCGAAGGCCGTTTTCAGTACGTCCGGTCCGGCACCGGGCCGGGTCGCATCGGTGGACAGGATCTGGCGGTAGCGGCGCGCGCCGGGCAAGCCATGGAACAGTCCGACCATATGGCGGGTGACATGGCCAAGCCGCCCGCCCTGTTCGATATGGTGGGCCGCGTACTCTGCCATGGCATCGATCAGCGCGGCGAAATCGAACGCGTCGGACTCGACGCCGTAGAAGGCGGCGTCGACGCCGGCCAGGATGCCAGGCGTGTGGTAGGCGACGCGGCCAAGCATGGCGCCGTCGACATGGTCGAGATGCGCCCGCGCCTCTTCGATCGACTGGATGCCGCCGTTGATGCCAATGAATTCGTTTCGTTTTCTGGCCTTCAGCCGATAGACGCGGCCATAGTCCAGCGGCGGGATGTCGCGGTTTTCCTTGGGGCTCAGCCCTTCCAGCCACGCCTTGCGCGCATGCACCCACAGCGCGTCGGCGCCAGCCTCGAAAACACCGTCCGCCAGCGTATCGAGCGCCGGCTCGGGATCCTGCTCGTCGACGCCGATGCGGCATTTGACGGTGACGGGAATCGCCACCGCCGCTTTCATCGCCGCGACGCAGTCGGCGACGAGGTCAGGCACTTTCATAAGGCAGGCGCCGAAAGCGCCCGACTGGACGCGGTCGGACGGGCAGCCGACATTGAGGTTTATCTCGTCATAGCCAAAGGCTTCGCCGATGCGCGCCGCCTCGGCGAGTTTTCCGGGATCTGAGCCACCGACCTGCAAGGCGACGGGATGCTCCGCCGCATCGAAGCCAAGCAGCCGCTCGCGCGCGCCATGGATAACCGCGTCGGCCACCACCATCTCGGTGTAAAGCAGCGCACGGCTGGTCAGCTGGCGATGGAAGAACCGGCAATGCCGATCCGTCCAATCCATCATAGGTGCAATGGCTATTCTAAATTCCTGATTTTTCAGCATTTTTCCTTTAACACTAAATCGCTAGA
Source organism: Mesorhizobium sp. P2_D5 (assembly GCF_056404355.1). Taxonomy (NCBI): domain Bacteria; kingdom Pseudomonadati; phylum Pseudomonadota; class Alphaproteobacteria; order Hyphomicrobiales; family Phyllobacteriaceae; genus Mesorhizobium; species Mesorhizobium sp. P2_D5. The sequence goes on from NZ_JBFUEE010000004.1 coordinate 229,857, forward strand.
CCTTGCCAAGTGCACACGAAATTATCGAATTTTCCCATTCAATCATAGGCAGTCGGCACCGCCTTCCGTCGAGGGGGGCCACCAATACACGAGGATTTCAGCTCCAGGTAATCATCGATGCCATATTTCGAACCTTCCCAGCCGAATTCTGACTGCTTGATGCCTCCGCGCGACGGCTATTTAGAACATCGCAGCGTGTTTACCAGCGCAGTTAGTGCAGCAGGCTGATGCTGGCGACTGGGGTAATACATGAAGAAGCCGGGAATAGGGGGCGTCCAGTTCTCAAGCACTCGAATGAGGCGGTGCTCAGTAACATGCCCCGCAACCTGCTCTTCATAAGCGAGCCCAAGGCCGGCTCCGGTGAGCGCCGCCTGAATCACCAGGTTGGTATCGTCGATTACGAGCGGGCCGTTCACACCGATTGTGATCGCCTTGCGTCCCTGCTCGAACTGCCACCGATACGGACCGTTCGGAAGACGCAGGTTTAGACATCGATGATCATTTAGATCCTTGGGCTTCCGAGGAATGCTTCGTGACGCAAAATAGCCGGGCGATCCCACTACCGCCAAACGCAACTCCTGCGAGACGCGCACCGCGATCATGTCCTTTTGAATATACTCGCCGAGTTGAATACCGGCATCGAACTCGCCTGCGACAATGTCTACGGGACCAGTGACAGTGACAACGTCAAGAACGACGTCAGGGTAAGCCTCGGCGAATGCAGTGAGCCTCGGCAATAATACCATCGTCGCAGCCGACCGTGACATTACAATTCTAAGGCGTCCCGCAGGTCGGTGGCGAACGCTTTGGGCTTTGTCCAGCGCACGAGTAATTTGCTCAAGCGCCGGAGACAGCTCCTTCAAAAGAGCTGCGCCCGCTGCGGTTGGCGCCACACTCTTGGTCGTCCGAGCAAGAAGCTGGAGCTCGAGACGCTGCTCAAGTCGCCGGATCGTGTGGCTCAGGGCGGACTGGGAGACGCCCAGCTTCGCGGCTGCATGTGTAAAGCTTCGCTCGCTGGCGACGACTGCAAACGCAGCGAGTTCATTCAGCTCATTTCCCATGATTTATGAATCTCACTCATGACACCATCCTGTGCAACATATCTAGTCTCATAAGTGCCCTTGTCCTAGGTTTGACCGACAGAAAGTCGACTCGTCACCGGCTTGCCTGGTGCTCGTCGCGTGATTGCCACGTGTACGGAATGGTTGGACGTAACAACGAGGTGACCCATGGATACCGATGTTCGCGCTTTGCGCACCCTGGCACAGACCTATTTTGACGCCGCCTATGAGATGGATGCTGAGAAATTTGCATCCATATTTCATCCCTCGAGTTCAGTGACGAAGGTCGCCGACGACGGCGACGTGGGCGTAACGCCGGTTGCGATGTGGCTTGCAGTCGTCCGCAACACGAAAGCTCCAAAACAACAGGGCGTGAAGCGTGACGACGAGATCCTATCGATTGACGTCGAAAGAGACCTCGCGCTTCTGAAGGTAAGATTGCGGGTGCCGCCACGCCACTTCACGGACCTCTTGTCATGCTTGAAGGTCAACGGAACCTGGAAGATCGTTCAGAAGGTGGTGACTTCGAAAACGTGACGGCTTCAGTCCCGCAATAGAAAATTGGATCACCGCGCTTGGCAGGTTACCCGTGAAATTGCTGTCTCAAAGCCCCAACACCATGGCCTGTGCTTCGGGATCATCGAAGGTTTGGTCGCTCTCCGACGGATATGTCGACCTGCCGGCCCAATTGCTCAGAGATCCGAACGACAAGATATATATGCAGACAGCATCGCCTCAACGGGAAGAGGCGCTCGTTCGACTTTCGGTCAACTGCTTCTTGCTCGATCGCTTCGGCATCGACCGCGTTTTGATAGATTGTGGAGCGGGAGGAAGCTGGGACCCGTCCATGGGCCACCTCGAGAAGGCCATGTTCGAGGCAGGCATCGACACGTCATCCCTCACGATGGTCGCCCTCACCCATGCCCATGGCGACCACATCAACGGTCTTCTTGCGCCTGACGGGCGGCGAGCATTCAGAAACTTGAGCAAGATCGTGATTGCGGAGGACGCCGTTGAGGATTTCCTCGCCGAGCCACGACTAGCGGATTTTCGGCCACTCCTGGCCCCAATCAGTGGAGGAGACCGGCTGGACGAACATTTGCTGGCGGTGGCGATACCCGGGCATGCTCCGGGCCATATGGGCTATCTCCTCAGCACTGGCGAGGACGATATCTTATTCTGCGGCGACCTGATCCACGTTCCTGCTGCACAGTTTGCCCGTCCCGAGCTTACTTGGGCTTATGACACTGACGAGTCCATGGCGAGGGCTAGCCGGATCAAGCTGCTCCAAGACGCAGCGGGGGCACAAATTTGGCTAGCCGGCGCTCACCTAGGACGACCAGGCATCGGCAGAATAGTCAAAGAGGGGCATGGATATGCGTTTATTTCGGCCCTGTAGCCCAGTTGCAGAACGACGATGGAATGTACTGGCGAGACCATTGCATGCGCTCGCGCAACGCGTCGAGGTTCGCAGTTTCATACCGAAGTGGCGCACCCGACACGATTCGAACGTGTGGCCTCCACCTTGCGAGGGTAGCGCTTTGTCCAGCTGAGCTACGGGTGCATCCTGCTTACGCTAGTCCCGGTCCGACACGCCTAGAGCTTTTGCGATATGATTCCGACTAGATGACGTGCGGAGGTCAGCATGGACGACACAGCCGACAGAGAACCTGTCTACGATCCCCAGCAACTGGAGCCGTTGCTGGTTTCGCGGCAGCACGCGGGCGACGTCGACGGCATGACGGCTCTGTTCGAACCCGATGCGGTGATCGACCGTGGCGGCGGAAATTTGCTGCGCGGCAAGGAGGCCATCCACAACTACTATGCCGAAATCGTCGCGTCAGGACGGAAGTTTGCCGTGGGCGAGCAGCGGCCGGCGCTCGTTTGCGGCGACCTTGCCCTCACATCGACCCGACTTCCCGATGGCGACGTGACCAGCGAGGTTGCCCGTCGGCAACGCGACGGCACCTGGTTATGGGTGATCGACCGTTATTCCGTCACCTGAGCCACCTGAGGCAAGCGCCTGATCCGGAGGATCTTTCGACCGCTGATGTCGGGGCACATCTCAAACCAAGACCCGCGCCGTCACGGCGCGAGACCCTCGCATGACCGTCAAAACAACAGGCCCTTACCGCCGCAGCGCGTACACCTTTGCCATGCTTTCGCTGGCTGCCGGTAACGCCATGTCATCGTCGAGAAGGCGCGTGATGCGGGCAAAGCCTGTGAACGCTTTCCTTGCTTCCTCGGGCGACATCTGGCCCGACATTGCGGCCGAGCAGCAATTGAGCGCGCACTGATAGACTGGACCGCGCCGTCCTGTCGGCCATTTCCTCAAGAACACCATGGCCTCGGCAACACTATCGATTTCTTCAGCAGGATACCCCTGCCCGCGCGAAATCCGCACAGGCGAAAAGAAGTGCAGATAATCCATTATTTCCTCCCGGTTGACCGCGATGCACGCGATCGAACCCTACGAAACGTACCATCCACGATTTGGTTCCGTGTAAAGAAGCGGAATCATAAAAAAATCGCCATATGCCGAATTTCGAATCATTCGACCGGCAAACGCGAAACGGCCCACCATTGCGCCCCGTCGATAATCGCAGTTCTCATTGAATATCTTTAAGGCCAAAGCCGGCAAATAGGTTGCTTGTCCGTTCCCCGACGTCAGGCTTACCCTGCGAGCGGCCAACGCGTGAGGGCGCGTGCTGCAAAAGGGGAACATTGCAATGACAATACAGGGTGCTTCACCTGACCTGTACAACGAGGATCTGGCTCCGGCCAAAATTCGAAACTGGGGACCATTCTCGATCTTCAACGTCTGGACGTCGGACGTTCACAGCCTCTGGGGCTACTACCTGGCTGCCAGCCTGTTCCTGTTCTGTGGCGGCTTCGTCAACTTCATAATCGCCATCGGCATCGGTTCGCTGATCATCTACGCGCTGATGAACATGGTCGGTTATGCCGGCGTGAAGACTGGCGTGCCCTATCCAGTGCTCGCCCGCGCCTCATTCGGCATCTGGGGCGCCAACATACCGGCGCTGGTGCGCGCCATCGTCGCCTGCTTCTGGTACGGCGCGCAGACGTCGGCAGCCTCCGGCGCCATCGTGGCACTCTTGATCCGCTCGCAATGGTTCGCCGATCTCAACGCCAACTCGCATTTCCTCGGTCATTCCGGCCTGCAAGTGATCTGCTTCGTCGTTATCTGGGCGCTGCAGCTTCTGATCATCCAGCGCGGCATGGAGACGGTGCGCCGCTTCCAGGATTGGGCGGGTCCGGCGGTCTGGGTGATGATGCTGATCCTGGCGATTTACCTATGCGTCAAATCCGGAACCTTCGCCTTCACCAGCGACATCCCGATGGACGTGCTGTTGGAGAAGACCAAGGATGCGGGCGTGCCAGGCACGCCGGGCTCGTGGACCGCGCTGTTTGCGGTGGCCGCGATCTGGGTGACCTATTTTTCGGCGCTCTATCTCAACTTCTGCGATTTCGCCCGCTATGCGCCCGATCAGGCGTCGCTGCGCAAGGGCAACATCTGGGGCCTGCCGGTCAACCTCATCCTGTTCTCACTGGTCGCCGGCGTCACCACTATTGCCGCCTACGACGTCTATCACGAAGTGCTGCTGCACCCCGACCAGATCTCGGCGAAATTCGACAGCTGGTACCTGGCAGCCCTTGCGGCCCTGACCTTCGCCGTGGCGACGCTTGGCATCAACGTCGTCGCCAACTTCGTGTCGCCGGCCTTCGACTTCTCAAACGTCTTTCCCAGGCAGATCGACTTCAAGAAGGGCGGCTATATCGCGGCGTTGATCGCGCTGGTGCTCTACCCCTTCGCGCCGTGGGAAGGCAGTGCCGCCTCCTTCGTCAACATCATCGGCGCGACGATGGGACCGATCTTCGGGGTGATGATGGTCGACTACTATCTGATCCGCAAAGGTGAGGTCGACGTCGAAGCACTCTATCGCGAGGACGGCGAGTTCCGCTTCCAGGGCGGCTGGCACGTCAATGCCTTCATCGCCGCCGGCATCGGCGCCATCTTCTCGTCGATCCTGCCCAACTTCACCAACTGGCTGCCGTCCTGGTGGGGTGTCTATGGCTGGTTCTTCGGCGTTGGCATCGCCGGCACCATCTACTACGTACTGCGCACGGCGGCTTTGGGCGCTGGCGCCAAGACCGCGAAGGCCTGACAGGCATCGTCCGGGGCGGTGCAAAGCCGCCCCGGATCCTATGCGCCGACCATCCCGGCCAGTTTGCGCACCGTGTTCCAGTTGCGCGACGTGCCGATACCCAGACGTTTGTGGCTCGTTGCCGCCAGAAGCCGCGAACTGGGCCTCTCACGCGAAAAGACAACCCAGATATCGCCGCCGACCGACAGCACCTTCTCGTCCGCGGCGGCATAGGCCTGGAGGGCCGCTACAGCATCGACTGGCGCTGGTTTGCGCATCACGCGCACCGCCACCTGGTCGCCGGCTTCGGCCGACTCGCCAGGGAACGGATTGCCGGCGGCAAGCGTCCGCCAGTCCTCGGCACTGCGCACGATGATATCGACATGCCGGCCGAAGGTTTTTTCGAAGGCTGCTTCCAGCCGTTGCTCCAGATCAGCGACGGCCGTTGCCGGCGTCTCGAAGACCAGGTTGCCGGTCGCAACCAAGGTGCGAGCATTCTTCAGGCAGAGCTCTTCCGCCATCGCCTTCAGGTCGGCCATGACGAGCCGCCGTCCCTCGCCCAGGATGATGCTGTAGAGGAGCGCGACGTAAGTCTGCATCGCTAGAGCCGGATGATTTCAGGTCGAATCGACCTGAAATTTGAATCCGCATCTAAATCAAGGAGGTAGTGCATGATGTCGTCCGAAAACCGCTTCACACTTTCCGGCACCATGCTCTAGCCAGCCAGTAATCGTTACACCAGCCGGCTCTGTTCCACTGCCGCCTCGATGAAGCTGGCGAACAGCGGATGCGGGTCGAGCGGCCGGCTTTTCAGTTCCGGATGATACTGAACGCCGATGAACCAGGGATGGTCGGGGTATTCGACCGTCTCCGGCAACACGCCATCGGGTGACATGCCGGCAAACACCAGGCCGCAATCCTCGAGCCGCTCCTTGTAATCGACATTGACCTCGTAGCGGTGGCGATGGCGCTCGGAAATCTGCGTATCGCCATAGATCTCGGCGATCTTGGAACCCTTTGCGAGATCGGCCTGATAGGCGCCGAGCCGCATCGTGCCGCCGAGATCACCGGTTTCCCGGCGCTTCTCCAGCATGTTGCCTTTCAGCCATTCGGTCATCAGGCCGACCACCGGTTCGTCAGTTGGGCCGAATTCGGTCGATGAGGCATGCTCGACGCCGGCCAGCGACCGCGCGGCCTCGATACAGGCCATCTGCATGCCGAAGCAGATGCCGAAATACGGCACCTTGCGTTCACGCGCGAACTTCGCCGCCAGGATCTTGCCTTCGGAGCCACGCTCGCCGAAGCCGCCGGGAACCAGGATGCCATGCACCTTTTCCAGCCAGGGCGTCGGATCTTCCTTTTCGAAGATCTCCGATTCGATCCAGTCGAGCTTGACCTTGACGTGGTTTGCCAGGCCGCCATGCGAAAGCGCCTCGATCAACGATTTGTAGGCATCCTTGAGGCCGGTGTATTTGCCGACCACGGCGATGGTAACCTCGCCTTCCGGATTGTGGATGCGGTTCGACACCGCCTGCCAGGGTTCCATCCGCGGCTTCGGCGCCGGATCGATACCGAACGCGGCGAGCACTTCCGAATCAAGCCCTTCCTTGTGATAGGCCATCGGCACGTCGTAGATATGCGGCACGTCGAGCGCCTGGATCACAGCACTTTCGCGCACATTGCAGAACAGCGATAGTTTTCTGCGCTCTTCCTTCGGAATGGCGCGGTCGGCGCGAACCAGCAGAATGTCGGGCGCGATGCCGATGCCGCGCAGTTCCTTGACCGAATGCTGGGTCGGTTTGGTTTTCAGCTCACCCGCCGTCGGAATGTAGGGCATCAGCGTCAGATGCACATAGACGGCGTTGTTGCGCGGCAGGTCGTTGCCAAGCTGACGGATCGCCTCGAGGAACGGCATCGCCTCGATATCGCCGACCGTGCCGCCGATCTCGCACAGCACGAAATCATAGTCATCGTTGCCGTTGAGGACGAAATTCTTGATCTCGTCGGTAACGTGCGGAATGACCTGCACGGTGGCACCGAGATAGTCGCCACGCCGCTCGCGCTCGATGATGTTCTTGTAGATGCGGCCGGTTGTGATGTTGTCCTGCTGGTTGGCCGAGCGGCCGGTGAACCGCTCATAGTGGCCAAGATCGAGATCGGTCTCCGCACCGTCATCGGTGACGAAAACCTCGCCATGCTGGTACGGCGACATCGTGCCTGGATCGACATTGAGGTAGGGGTCGAGTTTTTTGATGCGTGCGCGATAGCCTCGCGCCTGCAAGAGAGCCCCAAGGGCCGCTGCGGCAATGCCTTTTCCAAGTGAGGAAACCACGCCGCCTGTGATGAATACATATCGCGCCATGGGAGTCATCGCTTAACGCGGCCGGATTGATTCCGCCAGAGAAAAAACCGCCGCGAAGGCTTTTTCCCAAGAAGGCGCGATACCCTATGCATGTCGCCCAAAGCGCGAAGCAGTTTTTGGGACAACGACATGCACAAAACAAAGAACTAAAACGCGTCGATTGAATCCGTTTCAACGCAACGCGCTTAGGGGTAAGTCAAAACAAAAGGGCCGGCAAAGGCCGGCCCTTCGGCATGATGGATGCAGGCGTCAGATGATGACGACCTTGGTGCCTACCCTGACGCGGCTGTAAAGGTCCATGACGTGCTCGTTGATCATGCGGAAGCAGCCGTTGGAGGCGCTGGTTCCGATCGACTGCGGCGCGATGGTGCCGTGGATGCGCAGATGCGTGTCCTTCTTGCCGTCATAGAGATAGATGGCGCGGGCGCCGAGCGGGTTCTGGCCACCGCCGGGCATGCCGTCCTTGTACTGACCATAGTGCTTCGGCTCGCGCTTCTGCATGTCAAGCGTCGGGATCCAGCGCGGCCATTCCTGCTTGTCGCCGACCGCCACCGTGCCCTTGAACTGCAGGCCTTCGCGGCCGACCGCAATGGCGTAGCGGCGAGCGGTGGAAGACGATTCGACGAGGTAAAGGCGGCGGGCGCTGGTGTCGATGACGATGGTGCCGGCATCGTAGCCGGTGAATTCCACGTCCTGCGGCACAAACTCCGGCTTCACCTTGAACTGCTTCTTGGCGTCCTTCTTGGCGAGAGCCTGGTCCAGCGCACGTGTCTCGGGGAGATATGAGATCGAAGACGAGGAGCTGCCGCCGAAGAGGCCGGCGAACAGGCCACCGCTCGACTGCTTCTTGCCGATGACTTCGCTGCGCAGCTCGCCATTGTTTCCGGTCAAAGCGACATTCATCGCTTCGGCAGGGAGTGGCTCAGCCGACTGGATCGGTTCGATCGGCGCAATCGGCTCGATGATATTGACGGTCTTCTTGGAAGGCTTGGCGTCGGCCACTTCGGTTGTCGAAGCGGTCTTGCCCCTTTTGGCGAGGAACGCCTGCCGTTCCGCCTCGGCCTTGGCCTTGGCCGCTTCGCGCATTGCCAGCTTCCTGGCTTCGAGTGCCTTGGCCTTGGCTGCTTCCTTGTCGGCAACGATCTTGGCCTCGATCTTCTTGATCTGGGCGAGATCGTCCGGTGTCGGGCTTTTCTTCTTCTTGAGAAGCTTCAATTGCGCCGCATCACTCTTGACGGCGACGTTGATGGCACTGGTTGTTTCAGCCGATTGATTTGCGGCCATATTGGCCGGCATGCCGGCGAAAGCCGGGGAACTCATGCCGAGTACGGCGCAGAGTCCCATGAAAATGAAGCTGCGAAGCTGCATGGCGAAGATCCGATCGTTCTATGCTTGTTGCCCACGGCGTCGCTCAGCGCCCCCCAAGGGCGCCGGAAATGCCGCGCGCAATCTATAGTCGAATAAGCGCGGACGCCTCAAGGGTAACGCCACATTGCAGGCACTCGATTCTTCGTGATGGTGCTGCATTTGCCGCGACTGTGTTCAAACGACAACAGATCGCGGCTTCAGGCGCTGGAGACTACTGGTTCGGGACCTGCGGGGTCGCTGGTGCAGCGGGCGTGGTGCCGTTGGTCGCCGGCTGAGTCGAGCCGGCGGCAGGCGCCGTGGCCGGGGCAGTTGCAGGAGGCGTTGCCGCGGCATCGTTGCCGGACGGCGGCTTCGGTGCGGTGTTGCCGGCGGGCGTCGGAGTGGTCGTGCCGGGCAATTGGTTGAGCACACCCTTGCCGGCGCCGTCAGATGTCGCGGGCACGCGGTCGAGGATGTCGATCGGCTTCTCGCCGTAGCGGGCTACGATCGACAGTGTCAGCGACGTGGCGAAAAAAGCGGCCGCCAGGATCGCCGTCGCACGCGTTAGCGCGTTGGCCGCACCGCGCGCGGTCATGAAGCCGGATCCGCCGCCGATGCCAAGGCCGCCGCCTTCGGAGCGCTGCAGCAGCACCACGCCGACAAGGGCGAGCACGACCATGAGATGGATGACGATCAGTACGGTTTCCATAGTTTATCCTGGCAAGGCCTTGCCCGGTCGCGGACCGACCGGTGAATTGGAGGCGGCTCAATACAATGCTTTGATGGCATTTCCAAGCCCGTGGCCGGAATATGGGAAGCAACGCTCCCTTTGCAACGATTTCCGGCGCCGTCAACCCTAGGCGATGCTGCGATAAGCCTCGGCGATGGCAAGGAAGTCCGCCGCTTTCAGGCTGGCGCCACCGACCAGCGCGCCGTCGACATTCCTGACGCCGAGCAGTTCGATCGCGTTGGAGGGCTTGACCGAGCCGCCATAAAGAATGCGCATCTTGGCTGCAACGCCGTCGAGTTTTTCCGACAGCTTTTCGCGGATATGTGCATGTGCTTCGGCCACATCGGTCGCGGTCGGCGTCAGGCCGGTGCCGATCGCCCACACCGGCTCATAGGCAATGATGGTGTTGGACGGGGTGGCGCTTGGCGGCACCGAGCCGGCGACCTGCCGCGACAGCACATCGAGCGTGGCGCCCGCTTCACGCTGCTGCTGCGTCTCGCCAATGCAAATGATGGCCACAAGCCCGGCACGCCAGGCGGCTGAAGCCTTGGCCTGGACCGTCGCGTCATCCTCACCGCGTTGCTCGCGGCACTCGGAATGGCCGACAATAACATGGCTCGCGCCGGCATCCTTCAGCATTTCCGCCGAGATGCAGCCGGTGTAGGCGCCGCTTTCCTTGGTGTGGCAATCCTCGCCGCCGGCGTGGACCGGCGTGCGTGACAGAATCTCGGCTGCGTGGGCAAGCAGGGTTGCGGGAACGCAAACCAGCGCTTCAGTCTCCGCATCGAGCCCACTCATGAAACCGTTGCCGATCATCCTGAGCTCGTTGAGCGAGGCACTGGTGCCGTTCATTTTCCAGTTGCCGGCGACGAGCGGGCGAATTCCTGGCGTCATGGGTTGCTTCTCCGGGCGATATCAGGCTCTGGCTCTCACTACCAAAATCAGGCCACAAAGCAATCGACAGTGGACCGGAAGGGCGCTATTGCGCTTGTTTCAGACTCGGCGCATGCGAAAATGCGCATAAATCGGAAGTAACGATGCTTGGTGTATTGAGAAGCGCGGCGGGTACCTGGGTCGCGAAGGGTCTACTAGTGTTGCTGGTGCTCAGCTTTTTGGTCTGGGGCATTTCCGGACGGCTGATGGGCGGTTTCGCCGGCCACGATTCGGTTATTTTCGCCGGCGGCACCAAGGTGTCGATCAACGAATACCGTCTCGCCTATGACCGCCAGCTCGCCGTCATGTCGCAGCAATTCGGCCAGCGCCTCACCCACGAACAGGCAAAGGCGCTCGGCATCGACAACCAGGTGCTGGCGCAGCTCGTCTCGGGAGCCGTTCTCGACGAACAGGCCCGCAAGCTGGGCCTCGGCCTCTCCAAGGACCGGCTGGCCGAGCTGACACGCGAAGATCCGGCCTTCAAGGGTCCTGGCGGCCAGTTCGACAGGCGAACCTTCGAATACATGTTGCAGCAGATCGGCATGCGGCCTGCGGATTATCTGAAGAACCGTGCCCAGGTGGCGGTGCGCCAGCAGATCGTCGAGGCGGTCTCGGATGGCCTCAAGGCGCCGGATACTTTCTTCAAGGCGGTCGCGCTCTATCGCGGCGAAGACCGCACCATCGACTATTTGACGCTGCCCAAGGCGCTGGTCGAGCCGATCGGGGCGCCGTCCGACAGCGTGCTCTCGGCCTATTTCGACGCCAACAAGAAGACGTACGCGGCACCGGAATACCGCAAATTCTCCTATGTCCGCCTCGAACCGGTCGACATCATGGATACGACCGCCGTCACCGACCAACAGGTCAGCGACGACTACAACAAGAACAAGGCGCGCTACACGACGCCGGAGCTGCGCACCATCGAGCAGCTTGTGTTCAAGACGCCTGACGCGGCCAAGGCCGCGCTCGATTCGCTCAAGGCCGGCGCCACCTTCGACAAGCTTGTCACGGCGGAAGGCAAGACCCCGGCCGATACGTTGCTCGGCACGCTGGCCAAGGACAAGATCGCCGACAAGGCGGTCGCCGACGCGGCCTTCGCACTCAATGCGAATGAAGTCAGCCAGGTCGTGCAGGGCGCCTTCGGTCCGGTGCTGCTGCGCGTCACCGAAATCAAGCCCCAGGTGGTGAAGCCACTGGCCGAAGTGTCCGACCAGATCCGCAAGGATCTGGCGCTTGGCGAGGCAAGTCGCATCCTCCTGGACGTGCGTGACAATTACGAAGACACCCGGGCCGCTGGCGGCTCGCTGGCCGACGCCGCCACCAAGTTGAAGCTGAAGATCGTCACCATCGATGCCATCGATCGCAGTGGCCTGAGACCTGACGCAAGCATCGTCAAGGACCTGCCGCAATCGCCGGAATTGATCAAGGCTGTTTTCGACGCTGAACCCAACACGGAAAACGACGCTTTGACCACGGCGGACAACGGTTTCGTTTTCTACGAAGTCGCTTCCATCACACCGGCTCGCGACCGCACATTGGACGAGGCTCGCCAGAAAGTCGTCGCCGACTGGACCGCCGCCGAAACAACCAAGCGGCTCACCGCCAAGGCAGACGAGCTCGAAAAACGGCTCAAAGCCGGCGCTACGCTCGACGTCATCGCCGGCGAACTGAAGCTGGAAAAGCAGACCAAACGCGGTGTCAAGCGCGAAGCCGATGATGTCGACTTCGGCAAGGAGGGCGCGGCGGCGATGTTCGGCGTTGGCGAAGGCGGCACCGGGCTGATCCCCTCGCCCACCGGCGACGGACAGATCCTGTACAAGGTCGCCGAAGTGTTCGAGCCCGCCGGAGCTGACGCCAGCTCCGTGCCGGAAGACGCACAGAAATCCTTCACCTCCGGCATGTCTGACGATCTGCTCGACCAGTTGGTGGCGCAGTTGCAGACGCAATTCGACGTTCGCATCGACCAGGCCGCCGTCGCTCAAGCCTCGACAAGATGAGCGCGCTGAAAACCCATATCGCCAAGGTCGCGACCGGAAGCGCGCTTTCCTTCGAGGAAGCGCGCGAGGCCTTCGACATCATCATGTCAGGCGACGCAACGCCCGGCCAGATCGGTGGCTTCCTGATGGCGCTGCGCGTGCGCGGCGAGACAGTGAGCGAGATTTCCGGCGCCGTCGCCACCATGCGCGCCAAGATGCTGCGCGTCGAGGCGCCCGCCGGCGCCATCGATATCGTCGGCACCGGCGGTGACAATTCCCACAGCGTGAACATCTCGACGGGATCGGCGTTTGTTATCGCCGGGAGCGGCGTGCCGGTTGCCAAGCACGGCAATCGCGGGCTGTCGTCGCTGACAGGGGCCGCCGACGTGCTGGTCGCGCTCGGGGTCAAGATCGATATCTCGCCCGAATTCATCGGCCGCTGCATCCACGAGGCGGGCGTCGGCTTCATGTTTGCGCCCGCACACCATCCGGCGATGAAGCATGTCGGCCCGACCCGCGTCGAACTCGGAACCCGCACCATCTTCAACCTGCTTGGGCCCCTCTCCAACCCGGCTGGCGTCAAGCGGCAGATGGTCGGTGTGTTCCTGCCGGAATGGATTCTGCCGGTGGCCGAGACGCTGAAAGCGCTGGGTGCCGAGCATGCCTGGGTTGCCCATGGCGATGGCTATGACGAGATCACCACCACCGGCGAGACCCATGTTGCCGAGCTGATCGGCGGCGAGATCCGCAGCTTTACGCTGACCCCGGAAGCGGTTGGACTGGCGCGCCACAACAAGGACGAATTGCGTGGCGGCGACGCAGCCTACAACGCCGACGCACTGCGCAATATGCTGAGCGGCGCTGCCGGCGCCTATCGCGACACCGTGCTGATGAATGCCGGCGCCGGGCTTGTGGTTGCCGGCAAGGCGACGACACTTGGCGACGGCATCGCGCTCGCCGCGCAAGCCATCGACAGTGGCCGCGCGCTGCAGGTGCTTGACCGGCTGATCGAGATTTCGAACGGGTAGAGCGTGTCTGACATTCTTCGCAAGATCGAGGCCTACAAGCGCGACGAGATCGCGGCGGCAAAGGCACGCGTGCCGCTGGCTGAGATCAAGGCGCGGGCCAAAGATGCCGAGGCGCCACGCGGCTTTCTTGCTGCGCTCGAGACCAAGCGCAAATCCGGCGCCTTCGCGCTGATCGCCGAGATCAAGAAGGCAAGCCCCTCCAAGGGCCTGATCCGCGCCGATTTTGACCCGCCGGCATTGGCGCAGGCCTATGCGAAAGGCGGCGCCGCCTGTCTTTCGGTGCTGACCGACGCGCCGTCATTCCAGGGCGCGCCTGAATTTCTCACCAGGGCGCGAGCCGCCGTCGCCCTGCCCGCTTTGCGCAAGGATTTTCTGTTCGACCCATACCAGGTCTACGAAGCCCGCGCCTGGGGCGCGGACGCCATCCTGATCATCATGGCCAGCGTCGACGATGCTTTGGCCCGCGACCTCGAGTCGACGGCGTTAGAACTCGGCATGGATGCGCTGATCGAAGTGCACGACGAAGCCGAGACGCAGCGCGCGCTAAAACTGTCGTCGCGGCTGATCGGCATCAACAACCGCAATCTCAGGACATTCGAGACCAGTCTCGAAACCTCCGAGCGGCTGGCGTCGATGGTACCGGCCGACCGCCTGCTGGTCAGCGAAAGCGGCATTTTCTCGCATGACGATTGCCTCAGAATGCAAAAGAGCGGCATAGGCACCTTCCTTGTCGGCGAAAGCCTGATGCGGCAACAGGACGTCACCACGGCGACGCGCCTGCTTCTGACGGGCAAGGCGCCGGCCGAGGCCGTCTGACGATGGCGGCCGCCCTCACCCATCTCGGCGCGCAGGGCGAGGCCAACATGGTCGATGTCGGCGACAAGGCAGAGACGACGCGTACCGCAATCGCCGAGGGTTTTGTCGCGATGCAGCCCGAGACGCTGACCATGATTCTCGAAGGCAACGCCAAGAAGGGCGATGTGCTTGGCACTGCGCGCATCGCCGGCATCATGGCGGCGAAGAAAGCGCATGAATTGATCCCGCTCTGCCACCCGCTGCTCCTGACGAAGGTTTCCGTCGACATCGAGCCCGACCATGCTTTGCCCGGCCTGAAGGTCACCGCGCTGGCGCGTGTCACCGGCAAGACGGGCGTCGAGATGGAAGCGTTGACCGCCGCTTCGGTTGCCTGCCTCACCATCTACGACATGGCCAAGGCGGTGGACCGCGCCATGGTCATCTCCGGCATCCGATTGGTCGAAAAGACCGGCGGCAAGTCGGGCGACTACAAAGTGGACGCCTGATGGCGCTGGTTCCGGTCGCCGAGGCGCTCGAACGCTTGCTTGAGGGTGCAGCACCTTTGGCGGGCGAAAGCGTTCCGTTGTTCGAGGCTGTTGATCGCGTGCTGGCCGAACCGGTCGCAGCGCTGCGCACCCAGCCGCCATTCAACGCTTCCGCCATGGACGGCTACGCGGCGCGTGCCGTTGACGTGGCATCGGTGCCGTCGAGACTTTCCGTGATCGGCATGGCACCTGCCGGGCGCGGCTTTGACGGCACGGTCGGCAAGGCACAGGCTGTGCGTATCTTCACCGGTGCGCCGCTGCCCGAAGGCGCCGACACCATCGTTATCCAGGAGAATGTCCGCGACCTCGGTGGTGGTGACGTCGAAGTCATCGAACGGACGGCGGAGTGGCGCAACATCCGCCGCGTCGGCCTCGACTTCTCGAAAGGCGACGTCCTGCTGGAAAAAGGCCGCGTGCTCGATCCGGCGGCATTGTCGCTGGCGGCGTCGGCCAACCATCCACGGGTCAACGTGGTGAAACGGCCGCTGGTCGCCATCATCGCCACCGGCGACGAATTGTTGCCGCCCGGCAGCGAACTCGGGCAGGACCAGATCATCTCGTCCAATGCCTATGGTGTCGCCGCGGCGGCGCAGTCGGTCGGCGCTCGTGCGCTCGATCTCGGGATTGCCGCCGACCGCAAGGAGGCCATCGCCGCGCTGGTGCGGAAAGCGGTCGCGGCCGGCGCGGACGTCATCGTCACCCTGGGCGGGGCCTCGGTCGGCGACCATGATCTGATCCACGACGTGCTGACCGGCGAAGGCATGACGCTCGGCTTCTGGAAGATCGCCATGCGCCCGGGCAAGCCGCTGATGTTCGGCCGCCTCGGCGACATCAGATGCATCGGCCTGCCCGGCAATCCGGTGGCAAGCCTGGTCTGCTCGCAGCTGTTCCTGAAGCCACTGCTGGCGCGACTTGGCGGCCGCGAACACCGCCAGGACATTCGTCCGGCGCGACTGGGCGCCGCAATGCCGGCCAATGATTTGCGCCAGGACTATGTGCGGGCGGTGGTCCGGGACGATGACGGCGGGCCGGTGGCGACGCCCTTCGGCATACAGGATTCTTCGATGCTAAGAATGCTGGCTGATGCCAACGGGCTGATCGTGCGGGCACCGTTTGCCCCCGCAGCGGACGCTGGCGAAGCCTGCCGCGTGCTGATGTTACGCTGAAGATTCGCCAAACAAGCCATTGACGACAAGTCGAAAATGGACTCGGCGCTATTCCGAGATCAAGGTCCGGGTCAGTGGATGGGCCGGATCGGCAAGGCCGTCGACGATGCTGTAATGGTGCCGGTCGGGCTCGACTACGGAAGAGGTCGTGGCATCGAGGCCGGTCCAGATATTGGCAAGCAAGGCGTTCTGGCGAAGGAACTCCGCGCGTTCACCACCACCGGCCCAACAGGTGATGCGGGCACCATCCATGGGACGCAACAGCGCCGGGCTTTCGGCCAGCGCCTCCTGCTCGTCGATTGCCAGTGTCGCGTTCATCTCGGTGCGCATGATTGGGCGCAGGTCGTGGAGGCCTGAAATCGAAACGACGTGGCGTATGCGCCGCGCCACATCGGCCGCCAGCGGCGTTGTCGCCGTCACCATGCGGCTGGCGAGATGTCCGCCGGCCGAATGGCCGGTCAACATCAGCGGCCCGTCGACCAGTCCTGCCGCCTTGCCGATCGCCTCGCCGATCTCCTGGACGATGCCGGCGATGCGGATTTCGGGGCAGAGCGTGTAGGAGGGCATCGCCACGGCAAAGCCGCTGCTGACGGCACCGTTGGCGAGATGCGACCAGAAACTCTTGTCGAACGCCATCCAGTAACCGCCATGGATGAACACCACCAATCCCTTGGGCGTCGCACTGGGTAGGAAAAGATCAAGCCGATTGCGCCGTCCGCCGCCATAGGTGATGTCGAGCCGTGCCCGGCCCTCTGACGAAAGCGCGTCACGAAACGCTTGCGCCGGCTCCACCCACGCGGTCGGCCAGCGGTCGCTGCCGGCGATGTTCGCGCTGTTGGCATAGGCATTGTCCCAATCGGCAATGCGATGTCCAGGCATCGGCATCCTCCCCCAAAACGGCATCGTTTCTGCGCTAGCAATGGCCACCGCCAGGCCATGCGTCAATGCTCCATGGCAAAAACATTTTAGGCTTGAAACAAATTTCGACTGGTGCGATCCTGCCGTCACGAACAGCCGACAATGGGAGGTCCGCTGTGCTGCCCAAACTTGGCGATGTCGGCCCTTTTGGGTCGTGTCAAGCAAGGTGCGACTGGCAACACAAAGACCTCCTCAAAAGCAGGACCTTGAGATCCACCCCAATAAGCCAGGCGCCTCGCGCACTGGCCAGGCAGCAGACAGGATAGCGGCGACATGCTTGGGCCTTCAGCGCATATCGACACGTTCACGCGCGATCACCTGCCGCCGCCGGAGCAATGTCCGGACTTCCTGCTAGACGGTTTCGACTATCCCGAACATCTCAACGCCGGCGTCGAACTCACCGACAGACTGGTCGAGAAGGGCCTGGGTGACCACACCGCGCTGATCGGCAATGGCCGCCGCCGCACCTACAAGGAACTGTCCGACTGGACGAACAGGCTGGCCCACGCGCTGGTCGAGAACTACGGCGTCAAGCCGGGCAACCGGGTGCTGATCCGCTCGGCCAACAACCCCGCCATGGTCGCCTGCTGGCTGGCCGCCACCAAGGTCGGCGCCGTGGTCGTCAACACCATGCCGATGCTGCGCGCCGGCGAGCTCGCCAAGATCGTCGACAAGGCGGAAATCACGATCGCGCTTTGCGACACCAGGCTGATGGACGAGATGACCGCTTGCGCTAAGGACAGCGCGTTCCTCAAGCAGGTCATCGGCTTCGACGGCACCGCCAACCATGATGCCGAACTTGATCGCGCCGCCCTCGACAAGTCGGTCGTTTTCAGCGCCGTCAACACTGGCCGCGACGACGTTGCGCTGCTTGGCTTCACCTCGGGCACGACAGGCGTGCCGAAGGCTACGATGCATTTCCACCGCGACCTCCTGATCATCGCCGACGCCTATGCCCGCGAAATCCTCCAGGTGACGCCGGACGATATTTTTGTCGGCTCGCCGCCGCTGGCTTTCACCTTTGGCCTTGGCGGCCTCGCCATCTTTCCGCTGCGCTTCGGGGCGGCGGCGACGCTGCTCGAACAGGCGACGCCCCCCAACATGATCAACATCATCGAGACCTACAAAGCGACCATCTCCTTCACCGCGCCGACCGCCTATCGCGCCATGCTGAAGGCCATGGACGAGGGTGCCGACCTGTCATCGCTGCGCGTCGCCGTTTCGGCTGGCGAAACCTTGCCCGCCCCGGTCTTCGAGGAGTGGACGCAAAAGACCGGCAAGCCGATCCTCGACGGCATCGGCGCCACTGAAATGCTGCACATCTTCATCTCCAACCGCTTCGACGATATGAAGCCTGCGTCTACCGGCAAGCCGGTGGGAGGCTACGAGGCTCGCWTTGTCGATGACGAGATGCACGAGGTGCCGCGCGGCGCAACCGGCAGGCTGGCGGTGCGCGGCCCGACCGGCTGCCGCTACATGGCTGACGACAGGCAGAAGGAATACGTCCGCGACGGCTGGAACCTCACCGGTGACACCTTCACCCAGGACGAAAACGGTTTCTTCCATTTCGCCGCGCGCTCCGACGACATGATCGTCAGCGCCGGCTATAATATCGCCGGCCCCGAGGTCGAGGCAGCGCTGCTGGCGCACCCGGACGTCGCCGAATGCGCTGTCATCGGCGCTGAGGATGCCGAACGCGGCCAGATCGTCGAGGCGCATGTTGTGTTGGTGCAAGGTGTGGCACCTGACGCGTTAACCATCAAGCGCCTGCAGGACCATGTCAAAGCGACGATCGCGCCCTACAAATATCCGCGATCTGTGAAGTTCATTGCTGCGTTGCCCAAGACGCAGACCGGCAAAATCCAGCGCTTCCGGCTGCGCACGGAGAAAATCAGTTGAGCGAGCCATACGATCCGGCCTCCGAAGGCGCACAGATGTCGTTCAAGGAGCGCATGTCCTACAGCGACTATCTGCACCTGGAGAAAGTCCTTGAGGCGCAGACGCCGCTGTCGTCGGCGCATGACGAGATGCTGTTCATCATCCAGCATCAGACCTCCGAGCTCTGGATGAAGCTTGCCCTGCACGAGATCGGTGCCGCGATCCGCTCGATCCGCGCCGACCGCCTCGAGCCGAGCTTCAAGATGCTGTCGCGCGTCGCCCGCATCTTCGAGCAGTTGAACAACGCCTGGGACGTGCTGCGGACGATGACACCCAGCGAATACACCGAGTTCCGCGACGCGCTCGGCCAGTCCTCGGGTTTCCAGTCCTGGCAGTATCGCGCCATCGAGTTCATGGCCGGCAACCGCAACCTCGCCATGCTCGGCCCGCACAAGCATCGGCCGGACCTCAGCGGGAAGCTTGAGGCGATCCTAGCCGAACCGTCGCTCTACGACGAAGCGCTGCTGCTCCTCGCCCGCAACGGATTCGACATCGGTGCTGACGCCAACCGTACCGACTGGCGTGAGACGCGCACCGAGAATGAAGCGGTCCTGGTCGCCTGGCAGACAGTCTACCGCGACCCGCAGCGCTACTGGATGTTCTACGAGCTGGCTGAAAAACTGGTCGACTTCGAGGATTATTTCCGCCGCTGGCGCTTCAACCACGTGACCACGGTCGAACGCATCATCGGCCTGAAGCGCGGCACCGGCGGCACGTCCGGTGCGTCCTATCTGAAGAAGATGCTCGAGGTCGTCCTGTTTCCGGAACTCTGGACAGTTCGCACCCGGCTCTAGCTTCTCAGGTCACCGCGGTTTTGACCGCGAAACGCGCATCCTGCCAGGCACCCGTGCGCAGGATGTCTTCCAGCACCTCGACCGCCTGCCAGACATCCTTGTAGCCGACATAGAGCGGCGTGAAGCCGAAGCGGATGGTCGAAGGCGCGCGGAAATCGCCGATCACCCCGCGCTCGATCAAGGCCCGCATCACCTGGTAGCCGCTGGGGTGGATGAATGACACCTGGCTGCCGCGCTCGTTGCCGTTGCGCGGGCTTTCAAGCTCGAGCCCGTACGCCCCGCATCTTGCTTCGACCAGCTGGATGAACAGATCGGTCAGCCCGATGCTCTTTTGGCGCACGGCCGCCATGTCGACGTCGTTCCAGAGGTCCAGGGCGCCCTTGAGCGCCCGCATCGACAACACCGGCTGCGTGCCGCACAGGAACCGGCGAATGCCGGTGCCTGCGGCATAGCCTTGTTCGAAGGCGAACGGCCGCGCATGCCCCCACCAGCCGCTGAGCGGCTGATAGACATCACCATGGTGCCGCTGTGCGGCATAGATGAAGGCTGGCGAACCCGGGCCGCCATTGAGGTACTTGTAGGTGCAGCCGATGGCGAAATCGGCATTGGCGCCGTCGAGTTCGACCGGCAGTGCACCGGCGGTGTGACAGAGATCCCAGACGATCAGCGCACCGGCCTGATGGGCCTTGCGCGTCAGCGCCGCCATGTCGCGCAACTGGCCGGATTTGTAGTTGACGTGGTTGACCAGGATAACGGCGACGCGCTCATCGATCAGCTCCTCGATGTCAGGCGCATCGACGCCCTCGAGCCGCAGCACCGTACCGGGCCGCGTCGAAGCTACGCCCTCGGCCATGTAGAGATCGGTCGGGAAGCTGTCGCCTTCGGCGACGATGACCGACCGATCCGGCCGCATTGCGAGCGCCGCATGCAGCACCTTGTAGATGTTGATCGACGTCGTATCGCAGACCACAGTCTGGCCAGCCGCGGCGCCGATCAGGCGTCCGAGCTGGTCGCCGAGCTCGACCGGCATGTCGAACCAGCCGGCGGCGTTCCAGGCACGGATGAGGTCCTGCGCCCATTCCTGTGTCGCGGCCTTGTTCAGTTCGTCGAAGACGGCGGGTGAAGCCGCACCAAGCGAATTGCCATCGAGGTAGATCACCCCTTGCGGCAAGACGAAACGATCGCGCATGGCGCGTAGCGGGTCCGCGGCGTCCATCGCCTCGATTGCAGCGAGATCGGGAGTTGCATTCATGGTCGACCATCCCCGCGCATGAGCGTGCTCAGATGAACATATCAGGTGAAACCGTCGGCGATCATGGGCAGTCCCTTGGGTGTTGTCAAACGTTATATATAATTTACGCAATGAAAGGATTTCATATATAATCCCCCGAGCAATCGATACGGATGGTCGGCTATGCTGGACGACGAGCACTTCTCGAAGACAGAAGCAGCATACAGGCTGCTGCGTCGCGATATCCTCACCACCCGTCTGAAGCCCGGCGCGCCGCTCAAGCTCAGCGCGTTGCGCAACAATTACGGCATCGGCTGGACACCGCTGCGCGAGGCGCTCTCGCGGTTGGAGGCCGAGCGCCTGGTGACCGCCATCAGCAATCGCGGCTTTGCCGTCGCTCCGGTCTCGCGCAACGAGTTGGAAGATCTGTCACGCGCCAGGTTGGTGGTTGAACTGCCACTGCTCCAGGAATCGATCGAGAAAGGCGGCCGTGAATGGGAGGACGCCGTCGTCGCCGCCCATTACCGGCTGTCGCGCAGCAGGACCGCGGTCGACGACCCGTCCGACGACGTGGTCGACGAATGGGATGAAAAGCACGAGGCTTTCCATGCGGCACTGCTCAGCGCGGCGGCGTCCCCCTGGCTGCTGACCTTCCACTCCACGATCGCGGATCAGTTGCGTCGCCATCACCGCTTTCTTGGCCTGGCGCCAACCTTGCGGGCGGCTGCCGGTCTCCTGTACGGCCACGAAGAGGCCATGGAGGCGTTGCGCCAGGCCGTCGCGATCGAACATCATACCGCGCTCATGGAAGCGGCGCTGGATCGCGACATCGAGCGCGCGAAAGCCCTGATGGTTGCCCACATCGGCTACACGCTGCATGTCTATGTCCATGCCGGCGACGGCAGCACAAACAAGCGGTAATGCGGCGAGGAACGATATGGGCAATTCCTCCGCCAAAGTTGGCATTTTGGCTCCCTTTCGTTCACGGGAGCCACGACCGGTGAAGTGAACCGAGCCCCCTTGTCGAGCTCCAGCATTAGCCGAGGCCAAGCCCGACACAGGGTGGGCAGCAGGCCATTAACCATAGCAATTTCAATCCAACCAAGCGCCCGGCGGTGGCAGGCAAGCGTCGATAGCGACCCACTGCCGGGGCGCCGAATAATTTCAGCCGCCTTAACAAGTTCATTAAACTTTAAACGGTTGCGGAACACAACTGGAACAGATAGTGTTTGTTCTGGGTTTGTTTTTCCGATTCTGGTTTTGGGTAACCTGGGGGCTGCCATGCTGACGCGCAAACAACATGAACTGCTGATGTTCATCCATGAACGGCTCAAGGAAAGCGGCATTCCGCCATCCTTCGACGAGATGAAGGAAGCGCTCGACCTTGCCTCCAAATCCGGCATACACCGGCTGATCACGGCGCTGGAGGAGCGCGGCTTCATTCGCCGCCTGCCCAATCGGGCGCGCGCGTTGGAAGTGCTGCGGCTACCGGATTCGATCGCGCCAGGCCTCAACGCGGCAAAGAAGTTCTCGCCAAGCGTCATCCAGGGCAGCCTCGGTCAAGGCGGCCTTGGCCGGCAACTCAAGCCTGCGTCTTCGCGGATGCCTTCGGCCGGCAATGACGACGACGTGGTTTCCGCCGTGTCGATCCCGGTCATGGGACGCATCGCGGCCGGTGTGCCGATCGACGCCATCCAGCACCAGACGCATTCGATCTCGGTGCCGCCGGACATGATCATGGGCGGCGAACACTATGCCCTGGAGGTCAAGGGCGACTCGATGATCGAGGCCGGCATCTTCGACGGCGATACTGTCATCATCCGCAATGCCGATACAGCCAGCCCGGGTGAGATCATCGTGGCGCTGGTGGATGAAGAGGAAGCGACGCTGAAGCGGTTCCGCCGCAAGGGTGCCTCGATTGCTCTCGAAGCCGCCAACCCGGCCTATGAAACCCGCATTTTCGGACCGGACAGGGTCAAGGTGCAAGGCAAGCTCGTCGGGCTGATCAGGCGCTACTGAGCAGGGCTTGCGACCGGCTTTTCGGGTTTGCGGTAGGGTGGCAGGCCCCTCGCCTCGCGCGAAAACTTGCGCTGCGTGTGCCAGGGCCGGTATGACCCGTCCACCGCGAAGCTGATCGTCGCAGGCGTGGTCGCCGATTGGCGATCGAAGAAGACGGCCGCGCTACCCTTGCGAGCCAGTTGTCGCTTGGTGATGACGAGCACAAGTGGATTGTGACAGGGGTCATAGGCCGTGGCGTCATTGATGACGATCAGGTCGGCGAAGCCGCAGGCCATCCAGGCGTCCTTTCGGTCTTCGACATGCGCGATGATCGCACCGGACGGATGCTTGGCGAGGCAAACGCCCGATGTGCAATAGAAAGGCGCGCCCGACGGCAGCTCGGCGGCATCGGCTATCTCGAATTGCCCGTCTCCTTTGCTGAACACTTCCGGCATGACGATGGTTTCGGATGTCAGCGCGCGTTTCCAGTTGTCGACCGTGAATTCGTTCGGGCGTGCCCGGCTGACGGCGAGTTCGCCAGCCCCGATCGGCAGCGCAACCAGCCTGGCGTCCTCGGAGATCAGCACGTCCGGTGCGCGCGTGTCCGAGACGGTCAACAGGCCGGCAAGCGCGAACGGAAGGGCTGCGAGCCGCAGCCATGTCGTCGCCACCGTCGCAATGACCAAGGCAATCGCCACCAGCAGGACGGACTGCTGCGAAATCAACCCGACCGCGTCGACCGGCGAGCGCTCGGAAATCCATCCGGACATGGCGATCATCACCGTCAGGCCTTTGCCCATCACGTAAAGAAAGGGGCCATCAGCGCCAAAGGGCATCGCCAGCGCACTGAGGACGGCGAAAGGCATCACAACCAGCGAGACGATTGGCATGATGGCGAGATTGGCGAACAGGCTGAGCGGCGACACCCGCTGAAAATGCCAGATGGCAAACAGCGCCGTAGCGCTGCCGGCGATGATGGAGGTCATGGCAAGGCCCCCCATCGCCAACAAGAATTTTCGCGTGAGAAAGCCAGGCAGAGATCGCCGTGGCGGCGGCGGACTCGTTTTCGCCGCACGATGATCAGACCAGCCGGCATAGGCACCGACCAGCGCCGCGGTCGCCGCGAACGACATCTGGAAACTTGGGCCGACCACTTCATGCGGCGACACCGCAATGACCGCGATCGCCGAGATCGCCAGGTTGCGCATGGTCAGCGCCGCCCGATCGAACAGCACGGCAATCAGCATCACCGCCAGCATGATGAAGCTGCGCTCTGCGGCAACGACGACGCCTGAGATGACAAGATAGGCGGCGATCGAGAAAAGCGCGGCGGCCGCGGCGTATTTCTTGACTGGCCGGCGCGCGGAAAAGTCCGGAAACAGGGCGAAGGCGCTGCGCATCAGCATCATGATTGTGCCGGCCACCAGCGCCATGTGCAGCCCTGAAATGGAGATGACGTGGTAGATGCCGGTGCGCCGCATCGCTTCGTTGATCTCATCGGGAATGCCGGCGCGCACGCCGACGATCAGCGCCGCGGCGATCTCGCCTTCGGCGCCACCGATACTGCCCCTGATATGGTCGGCGATGGCTTCACGGGCATTTTCTATCCCCGAGGCAAGGCGGGCTGACAGCGGAGTGTCGTCGTCATTGCCGGCGACAAGCTTTGGATTGCCGAGGAAAAACCCGCTGCCGCCAATGCCGGCGAAATAGCTGTCGAAGGAGAAGTCGTAGCTGTCCGGCCGCACCGGGCCGGTGGGCGGCAATAGCTTGGCGTAGCCGGTGACCAGCGAGCCTGGGGTTATCTCTGCCGGGATCTTTCGTGCCGAAAGCCGAACCCGCTCCGGCGCATAGCGCAATTTCGGCCTGGCTGTCGACGTCACGTCGATGGTCAGCCGGATGCGGCCGGACTCCATTCGGTCAAGCGAGACGACGCGGCCGGTCACTTGAGTCGAGATTTCCGAACCGAGCAACTGCGTTCCCGCCCGCCATGTCTCGACCTTGCCGGCGAGCAGGCCGAGCGTGCACAGCACCGCAGCCATGAAACAAAGATGGGCTTTCGGCCTGGAACGCGAGACGAACGCGCAGAGCCCCGTCAGAACGACGACCGCGACAGGCTTCGCAAAATCAGGTTCCACCGTCAGCGAAAAATAGCCGATCGCTCCGATCGCCAGACAGACCGGCACCAGCAGGAAGGCTACGCCTCGATCAAGCTCCAGGCCCGCTGCCGTGGCCACGCTGTGGCGCAGCCGAGGCAGCGATATCCGGCCGATTTGCCGGCGCACGCGCACGATCCTGCCAACTTCGGCAACAGGAGCGGGGGCGGAGACATCCGCTTGCAACGGCGGGTTGCCGGGGGCCGGCACGAGAGGTGATGGCAGCGGTAACGCAGCCGGCAGCGGCGTCGCAAACAGGGACCGTTCGCTGACGCCAATAGCGGCGTCCTCGCCCTGATCCGAGCCCCGGCCCCGTCCAGCCATCGGGTCTGCCCCTTGCGCCCTCGACACCCTATGCTACATGAACGCGCAACGCGCGAAAGTCCGCGCAACCACACCCCGCTTCAGATGGTTTCCGAGAGTTTCATGTCCGACAAGGTCGTCACCCGTTTTGCCCCCTCGCCCACCGGTTACCTGCACATAGGCGGCGCGCGCACGGCGCTGTTCAACTGGCTGTACGCAAAGCACACTGACGGCACCATGCTGCTGCGCATCGAAGACACCGATCGCGAGCGCTCCAACGATGCCGCGACCGCAGCCATTCTCGACGGGCTTTCCTGGCTCGGCCTCTCCTGGGATGGCGAGGCCGTCTCGCAGTTCGAGCGCGCGCCGCGTCATCGCGAGGTGGCCGAGGAGCTCGTGCGCATGGGCAAGGCCTATTACAGCTACGAGACGCCTGCCGAGCTCGAGGCAATGCGCGAGGCAGCACGCGCCAAGGGCCTGCCGCCCCGCTATGACGGCCGGTGGCGTGACCGGGACCCCTCCGAGGCGCCCGCAGGCGCCAAGGGCGCCATCCGCATCAAGGCGCCGACGACGGGCGAGACGGTGGTGCACGACCGTGTCCAGGGCGAGGTGCGCTTCCCCAACAAGGATCTCGACGACTTCATCATCCTGCGTTCGGACGGCAACCCGACCTATATGCATGCCGTCGTCGTCGACGACCACGACATGGGCGTCACCCACATCATCCGAGGCGACGACCATTTGACCAATGCCGCCCGCCAGACGGTGATCTACGACGCCATGGGCTGGGACGTGCCGTCCATGTCGCATATCCCGCTGATCCACGGCGCCGATGGCGCCAAGCTGTCGAAGCGGCACGGTGCGCTCGGCGTCGAGGCCTATCGCGCCATGGGCTACCTGCCGGAGGCGTTGCTGAACTACCTGGCGCGCCTCGGCTGGAGCCATGGCGACGACGAGATCATGTCGATCAAGGACATGATCTCCTGGTTCGACATCGGCGATGTGAACAAGGGCGCCGCCCGCTTCGACTTCGCCAAGCTCGAGGCGCTGAACGGCGTCCATATGCGCCGCATGAGCGATGCTGAGCTGTTCGACATCTTCATCGCCACCCTGCCCTATCTCGAGGGGGGGCCGGCGATGGCCGCGCGCCTCGACGACAGGAACAAGGCGCAACTGCTGGCAGCGCTGCCCGGCCTGAAGGAGCGCGCCAAGACACTGGTCGAACTTGTCGACGGCGCCGCCTTCCTGTTTGCCACCCGGCCGCTGCCGATCGACGACAAGGCGGCACTGCTGCTCAATGAAGACGCGCGCAAGATCCTGCGCGGCGCTCACGAAGCTTTGACGACCCTGTCAGGTGACTGGACGGCCACTGCGGCTGAAGCCGCCGTGCGCGACTATGCGCAGGCCGGCGGCCACAAGCTTGGCGCCGTGGCCCAGCCTTTGCGCGCCGCCCTGACTGGCAAAAGCACCTCGCCGGGTGTGTTCGACGTGCTTGCCGTGCTCGGCCGCGAGGAAAGCCTGGCGCGCATAGCGGATCAAATCGATTAGGAGCGAACTGGCCCAAGAAGATTGGCATTGAAAGGCGCGTTTCGCAGTGCAACATTAGGCCCTGGCCCAATCTGGCACGCACCTCCTAGAATGCGGTGGCGAATACGCGCATTGCGGTGATTTCGACGTGTCGCTCTGCGGAATTTTGCCTTTGCCGGCATGAGGAAACAAGAAGGAGTTTGCAATGACCGAAGCTGCGAAAAAACTGGATTTGGGCGGCAACACCCACGAGGCCACGGCAACGCTTGAATTCGCCGGCAAGACGCACGAGTTCAAGGTGCGAAGCGGCTCGGTCGGGCCTGATGTCATCGACATCGCCTCGCTCTACAGCACCACCGGCGCCTTCACCTACGATCCCGGCTTCACCTCGACCGCAAGCTGCGAGTCCGAAATCACCTTCATCGACGGCGACGCCGGCATCCTCTTGCACCGCGGCTATCCGATCGACCAGTTGGCCGAACACGGCGACTTCCTCGAGGTCTGCTATCTCCTGCTCTATGGCGAATTGCCGACCAAGGCGCAGAAGGACGATTTCGATTACCGCGTGACGCGCCACACCATGGTGCACGAGCAGATGTCGCGCTTCTTCACCGGCTTCCGCCGAGACGCGCACCCGATGGCGGTGATGTGCGGCGTCGTTGGCGCGCTGTCGGCCTTCTACCACGACTCCACCGACATCTCCGACCCCTACCAGCGCATGGTTGCCTCCATGCGGCTGATCGCCAAGATGCCGACGATCGCGGCGATGGCCTACAAATACCATATCGGCCAGCCCTTCATTTACCCGAAGAACGAGCTGAACTTCGCCGCCAACTTCCTGCATATGTGCTTCGCCGTGCCGTGCGAGGAGTACAAGATCAATCCGGTGCTGGCGCGCGCCATGGAGCGCATCTTCATCCTGCATGCCGATCACGAGCAGAACGCCTCGACCTCGACCGTGCGTCTTGCCGGCTCATCGGGTGCCAACCCGTTCGCCTGCATCGCCGCCGGCATCGCTTGCCTGTGGGGCCCGGCCCATGGCGGCGCCAATGAAGCGGCGCTCAACATGCTGGGCGAAATCGGCCATGTCGACCACATCCCGGAATTCATCGCTCGCGCCAAGGACAAGAACGACCCGTTCCGGCTGATGGGCTTTGGCCACCGCGTCTACAAGAACTACGATCCGCGCGCCAAGATCATGCAGAAGACGGCGCATGAGGTGCTGGGCGAGCTCGGCATCAAGGACGATCCGCTGCTCGATATCGCCATGGAGCTGGAAAAGATCGCGCTGACCGATCCCTATTTCATTGAGAAGAAACTCTACCCGAATGTCGACTTCTATTCCGGCATCACGCTTAAGGCGCTGGGCTTCCCCACCACGATGTTCACCGTCTTGTTCGCGGTCGCCCGCACCGTCGGCTGGATCGCGCAGTGGAAGGAGATGATCGAGGACCCGCGCCAGAAGATCGGCCGCCCGCGCCAGCTCTATACCGGTGCGCCGGAGCGTGACTACGTGCCGATCGCCAAGCGGTGATCGAGGCTTTCCGGATTGAGAAAGGCGCCCGTCAGGGCGCTTTTTTTATGTGACGAAGCACGACACCCGCCGCGATCTCGCCGGACGGCTTGTCGGTCGCCATGCGCCGGGTAATCTCGGCAAAACCTTGCTTCTGCCAGGCGCGCATCCCGCTGTCGGCAAACAGCGCTTCCAGTTGCCGGGTCAGATTGTTCGGCTTGACGTACTCATTATAGAATTCCGGGACCAGCGCCCGATCCGCGATCAGGTTGGGCAACAGCGCCGACCAGACGGACAACAGGTAAGGCGCCACGACGCGCGCGACGGGATCGAGTCTGTAGCAGGAGACCATCGGCACACCGGCCAGCGCCAGCTCCAGCGATACCGTCCCCGACGCGATCAGCGCCGCATCGGCCTTGCCGAAGGCCTGCCATTTGCGTTGGGTATCAAGGATAATCTCGGGTTTCTCATCCCACCGTGTGACCGAGGCCCTGACGAGGTCGGCGACATGCGGGACGGTCGGCAGCAGCAGCCGCAGGCGATGCCCGCGCGCATGCAGCATCGACACCGTCTCGCCGAACGGCTCGAGCAGCCGTCGCACCTCGCCGCGCCTCGAACCAGGCAGGACGAGCAGTGTCTTGACGCGATCCGGAGACGCAAGATCGCGCGGCAGATCCTGCGCCTTGGCAGCACCGAGCACGCCTGCATCATGGGTGAGGCGATGCCCGACATAGGTTCCGGGCGGGCCGCCCAGTCGTTCGAGTTCCTTCACCTCGAACGGCAGGATGCAGAGTACATGGTCGACATAGGGCTTCATGGCCACCGCCCTGCCCGGCCGCCATGCCCACACGCTTGGGCAGACATAGTGGATGATCGGGATCGACGGATTGGCCCCACGCACCTTCCTGGCGACGCGCAACGAGAAGTCAGGACTGTCGATGGTGACGAGGCAATCGGGCTTCTCGTCCGCAACAGTTTTGGCCAGCTGGTTGATCCGCCGCATCAGGCGTGGCAGGTCGCGTAGAATGGCGCTGAAACCCATCAGGGCGATCTCGCCGGCATCGAATGGCGACGTCAGTCCCAGCGCCTGCAAATGGCGGCCGCCGAGGCCGACGAGCTCCACCTCGCGCCTGGTAGCCTGCTTGAGCGAACGCACGATGTCGGCGCCAAGCAGATCGCCCGACTCTTCGCCGGCAACAATCGCAATCTTCAATGCCCTGTCAGGCATGATGCGGCTCCGTAGCGGCAGGCAGACCGATGACGAACAGGCCGAGGGCGTTGGCGCGCGCGACGGTTTCAGGGCCTTCGAGAACCAGCGAACGTCCCGCCTCGACGGCAATGCCGGCAAGCCCGGCCGCATGTACCGCCTCGATCGTCTGCGGACCGATGGAAGGAAGATCCGCACGCAGTTCCTGGCCAGGCTTGGCGCATTTGACCAGCACGCCGCGGGTCTTGCCCGCGATACGGCCGTGGCCACGCAACAGCTTCGCGCGATCAAGCAGTCCGGCTGTTCCCTCGATGCCTTCGAGTGCAATAGTGCGGCCACCGACTGCGATCGCCGCCTGGCCAATATCCAGCGCCCCAATCGCCTTTGCCGCTGCAAGGCCTGCCTCGATGTCGAGCCAGTCCGATTTGCGTGGCGAGGCCTTGGTCAGGACACCCTCGGCGGCGACGAGGTCTGGCACGATCTCGTGGGCGCCGACGATCTTTATGCCTCGTGCTTCGAGACCTCGTGCCACCACCTTCAGCAAGCCATCGTCGCCACGCGCCAGCGCCATGACCACCAGGGGAATCACCGCGAGCAGGCTGAGACTGGGCCGCAGCGCAAGCAATCGTGGCCTGCGCTTGATCTCGCCCGCAAGCACCAGGTGGGTAATCCGGTGCCGCCTCAACAAGGGTATCAGCGAGCCGATACCTTCCAGAGCGAGGCTTTCATGCTCATACCGGGAGAGCTCCGCCATGCGGTCCACCTCGCCTTCCATCAGGATGACAAAGGGAGGATGGCCTCGTTGCGCCGCACCGGCCGCGACTTCGACCGGCAGGCTGCCGCCGCCGGCGATGATGCCGACCCTGGCGCCCGATGGGAGATCAAGACCGGCTGCCGCGGTCTCAGCCTTCGTCATCGACATCGTCGCCATCGCCGCCCTTGAGCGACGGCACCGCATAATGCCGCTTGCCGCGACTGGTGATGAAATCGACGATCTTCATGGCGGTCGGCGACGACGCGAATTCGGCCTTGGCGAATTCGATGTTCTCGCCAACGGTGCGAGAGCGATCGAAGATCATCTTGTAAGCCTTGCGCAGCACATGGATTTCGGACCTCGGCAGGCCAGAACGCTTCAGGCCAATGATGTTGAGGCCGCGCAGACTGGCGCGATTGCCAACCGCGATGGCATAGGGAATGACATCGCCCACGATCGCTGAGCAGCCGCCCAGAAAGGCATTGTCGCCGACACGGACAAACTGATGAACCGCCGTCAGTCCGCCAATATAGACGTTGTTGCCGACCTCGCAGTGGCCGCCCAGCGTCGCTCCGTTGGCGAACGTCGCATTGTCGCCGACGACGCAATCATGGGCGATGTGGGCGTAGGCAAGGAAATTGCCATTGTCGCCGATCGTCGTCTCCCCGCGGCTGGAATCGGTGCCGAGATGCATGGTCACGCCTTCGCGGATCGTGCAGTTCGTGCCGATGACCAAAGTGGTGCGGCCGCCCTTGTGCTTGGTGTTCTGCGGCGGCCCGCCCAGTATTGCCATCGGGTAGACCTTGGTCGAGGCACCGATGGTGGTCGCGCCCATCACCGAGACATGGCTGACCAGTTCGACGCCGTCGCCGATCACCGCATCGGCGCCGACATGACAAAACGGCCCAATGCGCACGCCTTGACCGATTTGGGCGCCCTCCTCCACGACAGCGGAAGCATGAATGGATGTCTTGATTTTCATAAGCATTCGATCGTCAGTCGCTGGTGACCATCATGGCTGAAATCTCGGCCTCGGCCGCCTTGGCGCCGTCGACCATGGCTTCACAAGCGAACTTCAGCAGGTTGCCGCGTTTCTTGATTTTCTTGACATGGATCCTCAACTGGTCGCCGGGAACGACCGGTTTGCGGAATTTGGCATTGTCGATGGTCAGGAAATAGACCAATGACGGCTTTTCAGTGCGCAGGCTGCGGATGCAGATGGCGCCGGCCGTCTGCGCCATCGCCTCGACGATGAGCACTCCCGGCATCACCGGCTGCTCGGGGAAATGGCCCTGAAAATGCGGCTCGTTTATGGTCACGTTCTTGATGCCGACGGCGGACTCGTCGCCATCGATGTCGACGATGCGATCGATCATCAGGAACGGATAGCGGTGCGGCAGGAGCTTCATGAGCCCCATAATGTCGACCGCTTCCAGCGTAGTCGAAGCGATCATGTCAGCCATTGCCTCCCTCGCCCTGTTTGCGGGTCCTGGCGAGCTTGCGCAGCATGGCTATCTCCCGCATGGCTTCCGCCATCGGCTGTGCCGGATAACCACCCCAGATCTCGCCTGCAGGGACATTGCTCATAAACCCACTTCTGGCGGCGAGCTTGGCCCCAGACCCGATGGTCAGGTGATCCGCAAGCCCGACGCCGCCGCCCATGGTGACATTGTCACCCACGATCACGGAACCCGAGATACCCGAAAGCCCGGCTATTATGCAATTGCGGCCGATGCGGACGTTATGGGCGATCTGTACGAGATTGTCGATCTTGGTGCCCTGGCCTATGATCGTATCGGACATGGCGCCGCGATCGACGGTGGTGTTGGAGCCGATCTCGACATCGTCCTGGATAACGACACGGCCGACCTGCGGCACGCGTTCGGGTCCCTTGGCGCCGCCGACGAAGCCAAAACCATCCTGGCCGATCCTGGCGCCTCCATGGATGATGACGCGGTTGCCGATCAAGGCATACTGGATGCTGGCGCCTGGACCGACATAGCCGTCGCGGCCGATCTGGCAGGATTGTCCGATGACAGCGTTGGGCGCGATGACCGTACCGCCGCCGATCGAAGCACCCGGCCCGATGACGGCACCTGCCTCGATGACAGCACCTGCCTCGACATGCGCGGTCGGATCGATATGAGCATGCGGCGAGACACCGGTTTCACTGGTCATTGGTCCCGGTGTCGCGGCCGTCGGGAACAGCAGACGGCCGACCAGCGCGAAGGCCTGTTGCGGACGCGGATGAATGAGTACCGCGATGCCGGCCGGCGCCTTGCTGGCGAATTCCGCCGGACACAGGACCGCGGCCGCCCGCAGCGACAGCATCAGCGCGGAATTGCGTTTGCCATCGACGAAAACGAGCGCATTCTCGCCGCCCTCATTGGCCGGCGCGAGCGCTTCGATCGAGATATGGGATTGGCCGGAATCGACAAGCACCGAGCCGGTCAGATTCGCGACTTCGCCCGCCGTATACCGGCGTGATGGCGCGAAGAACACCGGATCGGTCATTCCAGAAGCTATATCCAGCTAGGTCGGAACATCTCTCCCGGACCTGAAAAATCCGGGAGCATCGTTGGCCGTCGATCAGAAGCGGGTCGATATGCCGAAATTGAACTCCTGCACGTTGTCGGTCGCTTCCTTCTTGACCGGGATCGCATAGTCGATACGGATCGGACCGAACGGCGATGCCCACATCAAGCCGAGGCCGACCGAGGCGCGCAGCTTCAGGTCAGTCGACGTCTGGGTGACAGCCGCATTCTCGATCTTGGTGCCATAGAGCGTTGCTGCGTCCGCGAACACCGCGCCGCGCAGCCCGAAGCTCTCCGGAATGACTGGCAGCGGGAACTGGGCTTCGGCCGAGGCATTAAAATAAGTCGTGCCGCCGAGATGGTCACCCGTAACACTGTCCACAGGGCCAATGCCGCCATATTCGAAACCACGGATCATGCGGTCGGTGCTCTGGAACTGATCGAAGATACGCAAACCGCCGTCGCCGCCGTAACCCTCGACATGACCCGCGCCAGCCGAGAGGAGGCCAACCAGATCGAACTGCTCTGAAAGCGTCTGATAGATGCTGCCGCGCCCAGTCAGCTTCACATACTTGGCGTCGCCACCGAGGCCGGCAAATTCGGCCGTCGTTGTGGCATAGATGCCTTCGTGCGGGTTCTTCATGTCGTCGATGGTGTTGTAGACCAGCCCCAGGCTGACCGACGACTTGATCCAGGGGCTTTCCTCGATACCTTGAACGATCGCCTGCGAAACATCGCAGTCGCCCAGCACGCCGTCTCCATTGTCATCGCAACCGTCGTCGTACTCGTACTTTTCCCGGGCGATGTTGTACGCCAACTGCGTCGAGATGCTGTTGGTGATCGGCAGGCCGAAGCGCACCGTCGCACCCGTGGTCTCGCTATCGTAGTGATCGTAATTCCGGGTCTGTTGGAAGATATCGAAGCCGGCGGCGATGCGCCGTCCGAGGAAATAGGGTTCGGTGAAGGACAGGCTGTAGTCGCGCGAATTCTTGCCGCCGCCTGCCGACAGCTTGATAAATTGGCCGCGGCCTAGGAAGTTGCGCTCGGTGATCGATCCTTCGATGGACGGACCCGCCGTGTCTCCACCGGTCGAGTAGCCGGCGCCGACCGAGAATTCGCCGGTCGATTTTTCGACAACGTCGACCACCAGCACGACTTGGTCAGGCTGCGAGCCTGGAACGGTCGAGATATCGACTTTTTCAAAGTAATTCAGGTTTTCCAGGCGCTTCTTCGCGCGCTGGATGAGAACTTGATTGAAGGCGTCACCTTCGCTGACGTCGAACTCGCGGCGAATGACATAATCACGCGTGCGGTCGTTGCCGCGGATCTCGATGCGTTCGATATAGGCTTTGGTGCCCTGGTCGATGGTGTAGACCACCGAAATGGTGTGGTTCTCGAAATTGCGGTCGCCGCGCGGCGTCACCTGCGCGAAGGCATAGCCGGAACCGGCCACCTTCTCGGTCAGCGCGATGATGGTGTCCTCGACGTCCTTGGCATTGTAGACGTCGCCCTTGCGGGTCTCGACCACCGATTCCAGAGACTTCGAGTCGACTTCCGGGATGGTGCTTTCGACGCTGACATCGCCGAACGTGTAGCGGTCGCCTTCTTGGACGGTGATGGTGACCGTGTACTTGTTCGTCGCACTGTCGAGTTCGCCGACGGCGGACACGACCTGGAAATCGGCATAGCCGTGATTGTAATAGAAGCGGCGCAGCAGCTCCTGGTCGGCGCGCAGCTTGTCGTCGTCATAGACGTCGTCGCGCAGAATGAACGAAACCCAGGACGAACGCTTGGTGTTGATCACATCCGACAGGCGGCGGCTGGAATAGGCGCTGTTGCCGACGAAATTGATCGCCGCGATCTGAGTGCGATCGCCTTCACTGATGTTGAAGACGACGTTCACGCGGTTATCGCCAAGCTGCATGACCTGCGTGGTCACGGTCACATCGTCGCGACCGATGCGCCTGTAGGCAGCCTTGACCGCTTCGACGTCGGAGTCGAGCGTCGCCTGCGAAAACGTTCCGCGCGGCTTCAACTGCACCGCCATCTCAAGCGCGTTGTCCTTGAGCTTCTTGTTGTTCTGGAACAGCACCTGGTTCACGACCTGGTATTCGGCAACCTTGACCACCAGTGTCGAGCCGACCTGATTGATCTGCACATCCGAGAACAGGCCGGTGCCGAACAGCGCCTTGACCGCGCTGTCGATATCGGAGCTGGAGAAAGCTTTGCCCGGCTTGATGGTGATGTAATTGCGGATGGTTTCAGCGTCGATACGCTGGTTGCCGCTCACTTCTACTCTGCTGACGACAGCGGCTTCGGCCGCCGATGTGGCAACGAACTGCACTGCGAGCGCGCCTGGCACCACAAGGGCCGCAGACAGGGTCACCGCGGACGCGGCGCTCAGAAACTTGGATGCTGCCTTCATCGGGCTTAATAACCTTTTCTCGTAGTCCCCACGGCGAGAAAACCGGACGTGCGGTAATTTCTCCTACCGTATTAACCGGATTTTCCCTACACGCAAGGCTTCTGGTTAATTTGAATTTACTTAACCTTGCGGCGTGGCTTTCGCGTCACTCATATTCCGGGGCATGGTAAACGGCGTCTCAACAACGTCCATGCCAAAGCCAAATTTCTTCATGATTTCAGCATCCAAACAGATCGTTCCAGAAAACGAAACCCATGAAGCACAGCACCAGAAGCAACCCGGCCCGATAGGCCATTTCCATCATCCGATCCGACACCGGACGGCGAATGACGGCCTCCACCCCGTAGAACAAGAGATGGCCGCCGTCGAGGGGGGGAATCGGCAAAAGGTTCAGAAACCCGATGCCGACAGACAGCAGTGCAATCAGTTGCACGAGCCATTCGAACCCAAGTTTCGCTGCCTTGCCGGCCATGTCGGCGATCTTCACCGGGCCGCCCAGCTGACATTTATCCTCACGCCCGACAACGAAACGCTGCAGGAACTGACCAGTGCGCTGAATGACATGCCCAGTCTCCTCGACTGCCGCGGCAACCGCCCCGACGGGCGTGTAGGTGACGAGGCGGGGCTGGCCGAGTTCCTTGTTGTTGACGACGCCGATCACGGCAACCTTGACCTTGTTGCCGAGCGCGTCTTCCTGTTCCATCAGCCGCGGCGCCGCGGTCACCGTGACCTCCTTGCCGTCGCGCAGCATGACGAAGGTGATGGCGTCGCCGGCACGGCCGGAAACCAGACGCTGGACGTCACCAAAGGTTTCGACCTTGCTGCCGTCGACGCTGACGAATCGGTCACCGGGCAGGATGCCGGCTTTCGCCGCCGGGCTGTCAGCCGTCACCTCGGCGACCATCGGCTCGGCGACATAGCGGCCATAGGCGGAAAACAACACGGTGAAGACGACGATCGTCAGCAGGAAATTGAACAGCGGCCCGGCGACGACCGTCGCCGCGCGCTTCCAGATCGGCTGCGTGTGAAAAGCGACCTTGCGTTCCTCCTCGGTCAGCGTCTCGATCTCTTCCGAAGTCGGCTGACTCGATGTGGCGTTCATGTCGCCGACGAATTTGACATAGCCGCCAAGCGGTATCGCGCACAGTTTCCAGCGCGTGCCGTGGCTGTCGCTGAAGCCGAAAAGCTCCGGGCCGAAGCCGATCGAGAAGGCCTTGACCCCGATGCCACACCAGCGCCCGATGAGGTAGTGGCCCATTTCATGGACGAACACGACCACGGTCAGCACAAAGAGGAACGGCACGAGCGTGCCAAGGACGAAGCCTTGTGTGCTGAAAAGCGCGTGAAGAATCTCGTTCAAGATAAACCCTCAAATTCTTCCGCGGCGCGGATAGCGCCGTGACTGTGGCATCAATCCAGGCGAATCCAAGGCGCGGCGCGCATCGAGCCCAGAAATGACGCCTCTCAAACCGGAAACAGCCCCTGCGCCGGATGATCGGCGGTCGCCGAAATCCAGCCGATGACGTATAGGGCGAAAGCCGCCGCGACAAGCCCGTCGACACGGTCCATGACGCCGCCGTGGCCGGGGATGAGCGCACCCGAATCCTTGCGACCGTGGCGGCGCTTGATCCAGGATTCAAACAGGTCGCCAGCCTGGGCGACAATCGACAGCACGAGCGCCACAAGGCCGAGCAACGCCAGATTGCCGACGCCGGCAACCGCGGCCAGGATGAGCCCGGCCACAACTCCGCCGACAGCGCCGCCGAGCGCGCCGCTGCGTGTCTTGCCGGGAGAGATCGACGGCGCCAGTTTTGGGCCGCCGACCGTACGGCCAACGAAATAGGCAAAGATATCGGTGGCCCAGACGACCGCGAACAGGAACAGGATGGCGACGAGGCCTGAACGATCCCCGTCGCGCAACAGGGCAAGCGACAGGCCGGAAACACTGGCATAGGCAAGACCGGCCGCGTCCCATCGTCCGGTCTTGCGAACCGAGGCGGCAATCGCCACTGCGGCAACCGCCACCACGACAAGCGGCAGCAGCCACGATGCGGCAAGGCCGGCAATCAAGGCCCCAATGAAAACAACCAGCAGCGCTTCCGGCAGGAAACCCAGGCCCGTGGCCTCGGCCGGGCGCGACATGCGTGTCCATTCATAGAAAATCACCGCCGCCATCACGGCACACAGCAACCGGAACGGCAGCCCCCCAAACCAGGTCAAGCTAAGGGTAATGATGGCAAGCACGACTGCCGAAATGACGCGAAGCTGGAGATTGCTCATCCTGCGGCCGGTCGCGAGGCAACGTCCTGCGAGCCAAGTCCGCCGAATCGGCGTTCGCGGCTGGCAAATTCGCGCAGGGCCTCGGCAAGATGCTCGCGGCTGAAGTCGGGCCAGTAGCAAGGCAGGAAGACGAGCTCGCTATAGGCAGCCTGCCACAGGAGGAAGTTCGACAGCCGCAGCTCACCACTGGTGCGGATGACCAGTTCCGGGTCGGGGATGCCTTGCGTGTCGAGTGCGCCGGCAAAGCTTTCGGCGGATATCGCCTCGCTGTCGAGTTCGCCACGGGCCACGGCTGCGGCAAGCTTGCGCGCCGTCCGCACGATCTCGTCGCGTCCGCCATAGTTGAAGGCGATCACCAGGGTCAGCGCTTCATTTGCGGCGGTCAGCGATTCGGCCTCGTCGAGCAGCCCCCTGATGTCGGATTGCAGCCCTGCCCTGTCACCGATGATTCTGACCCGCACACCGCTCTGGTGCAAATCGGCGAGATCACGGCGGATGAACAGTTTCAGCAGGCCCATCAGGTCGCTGACCTCGGACTTCGGCCGCGACCAGTTCTCCGACGAGAAGGCATAGACAGTCAGGAAGGAGATGCCGAGCCCGGGTGCGGCGCGCACCGTCTTGCGCAGCGCTTCGACACCGGCCCGATGGCCAGCAAGACGAGGCATGCCGCGCGCTTTGGCCCAGCGTCCGTTTCCGTCCATGATGATCGCGACATGCGCGGGCGTTGCCATGTTCTCGCTTTCGGGTCAGCCGATGGCCAAAACCCTAAACCTGCATGATTTCAGCTTCCTTATCGGAAAGCAGGTGGTCGATGGTGCTGATCGTTTCGTCGGTAAGTTTCTGGACCTGTTCGGAACGCTTGCGCTGATCGTCCTCGCTGATGTCGCCGTCCTTTTCCGCCTTCTTCAGGAAGTCCATGCCATCGCGGCGCACGTGGCGAGCGGCGACGCGGGCGTTCTCGGCGTAGCCATGCGAGATCTTGACCAGTTCCTTGCGGCGCTGTTCGTTGAGCTCGGGCAGCGGAATCCTGAGATTGGTGCCGTCGACGATCGGGTTGAAGCCCAGATTGGATTCGCGGATGGCGCGGTCGACCGCGCCGACCATCGACTTGTCCCAGACCGACACCGAAATCATGCGCGGTTCCGGCACCGAGACGTTGGCGACCTGGTTGATTGGCATGGTGGTGCCATAGGCCTGCACCTGGATCGCGTCGAGCAGATTGCTGGAGGCGCGACCGGTCCGCAGCGAAGCCAGATCATGTTTGAACGCGGCGATTGCCCCGTCCATGCGCCGCTTGAGATCGTCGTACACACCACTCATCTTAATCTCCTCGACCCGTCTAGCGCGGGTTCACTGCTTTGGGGCAAGGCCCCGTGTTCGAGCCTGATTTTCGAAAACCGTCATCCCTTTTTCGGGACCAGGCCCCAGGATCAATCGTCCGCGACGACCGTGCAGCGGCCGCCGCCCCTTAGAATATCGCCAAACCCACCTTTTTCGTGGATCGAATAGACGATTATCGGAATGTTGTTTTCGCGCGCAAGTGCAATCGCAGCCGTATCCATGATGGAGAGGCCGCGTTTTATGACTTCACCATGGCTGATGCGCTCGAAACGCGTCGCATCCGGGTCCTTCTTCGGGTCGGCCGAGTAGACACCGTCGACCTGAGTGCCCTTGAACAGCGCGTCGGCGCCGATTTCGGCCGCACGAAGTGCAGCCGCCGAATCAGTGGTGAAGAACGGATTGCCGGTGCCGCCGGCAAAGATCACCACCTTGCCCTGGTTCATGTAGGCGGTTGCCTGGCGCTGTGAGAAACTCTCGCAGAGTTCGGGCATGGCAATCGCAGAAAGCACCACGGCGTCGACGCCGATCTTGTTCAATGACGTGCGCAGCGCCAGTGAATTGATGACCGTGGCAAGCATGCCCATGTGGTCGCCGGTGACGCGGTCACCGCCCTTGGAGGCGACGGCCACGCCGCGAAAGATGTTGCCGCCGCCGATGACGACGCCAACCTCGATGCCCAGTGCGCGGGCTTCGGCGATATCGGCGGCGATGCGATCCACCACCGAAACGTCGATGCCGAAATGCTGTTCGCCCATCAACGCTTCGCCCGACGCTTTCAACAAGACACGTCGGTAGAGGGGCTTCACCGTCATCTGGTCCTCGTCATTTTGCGTGTGACGCGTTCCGGGTGGCTACCCTCGCGCAGGCGCCGCCCCGAAACATGGCGCGATGCCGTGTTCCGATACACGAAGGGCGCCGCGATGTCACGCGGCGCCCGAGCCGGAAATTCGAGATCGAGACGCTCAGCCAATCATTAGCTGACGCCGGCGAAAGCGCCCTCTATCAGCAGGTCCGGGAAGTAGCCCATCGGCTTGCCGCCGACCGCCTGACCCCCGGTGAGGCCGCCCTGGATTTCCGGTCCGAAGAACGAATATGGAAACGGCGTGACTGGCCGGCTGACTGCGTCGAGCCGTACCAGAAGCTCTCGCGGAATCTCGAAATCGAGCGCGCCGAGATTGTCCTTGAGCTGATCCAGCCTGGTCGCACCGATGATCACCGAGGCGACACCTGGCCTTGTCGCCGCCCAGTTCAAGGCGATCTGGGCCATGCCGCGGCCAAGCTCGCCGGCAACCTTTTCCAGTTCGGCAACGATTGCCCAGTTGCGGTCGTTGAATTTCTGAAAGCCCGGATTGCTCGAGCCGCGCATCGTCTCCAGCCTGCCGCCGGCCTTATTGATTGTATCTGAACGATATTTGCCACTCAGAAGGCCGCTTGCCAGCGGGCTCCAGGCCATGATGCCGGCGCCGTAGCGCGTGCCGAACGGCACGAATTCATGCTCGATGTTGCGCTCGGCCAGCGAATATTCGAGCTGCAGCGCCGAAACCGGTTCATAGCCGCGTTGCTCGGCGACGGATTGCGCCCTGCTCGCGTACCAGGCGGGGACGTCGGAGAGGCCGACATGGCGGATCTTTCCGGCGCGCACCAGATCGTCAAGCGTCCGCATCACCTCTTCCGGCGACGTCAGCCTGTCCCAGGCATGCAGGATATAGAGATCGATATAGTCGGTACCGAGCCGCTTCAGCGAGCTTTCGACGGCGCGGATGATGTTCTTGCGGCCATTGCCGCCGGCATTCGGATTGCCCTGCTCCAGATTCATGCTGAACTTGGTGCTGATCACCGCCTTGTCGCGCAGGCCGCGCTCGGCGATGAACTCGCCAAGCCAGGTCTCGGAGGTGCCGCCGGTATAGGCGTCGGCGGTGTCGAAGAAATTCCCGCCTGCCTCGACATAGGCATCGACCAGAGCGCGCGCCGTCTCCTTGTCGGCACCCCAGCCCCATTCGGTGCCGAAGGTCATGGTCCCGAGTGCCAGGCGGGTGACTCGTAGCCCGCTGTTGCCAAGGGTGTAGTAGGACATGGTCATGATGTCGTTCCGATCCTGTTCAATGCCGATCCTGTCCGGGGGTCGCCTTGACCCACGGATTGCCGCGCTCATGCGTCATGCGGAATGTGAAGCCGTCCACCATCCAACCCGCGCCCGAACGGGTCAGGTGGTGTTCGTAAGTGCCCCAGACTTCCCAGAGCGGGTCGCCATTGCCTTCCATCCGGTTCCAGGCATAGCCATTGGAGGACACGGTCGCGGCGTCGCCGTCGATGGCGACCTGGTGGTTGGTACGAAGATGCAGGCTGGTCTTGCTGCCCCTGAGATTCGCTGCCCAGGTCCCGATCAGATCGTCCGAGGCGACGGTGGCCGAGGGCTGTCCGCTCAGGCTGCTGAAGTCGACGGTGACACGGTCGGCGAAATAGCTGCGGGCCAGCCGCCAATCCTGTGCATCGACGGCACGATCGATGGCATCGGCGATACGGATAACCGCGCGCTCATCGGCGAGCGTCATTTCGCGCGATGGCTCGGCTCCGCCGGCGTCGACCGGCGCCAGCGCAATACCCGCCGCGAAGGTAGCGTACTTCAATGCATTCATGTCTCTTTTCCTTTACGCATCGGCCGCCGCCGATCTGTTGGCGACAATGTGGGCCAGCCCGCCGGCGTCGAGAAGATTGCATTATCTGCACAGACTATGCGATATCATGCA
The DNA here is from genome assembly GCF_056404355.1 of Mesorhizobium sp. P2_D5. Lineage (NCBI taxonomy): Bacteria > Pseudomonadati > Pseudomonadota > Alphaproteobacteria > Hyphomicrobiales > Phyllobacteriaceae > Mesorhizobium > Mesorhizobium sp. P2_D5. The sequence continues at coordinate 271,629 of NZ_JBFUEE010000004.1, forward strand.
TGAATGGATCGCGACCTGCTCAGCCATCTTCCCGTCATCGTCGCCGTGGCGCGACGCGGCGGCTTTGCGTCCGCCGCCGCGGAACTTGGCATGAGCCCTTCGGCGGTCAGCCACGCGGTGCGCCTTGTCGAAGAGCGGATCGGCCAGCCGCTGTTTGCCCGCACCACGCGCAGCGTTGCCTTGACCGAGGCCGGTGAGGCGCTTGTGGCGGCAGCGGAGCCTGCCCTGGAGGATATCGCGGATCGGATCGAGCGGATTCGCTCGGTGAAAGGCAGGGCGAGCGGCCTGCTCAAGATCAATGTGCCGCGCCTGGCGTTGCCGCTCGCCTTGATGCCCATCCTGTCGGCAATGGCCGAGCGCTATCCCGAAGTGACGGTGGAGGTGTTCACCGACGAGCGCCTGAGCGACATTGTCGGCGAAGGCTTCGACGCCGGCATAAGGCTGGGCGAGATGATTGCCGAGGATATGGTGACGGTACGGCTGACCGAGCCGTTCCGAACGATCATCGTCGCCTCCCCCGCCTATGTTGGCCGCCACGGAAAGCCGCGAACGCCGGCTGATCTCTCCAGCCACAACTGCATCGGCTATCGTCTGTTGCGATCGCGCGCGCTCTATCGCTGGGATCTGTCCGACCAGGGCAATGATATCGGCGTCGAAACGCGTGGCAGCGTCGTCGTCACCGATCCGCTGTCGGCGCGCGACATGGCGCTGGCCGGCATCGGGCTGGCCTACCTGTTCGAGCCGCTGGTGCGAGCCGACATCCAGGCCGGCCGGCTGGTCGAGGTGCTGCGCGAAGCCGCGATCGACGAGCCTGGGCTGTTCCTCTATTTTCCCCGCCGGGCGTCGATGGCGCCGAAGCTCAGGGCTTTCATCGACACCGCACAAGAAATCGGCCGGGCATCCCTGCGGACACCCGGCCGATAAAATTCGTCAGAAGGACAGCCGCCGCGGCAGCTTACTTCTTGACCGCCGCCGCGACTTCCGCCGCGAAATCGGTCTCTTCCTTCTCGATGCCTTCGCCCAGCGCAAAGCGCAGATAGGCGGTGATCTTGGCAGGGGCGCCGATGTCCTTCTCGGCATCCTTCAGCGCCTTCTCGACGGTGATGTCGGGATTGAGCACGAAGGCCTGCTTCAGGAGGACGACTTCCTCGTAGAACTTGCGCAGACGGCCTTCGACCATCTTCTCGATGATCGCTTCCGGCTTGCCGGACTGGCGTGCCTGATCGGAGAAGATCGCCTTCTCGCGCTCGATTGCCGCCGGATCGAGTTCTTCGGTGGTCAGCGCCATCGGGCTGGTGGCGGCGACATGCATCGCGACCTGACGCGCAAACGCATTGGCCGCATGCTCGTTGCCCGTGGTCTCGATCGCGACCAGCACGCCGAGCTTGCCAAGGCCATCGGCAACCGCGTTGTGGACGTAGGTGGCGACGGCGCCATGCGGAACGGTGAGCTTGGCCGAACGGCGGAAGCCCAGGTTCTCGCCGATGGTGCCGACGGCGTCCTTGATGGTGTCGGTGACCGACTTGTCCGAACCCGGATACTTGGCCGCTGCAACCGCGTCGGTCTTGCCGCCATAGGCGAGCGCGACCTTGGCCACATTGGCAACGATCTCCTGGAATGCAGCATTGCGAGCAACGAAGTCGGTCTCGGAATTGACTTCGACGACGGCAGCTTCGCGCGGGCCGGAATCGACGCCGATCAGGCCCTCAGCCGCGGTGCGGCCGGCCTTCTTGTCAGCCTTGGAAATGCCCTTCTTGCGCAGCCAGTCGATGGCCTCTTCCATGTTGCCGTTGGTTTCGTTCAACGCCGCCTTGCAATCCATCATGCCCGCGCCGGTCAAGTCGCGGAGTTCTTTGACCTGTGCAGCCGAAATGCTCATTGTCGCCTCTTTGTTTTAAATGCACCGACGCACCATCGAACCTCGATGATGCGTCTGTTTAGCGTGCCAAAATATGAGAAAGATGAAGGCCGCAACCGGCCTTCGATTGTTAAGCTTCGGGGGCTTCCGATGCCGGAGCCGGATCGAGAGCCGGTTCGACCGGAGCTTCGACCGAAGCGCCGATGTCGACGCCGAGTGCACCCTGCTGGCGGGCGATGCCGTCGATCGCAGCCTTGGCGATCAGGTCGCAATAGAGCTGGATGGCGCGGGCAGCGTCGTCATTGCCGGGGATCGGGAAGTCGATCTTGTCCGGGTCGCAGTTCGAATCGATGATGGCGACGACCGGGATGCCGAGGCGCTTGGCCTCGAGGATTGCGATCGCTTCCTTGTTGGTGTCGATGACGAACATCAGGTCGGGCGTCGAGCCCATGTCCTTGATGCCGCCCAGCGCCTTGTCGAGCTTCTCGCGCTCGCGGTCGAGGTTGAGGCGCTCCTTCTTGGTGAGGCCCTGGGCCTCGCCGGCCAGCATCTCGTCGAGCTTGCGCAGGCGCTGGATCGAGTTCGAGATCGTCTTCCAGTTGGTCAGCATGCCGCCGAGCCAACGTGAATTGACGTAATACTGGGCCGAACGCTGTGCCGCATCGGCGACGATGTCGGACGCCTGGCGCTTGGTGCCGACGAACAGCACGCGGCCGCCCTTGGCGACAGTGTCGGAAACCTGCTTCAGCGCCTGGTGCAGCAAAGGCACAGTCTGCGAGAGGTCGATGATGTGGATGTTGTTACGGGCGCCATAGATGTAGGGCGCCATTTTCGGGTTCCAGCGGTGGGTCTGGTGGCCGAAGTGAATGCCAGCTTCCAAAAGCTGGCGCATGCTGAAATCAGGCAGAGCCATTCTTAGTTCCTTTCCGGTTAGCCTCCACGGACACAGGCATTTTTGGACTTTGTCCTCGAACGCCACCGGAGGTTTCAGCCGGATTTCTCCCGGGCAGACACCAAAGTCCGTGTGTGGAATGAGCGCGCATATAGAGGGGATGCGCGACAAACGCAAGCCGTGTGGCGTTTCACCGCTCAGCGTGCGGCAATCAGCGCTCCTGTGCCGATCATCGCGCTGCCGGCAAACCTGTTCATCAGCCGCATGCGTCTCGGCGTCCTGAACCAGCCCGCAGCCCGCCCGGCAAGTGCAGCATAGATACCCATGGTGAGGATGTTGACGCTGATGACGACCGCGACCACCAGCAGTCCGTCGGCAAGGGTCATGGTGTTGAGGTTCAGGATCAGCGGCATGATCGAAGCATGGAACAGGATCGCCTTCGGATTGCCCAGCGCAATGGATGCGCCGAGGAAGAACGACCGTGACAATCGCGCCTGCGACGCCTGTGGTTCATCCGATTGCGTGGCGGCGGCTCGCCACATCCTGATGCCGAGGAAAACCAGATAGGTAGCGCCCGCGTATTTCAGCAGGAGAAAAACCCATTCGAAAGTCTGGGCCAACGCCACCAGTCCGAGCAACGCCAGGGTGACCAGCACGGCATCGCCGGCGGCGACGCCGACCCCGGCCACGAACGCACGAAGAAACCCGCGCGACACACCATTGGTTATGACCGCGAACATCGCCGGTCCCGGTGTTGCGGCTGCAAGCGTGATCGCGGCGCAATAAGCCAGAAATGCCGTTGGTGTCATCGCCGAGCCTTTCCATTGGGCACCCGCACCCGCCGGAAGATCGCGACGATCTCCTCGCGGCTGCATTCGAAAGCGCCGAGCCGCACCGCACGGTCGCGCTCGAAGCCGGTTATGTCATAGTGCGGCGCCGAAGTCTTGGGCGGCCCCTGATAGGATGAGCGCTTGAGGCCGAGTTGCGCGGCGAAGCGATGCAACTCGTCGGTGTCGTCAGCCATCAGATGGCACCAGCGATGGCCAGCCCAGTTCCAGATCGCCGCGTCGACATAGACTGCCATGAAGCTTGCTGTCTGCCTTTCATTCTTCGCAATCCGCCATTTTTCGCAAGCGAATGACGATCGGCCACATGGCCCGTGTGAATGTCAGTGACGATAGAATGGATTCGGATAGAAAATGAAGCTGCCACCGGCCGTAAGCTCAGCCACCGTGCTGGCGACTGTGGCCTGCATGCGACGGTGCAACTCGGCAACCGCATCGTCGACCGAGCCGGCATGCTCATGCAAGCCAAGTGGATCGGGTACCCGGATGTAGGCGCAGCGCGGTCCGGCCGGCTGCGGAATGAGCCGGTTCATCGTGTCGCGCAATCCGCTCCGGCAATAGTCGTTGCGGATCCGCTTCAGGTGCTCGGCGATCTCCTCCTGCGTGATGCGCGGATTGGCCGAGGCCCACGACCCGACGCGTTGCAGCCTCTGAATCGTGTCGGCGAGCGCGCGGACCTTCTTTTGCTCGTCCGCATCGCCGGTGTTTTCGCGCTGCGAACGACGCGCCAGCCTCAGAAGCTCGGTGGTTTCGGGGACGGCGGTGTCTGGAGAAATGGCCTGGCCAAGCCGACGGCTGAGTTCGGCGACCAAAGCCTTCTGGCGCCCGGCATAGCTCGCGCCCTCTTCGGATGACAGGCTCCACCCGGCTTCGTCGCGGGCCAGCAGCGTCGAATAGATATGGTGGATGCGCTGTGGCAGCGTGTCGGTCGCTTGGCGTTCTATTTTCAGGTTTTTCTCGACAAAGGTGCATTCCTTCGCCAGCGCCGCTTCGACATTCCTGGTGAAGACCAGTTTCCAGACGACCGGCGCGATCCAGACCTTGAAATCTGGATCCGTGGCCCGACCTCGCTTGAGCGCCTCAAGCCCCATCTCGACGGCGCCCGGCAGCAACGGCGCCACGATGTTGGCATGCCAGCCGACGCCGCCTTCTGGATGCAGCAGCACGCCATGGCCTTTCAATGCCCAGGCGACGGAGTGTTCCTTGGCTGCCCCGCTGTTGCCGGGAATCTGGGCGATCAGGTTGTTGGCCAGCCAGAATTTCTGCATCAGCCGGCCAAGCCCGTTGACGACGCCATTCGTTGCCCAGGAAGCGGCAAGCGGGCTGACCTGCGACACGATCTCCTTGTCGATCATCCAGTCGGTGAAGAACTCTGGATGATTGGGCGTGACGAAGGTCGCCTTCCCCGCCCCGCAACTGGCCTTCAGCCGCTCGAGGTCGGCATGCGGAAAGTCGATATGGCGGACATTGGCGACGCCACGAAGCCCGGCCAGGCGGTTGAACGGCAAGATATCGCGAAAACCCGGTATCCCCCGCAGCATGACGATCCGGTTGACTGATGTCATGGCCCTGATCAGCGCCGGATTTGGCCTCGGCGCCACGAAGACATCGATCCTGCTCAAGCTGCTCCCCCCTTTTGCGTCTCGACGCTGGAGGAAGTTGGGGAGCAATTACGGCGCGTTCAAGTCGTTTGCCACGACAACGCCGTGTCGTCGTGAATCAACTGGCCAGCTGAAGCACTATTTGGTCGGGCAGGTTTTCGCCTGGTCGAACAGCGAAAGATTGACCAGCTTGCCGGTCATCGAGAAGTCGCCATAGTCCATGACGAGGTCGCGGGTGATGCCATTCTCGTGCAGCTTGAAGCTGATCCGGTATTCCGGGACCTCTTCGCCTGTCTTGTCGGTGTCGTCGAAATAGGCGATGTCGACCGGCCAGTATTTGTCGGTGGCGAGCTTCGCCAATGCCGGGGCCTCCGGGTCGGCCTTGTCGGCATCGGTTTTCTTGCCGACGACGACCGTGGTGGTCATCACCTTGTTGGCGTCTTCGGAACCGTCGAAAAGGTTCGTTTCGTAAAAATTCTCGCCCTTTTCGGCTTTGCCAATCAGTTCGACCAGATGCTGGGTCGGGAATTGGGTCATAGCCAGTTCGAGGCTGTTCTTTTCGGGCTTGTCGATATCGACCTTCAACCCCTTGGTCTCTTTCGTGGCGATGCCCTTGACCTCCTTGTCGAGGTTCTGGTCGACGAAGGACTTCGTCACGAATGAAAAGGTCTTGCCTTCGGCGTCCTCGAAAGTGGTCGTCTGCTGGTCGGTCAGCTTCGTGTTCTCGTTGGTGACGATCTGGGTGACGAAACGGAATTTCACCGTATAGCCTTCACAGGCCGAGCCGTTGAACTCGTAGACCATGCGGCCGGAAATGCCCGTGATGCCGGATTGATCGGATGCCTTGTTGAGGGTGAGATCGTAAACAGCGCGGTGGGCTTGCAGCGCCGGCACGGCGAAAGCAGGGCCTACCGAGAACACCGCCGACAACAGGACGGCATTGAATGCGAGGCGCGTTGCGCGCATGAGGTACTCCGATCGTCGCGGCTGATGGCAGGCCGCAGGGAAAGATGGTCCAGCTTAAAAAAAGTCGTGGCGGAAGCGAGGCAAAAATAGCAATTTCGGCCCGGCCAGCGCGGCGTCACCCAAGCAATAGGGAAATACCATGAGTGAAACAATCGAAAAGCGGCTAAGCGATCTGGGCGTGACGCTTCCTGTCGCCGCCGCGCCCGCCGCCAACTATGTGCCCTATTGCAGGACCGGCAACCTCTTGTTCACCGCCGGGCAGTTGCCGCTCAAGGACGGCAAGCTGCAGGCGAGCGGCCTGCTCGGCCGTGACGTCGAAACCGCGGCCGGCAAGGACGCGGCAAAATACTGCGCGATCAACATCCTGGCGCAGGCCAAGGCCGCACTCGGCGACCTCGAGAAAATCCGCCGCCTGGTGAAGATCACGGTCTTCGTCGCCTCGACGCCGGATTTTGTCGAACAGCATCTGGTTGCCAACGGTGGCTCCGATTTCCTGGTTGCGGCACTTGGCGAGCGCGGCAAGCATGCCCGCTCCGCTGTCGGCACCACCTCGCTGCCACTTAATGCCGCAGTCGAAATCGAAGCGATCTTCGAAGTCGAGTGAGCCAGGAGACGACCATGACCGACCTATCCTGGCTGACCGCCCGGCCTGTCGCCCATCGCGGGTTCCACGACATGAACAAGACGCGCTGGGAAAACACGCTTTCCGCCTTCGCCGCGGCGGCCGAGCGCGGCTACGCCATCGAATGCGACGTGCACCTGTCGCTGGACGGCGTTCCCGTCATCATTCATGACGACGATCTGCAGAGGCTGACCGGTCAGGACGGGTTCGTCTGGCAGCGTACCGCGGCGGAGCTCACGGCGCTCAAGGTCGGCGGCACGTCGGATCATGTACCGACGCTGCAGGAAGCGCTCGACCTGGTCGATGGCCGGGTGCCGATGGTCGTTGAGCTGAAAGGCACCCCGGGCCGCGACGAGGGTCTCGTGGCGATCGTCGGCAAGATGCTCAAGCGCTACAAGGGCAAGTCGGCGATCATGTCGTTCGACCACTGGCTGATCCGCGATTTTCCGAAACACGCGCCGGGCATTCCGGCCGGACTGACCGCCTACGGCAAGGACGTCAAGCTGATCGAGGCGCATTTCGCCATGCTGGCGCATGAGATCGACTTCACCTCCTATGCCGCCGGCGACCTGCCCAACCGGTTCGTCAGTTTCGTCCGCGAGAAGCTGAAGATGCCGGTCATCACCTGGACGGTGCATGACCAGCCGGCGGTCGACCTGACCTATAGATATGCCGACCAGATGACGTTCGAGGGGTTCGAACCCGACCTGGTCAAAGTAGCCTGAAGTCGGTGTCTGAAACGTGACTTGTACCCGGCCGGACGGAGCTTAAATAAGCCCCATGGATCAAGGCGACGATGGCGATGACCAGATGGCGAATGCGGACTATTTGATCCGCATCGCCGCTGGCATCGGCGCTTTCACCCCGGACGAGTGGAACAGCCTCGTCGGAACCACGCGAGGCAACGCAGAAAACGGCTACAACCCGCTCGTTTCATTCGCTTTTCTGAGTGCACTTGAAGACTCAGGCTGCGCCGTGCGGCGCACAGGATGGCAAGGTCATCATTTGCGATTGGAGACCGCGCAGGGCAAGCTGCTCGGGGCGGTCCCGTGCTATCTCAAATCGCACAGCCAGGGCGAATATGTGTTCGATCATGGCTGGTCGGATGCCTTCGAACGCGCCGGCGGCCGCTACTATCCAAAACTGCAATGCGCGGTGCCGTTCACACCGGTCACCGGCCCTCGTCTGCTGGTCACCAAGGGCGAGGATGTCGGCGCCGTCAAAGCGGGACTGGCAGCGGGCCTGAAGGCGGTCACGCAAAAACTTGGCGTCTCTTCAGCGCATGTGACCTTCGCCCAGGAAAGCGACGTCGAGGTGCTGGAAGCGGCAGGGTTCCTGCATCGCACCGACCAGCAGTTCCATTTCTTCAACGAAGGCTTTTCAACCTATGACGACTTCCTCGCCACCCTTGCCTCGCGCAAGCGCAAGGCGATGAAAAAGGAGAGGCGCGAGGCGCTGGCCAACGGCATCTCGATCGAATGGCTGACCGGCAAGGATCTCACCGAAAAGGCCTGGGACGACTTCTTCGCCTTCTACATGGACACCGGCAGCCGCAAATGGGGCCGGCCCTATCTCAGCCGCCAGTTTTTCTCGCTGATCGGCGAACGCATGGCCGACGACATCCTGCTGGTAATGGCCAAGCGCAACGGGCGCTACATTGCCGGCGCCATCAATTTCATCGGCTCCGACGCACTCTACGGCCGCAACTGGGGCTGCATCGAGGACCATCCCTTCCTGCATTTCGAGGTCTGCTACCATCAGGCGATCGACTTCGCCATCGAGCGCAAGCTCAGGGTTGTCGAGGCCGGCGCTCAAGGAGAGCACAAGCTGGCGCGCGGCTACCGCCCGGTGACCATGCATTCCGCGCACTACATAGCGCACCCCGGCCTGCGCAACGCCGTTGCCGACTATCTCAGGCGCGAACGGCATGAGGTGGAGCGGATGAGCGAATATCTGGAAGAGCACACCCCATTCCGCAGGAATCTCGAGGAGTAGCGACCGGTCTGCCCCGATCGGCGGGGCGACTTTACCCGATCGTCTTGCCGACTTTCGACGGCTTCGCTACACGAAAGGCACAATCCGGAGCGTTCGCCATGGCTGAGGCCGCCTATGACACCGACAACATCTTCGCAAAGATCCTGCGCGGTGAAATTCCCTCGCACCGCGTCTACGAGGACGAAGCGGTCGTCGCCTTCATGGATGTGATGCCGCAGGGGCCGGGCCATACGCTGGTGGTGCCGAAGGCGCCGTCGCGCAACCTGCTCGACGCCGATCCGTCAACGTTCGGACCGCTTTTCACGGTCGTCCAGAAAGTGGCGCGGGCCGTCAAACAAGGGTTTGGCGCCGACGGCGTCACCGTCATGCAGTTCAACGAACCAGCCTCGGGCCAGACCGTCTATCATCTGCATGTGCATGTCATCCCACGCTTTGACGGCATTCCCCTGAAGCCGCACACGGGCGGGATGGAGAAGCCGGAAGTGCTGGCCGAGAGCGCCGAAAAGATACGAGCGGCGCTGCGAAGCTGACGCCGCACGGCGCCTTGCGACGAAGCAATTTTACCTGGCGGTGGTTTGAGCCAGTTGCTCGATCGCGCTCGGCCGAACGATCCCTTGCTCCAGCCGCCGGCGGATCGCATCGGCACATTGCGTGGGGCTCAGCAGGGAGGTGTCGACGTCCAGGTCGTACACGCCTGGCCGGTGCACCTCCTTCTGCCACAGACGCACGGGTATCGGCACGGGATCGCCGGGCGAGCCGGTCACGTATCCCTTGTCCGGCGCACTGGCGGAACGCCTTTGCATGATGATTGCAATCGGACAGCGGACGCCGACTAACAGCACCGGCAGGCCGGCGACACGGCGCGCGCAATCGGTAAGGCAATCCAGGGGTTTTGAATAGGCATCGTGGTGGCCGACATCCGCCACGACGTTCAGCCCCAGCCGGCTATGGGCGGCGATCGATTCGTAGAGCGCGGCGTAGAAATCGGCCACGAGGCCTTCAAGGTCCGGACGCTCGCCGCCCGGCCGCAAGCCTATTCCAGGCCGATAGCGTGGTGGCGTGGCCTGTTCGTAAACGTCGACACCGAGATTGATCCAGACACCATCAAGATTCTCCTGGATGGCCTGGACGATACTTGATTTTCCCGATCGCGGCGCACCGTTCAGGATGACGATCTGCCCGGCCATGCGTCCCTCATTGCTCCAATGAAAAAAGCCCCGTCTCCGGGGCTTTCTCGACTTTTGTCAGGGTCAGTTCTTTCTGGGCAATTGCGGCACGAGGCTGCGCTTGCCGCCGTCCTTGCCCTTGGCTTCGGGCTTCGGCGCCACCAGCTTCTTGGCCGCGGGCTTTTTCGCGACGGCCTTTGTGGGCTTCGGCGTTTCTTCCGGCTCTTCCTTCTTCGGCTTCACCGGCGCCTCGTCGGCGAGCGATTCGAGCTTCAGGCCGGTCTCGCCGGTTTCCTTCTTCTCGACAGTGACGCGCACCGTGCCGCCCTTCTTGAGCTTGCCGAACAGCACCTCGTCAGCCAACGGCTTCTTGATGTGCTCCTGGATGACACGGCCGAGCGGCCGCGCGCCCATGCGCTCATCATAACCCTTGTCGGCGAGCCAGGCGATGGCATCGGGCGACAGGTCGAAGGTGACGCCGCGCTCGGAAAGCTGGGCCTCGAGCTGCATGACGAACTTCTGCACCACCTGATGGATGACCGGCACCGGCAGCGAGCCGAACGGGATGATCGCATCGAGACGGTTGCGGAATTCGGGCGTGAACAGCCGGTTGATCGCCTCGACGTCGTCGCCTTCGCGCTTGGTCGAACCGAAGCCGATCGCCGCACGCTGTGCATCCGACGCGCCCGCATTGGTGGTCATGATCAGGATCACATTGCGGAAGTCGATCTGCTTGCCGTTATGGTCCGTCAGCTTGCCGTGGTCCATCACCTGCAACAGGATGTTGAACAGGTCCGGATGCGCCTTCTCGACTTCGTCCAGCAACAGCACGCAGTGCGGATGCTGGTCGACGCCGTCTGTCAGCAGACCGCCCTGGTCGAAGCCGACATAGCCGGGAGGCGCGCCGATCAGCCGCGATACGGTGTGGCGTTCCATATATTCCGACATGTCGAAGCGGATCAGCTCGACACCGAGCGATGCAGCCAATTGCTTGGCGACTTCGGTCTTACCGACGCCGGTCGGGCCGGAGAACAGGTAGGAGCCGATCGGCTTCTCCGGTTCGCGCAGGCCGGCACGCGCCAGCTTGATCGCCGAGGTCAGCGCGGTGATCGCGGTATCCTGGCCATAGACGACGCGCTTCAGCTCGATATCGAGACCCTGCAGCACCTTCTCGTCGTCGGCCGAAACCGTCTTCGGCGGGATGCGGGCCATGGTGGCGATCGTCGCTTCGATCTCCTTGATGCCGATCGTCTTCTTGCGCTTGGCTTCCGGCACCAGCATCTGCGAGGCGCCGGTCTCGTCGATCACGTCGATCGCCTTGTCCGGCAGCTTGCGGTCGTTGATGTAGCGCGCCGACAGCTCCACCGAGGCCTTGATCGCCTCGTTGGTGAACTTCACCTTGTGGAACTCCTCATAGTAGGGCTTGAGGCCCTTCATGATCTCGATGGCGTCCTCGATGGTCGGCTCGTTGACGTCGATCTTCTGGAAGCGCCGCACCAGGGCACGGTCCTTCTCGAAGAACTGGCGGAATTCCTTGTAGGTCGTCGAGCCGATGCAACGGATCGCACCCGACGACAAGGCCGGCTTCAACAGGTTTGACGCGTCCATGGCGCCGCCTGATGTGGCCCCTGCCCCGATCACCGTGTGGATCTCGTCGATGAACAGGACCGCGCCGGGATAGTCCTCGAGTTCCTTGACGACCTGCTTCAGCCGCTCCTCGAAATCGCCGCGATAGCGCGTGCCGGCGAGCAGCGTGCCCATGTCGAGCGCGAAGATCGTGGCATTGTGCAGCACTTCGGGAACGTCGCCCTCGACGATGCGCTTGGCGAGGCCTTCGGCGATCGCCGTCTTGCCGACGCCGGGATCACCGACATAGAGCGGATTGTTCTTGGAGCGGCGGCACAGCACCTGGATGGTGCGGTTGATCTCGGACTCGCGGCCGATCAGCGGATCGATCTTGCCGGCCTTGGCCTTGTTGTTGAGGTTGACGCAATAAGCGGTCAGCGCGTCCTGCTGCTGCTTCTTCTTGCCGCCTTCCTCTTGCGGCTCGGCGCCGTTCTGGCCGCCCTGCTCGTCATCGGCGCCGCGCGGCGAACGCGTTTCCGACGCACCCGGACGCTTGGCGATGCCGTGCGAGATGTAGTTGACCGCGTCGTAGCGGGTCATCTGCTGTTCCTGCAGGAAATAAGCGGCATGGCTCTCGCGCTCGGCGAAGATGGCGACGAGCACGTTGGCGCCCGACACTTCCTCGCGGCCGGACGACTGCACGTGGATGACCGCGCGCTGGATGACGCGCTGGAAACCGGCGGTCGGCTTGGAATCCTCGTCGTAGCCGGTGACAAGATTGTCGAGCTCGGTGTCGATATAGGTGAGAACCGTGTGCTTCAGCTCGTCGAGATCGACATTGCAGGCGCGCATGACGGCGGCCGCCTCGGTGTCGTCGATGAGCGCGAGCAGCAAATGTTCAAGGGTTGCATATTCATGGTGCCGCTCATTGGCGAGCGTCAGCGCCTGGTGAAGCGCCTTTTCCAGGCCTTGGGAGAAAGCCGGCATGTTACCTCACTTCTTCTCCATCACGCATTGCAGCGGATGCTGATTCTGTCGGGCGAAATCCATGACCTGAGACACTTTGGTCTCGGCCACCTCGAATGTATAGACCCCGCACTCGCCCACTCCATGATTGTGAACATGAAGCATGATGCGTGTGGCGGCTTCGCGGTCCTTCTGGAAAAAACGCTCCAGCACGTGAACCACGAACTCCATGGGCGTGTAGTCGTCGTTGAGGATGAGGACCCGGTAAAGGCTGGGCTTCTTGGTCTTGGTTTTGGTGCGCGTGATAACGGCCGTCCCGCGGCCGGCCTCATTGCCGTCGCCGCCGCCGTTTTGCATCCGCGCCACGCGTCTCGTGGCAGTCAAATCGATCGTCACGTATTCCTGCCTCTTCGAATCCCCATGCGAGTTCGACATGTAGGTGTTCGATGGACGATTTTAAGCCCTTCTGTTTAGCTGACAATATGGCTAGGTGACCAAACTTGGCCGATTTTCGCAATCGTGAAGGGGCGCGAGGCCTTGCAGCGGAAATTGACATGAAAAAACCCGGCCACGCTTCCGCGACCGGGTTTTGTCCCGCACCCAAAGGGCCGGATCTTGCTCACGTCAGGCGAAATTACTTTGCCTTGGCAACGATCGATTCGAACGGCTTGTAGGCTTCCTTGGCGAGTTCGGCATAGAGGTCGCCAATCTTGGTGGCCTCGGCTACGAACGCCTCATACGATTGCTTGGCATAATCGGACTGGATCTCGATCGCCTTTTCCAGCGACTTGGCCGAAAACATCTTCTCGACGGCGGCGCTGCCTGCTTCGAAGCTCTTCTTGGTGTATTCGCCAGCTTCGGTGGCGATCGCCTGCGCGCCCTTGGAGAGCGAAGCGAAGCTCTTCAATCCGGTATCGGCAAACTCTTTGCCGTATTTGCTGAAGTCCTCATAGGTCTGGGTCATTTCACGCATTCCCTTGGGTTGAAGCGTCCTTCTTCGGGGCGCTCTTGTGCAATGCACGCTAATATATTGTGCGCCGCACAAAAGTCAACATTTCGCCGGCGTCCAGACACCGCCTGCGCAGTCAATGGCTAAAAATCGAATAAAGAGAGCTTCAAACCCGAAGAAAATGGTGAACGCGGCGGTTACCATAAACGGATTGGTAACGCTGCCCCGGTAGCTTTGGCTGGAAGTGAGGCAGGACCCTTTGCCGCCTCCAGCGCAACAAAGAATCCAAGGGAAATACAAGTGCGTCAGGCGTTGTTGGGCATCGTTTCCAAATCCACCTCCCCTCTCAAAACGATGATGATCTTCGCCCTGGCGATGACAGTCGTCTGCGGCGACGTTGCCTCGTCGCTGGCGGCGAGGTCCGCGGCAATCGTCATCGACGCCAAGACCGGCAAGGTGCTTTATTCGGCGGATGCCGATGGCAGGCGCTATCCGGCCTCGCTCACCAAGATGATGACGCTCTATCTGACCTTCGAGGCGCTGGCGAAGGGCAAGATCAGCAGGAACTCGCAAGTCGTGTTTTCGGCCAACGCCGCCGCCGAGCCGCCGACGAAGCTTGGCGTGAAGCCGGGCGGCTCGGTCACGGTCGAGACCGCGATCCTGTCGATGGTCACCAAATCGGCGAACGACTCGGCGACCGCGCTCGGCGAAATGCTTGGTGGCAATGAAACCAATTTCGCCCGCATGATGACCGCCAAGGCGCGTGCGCTGGGCATGAACGGCACCGTGTTTCGCAACGCCAACGGCCTGCCCAATCCCGGCCAATTCACCACCGCGCGCGACATGGCGACGCTCGGCATCGCGCTGCGGGAGCATTTCCCCCAGTATTACGGCTATTTCTCGCAGCGCTCCTTTCTCTATGGGCGCCAGCGCATCAATGGTCACAACCGCCTGCTTGGGCGCATCAAGGGCGTCGACGGCATCAAGACCGGCTACACCCGCGCCTCCGGCTTCAACCTCGTCTCGTCGGTTTCCGACGGCAATCGCCGTATCGTCGGCGTCGTCATGGGTGGCACGTCGGGCGGCAGCCGCGACAACCAGATGGCTGCGTTGATCAACACCTATATGCCGCGCGCATCGACCCGTGGTGGCGGCGATCTGGTCGCCAAAGCCAGCGGCAGCAACCCGATCACTGCCCTTGCCAAGGTCCTGCTGCCCAAGCACGACGCGCCAACGCCGGACGACAAGCCGGTGGTGGCGCAAGATGACGCGACCAAGGACGATGCGACCGTTGCCGAAGACGCCACTGTAGCGGAGGATAGCACCGCGCAGAGCGAGCCGAGCGAAGAGGCTGCCGAAGACGCTGCCCCTGTCGTCAAGGCGAAAAAGGTCAAGACTGTCATCATGTCGGCGCCGCAGGTGGCCACGGCCCAGGTCGTGGCGGCCTATGCTGAACCAACACCGGCGCCGACGCCGACTGTCGACCCGGTCAACACCGCGTCGGTGCCATCGGGCTGGGCCATCCAGGTTGCCTCGTCGCCCAAGCAGTCCGAAGCCCAAGCCTTCCTCGACAAGACCACCAAGCAGGCACCCAAGGCGCTGGCCGACGCTTCCGGCTTCACAGTCGCCTTCGACAAGGACGGCGTCACCTATTACCGCGCCCGCTTCGGCGGCTTTGGTTCCAAGGCCGCCGCCTGGAAGGCCTGCACCGCTTTGAAGAAGAAGAACATCGAGTGCTACGCCGTCCAGCAGTAGGACGGTGTGGAAACAATCTCCCGGAAAAATTCTGCGTCGAAGGAGAACTAATTGTGATTGGAGAGCAAGACGTCCTTGGCTTCATTGATCCGCGCCGCCAGGAAAGACGTGCCGCCGATATCGGGGTGCAGGCGCTGCATCAGGCGGCGGTGCGCCTTGCGGACATCCGCCGCGGCGGCCCCCGCTTCAAGACCAAGGACCTTGTAGGCCTCCTCCTTAGTCATGGCGCCCGAACCTGGCGCAACACCCAGCCCTTCGCCACCGTTCGTCTCAGCGTTTTTGCGCCAGACGGGAAATCTGCCGTCAAGATACGTCTCTAGCAGTTGCCGGCTCTCCGGATCGCCGGAGAGTTCGCGGTAGAGATGCTGCAGCTCTGCCAGCCCCATCGCGCCAAGCATCTTGCCCTCGTGGCGGCCAGCCAGGACCAGTCCTTCGAGGCCACCGGTATCGTGATCAAGCTCCATTTCGAGTGCCGCGGTGCGCACCGTCGAACGCTTGCCCGGCGCGAGCTTTGCCGTCGGTTGCTTCATCCGCATGGATCCATACCAGGCGATTGCCGCCGATAGAATTATGCCGCCGATGCCTTCGCGCCCGACCGCAACCATAGCGATGCCGACCAGCCCTAGGAGGACCGGCCCAAGTGTCTTCATGCCGCTGGCCAATTTTGCCGGGTCGGCGCGAAGGAAGATCGTGGCCACGCCGAGAAGCACCAAAAGCAGTGCCACCAATGCGATGATTGCGCCCATCAGTTCCCGCCGCCCCGTAGATGCTCAATCATAAGCCGGTCTTCCGGCCTGCCCCTGGCTTCCAGCGCCTTCAACCCACCGGTTGCAAACACCGCAACCGCCGAAAGCAGTCCTGCCAGGGTCGCGGCAGCCCGCCGATCAAATCGGAACCACGCCCCTTTGGACAACCGCGCGATTTCCTTAAACGCCTTTTCTGCGCCGGAATCATGACCTTCCTGGAAGACGAAGACAGGAACGCCATGCAGGCCGAGGCTGCCGGCCTTTCCAGCCAGATCGTCGATGTTCTCCTCCATCGCATCGCCGATATAGACCAGCGCATTGACCTTGGCCGTGGCCGTCTGTTTCAGCGCATGCGCCAGCACCTTGCCGATCTGGGTGTTGCCGCTGCGGCATTCGATTCGCGTCATCAGTTGCTTCAAGGCATTGGTGTCGGCCACGAAAGCGGACGAACGGCACTCGCCCAGGCCGCGAAAATAGACCAGTTGGACGCTGAGGGTTCCGGCCTTGCCGACGGCATCGAACATCTGGCCCTGCAGCTCACAAGCCAGATCCCAGGTCGGCTGGCGGCTCATCGTCGCGTCGAGCGAAAGGATCAGCCTGCCTGACCCCATCGCCGACGCAGCCAGCGTCCTTGCCTGCCGAAGAAACGCTTCGATCTCGCCGGCGTTGGATTGAGGTTTGACCGGCGCAGGATTGGCCCTTGTGGGCACAGGCTGCTTTTTGTCGCTCATGAAAACAAGATGTGGCGTTGTCGCGCCGCTTGCAAGTCCAGTGCGACGCAAGTTTGAGGGCCAGCAAACCAGCCGCAATTGAAGCAGACAACCCCTTGAGAGTGCGATGGCTTACAGCAGGCCGAGATCGGCAAGCTCGCGCCTGAGCTTCGGCGGCATCTCGATCAGCCCGACCTTGCCCTTGCCGAGATCGGCCGGCGCGTCCGACGGTTTCAGATAGCGCCAGCCCTGGAAGGCCCGGCGCGGCTGCCAGTCGGTGCGCACGACTTGCGGATCGAGAATGAGATGACAGCGGCCGATGCCTTCGCTGTCGGTGAACGGCCGGATCTCGGTGATCAACTGCCGGCACTGCACATTGCCCTTGATCACCCAGTAGAGCGAACCGCCGTCGGTGATCTCGGCGCCGCGCGTCGGCACCATTCGCGTCGTGTGATACTGCTCGACCGGCTCACCGGCGCGCCGCCGCTCGTCGAGGCGAAAGGCGATCCACTCTTCGAGATCCTCGACGCTGTCGCAGCCGACACAGAGTTTTAAGAGATTGAGAAACATCGCCTAAGGTTTAGTCCGGCGCGCGGATGCGTCAACGGCCTGATCGACTTCTCCACAGTGCCAGCACCCAGAGACCAAGCCTGTGGTGCCCAGAGGCCGTTTCGAAATTCGCTCTGGCTAGTCATATGGTGGCGTTTTCGAGAACCGGAGCGCAGCGGACATTTGGGTCCGTGAGCACTGGAAGCGCAGAGAACGCCGCCAGATGGCCGCCGGAGTGGGTTTCCAGACGGCCTCTCAGCACTCCACGACATTGACGGCGAGCCCGCCAAGGCTGGTTTCCTTGTACTTCTCGTTCATGTCGAGGCCGGTCTGGCGCATCGTTTCGATCGCCGCGTCGAGCGGCACGAAATGGATGCCGTCGCCCTTGATCGCCAGTGACGCAGCCGTCACCGCCTTGACCGCGCCCAGCGCATTGCGCTCGATGCAAGGCACCTGGACCAACCCGCCGACCGGATCGCAGGTCATGCCGAGATGATGTTCGAGCGCGATCTCGGCGGCATTTTCGACCTGTTCTGGCGTGCCGCCCATGACGGCGCACAAGCCAGCCGCGGCCATCGCGGATGCCGACCCGACCTCGCCCTGGCAGCCGACCTCTGCGCCGGAGATCGAGGCATTGGTCTTGATGATGCCGCCAACGGCGGCAGCCGTCAGCAGGAAGTCGCGGATGCTCGGCTGATCGGCCTCGGGATGGAAATGCAGCCAGTAGCGCAGCACCGCCGGCAGGGTGCCGGCCGCACCATTGGTCGGCGCGGTGACGACGCGGCCGCCGGCGGCATTCTCCTCGTTTACCGCCATGGCGTAAATCGACAGCCAGTCATTGGCGAGCAAGGGATTGGGTCTGTTCTGCTGCCACTGCTCCTGCAGCTTGTCATGCAGCATCCGCGCGCGCCGGCGCACCTTCAGTCCGCCCGGCATGATGCCGTCCTGCGAAAGGCCACGGTCGATGCAGCCCTTCATGGCGCTCCAGATGCCGTCGAGGCCGGCGTCGAGCTTTTCGCGCGACATCTGCGTCTCTTCGTTGATCCGCTTCATGTCGGCGATGGAAAGGCCGCTTTTGCCGGCCATCGCCAGCATCTCGACCGCATTCTTGAAGGGATACGGCACCTTCTTGCCTTCGGTCGTCACCGACCCTTTGGCCTTCATCCGCTGCAGCTCTTCTTCCGAAACCACGAAGCCGCCGCCGATCGAATAGTAGATGCGTTTGAGCAGCAGGCGGTCGCCCGCATCATAAGCATAGAACGCCATCCCGTTGGCGTGGCCGGTGAGCGGCGTCTTGCGGTCCAGCACCAGATCGGTGGCCGGGTCGAAACGATAGGACGGATGGCCGGGCGGCGAAATGCGCTTTTCCGCGGTGATGCGGCTGGCAATGCCATCAGCCTGATCGGGATCGACTGTCTGCGGCGTCAACCCGGCAAGGCCGAGCACGACCGCGCGATCACTGCCGTGGCCGATGCCTGTGTAGGCGAGCGAGCCATGCAGGCTGGCGGCGAGACGGTCGACCTTGACGCCCGCCGGACGCGGCCAATCAGTTCCCGCGACCTCGTCGAGAAACCGCGCCGCGGCGGTCATAGGACCCATCGTGTGCGAACTCGAGGGGCCTATGCCGATCTTGAACAGGTCGAAAACCGAAAGGAACACGCGGCGCTGTCTCCTGGAGTCACGTCAAGGACTACATATAGGAATTCCCAGGATGTTTCCGCTCTTTTGGAAATCGCGGCGCATCGCCTGCCGACCTTGTTTGCTCCGGCAGCGACATTGGTTCGATCGCTCTCTGGCGGGCATCGAAGCGATCGCACTGAATGTGATAAATTCGGACTATGGGCGATTCCCTCGATCTTTCGACAGCCGATCTCGCGGCGCTGACTTTCTTCCTCGTCGCGTGGCTGCTGCACACGCTTGCCTCCGACGGCAAGCTGGTCAGCCGCGTGTCGCTGACAACGGCGATGAACACGCAGCGACAAGCCTGGATGCGCACCATGGCCGAACGTGAGATCCGCATCGTCGACACCGCCATCATGAGCGGGTTGCAACAGGGAACCGCCTTCTTCGCCTCCAGCTCATTGATCGCGATCGGCGGTTGCTTTGCCTTGCTCGGCGCATCCGATCGGGTACTTGAGGTGCTGAGCGACCTGCCCCTGGGCGACGCCCCGTCGCGCGCGGCCTTTCAGATAAAGGTGTTCGGACTGGTCCTGATCCTGGCGTTTTCGTTCTTCAAATTCGGCTGGGCGTACCGGCTGTTCAACTATTGCACGATCCTGATCGGCGCCGTGCCGATCCTGCATGGTGAAGCGTCACGCAACCCGGTCACCGAAACAGCGGTCTGGCGTGCTACGCAAATGAACATGCTGGCCGGAAAGCATTTCAATTCCGGCCTGCGCGGCGTGTTCTTCTCGATCGGCTATCTCGGCTGGTTCGTCGATCCCACGGTGTTCGTTTTGTCGACGCTGTTGCTCCTGGCCGTGCTGGTGCGGCGCCAGTTCTTCTCAGCGGCCAGACACGCGGTGATCGGTCAGCCGCCGGGGGCGGGAAAAGGCTGATCGATCCGGCCCGATATCCAGTAGGCGAAGAGCCCGATCCATTCACGGATGGCCATTGTGGTGACCTGCAGCGAATCGGCCGGATTGTCGCGGAACAGGCTGATGCCTTCCCGCCCCGTGGTGCGGTAGTCGACCGGCCAGGGAATGGTTGCAAAACCGGCCTTGTCGAACAGCGCCTTGGCGCGCGGCATATGGAAGGCCGAGGTCACCAGCAGCCAGCTCTCGCCGGGCTTCGGTGTTACCAGCTCCTTGGTGAAGACGGCATTCTCATAGGTGTTGCGGGACTTGTTCTCGAGGATCAGGCGATCGGCCGTCACACCAAGTGCAGTGAGCAATCGGGGTGCCGTGGCTGCGTCGCCCTCGCCTTCGAGGAACAGTTCGCCAGTGCCGCCGGAGACGACCACCCTCGCGGTTGGAAAGCGCCGGGCGAGAATCGCGGTCTCGACCATCCGGTCGCCGCCGCTGTTCAATTCATAGCCGCCGCGCACCAGGTTGATGGCACCTTCGAAGCCGCCGCCGAGCACGACGATGCCGTCGACCTTTTCCGGCAGTGGCGGGCGCGCGAAACGCTCCTCCAGCGGGTTGAGCATCATCGCACCAAGCGACGTCCAGGCCGACAGCCCAAGGATCAGAAACGCCAGCACGCTGCCGGTGACGGCAAGCCGCCGGCGGCCGATCATTGCGGCAACCAATCCCGCCAGCAGAAGGAAGATCGTCAGGTTGAGAGGCTGGATGAAGAACCAGAAGACTTTGGAAAGATAGAAGAACATCGCTCAACCCCGTTGGACGAGCGACATCCTTACCACCACTTCTCCGGCTGGAATGTGCCGGCCGCCTGCTCGATGACGGCGGCGGTCTGGAACAGGGTTTCCTCATCGAACGGCCGGCCGATCAGTTGCAGGCCAAGCGGCAGGCCCTTGGCGTCCAGACCCGCCGGCACGGCGATGCCCGGCAGGCCGGCCATGTTCACGGTGACGGTGAAGATGTCGTTCAGATACATCTTGACCGGATCGGCCGCCATGTCCTCATCGGCGATGCCGAAGGCGGCGGATGGTGTAGCCGGGGTCAGGATGACATCGACGCCGGCGGCGAAGACATTCTCGAAGTCGCGCTTGATCAGATTGCGCACCTTCTGCGCCTGCAGATAGTAGGCGTCGTAATAGCCCGCCGACAGCACATAGGTGCCGATCATGATGCGGCGCTTGACCTCGCGGCCGAAACCGGCGGCGCGGGTCTTCTCATACATATCGACGATGTCCTTGCCCGGCACGCGCAGCCCGTAGCGGACGCCGTCGTAGCGCGCGAGGTTGGATGACGCCTCGGCTGGCGCAACGATATAATAGGCCGGCAGCGCGTATTTGGTGTGCGGTAGGGAAATGTCGACGATCTCGGCGCCAGCGTCCTTCAGCCAGGCAATGCCCTTCTGCCACAGCGCCTCGATCTCGTCGGGCATGCCGTCGACGCGGTACTCCTTGGGGATGCCGACCTTCATGCCCTTGATCGGCTTGCCGATCGCCGCCTCATAGTCCGGCACCGGCCGGTCGACCGAGGTCGTGTCCTTCGGGTCGACAGAGGCCATCGACTTCAGCAGGATCGCGGCATCGCGCACATCGCGGGCGATCGGTCCGGCCTGGTCGAGCGACGACGCAAAGGCGACGATGCCCCAGCGCGAGCAGCGGCCATAGGTCGGCTTGATGCCGACAGTCCCGGTGAAGGCCGCCGGCTGGCGAATCGAGCCGCCCGTATCCGTCGCCGTCGCGCCGGCGCACAGGAAGGCCGAGACCGCGGTTGCCGAACCGCCGGAAGAACCACCTGGCACCAGCTGCGCATTGTCCAGGCTGCGCTCGGTCCTGGTGCCGCCAGCCGATACGAAGCCGCCGTCGCCCTGATGCGTGGTCGGCATCACCACCGTGTCGAGGCGCGAGCGCCGCCACGGGTTGATGACCGGGCCGTAGTAGGAGGTCTCGTTGGACGATCCCATGGCGAACTCGTCCATGTTGAGCTTGCCCAGCATGACCGCGCCGTCGGTCCATAGATTGGTGGTAACGGTCGATTCGTAGCGCGGCTTGAACCCGTCGAGCACATGGCTGCAGGCCTGGGTATGGACGCCTTCGGTGCCGAACAGGTCCTTGATGCCGAGCGGGATGCCTTCCAACGCACCGCCCTCGCCCTTCGCCAGTTTGGCGTCGGACGCCTTCGCCATGTCGCGCGCTTTGTCGCCGGTCACCGCCACATAGGCATTGAGCACCGGATTGGCGCGATCGATGGCCGCAAGATAGGCCTCGGTGATTTCGGTCGCGGTGATTTCCTTGCCGCGCAACTTGGTGCGGGCCTGTGAAATCGTCAGCTGGGTCAGGTCGCTCATCAAAGGCTCTTTTCGTAAAACACCGACCACTCGGAATCGGGATAATCCAGCACCGGGCCGCAGCGCGAAAACCCGGCGCGTTCGTAGACGGTCCACGCGGCTGGATGACGATCGCCCGTCTCCAGCACCAGGCGTTTCAGCCCCTCCTTGCGCGCCAGCGCCTCGACCCGCTCGACGATCCCTGCGCCGATCTTGCGTCCGCGATGCGAGGGCCGCGTGTACATGCGCTTGACCTCGCCGATGGCGCCGTCATGACGCTTCAGCGCGCCGCAACCGATGGCCAGGCCGTTGTCGCGGGCGATGAAAACGGTCGTATCCTCACCGGCCATCTGCTCAACCGTCAGGTGGTAGCAGTGCTCCGGCGGCGTCAGTTCGAGCAGCGTTTGGTTGAGCTCGTTGACCAGACCGCGCACGTCCTCCTGCAGCGGCGTTTCAACGGCGATCTCGATAGCCATCGGCGCGCTACTCCACGACCTTCGGCACGAGGAAGAAATTCTCTTCGGTCGCCGGTGCGTTGGCTACGATATCGGCGGCCTTGTTGCCGTCGGTGACGACGTCTTGGCGCTTCTTCATGTCCATAGGCGTCACCGAGGTCATTGGCTCGACCCCGGAAACGTCGACCTCGTTCAACTGCTCGACGAAGCCGAGGATGGCGTTCAGCTCGCCAGTCATGCGTTCGGCATCTTCTTCGCTCACCGCAATGCGGGCGAGACGCGCGACGCGCTTCACTGTCTTGACGTCAACGGACATGTTTTGCCTCGGGGAAAACCAGTTCGGGCTATAGCGGCGCCGCGCGCGCGGCGCAACATGCATCGTGCGAGAGCACCAGGCGTCGGCCCAGCTCTTCTGTCATCGGTCTACCGTTTAGATCCTGTCTATGGCAGGGCAACGCCCTCGCACAGATAGTAGCTGCCGCTGTTGCCGTTCGCCTCGCTTTCGTCATCGGCCGGCCGGACCGAGACGAGATCGATCTGCGTCGAGCTCATCTGGGTCACTGAAAGGACGTCGGGAAACACATAACCCGGTTCCTGGCAGATGGCCGTCACCGCCCAGCTTGGCGAGGCTGTCGCCTTGCTGATCTGTACGAACTCGCAATTGTATTCGACACCTTGCAGGCCATGCGCCGAAAGCACGATGTTGCCAGCGTCGATCAGCGTCTGCAGCGTAGCCTTCCTGGCCTGTGTGCAAAGCTCCTCGGATTGGAGGTAGACGCCTTCGATGAAATCGTCGGCGGCGAGCGCGGGTGACGCCGCGACCAACATGGACACGCAAAGAGACTGCCTCAAGGCCATGGTTTCATTCCGCTTTGGCTGCGTCTAAATCGTAATCGTCTCACCGATCTTCGGCAATGCCACCTTCACGCCGGATCCTTCCAGGCCCGCCTCGAACTTATCGGCGGTCGGATCGATCATCGGAAACGTGCCGAAGTGACAGGGAACCACGGTTTCGAATTTGAAGAAGCGGCGGCAGGCGAGCGCGGCCACCGCACCGCCCATGGTGAAGCGGTCGCCGATCGGCACGATGCCGATCTTCGGTTCATGCAACTCGTTGATCAGCGCCATGTCGGAAAAGATGTCGGTGTCGCCCATGTGATAGAGCGTCCGGTCTTCCGGGAAATGCAGGACGAGGCCGCCCGGATTGCCGAGATAGGTGTTCTGGCCGCCATCGCCCGGGAACGATGAGGAGTGCAGCGCCTGGACAAAGGTGGTGGTGAAACCGCCGCAATCGACGGTGCCGCCGATGTTGCCCGGGTTGATCTTCTTGTCGCTGGCGCCCTTGCCCACCAGGTACATGCAGATTTCGAAATTGGCGACCAACTGGGCGCCGCTTTTGCCCAGCACTTCCAGCGCGCCGCTGATGTGGTCGCTGTGACCGTGCGTCAGCAGCACATGCGTGATGCCCTCGGCCGGCCCTTCCCAGCCGCCCGTCCAGGACGGATTGCCGATCAGATAGGGGTCGATGAGGATCTTGGCGTCAGCGGTTTCGATGCGAAACGCCGAGTGGCCGTACCAGGTCAATTTCATGAATGCTTTCCTCGATTTTTGCCTTGCCAAAGGATAGAACGCCGATAGCCCTGAGATCAAAGGGTTACTGTGTCCGTTGTGTGTCTGAGAGAACACATGGCGGTGAAGGGCGAAGGACGGCCATTGGGCATTATCACGATCGAGGAATTGCCGGCGCGGCTTGCCGGCGGCAAGACGCTGGCAGGGCTTGACCTCGGCGACAAGACGATCGGCGTCGCCGTCTCGGACCAGAGGTTCTCCTTTGCCCATCCGCGCCCAGTCATCATGCGAAGGAAATTCTCGCTCGACGCTGTCGTGCTGCTAGCCCTGCTGCAGAAGGAGAATGCCGGCGCGGTGGTGATCGGACTGCCGATCAACATGGACGGTTCGGAAGGGCCACGCGCACAGAAATCGCGCGCCTTCGTCCGCAACATGGCGCAGGTGAGCGACCTGCCTTTCGTGCTCTGGGACGAAAGGCTATCGACGGTAGCGGCCGAAAGGACGCTGATCGAAATGGATTTCTCGCGCCGCAAACGCGCCGGCAAGATCGATTCGGCGGCAGCCGCGTTTATTCTGCAGGGAGTTTTGGACCGGCTTCAGTCGCTCCACGCATCCGCTCGAACGGAACCGGACCCGCCCAGCGCCGCTTGATCCAGCCGGCGATCTCGCGGCGGCGGCGAAACGCCCACAGCGCCATCAGCAGAAACCCGTCGAAGACACAGGCCTTTGCCACCATGCCGGGGATGGTCGCCGGATCGATACCGAGCATCTGGCCATAGAGCTGGAAGACGAAGTCGTGCAGCCGCCGGCTCAGCATGACATAACCGAAGTTCATGTCGTTGAGCGACAGGTAGAACCAGCCCCAGAACAGCGCCATCGGGGCTGCCCACAATGCGAAGATGTAACGCATCAGCGGCCTCCCCTGAGATTCGGGCCTGTCCGGCCCGATATGAGCGAAAGCAGCGAATTGTGGGCCGCGGCCTCGGCCATGGCGTGCGCGGCGACGCGGATCTCGCCATCGCCCTGAGCAACCGCCGCAACGGACCGTCGCTCGGCAAGCATGGCGACATAGGATGCCAGAAGTGCCGCCAGCTGCACCGCCACAACCATGAACAGCCCGCTGATGCCTTGCGCGGCGCCGCCGACGACGATCAGCGACAACACGCCGGACGCGGAGATGAAAGCGATGCGGGCGACGCTGTCGACACCCTGGCTGGTCGCGTCATTGATCAGGGTTTCGACAAAGGCCCAGAAGAACAGCACAGCGACGACCAGCAAGGCGGTGGCGAGCGGGGCCACGACTATGGCGTTGTCGAGGTCGATGAAGCGAGTGCCCTCGATGGTGGCACCCAACACACCCAGCGCTGCAGCAACACCACGGTTTCCGTCGATGCATATGAACGCAAGCAGGGCGAAAACGATCGCCCAGTGCAAGGCCAGAAAAGAGGTCAGTACATGTCGCATCGCCATTCCTGCTTCGCAAAGCAGGGATTTGGCCAATTTGAACCATTCCTTGCTCTCGCCGCGACAGTGGGCTTTGCCGCTCGTCACCGCAACGGAAACCATTTGTTAAGGTTAACGGCGATTAGTGACGCGCGTGTGGGGGCTCGCCGACGCCTCAAAATGATCGATGGCGCCACTTTTTTGCGATCTTGAAAACTCAATTCACAGGCGGATAGAGCGTGTCGATGATCATGCGCGCGTCATGACGCGAATCGAGCATGCCATAAGTGTTGCGCCACTGGCCGGCGAGCCGCGTCTCGACGAACGCGTCGGCGATTCGCCCTGCCCCCAGCCGACGCAATTCCGCCGCCGCCGCCGATAGCGCCAGCTGTTCGGTAAGCAGCCGGGCCGAGCCGTCGTCGGTCGCGGCAACCTGCATCGCCGCCTTCAGCACGCCGATCGTGCCACGCCCGCCGGCGCCGAGGTCACGGTCGATACCGGCCAGCACATCCTCGAACAGGCCGGGCGCGCGCCCGAGCACGCGCAGCACGTCGAGCGCCATGACATTGCCGGACCCTTCCCAGATCGCATTGACCGGGGCCTCGCGATAGTAGCGGGCGAGCGGCGCCTCCTCGACATAGCCGTTGCCGCCGAGGCACTCCATCGCCTCGTAGAGCAAAGGCGGCGCGATCTTGCACACCCAGTATTTGACGACCGGCGTCATGGCGCGGGCGAATGCGGCTTCGCCGCGATCGCTCGCCGCCTCGTCGAAGGACCGCGCCAGCCGGAACGACAGCGCGGTGGCGGCGGCGACATCGAGCGCCATGTCGGCCAGCACCCGCTGCATCAGCGGCTGCTCGATCAGATTGGCGCCGAACACCTGTCGATGGCGGGCATGATGAACGGCTTCGGCAAGACCTGCACGCATGATCGCCGAAGATGCGACCGCACAGTCGAGCCGGGTCAAGGTCACCATGTCCATGATCGTCTTCACGCCCGCACCCGGTTCGCCGACCATCTCGCCGATGGCGTTGACGAATTCCACCTCGGAAGAGGCGTTCGAGCGGTTGCCGAGCTTGTCCTTCAGCCGCTGGAAACGGAAACCGTTGCCCGAGCCGT
The DNA here is from genome assembly GCF_056404355.1 of Mesorhizobium sp. P2_D5. Taxonomy (NCBI): domain Bacteria; kingdom Pseudomonadati; phylum Pseudomonadota; class Alphaproteobacteria; order Hyphomicrobiales; family Phyllobacteriaceae; genus Mesorhizobium; species Mesorhizobium sp. P2_D5. The sequence continues at coordinate 298,303 of NZ_JBFUEE010000004.1, forward strand.
CGCCGAGAACGCGCGGCACGAGGAAGCAAGACAGCCCCTCCGGCGCCTGTGCGAGCACCAGGAACGCATCCGACATCGGCGCCGAAATGAACCATTTGTGCCCCGTCAGGCGATAGAACCCGCTACCGACGCGTTCCGCCCTTGTCACATTGGCGCGCACATCCGTGCCGCCCTGCTTCTCGGTCATGCCCATGCCGAGCGTCAGCCCGGTCTTTTCGACCGGTGGCTTCTGGCCCTGGTCGTATTTGCGCGTCGTCACCCGCGGCGCCCATTCGCGAAACAGTTTTGGGCTGGCCATCAACGCCGCCAGGGAAGCATTGGTCATGGTGATCGGGCACAGATGCCCGGTCTCGAGCTCCGCTGTCAGATAGAAACGGGCAGCGCGGACCTGGTGGCGGCGGCCAATCTCGGCGTCGCCGTTTTCCCAAACCGAGGAATGCAGCCCATTGGCCACCGAGCGGCGCATCAGGGCATGATAGGCGGGATGGAACTCGACCACATCGATGCGCCGCCCCTGGCGGTCATGCGTCCTGAGCTTCGGCGTCTCGGCATTGGCGAGACGGGCTAACTCCTGCGCCTCCTGCGTCAGCACGAAACGGCCGAGCCCGTCGAGGTCCTTGCGCACCGGATCGGAAAAGCGCTCCGCAAGCTGGATCAGCAACGGATCGCCCCGCCAGGCGTTGCCGCCCGTCAGCGGCGGCGGCTGGTTCGTCACGTCGTCGGTCACGCCCAATCCTTTTATCGGGAGAAAGGTCCCTATCGTCAGAAAACCACGAATCCGAGGCCATCGGCTAGATATAGCCCAAGCCATACAAGGCGCACGATGAAAATACCGGGGAGAACAGCTCCAATCCAAAGCTGCCGCTTGCAGCCGCAAAATCTCCACCCTATAGCAACGCCTTGAGATGACCGACGCTTCGTCCCTGCCACTCTACCCTCACCGCCATCTTCTGGGCATCCGCGATCTTTCCCCCGCCGACATCGAGCTTCTGCTCGACCGGGCGGACCGCGCTGTCGCGATTTCACGGCAGTCCGAGAAGAAAACTTCGACGCTGCGCGGCCGCACCCAGATCAACCTCTTCTATGAAGCTTCGACGCGCACGCAATCGTCGTTCGAGCTCGCCGGAAAGCGGCTCGGCGCCGATGTCATGAACATGTCGGTGGCGAGTTCATCGGTGAAGAAGGGCGAAACGCTCATCGACACGGCGATGACGCTGAATGCCATGCGGCCCGATATCTTGATCATCCGCCACCAGTCAGCGGGCGCTGCCGCCCTTCTGGCGCAGAAGGTCGGCTGCTCGGTGGTCAATGCCGGCGACGGCGCGCATGAACACCCGACACAGGCTCTGCTCGATGCGCTGACCATCCGCCGCGCCAAGGGTCCGCTGTCGAAGCTGATCGTGGCGATCTGCGGCGACATCCTGCACTCGCGCGTGGCTCGCTCCAACATCATGCTGCTCAACGCGCTCGGCGCGCAGGTGCGGGTCGTTGCACCGTCGACCCTGTTGCCCAGTGGCATTGAGAAAATGGGCGTCATCGTCACCCGCTCGATGGCCGAAGGCCTCAAGGGCGCCGACGTGGTGATGATGCTGCGCCTGCAGCGCGAGCGCATGGAAGGTGCCTTCGTGCCTTCGGTGCGCGAATATTTCCGCTATTTCGGCCTCGATGCCGAAAAGCTGAAGGCCGCCAAGGACGACGCGCTGGTGATGCATCCCGGCCCGATGAACCGCGGCGTCGAGATCGCCTCAGAAATCGCCGACGGCCCGCAAAGCGTCATCCAGGAACAGGTCGAGATGGGCGTTGCCGTGCGCATGGCGGTGATGGAAGCGCTGCTCGACCCGCGTCGCAATCAAGAGGGCCGCAATCAAGAGGGCCGTGGCGCATGAGCATAACGGTCTTTGAGCGCGCTCGCATTGTCGACCCATCGCGCGGTGTCGACGAAGTCGGCTCCGTCATCCTCGATGGCCGCAAGATCGTCGCCGCCGGCAAGGCAGCGCTGAACCAGGGCACGCCCGGGGGTGCGACCGTTATCGACTGCGCCGGCAAGGCGATCATTCCAGGCCTGATCGACGGCCGCGTCTTCATCGGCGAGCCGGGCGGCGAGCATCGCGAAACCATCGCTTCGGCCAGTGTCGCTGCGGCGGCCGGCGGCGTCACCTCCGTCGTCATGATGCCCGACACCGATCCGGTGATCGACAATGTGGCGCTGGTAGAGTTCGTGCTGCGCACCGCCAAGGACACCGCAAGCGTCAACGTCTTTCCGGCGGCGGCGATCACCAAGGGCCTCGACGGCCGCGAGATGACCGAGTTCGGCCTCTTACGCGAAGCCGGCGCCGTCGCCTTCACCGACGGCCGCCACACCATATCGAGCGCCCTGGTTATGCGCCGCGCGCTGACCTATGCGCGCGACTTCGGCGCCACCATCGTGCATGAAACGCAGGACGCGGACCTCGGTTCGTCCGGCGTCATGAACGAGGGCCTATACGCCAGCTGGCTCGGCCTTTCCGGCATTCCGCGTGAAGCCGAATCCATCCCTCTCGAGCGCGACCTTGCGCTGGCACGGCTGACGCGCGGTTCGTACCATGCGGCGAAGATCTCGACCGCGATGGCAGCAAACGCCGTGACGCGGGCGAAAGTCGATGGCGCGACCGTGACATCGGGCGTGGCGATCCACAATCTGTCGCTCAATGAAAACGATGTCGGCGAATACCGCACCTTCTTCCGCCTGACCCCGCCGTTGCGCGCCGAGGAAGACCGGCTGGCCATGATCGAAGCGGTCAGGGACGGCACCATCGACATCATCGTCTCCTCGCACGATCCGCAGGATGTCGACACCAAGCGCCTGCCCTTTGCCGATGCGGCGGCCGGCGCCATCGGGCTCGAAACCCTGCTGGGAGCGGCATTGCGGCTCTACCACAATGGCGATGTGCCACTGCTCAGGCTGATCGAGACGCTATCGACTGCGCCGGCGAGATTGTTCGGCCTGCCTGGCGGCACGCTGAAGCCGGGGGCGATTGCCGATCTTGCGCTGGTCGATCTGGACGAACCCTGGATCGTCGCCGAGAGCGGCATTCGCTCGCGTTCGAAAAACACCTGTTTCGAAGGCGCGCGGTTGCAGGGCAAGGTCTTGCAAACGCTGGTGGCGGGCCGCACAGTGTTCTCAATCTGAGCCGGCCACCGCGCACCGCGCCTGATCCGGCCATTCTGGGGGAAATGCGGGGGAAACAATGACTTACAGCCTCATCCCGGCGCTGGTGTTCGGCTATCTCCTGGGCTCGATTCCCTTCGGACTGCTGCTCACCCGCGCGGCCGGCCTTGGCGATGTGCGCAAGATAGGCTCGGGCAACATCGGCGCCACCAATGTGCTGCGCACCGGCAACAAGGGGCTTGCCGCCGCGACGCTGCTGCTCGACGCGCTGAAGGGCACCGCCGCCGTGTTGATAACAGGCCATTTCGCCCCTGAATTGGCGATTTGGGCCGGTCTCGGCGCCTTTCTCGGTCATCTCTTCCCGGCATGGCTGGGCTTCAGGGGCGGCAAGGGCGTCGCGACCTATCTCGGCGTGCTCATTGGGCTTGCCTGGCAGGTGGCGCTGATCTTCGCCATCGTCTGGCTGGTGATGGCCTTCCTGTTCCGATACTCCTCACTGGCAGCGCTGACGGCGGCCATCGTCGTGCCGGTCGCCCTCTATTGCCTGAGCACGCCGCAGATTGCCGCCTTGTTCGTGGTGATGAGCATCATCGTCTTCATCAAACACAGGGAAAACATTTCGCGCCTGCTTGCCGGCACCGAGGGCAAGATCGGAGCCAAGACGTGAGCGAACCCGCCGCCGGGCCGCGCCTCAGCGACCGGCAGCGGGTGAGTTGGCTGCGGCTGATCCGCACCCAGAATGTCGGTCCGGCCTCCTTTCGCGACCTGATCAACCGCTTCGGTTCTGCCGAGGTGGCGCTGGAAATCCTTCCGGAATTGATGATTTCGGGAGGCGCCAACCGCATCGCCCGCATCCCGTCGATCGCCGAAGCCGAGGCCGAATTGGACACAGCCCGAAAGGCCGGTGCGCGCTTTGTCGGCATCGGAGAGCCCGACTATCCACCGCTGTTGCGCAACATGGACCATCCGCCGCCACTGTTGGCCGTCAAGGGAAATGCCGCCGTCTTCCGGCTGCCGGGGGTCGCCATCGTCGGTGCCCGAAACGCATCGCTGGCCGGCATCAAGATGGCGCGCATGCTGGCTGCCGAGCTCGGCCGCGACGGCTACGGCATCGTCTCGGGACTGGCCCGCGGCATCGACACGGCGGCACATCAGGGCAGCCTGTCGACCGGCACGATCGGTGTGCTTGCCGGAGGGCTCGACCTGCCCTATCCGCCCGAAAACGCCGGCCTGTGCGAGGAGATTGCCGAGCGCGGCGCCGTCATTTCGGAAATGCCGTTCGGCTGGCAGCCACGCGCCCAGGATTTTCCGCGCCGCAACCGCCTTGTCGCGGGCGCGGCCCTCGGGCTGGTTGTGGTCGAGGCAGCGCAGCGCTCTGGATCACTGATCAGCGCCAGGCTTGCCGGCGAAATGGGCCGGCTGGTCTTCGCCGTGCCGGGCTCGCCGCTCGATCCGCGCGCCGCCGGCACCAACGGCCTGCTCAAGGACGGTGCCACCCTGGTCACCGAGGCCTCGGACATTTCCAGGGCGATCGTGCCACTGACCGGTTTGCGCGCGCCGGATGTGCCACCGTTTCAAGACCCGCCCGACTTCTCGGTCACGCCGCCGCCGGGCGAAAGCGACCGCGCCCGCGTCATCGAGGCGCTTGGCCCGACGCCGGTGTCGGTCGACGAGATCATCCGCCACACCGGCCTGCATCCGGCCCAGGTCTTCATGGTGCTCCTGGAACTCGACCTCGCTGGCCGGCTCGAGCGGCACGCCGGCGGACATGTTTCGCTGGTGTTCGAAGGTCACTGAAGGGCAGCGTCGATCCCCGACCCGTTCGACGTTCGTCACCGCATGCAGGTAGCCCTATACAAAGTCCAGCGTATTTGGATTGCCCCGCTCACGCCTGAAACGATCTGCCCAATCGAAGCTGATTGAGTCTCGCTGTTGCTGGATCACGATGGTCGTCGAATCCGGGCTGTGTTGGAGCGTCACACTCATCATGTCCGCGACTTGACGGATGGCATTCAAGGGATCCGCGACTATCGACTCGTATTCAAGCCTGAGAGGATCAATCCCGGTCCGGGCAAAGAACATCTCCCAACGCGCCCTCTCCCGAACCAGCGCATCGAGTTGCCTCTGGATCAGCTCGGCATCGAAAACCGTTTCCTGGCTCACCGGTTGAGTGGAGCGGTATTGACCGGTTTGGAGGGCCCTCACCCAGGAAATTGCCTGACCGAGGAGGTCCCGCCTTGATAGAAAGATGAACCGAAGATCAGGAAGCGCGTCGAACCAGCCTATTTCGCTTGAAATCCAATCATGCTGGTGGGCAAAAATTTTTAGACCATAGATACGATTGGAGGTTGCGCCCATCGTGAGAATTTTTTCGACCTGCCCGGCTACATCTTCGGGAAAATTTGGATCGTCGAAAAAGCGGCGTCCCCTCCAATTGAAATACTCGAGCGGATGCCCGAGCATTCCGGTGCTGCTGAGATGCTGGCACAGGTAATTGCTGCCGGACCTTGGCGATGTGCAAATTGAATAGCCACGAACGCCTCCAGACACCTTCAACCTCGCCCCCGAGCCCGACGAAACATTTTTCTTATAAAAAGCGGAATCATGTCGTTGTAGAGCCGTTTGCTCTCATTGACGAAATTTGAAAGGCGCGACAGCTCTCCGTCAATTCGATGCAATGCAGCCCGACTGTCCTGGGTCGCGCTGTTGAGGGAAGCAGAACCATCAGCGACAGAGCTTGAAAGGCTGGATAGCTGCCCTTCAAGGCGATGCAATCTGGCTTGGCTATCATGGGCCACGTTGTGGAGCGAAGCAGCGCTATCAACGACAGCGCTTGAAAGGCCGGAAAGCTGCCCTTCAAGCCGGTATAGTCGGGCCTGGCTATCATGGGCCACGTTGAGGAGCGCATCGGAGCCAAAGGATTTGACCCGTTCGCCAAGGTCCGTCAGTGCTGCGGCACCACTCTCCAAGGTCTTCGTGTTCGACCTGAGCAGATCGAGAAGCGTCGCCTGTTCTGAGGAATCACGCCAGGCACCGCCAATTTCGTTGGCCACACTGAACCATCTGCGGCGTTCGCGCGAAACGCCTATCTCCTCGATCCAGGATGCGGTGGCGAGCGATCGCTCATCGTCCGTCGTTTGGACATTCGTCTCAATGGCCTGACTGTAGGTGCGAAGATGCTCGTTGATGAAATGCTCGGCACCCGCCACCTTTCGAAAGTATGCACAGACCTCCGCGGCGTCGTCAGCGTCGAATTTTGACAACGCCTCCATCAGGTTTTCGACAGTGGTCGGCCTGGTCAGAAGGCCGACTCCGAGGTTCATTCGCCGCCATGCCTCCATATTTGCCGTGTCGAGCAAACCGGCGAAACCACGCGCGTCGCAGACCACGACCGAGCATCCCACTGCTGCGGCTTCAATGGCCATCCGGGCGGTTGCGAACACGATATCGTATTGCAGCAGATCCTTTTCGAGTTGATGTGAAAACTGGCCCGTGGCGGGACCCAACTCATCCAGTTGCATATTGCTCCTGGCGCAGGCTTCGCGCACCGCTTGCTGATGCTCGAAATTCTTGGTCAGCAGAAGCCCCTTCAAAGGCTTCGATGGCAGGGGCGGACGCTGTTTGAAGCGTTCAAGGTCAATAGCATTGTAGATGAGGTCCAATCTGTCCGCCGGCACACCGCGCGACAGGCATTTGGCCTTGCACGCTTCGTCGACCGCGATCCAGCGGCGTATCTGCGGATGAAGCATCGGGGCTTCGACCTCGAAGAAAGCGCTGTGGCAGGAAAACACCGCTGGTACATCGGGAAAACGCGCCAGCGCGGTCAGGCAAGGCGTCAAATGCTGTGCGTGAATTATGTCGGGCTTTTCGACGATCTCGGCAATTCGGTCCACCACATGGTGTCCGCGCAGGCGCATTCGATCGGCCATCTCGCCAAGCGTTGGAGCCAGCAACATGGTTTGATGACCGCCGCGGCGAAGCCCGTCGGCCAGCAATTCAACAACGGCTTCGGTACCGCTGTTGTACGACACGAACAGATTGGTGATGAGAACCCGCAAATGTCGCCTCCTTAGCTGTTTCACAACCTCCGCATTGGCGGCGAGGATAACAGATGCTAGGCAGCGTTCTTAGTTTGAAGGCATCGGCCAAACAAGTTGCACAAAGACGGCCGGGGCCAACTCATGTGGGAAACCCTTTGATGCCTGGTCGCCTTTGATGCGGTCTGAAAGGCGGATGCATGCCGACCCTGGATTGGAGCCGTTTTTTGCCTGAAAAGTTGCAACATGTGCTGATCCTTGCCCATCCGGGGCATGAGCTCAGGATCCATAACTGGCTTGAGCTCAAGAAACCGCGAATCTACCTTTTGACGGACGGTTCAGGCGGACGCCATTCTTCCCGAACCCAATATTCACGCGACTTGGTGGAAGCTGCCGGCGCGACCGCAGGCGCGGTGTTCGGCGATATTCCCGACGCCACCTGGTATAAAGCGCTGTTGGCCAGGGATAGTGCCGTCTTTGCCGATGTGCTGACGAGAATCAGCGCCGATCTGTCTCACATGCATGAGGTGCAAGTCGTCTCGGACGCGGTCGATGGCTACAATCCGATGCATGATCTGGCCTTTGCATTCGGCAATGCCCTCAACAGGCGTCTGCAAGGCCCGAAGCCGGGGCGCAAGCAGCTTTGCTCCGCCGCGGTTCCCAACGTGCCGGGGACTGTCGAAGTGGAAATCCAACTGGATTCGGCTGCTCGCGCCAGAAAGATGGCTGCGGTCCAGGCCTATACGCCATTGGCCGATGAAGCCCGCCAGATTTTGGAACGGGATCCGCAATGCTTTGACCGAGAACTTCTCATAGCGCAGCAGTTTGACTGGGATGCGCCCTGGACGCCGGAATGGGAGCGCATTGGCAAAGACCGCGTGGCCAAGAAGATCTACGACAGGTGCATCACCTATAAGGAAAATGTGCAGCCGGTTGCGCAGCAACTGATGTCGGAAAGCGCCCGGGAGAACGCGTCGCGGGAAGTCGAGCTTCTGCCTTCCGGCGCCTAGGCGCTGGACCTCGACCACTATCAGCGCTGATCTGAAAACAATGGTGAGCGCGATGGGATTCGAACCCATGACCTACTGATTAAAAGTCAGTTGCTCTACCGGCTGAGCTACGCGCTCCCGCGGGCTCGAAACGCTGCCCTCGAAATTGCGCGGAACATAGGGAGAGTGCCTCGACCGGTCAACCGGAAAAGCGCATGGGCAAGCCAAGCTTTCCCGGCACTGCGATGTTGTCTGCCTGGCGCTTCGAGTAGAGTATCAAGGGCCGTCCGGAGCACCCGAACGAATGGGCTCCAGGCCATCGTCAAGCCAGAGAAACATTATAAATCAGCAACTTGATATTTTAACGCGGAACTATTGCCGGGCTCGCCCGTTCTCCCAGCACAAGGGACGTCAATCACCCTTTCGAAGGAGAAGAACAGTGAACAAGATCGTATCGGGTATACTGGCGACCACTTTGTCAGTTTCGTTTGCCGCGGCTGCCATGCCGGCTAATGCGGCTCAGATGTTCGTGCCACAGGCATCGGACTCGTCGTCGAATATTCTGAATGTCGGAGAGTCACGCTACGGCCCTTCGCAGTGGCGTCATAACCGACATTTCAACCGCAACTTCAGCAGCCGCGATTTCGGCAACCGTCGCAACTTTGCCCGAAACAACGATGGCGGCGTCTATTGGAATGGTCATCGCGGCTACCGCGATTACCATCGCGGCTATCGTCGCCACGGCGACAACTGGTTCCCGCTGGCTGCCTTCGCCACCGGCGCCTTGATCACGGGTGCCATCATTAATAACGAAAACAACCGTGTCTATGAAGGTAATTCGCATGTGCAGTGGTGCTATGATCGCTATCGCAGCTACCGCGCTTCGGACAACACGTTCCAGCCGAACTACGGTCCTCGCCAGGAATGCCGTTCGCCCTATTGATCGCGGGTGAGTCCCAGTAACTGACAGTGTCACGTTGAAAGGTCCGTGCCATGGCGCGGGCCTTTTTCATTCGCCGTATCGAAGTAGCATCAGCTAGCCAGCTGATTGCCTATGGCACACTCAGTGTCCTGCGCACAGCATCGCGCCAACCGGCCAGCTTGGTGGAGCGCGTCGGCGTGTCCATGTCCGGCTGGAAGCGCCGTTCGAGTGCCCAGCTTTTCGCAAACTTCCTGGCATCCGGCCAGACGCCGGCCCTCGAGCCGGCCAGCCATGCTGCACCGAGTGCTGTCGTCTCCAGAATGGTCGGGCGGTCGACCGGCGCATCGAGGATGTCGGCCAGGCGCTGCATGGTCCAGTCCGACGCCACCATGCCGCCGTCGACGCGAAGCACGGTCTCGACCGACGCGCCCTTCCAGTCCTTGTGCATGGCATCGAGCAGGTCGCGCGTCTGGTAGGCGACGGATTCCAGGGCAGCGCGTGCAAACTCCGCCGGACCGGAATTGCGCGTCAGCCCAAAAATGGCGCCGCGAGCCTCGGCATCCCAATGCGGTGCGCCGAGCCCGACAAAGGCTGGCACCAGATAGACGTTTTGGGTCGGATCGGCCTCGGCCGCCAGCTTGCCGCTGTGCTCGGCCTTGCCGATCACCTTGATGCCATCGCGCAGCCATTGCACGGCAGCCCCGGCGATGAAGATCGAGCCTTCCAGCGCGTAGGTCGTCTTGCCATTCAGCCGGTAGGCAATGGTGGTCAGCAGCCGGTTCTTCGAACGCACCAGATCGCTGCCGGTGTTGAGCAGCGCAAAACAGCCGGTGCCATAGGTCGACTTCATCATGCCCGGCTCGAAGCAGGCCTGGCCGATGGTCGCGGCATGCTGGTCGCCGGCAACGCCGAGGATTCTTATCTCGGCACCGAAGAGATTTTTCTCCGTGATTCCATAGTCATCGGCACAGTCTTTTACCTCGGGAAGCATCTTTGCCGGGATGTTGAGAACCGACAGCAGCTCGTCGTCCCAGGCGTTTTTCTCGATGTTGTAAACCAGCGTGCGCGAGGCGTTGGTAGCGTCCGTGGCATGAACCTTGCCGCCGGTCAGCCGCCAGATCAGGAAGCTGTCGATGGTGCCGGCCAGCAATTCGCCCTTCTCGGCGCGTTTTCTCGCACCTTTCACCTTGTCGAGCATCCAGGCGATCTTGGTGCCGGAGAAATAGGGATCGAGCAGCAGACCGGTCTTCCTGGTGAATTTCTTCTCAAGTCCCTGCTTCTTGAGCTTCTGGCAGAGCGGCGCGGTGCGCCGGTCCTGCCAGACGATGGCATTGTGGATCGGCTTGCCGGTCGCCCTGTCCCAGATGACGACGGTCTCGCGCTGATTGGTGATGCCGATGGCCGCGACATCCGAGGCAGCGAGGCCGGCTTTCTTCAGCGCAGCCTTTACCGTCGTCACGACGCTCGCCCAGATTTCCTCCGGATCGTGCTCTACCCAGCCGGACGCGGGATAATGCTGGGCAAATTCCTTCTGCCCGCTGCCGACGACCTTCATCTGACTATCGAACAGGATTGCCCGGGTCGATGTCGTTCCCTGGTCGATTGCCAGCACAAAACCGCTCATTCAGATGTCCTCCGCCTTGATACAAACAGGGGAGACGGCAACATGCCGCCTCCCCCAATGTCACACGGGCGCGAACGCCCGCATAGGACAGTCCTACTTCTGCCAGCTCTTCACCAGTTCGTCGTAGTTGATGGTGATCGGCTTTTCCTTCTCGTTCTCGATCTTGAGCTGAGGCGCGAGATTGCCTTTCTTGACCGCGTCGGCGTTCCAATAGGCGAGATCGTGCTCTTCGGCCATCTTCGGGCCGATATCGCCCTGGACGCCCGACTTCTCGATGCGGCTCATGACCTTTTCCTGCTCGCCGCACAGCGAGTCCATCGCTTCCTGCGCGGTCTTGGCACCCGACGACGCATCGCCGATCGCCTGCCACCAGAGCTGTGCCAGCTTCGGATAGTCAGGCACGTTGGTGCCGGTCGGCGACCACTGGACGCGGGCCGGCGAGCGATAGAACTCGATCAAGCCGCCGAGTTTCGGCGCACGCTCGGTGAAGCTCTTGTCGTGGATCGTGCTCTCGCGGATGAAGGTCAGGCCGACATGGCTCTTCTTCACGTCCACGGTCTTCGAGGTAACGAACTGCGCGTAGAGCCACGCGGCCTTGGCGCGGTCGGTCGGCGTCGACTTCATCAGCGTCCAGGAACCGACGTCCTGATAGCCGAGCTTCATGCCGTCCTTCCAGTATACGCCGTGCGGCGACGGTGCCATGCGCCATTTCGGCGTGCCGTCGTCGTTCAGCACCGCCTTGGCGCTGGCGTCAACCATCGACGCGGTGAAGGCGGTGTACCAGAAGATCTGCTGGGCAACCGCGCCCTGCGCCGGCACCGGTCCCGATTCTGAGAAGGTCATGCCCTGGGCTTCCGCCGGGGCGTAGGCCTTCAGCCAGTCGAGGTATTTCTGGATCGAGTAGACGGCGGCCGGGCCGTTGGTGTCGCCGCCGCGTGCCGTGCAGGAGCCCACGGGCCGCGAATTCTCGTCGACCTTGATGCCCCATTCGTCGACCGGCAGACCGTTCGGAATGCCCTTGTCGCCGTTGCCGGCCATCGACAGCCAGGCGTCGGTGAACCGCCAGCCGAGCGACGGGTCCTTCTTGCCGTAGTCCATGTGACCATAGACCTTCTTGCCGTCGATCTCACGGCCGGTGAAGAATTCGGCGATGTCCTCATAGGCCGACCAGTTGACCGGCACGCCGAGGTCGTAGCCGTACTTGGCCTTGAAGTCGGCCTTGTTCTTCTCGTCGTTGAACCAGTCGTAACGGAACCAGTAGAGGTTGGCGAACTGCTGGTCGGGAAGCTGGTAGAGCTTCTTGTCGGGCGCCGTCGTGAACGAGGTGCCGATGAAGTCCTTCAGGTCGAGGTTCGGGTTGGTGACATCCTTGCCGTCGCCCGCCATCCAGTCGGTCAGGTTGCGCACCTGCTGGTAGCGCCAGTGGGTGCCGATCAGATCGGAATCGTTGACCCAGCCGTCATAGAGGTTCTGACCAGTCTGCATCTGGGTCTGGATCTTCTCGACGACGTCGCCTTCCTGGATGACGTCGTGCGTGATCTTGATGCCGGTGATGGCGGTAAAGGCCGGCGCCAGCACCTGCGATTCATACTGGTGCGTGGCGATGGTTTCGGAGACGACCTTGATGTCCATGCCGGCGAACGGCTTGGCTGCGTCAATAAACCACTGCATTTCGGCTTCCTGGTCGGCGCGCGAAAGCGTCGAGAGCGGGCCTATCTCCTTGTCCAGAAAGGCTTTTGCCTCGTCCATCCCGGCGTAGGCGTTGCCCACGCCGAGCAATAGGACAAGGGCAGTCGTTGATGTTAAAAATTGCCGTCGCATAAGTTTCCTCCACTGTTTCAGGTTTCAAGTGCGATCTGGAGCGGCCGCCGGCACGCGGTCGCTCCAACAGTTTCCCCCTCTATACGTAGCGGAACACGCCGATGGCGTAGACCACGGAGAGAGCGAGAGCCCACCAGAGACTGGGTCCGACAAGACCCAGCCAAGCGAGATGGATAAAGGCGCTGCCGAGCAGCGATAGGAAAAGACGGTCGCCGCGCGTCGTCTCGAAGCGCAGGATGCCGACGCGCGGATTGCCACCCGGCGAGACGTATTCCCACACCGCCATGCCACACAGCAGCAGCAGAATGGTTGCGAAGAAGGCCGCCGTCGGCCACGTCCACGCCATCCAGGAGAGGTCGAAGTTCATTGTCATACCCTCCCCAGGGCGAAGCCCTTGGCGATATAGTTGCGCACAAACCAGATGACGAGCGCACCGGGGATCAACGTCAGCACGCCAGCTGCGGCGAGCAGACCCCAATCCATGCCGGCGGCCGAAACCGTGCGGGTCATGGTGGCTGCGATCGGCTTGGCATCGGTGGTCGTCAGCGTGCGGGCGATCAGCAGTTCCACCCATGAGAACATGAAGCAGAAGAAGCAGGCCACACCGATGCCGCTGGCGATCAGCGGCATGAAGATCTTGATGAAGAAACGCGGGAACGAATAGCCGTCGATATAGGCGGTCTCGTCGATTTCCTTCGGCACGCCCGACATGAAGCCTTCGAGGATCCACACCGCCAAAGGCACGTTGAACAGGCAGTGTGCAAGCGCCACCGCGATATGGGTGTCGATCAGGCCGAAGGCCGAGTAGAGCTGGAAGAACGGCAGCGCGAACACCGCCGGCGGCGCCATGCGGTTGGTCAAAAGCCAGAAGAACAGATGCTTGTCGCCGAGGAATCGATAGCGCGAGAACGCGTAGGCCGCCGGCAAGGCCGCGGTCACCGAAATCACCATGTTCATCACCACATAGGTGATCGAATTGATGTAGCCCGAATACCAGGATGCATCGGTGAAGATGGTGACGTAATTGGCAATCGTCGGGGCGTGCGGATAGAGCGTCAGCGAGGAGACGATCTCGGCATTGGTCTTGAAGCTCATGTTGATGAGCCAGTAGATCGGCAGCAGGAGAACGATGATGTAGATCGTCGGCACGATCCACCACCAGCGCGATTCCTCGCCGCGACGCCGCATCAGCCGGGCGACCTCATCCTGCGACAGCGTGCTGGCCAGTTCTCCCGAAGCTGTCGTCTCGCTCACTCTGTTCGCTCTTTCATTGGCGCCGCTCATCTCAGCGCTCCGCGTCGTAATTGGTCATCACGGTGTAGAACACCCACGACAACAACAGGATGATAAGGAAGTAGACGAGCGACATGGCGGCAGCCGGACCAAGGTCGAACTGGCCGAGCGCGGTCTTGACGAGGTCGATCGACAGGAACGTCGTCGAATTGCCGGGACCGCCGCCGGTGACGACAAAAGGCTCGGTGTAGATCATGAAACTGTCCATGAACCGCAGCAGCACGGCGATCAAAAGCACACGCTGCATCTTGGGCAGCTGGATGTAGCGGAACACCGCCCAGCGCGAAGCGCCGTCGATCTTGGCCGCCTGGTAGAAGGCATCGGGAATCGAGACCAGGCCGGCATAGCAGAGCAGCACGACCAGGCTCGTCCAGTGCCAGACATCCATGATGATGATGGTGACCCAGGCGTCGAACGGATCCTGGACGTAGTTGTAGTCGATGCCGAGCGCGTTGACGTAGTAGCCGAGCAGGCCGATGTCGTTGCGGCCGAAGACCTGCCAGATGGTGCCGACGACGTTCCACGGGATCAGCAGCGGCAGCGCCATCAGCACCAGGCAGACCGGCACGCCCCAGCCCTTTTTCGGCATGTTGAGCGCGATGAAGATGCCGAGCGGCACTTGGATGGTCAGAATGATGAAGGAGAAGATCAGATTGCGGACCATCGCTTCCCAGAAGCGGCTGGAGGACAGCAATTCCTCGAACCATTCGGTGCCGGCCCAGAAGAAGACATTGTTGCCGAACGTGTCCTGCACCGAATAGTTGACGACTGTCATCAGCGGAATGACGGCCGAGAACGCCACCAGCACCAGCACCGGCAGCACCAGGAACCAGGCCTTGTTGTTCCAGGTCTTTTCCATCTATGCCCCCATCTCGACGCGCCAGGAATCGGCATAGATGTTGATGCCGGCCGGATCGAACCGGACTTTCGGTTCGGCGGGTACGCTCTCGTCCTCGCCGATGACCGCCGCGATGTCGCGGCCTTCCAGCTTGGCGCGAACCACCTTGTGGCGTCCGACATCCTCGACCTTGCTGATCGAGACGGCCATGCCGTCGCGGCCGAGCCGCACATATTCGGGACGGATGCCAAGCTCGATGGCGCCGCTGCCTGCCTTCGGCGCGCCCGGCAGTTCGATCCGCTGCGAGCCGAGCGTTGCCGTCTTGCCGTCGATTGCCACCGGCATAACGTTCATGCCGGGCGAGCCGATAAAATAACCGACAAAAGTGTGGCGCGGCCGCTCGAACAGTTCCGCCGGCGTGCCGATCTGCACGATGCCGCCGTCATACATCACCACAACCTGATCGGCGAAAGTCAGCGCCTCGGTCTGGTCGTGGGTGACGTAGACCATGGTGTAGCCGAAGCGGCGGTGCAGCTGCTTCAGCTGTGAGCGCAGCACCCATTTCATGTGCGGGTCGATGACGGTCAGCGGCTCGTCGAACAGGATGGCGTTGACGTCGGAGCGCACCAGTCCACGGCCAAGCGAAATCTTCTGCTTCTGGTCGGCGGTCAGGCCCCTCGCCTTCTTCTTTGCCCAGGACGCCAGATCGATCATCTCCAGCGTCTCGCGCACCTTGCGGTCGACATCGGCTTCCGGCACGCCGCGATTGCGCAGCGGGAAGGCCAGATTGTCGTAGACCGTCATGGTGTCGTAGATGACCGGAAACTGGAACACCTGCGCGATGTTGCGCTCCTGTGTCGACAGGTTGGTCACGTCCTTGCCGTTGAACAGCAACTGGCCATGCGAGGGATGAAGCAGGCCTGAAATGATGTTGAGCAGCGTGGTCTTGCCGCAACCGGAAGGACCGAGCAGCGCATAGGCGCCGCCATCCTCAAACGTGTGATGCACTTCGCGCAGTGCGAAATCGGCATCCGTCCGCGGGTTCGGCAGATAGGAATGCCTGACATGATTGACGTCGATGCGCGCCATATCGCTCTCCTATGCCGCCAGCTTCGGCGCGCTGACCGCGCGGCCGTGCTCGTCGAAAACCATGATGTGGCGCGGATCGATGAACACCTCGACCACCTCGTCGGGCTCGAAATGGCGGATGCCGTGGGTCAGCATCACCCAACGCACATCGGCGAAATCGAGATGGATGAAGCTCTCCGACCCGGTGATTTCAGTGATCGTGACCTTTGCACGCACCGGCACGGCCAAGGCATTGGGCCGTTCGAGCGACAGATGATGCGGCTGGAAGCCGATCGTATAGTTGGCGTCGGCAATGCCCGAGAGCTCGGCCGGCACCGGCAGTTTCACGCCGCCGTCGAGCAGGAAATCCGGGCCCTTCTTGGCGAGCACGATGGTGTTGAGCGGCGGATCGGCGAAGGTCCTTGCCGTCACCAGATCGGCCGGCTTGCGGAACACCTCGATGGTCGGGCCGAACTGGGTGATGCGTCCTTCGGAAAGGGTCGCCGTATTGCCGCCGAGCAGCAGCGCTTCATGCGGCTCGGTCGTGGCATAGACGAAGATGGTGCCGGCGGCGGCGAAGATCTTCGGCAGTTCAGCGCGCAATTCCTCGCGCAATTTGTAGTCGAGATTGGCAAGCGGCTCATCGAGCAGCACCAGGCTGGCATTCTTGACGATGGCGCGCGCCAGCGCGGTGCGCTGCTGCTGCCCGCCCGACAGGCTGAGCGGCGTGCGGTCGAGATAGGGCGTCAGCTTGAGCAGGGCCGCGGCATTGCGCACTTCCTTGTCGATCTTGGCTTGCTCGGTCCCGGCCACCCGCAGCGGCGAGGCAATGTTCTCATAGACGGTCATCGCCGGATAGTTGATGAACTGCTGGTAGACCATGGCAATCTTGCGCTTTTGCACCGGCACGCCGGTGACGTTCTGGCCGTCGAACCAGACCGAGCCGGAGGTCGGCACATCGAGACCCGCCATCAGCCGCATCAGGCTGGTCTTGCCCGAAAGCGTGGGCCCAAGCAGGACGTTGAGCGAGCCATGCTGAAGCGTCAGCGACACGTCGCGGATATGCTCGGCCGCACCGACCGTCTTGGTGACGTTTCTCAGTTCCAGCATGACGCCTCCTCCCAGGCTTTCCGCATCAGCTTAAACCCCTCTTCATTCGGCAGCCGCGACATGCCGCCGGCTTATGCCGCGCATGAATTCATCGAGCGATGCCACCTGCTCGCGGCTAAGGTGCAGGCCGCGCTTGGTCCTGCGCCATAGCACATCCTCGGCGGTGACCGCCCATTCGTTCTCAACGAGGTAGCGTATCTCGGCCTCGTAGAGATCGGCACCGAAATTGCGGCCGAGATCGGCATTCGATTTGGCCAGGCCCAGCAGAACCTGCGCCCGCGTCCCGTAAAGCCGGGTCAGCCTGCGGGCCAGGCGTGCGTCGAGGAACGGATAGGCCGACTTCAGCTTCGCCACTTGCGCGTCGAAGCCGGTGGCCGGGAAATCTCCGCCCGGCAGTGGCGCGTTTCCCGTCCATGGCTTGCCGCGCTTGCCGAGGAAGCCCTCAATCTTTTCCAGCATCGATTCCGACAACCGGCGATAGGTGGTGATCTTGCCGCCGAACGCATTGACGACCGGCGCAGCGCCCTCGCCACCATCGGCCTTGATCACATAGTCGCGCGTCGCTTCCTGCGCCTTCGAAGCGCCGTCATCGTAGAGCGGACGGACGGCCGAATAGGTCCAGACGATGTCCTGCCGCTTGACCGGTTGCGCGAAATATTCGCTTGCCGCTGCACAGAGGTAGTCGATCTCGGTGTCGCTGATTTTCACGTCATGCGGGTCGCCGGGATAGTCCTGGTCGGTGGTGCCGATCAAGGTGAACTCTTCCTCGTAGGGAATGGCGAAGATGATGCGGCCATCCTTGTTCTGGAAGAAATAGGCGCGCGGATCGTCGAATTTCTTGGCGATGACGATGTGGCTGCCCTGCACGAGGCGGACATTGTGCACATCGTTGAGGCCGACCACGCCGGACAGCACGTGATCGACCCAGGGTCCGGCAGCGTTGACCAGCAGCCTAGCCTTGATCTCCTCGGTCTCGCCGGTTTGCAGGTTCTCGATCTTGATCGTCCACAACCCGTTTTCGCGGCGTGCTTCGACCACTTTCGTACGGGTGCGGATGGTTGCGCCGCGATCGGCGGCATCACGTGCGTTCAGCGCCACCAGCCGCGCATCATTGACCCAACCATCCGAATATTCGAAGGCCCTTTTGAACAGCGGCTTCAGAGGTTTGCCGGCCGGATCCCTGGTCATGTCCAGCGTCCTGGTCGCCGGCAGCAATTTGCGCCCGCCAATGTGATCGTAGAGAAAGAGGCCGAGCCTTATCAACCAGGCCGGACGCAAGCCCTTGGCATAGGGCAGCACGAAGCGCATCGGCCAGATGATATGCGGCGCGTTCTTCCACAGAACCTCGCGCTCCATCAGCGCCTCGCGCACCAGGCGGAATTCATAGAATTCGAGGTAGCGCAGGCCGCCATGGATCAACTTGGTCGATCCTGAGGAGGTCCCGCTGGCGAGGTCGCTCATCTCGGCGAGAAACACGGAAAAGCCACGCCCGACGGCATCGCGGGCAATGCCGCAACCATTGATGCCGCCACCGATGACGAAGATGTCCCGGATTGCGTCCAAAAAGCCCTCCCGCGATTTCGCATTGCAGCATTTTTAGGTTTTTACGAAACCGTATCGGGATTATTTCGAAATAAGAACGAATGTCAAACGAAATATCACGGGCGCGTGATGATATGCCGATGCCGCTTAGCCGAGCGACGTCTCGATCAGTTGAACCTCGGCCTCCTGGCAAATCTTGCGCACTGACGGAATGTCGCAACGGTCGGTGATGAAGGTGTTGACTTGCGACAGATGTCCGATGCGGACCGGCGCGGTGCGCTCGAATTTGGTCTGGTCGGAAACCAGGATGACATGACGCGCATTGGCGATGATCGCCTGCGCCACCTTGACCTCGCGGAAATCGAAGTCGAGCAAGGCCCCGTCATGGTCGATGGCCGAAGCCCCAATCACGGCATAGTCAACCTTGAACTGCCGGATGAAATCGACCGCGGCTTCGCCGACCACGCCGCCATCGGAACCGCGCACAACCCCACCGGCGATCACCACCTCGATCGAAGGATATATGCGCATCCTGTTGGCAACATTGATGTTATTGGTGATCACCATAAGCCCGTTGTGATCGAGCAACGCCTTGCTGACCGACTCCGTCGTGGTGCCGATGTTGATGAACAGCGAGGCATTGTCGGGGATCAGCCTGGCCGCAGCGCGGCCGATCGCTTCCTTCTCGTCGGCGGCGATCTTGCGCCTGGCCTCATACTCCATGTTCTCGATGCCGGACGGGAACAACGCACCACCATGGATGCGCGAAAGCAGCCGCTGATCGCACAGGTCGTTGAGATCCTTGCGTATGGTCTGCGGCGTCACATTGAAGTGGGTGGCCAGATCGTCGACCAGCACGCGACCATGATCCTTGGCCATCTGGATGATTTCGGCATGGCGCGGCGACAGATACATGGCAACCTCCCGTTTTCGTTTTTCTTGTCTATAGTCGAAAACGAAAGCAATGAAAAGGTATAAGCCGGCTAATAGAATTTACCTGATCGCAAAGCCAAAGCTGTACGCAACCTCATCAAGGCAGATTCAGCCCATGCCGCGCGCGATTTCGGCGATGACGACGAAGGCGGCATCGACATCGCCGGCAGTCGCCTCGAACTGTCCGACCTGGAACCGGATCGCCACTCGTCCATCGACTCTCGTCTGCGTCAGGTAGATGCGGCCATCATCGTTGATCGCATTGACCAGCCGCAGATTGTGCTCGTCCGCGTCGGCGTCAGTCGCAGCCTTGTGCCGGAACGAAAACAGCGACAGCATCGGTTCGCTGACGATCTCGAAATCCGGCTCCTTTGCCAGCCGCGCGGCAAGGCCTTCGCTCCAGGCGACATGGTTGCGGATCATCGTTCGCAGGCTTTCCAGCCCATGCGCGCGCAGCAGGAACCACAATTTCAGTGCGCGGAACCGCCGGCCGAGCGGCACCGACCACTCGGAATAATTGATGATGCCGTCATGGCCATGGGTCTTCAGGTAATCCGGCTTGATGGCCAGCGTCCGCACATGGCTTTCGGGATCGCGCAGGAACTGGATCGAACAATCGAACTGCGCACCGAGCCATTTGTGGGGATTGAAGACAACGGAATCGGCCGCTTCGACACCGCTCCAGAAATGCCGGTATTCCGGGCAGATCATTGCCGAACCGGCCCAGGCCGCATCGACATGAAGATAAAGGCCATGCCGCCGCGCCACCTCCGCAACCGCAGCGATATCGTCGGTCCCACCCGTGCTGGTGCCGCCGACGCAGGCGATAATGCCCGCCGGCAGCATGCCGGCTTCCCGGTCGGCAATGATTGCCGCCTCAAGCGCTGCCGTGTCCATGGCGCGAAAGCGGCCACCGACGGGAATGCGCACGAGATTGTCCTCGCCGATACCAGACACCCAGATCGCCCGGTCGATCGAGGTGTGCACCTGGTCGGAGGAATAGATGCGCAAGCGCGCCTGCCCCGCCAGTCCCTTTTTGTTGCCTTGCCAGTCGAGCGCGCGCTCGCGCATGGTCAGCACCGCGGCCAGTGTTGCCGAGGAGGCCGAATCCTGGATCACGCCTGAGAAACCTTCCGGCAGGCCAAGCGCCTGGCGCATCCAGTCGACGGTGCGCGTTTCGAGCTCGGTCGCCGCCGGAGAGGTCTGCCACAGCATGCACTGCGCGGCCATCGCCGAGACCAGATATTCCGCCACCACCGAGACCGGCGCCGCATTGGCCGGGAAATAGGCGAAGAAGCGCGGATGCTGCCAATGCGTCATCCCCGGCAGGATCTTCTCTTCGAAGTCGGCGAAAATCCTGTCCATCGGTTCGGCGTCTTCGGGCGGCGAAGCCTCTATGCTCCTGAAAATATCGCCCGGCTCGACCAGCGGTCGCACCGGTCGGTCGCGCAACGTGTTGCGGTAGTCGGCGCCCCAGTCGGCGGCGCGCCGCGACCATTGCCGGAAATCATCGTTGTTCATCGTGTCCTCCCGACAGGATTCCTCGCCGCCGCCCGTCACGGCTGGCACTTCAGGATTTGATATTATTTAACATGTGAAATATATGCAACGGCCATCTGGCGCCGCGCGCCTACCCCGGGAAATCGGGCAGGCTGGCAAAAGCTGTCTTCAGCGCATTCGACCAGCCATCCGAGATCGTGCGGTAATACTGGTCGTCCTGGCCGATCCGTTTCTTCAGCCCAACCTTGAAAATGTCTTTCTCCAGGAAAAGCAGGTCGAGCGGCAAGCCGACCGACAGGTTCGACTTAAGTGTCGAATCGAACGACACCAGAAGCAGCTTCACCGTCTCCGCAAGGCTCATCGTCTTTTCGTAGGCGCGGATAATGATCGGCTTGCCATATTTGGTCTCGCCGATCTGAAAGAACGGCGTGTCGTCGGTCGATTCGATGAAATTGCCTTCGGGATAGATCATGAACAGGCGCGGTTCGCTGCCCTTGATCTGGCCGCCGAGGATGAACGAGGCATTGAAGTAGGAATCCGCCTTCTCGCCCGCGGGTGACGAGCTGGCGATGACCTCCTTCACCGTATCGCCGACCAGCCGCACCGTCTGATACATCGACGGCGTCTCCAAAAGCGTGGCGTGACGATCGGCGATTGCCTTGGTGCGTTCGTCGAGCAGGCTGACCACTGCCTGGGTCGTCGCCAGATTGCCGGCTGACATCAGCACGATGACGCGCTCGCCCGGCTGCTCCCAGACATGCATCTTGCGGAAGGTGGAAATCGAATCCATGCCGGCATTGGTGCGCGTGTCCGACATGAACACGAGCCCGCGATCAATCTTCAGGCCGACGCAATAGGTCATGGAATCTCTTCTAGAGCGATTCATCGTTTCACGGAAACGCAGAACCGCTCTATCTCCTTGTTTCGACGCAATTCCCAAGGGAAAGCGCTATGCGCTTTTCCCGGGAAAACCGTTTCACGCTTTTCCTGGAATTGCTCCGGCAGCAATCCTGGCGGATTACTGCTCCACCGTGACGGTGACCGCAAGCTGTTCTTCCGCCTGTCCCAGCCGAATTCCCGACACCGGCGTGGCGTCGCGATAGTCGCGACCGGTTGCCACTTTTACATAGCGCTCGTCTGGAGAGATGCCGTTTGCGGCATCGAAGGCGACCCAGCCCAGACCCGCAACATGCGCTTCGGCCCAAGCATGGCTTGCGGCCTGCTCGACGGCGGCATCCAGCATCAGATACCCGCTGATATAGCGGGCAGGAAAGCCCATGGCGCGCGCCGCAGCGGCAAAGATATGGGTGTGATCCTGGCAGACACCGGTCTTCAGCGCCAAGGCTTCTTCTGCCGGCGTCGCCGCATTGGTGGTGCCGGGCGTGTAGGCGACGCGATCGCCGATGACAGCCATCAGCCGGTGCAGCCTTTCGATGTCGGTGCCCTTACCGACGGATGCGGCGAGCTCGCGAACACCGCTGCCGATAGCAGTCAAGGGCGTTTCATGGCTGTACAGCCAGAGCGGCGTAAAACCCTGGTGTGGTCCGGAGACGCCCGCAGTGTCGCGCGTCACCACTTCGCCGGCCGCTTCCACGGTGATAAAGTCGCGCTCGCCCTCGACGCTCAACAGCCTGGTGTCGTTGCCGAAATGGTCGACAAAGCGAACCTCCTCGCGCGCACCCTCGATGGCCAGTGCCCAGGACAAAACGGTCTGCGTCGATCCGCTGACAGGAAGCAGTCGCAGCCGCTGCAGCAGATAGTGCACCGGTGCATCGTAGCGGTATTCGGTCCTGTGGGTGATCTTCAGCCGCATGCACTATGTCCCGCTTGTGAGCATGCTCTTGTCCCACTTTTCGCGATCATGCTCAATTGAACCGGTAGTCCTGCGCGATCTCGTCGCCGAGCCTGGTGTTGTCGCGAATGAAATTGGCCAGGAATTCATGCAGGCCGGTGTCGAATATGTCCTTGATCGACCCGGCTCTCAGCATGGCCTGCGTCTTGTCGGCCGTCGCATGGCAGGCATGACGCTCGCCGTAGTCGTCGCCGAGGAATTTCAGATGTTCGGCGAGGAAGCGGTAGCAGAAGGTCAGCGAACGCGGCATGCGGACATTGAGGATCAGATAGTCGGCAATGTTGGTCGGCTTGTAGTCTGCGTCATAGACCCAGCGGTAGGAGCGGTGCGCCGACACCGAGCGCAGGATCGATTCCCACTGGTAGTTGTCGAGTGTCGAGCCAACCCAGGAAATCGACGGCAACAGCACGTAGTATTTCACGTCGAGGATGCGCGCCGTGTTGTCGGCGCGCTCGACATAGGTGCCGAGCTGCGAGAAATCGAAGATCTCGTTACGCAGCATGGTGCCGTAGAACGAGCCGCGGATCAGCGCCGTCTCGCGCTTGATCGCATCGAGCACGCTCGGCAGGTCGCGTTCGTCGATCGGCCTTGCTAGCATCCGCTTCAGCGACATCCAGGCTTCGTTGATGCTTTCCCACGTCTCGCGCGTCAGCGCGGTGCGCACCATGCGGGCATTGTTGCGGGCCGTCTCGATCGCCGCCATCGTGCTCGACGGGTTCGACGTGTCGCGCAACAGGAAGTCGGCGACATTGGCGGCGGTATAATCCTGGTATTTCTGCGTGAAGGCGACGTCGGAGCCGGCGCTGAGCAGCACCGAATTCCATTCCTCCGAGGCGCTCTGGGTCCGGGTCAGCGCCATGCGCAGCCCGGCATCGACAAGGCGCGCCATGTTTTCGGCCCGCTCGATATAGCGGTTCATCCAATAGAGCCCGTTGGCGGTGCGGCCTAAAAGCATCAAAAACCCTTCAAGTGAAAATCAATCATCCAGCACCCACGTATCCTTGGTGCCGCCGCCTTGCGAGGAATTGACGACCAGCGACCCTTCCTTCAGCGCGACGCGCGTCAGCCCTCCGGGTACGATCTGGATGCGGTCGGAAACCAGCACATAGGGTCTGAGATCGACGTGGCGCGGCGCCAGGCCCTTGTCAGTCAGGATCGGGCAAGTCGACAGCGCCAGCGTCGGCTGGGCGATGTAGTTCGACGGTTTTGCCGCGAGTTTCTTGGAAAAATCCTCGCACTCCTTCTTGGTCGCCGCCGGCCCGACCAGCATGCCGTAGCCGCCGGAACCGTGGACCTCCTTGATCACCAGTTCGTCGATGTGCTCGAGCACGTATTTCAGGCTGTCCGGCTCCGAGCAGCGCCAGGTCGGAATGTTGCCGAGTATCGCCTTGCGGCCGGTGTAGAATTCGACGATCTCGGGCATGTAGGAGTAGATCGCCTTGTCGTCGGCAATGCCGGTTCCCGGCGCATTGGCAATGGTGATGTTTCCGGCACGGTAGACGTCCATGATGCCGGGTATGCCAAGTGCCGAGTCCGGCCGGAAGGTCAGCGGATCGAGGAAAGAATCGTCGACGCGGCGGTAAAGCACATCGATCTGCTTGTAGCCTTCGGTGGTGCGCATCGCGACATGGCCGTCGACAACGCGCAGATCCTGACCTTCGACAAGCTGCACGCCCATCTGGTCGGCAAGGAAGGCGTGTTCGAAATAGGCGGAGTTGAAGCTGCCGGGCGTCAGCACGGCGATCGTCGGCGTGCCCTTGGTGCTCTGCGGCCGCACCGCCGCCAGCGACTGCCGCAGGAGCTGCGGATAGTTTTCCACCGGCCGCACCTTGATCTTCTGGAACAGCTCGGGGAACAGCTGCATCATCGTCTCGCGGTTCTCCAGCATGTAGGAGACACCCGACGGCGTGCGCGCATTGTCCTCCAGCACGTAGAATTCGTCCTCGCTGATGCGGACAATATCGACCCCGATGATGTGGGTGTAGACGCCGGCAGGTGGCCTGACCCCGATCATTTCCGGCAAGAACGCTTCGTTCTTGGCGATCAATTCCCTGGGAACGCGCCCTGCCCGCAGGATCTCCTGGCGATGGTAGATATCGTCGAGGAAGGCATTCAGCGCCTGCACGCGCTGTTCGATGCCTTGCGTCAGGCGCCGCCATTCATTGCCCGAGATGATGCGGGGAACGATGTCGAACGGGATCAGCCGCTCGGAAGCTTCCTGCTCGCCATAGACGGCGAAGGTGATGCCGGTCTTGCGGAAGACGCGTTCGGCGTCCTGCATCTTCTCGGTAAGCCTGGCCGGATCCTGCTCCTTCAGCCAGCGATCATAAGCCGAATACGGTCTTCTCAATCCGGAGACTTCCGGAAGCATTTCATCGAACGCTGCCAATCGCATACTCCCCTGTGACACCATTTCACTGGCGTCGCCGGAGAAAATCAAGCGCAATCGGTGATTTGAGGGAGTTGGACGACCAGTATGTGGCGGCTGCCCAAAATTAAGGCAGCTGAAATATGCCCTTGGTCAGGCTTTGCCTCGTGGCCGGGCAGGCGCGTTTAGAAGCTGAAGCATGGTTCCAAAAAGTCGAATCCAGCTTAGGAGAAGGTCACGCTCAAACACCCCATCCCGATTCTATCGGGGATGGAACGGGCTCTAGAAGGCGCGGAACGTGACGACGGTGAATGTGTCCTTGATACCGGGGAGAATCTGCACCTTCTCGTTGACGAAATGGCCGACATCTTCCTCGTCGTCGACGTAGAATTTGGCGAGCAGATCGTAATTGCCGGCAGTCGAGTAGATTTCCGAGGCGATCTCGGCATCGGCAAGCGCGCTGGCAACCTCATAGGATTTGCCAAGCTCGCATTTGATCTGCACGAAAAACGCCCTCATGGCTTCGTCCCTAAACGTCCAAGTCCAAGCGGCCCTTCTGACAGACTGGAGGCGGGCTTTCAAGCGCCGGATGAATGCTCAGCCGGCTCGGGCCTGGGCTAAGACTTCCCGCAGCGCGCGCGGGGCGACACGAATGTTCGCCACCGATGAAACCGTGAAGCGCCGTCGTGCGTATGTTAAGATGCCCCTTGGAACAGTTTTGGGGAGAGGCAGCTTTAGCAAGGGGCAACGGAGACAGGCCATGCGCCGTATGTTTTTCGCATTCGCGTTCGTTCCACTCGTCCTGGCGTCGTCTGCGCTTGCCGGCGATGCCGAGGTCAAGGCGGCGCAAGCCGCCATCGACGGCCAGTTGAAAGCCTTCATCGCCAATGACGGCGCCACCGCCTATAGCTTCGCCGCACCCAACGTGAAGCAGATCTTCCCGACCGTCGACACCTTCATGAACATGGTGACCAACGGCTATGCGCCGGTGCGCAACCCACAGACCTATTCTTTTGGCAAGGTCGAGGAAACGAGCCCGACATCGATCGTCCAGCAGGTGCTGATCGTCGGCCCCGACGGCAAGGATTATGAGGCTGTCTACACGCTGCAGCAACAGCCCGACGGCACGTTCCAGATCACCGGCTGCAGCCTGCGCGCGTCGAATTCGCTAAGCACCTGAGACAACCGATATCAGTAGCGTGCCCTGCCGCCCGACATATCGAATACAGCACCAGTGTTGAAGCTGCTCGAATCGGAACACAGCCAGAGCACCAACGCAGCGACTTCGTCGGCGGAGCCGAGCCGTTTCAGCGGGCTGGCGCCGATCATGTCGCTGACAACTTCATTGCCAAGGCGCCTGATAAGGTCGGTATCGATCGGACCGGGCGCTACGCAATTCACCCGAATGCCGGTGTCGCAAACCTCCCGCGACAATGCCTTGGTGAAAGCGATAATGCCTGCGCTTGCCGCCGAATAGGCGGCAAGGTTCGGCAAGCCCTCCTTGCCTGCAAGCGATCCCATGTTGACGATGCGGCCGTTGACGGCCTTGCGCATGATCGGCAGGACCTGATGCGTGACCTCGAACGTTCCGAGGAGATTGACACCGATGATTCGCTGCCATTCAACCGGCTCGAAGGCCTCAAAGCCAAGGTAGGGACCGAGATAGCCAGCGTTGTTGACGAGGATGTCGACCCGGCCCGCTCCGGCAACAATGTCAGCCAAGGCTTCCCTTATGTCGCCAGCCTTGGTGGCGTCGACCGTCTGGCTACGGATGCCGTCAGCCGGCACCGGATCGGCGTCCCAGACCCAGACGTCGGCGCCAGACCCTGACAATTGTGTGGCCACGGCTCTGCCGATGCCCCTGGAGCCCCCGGTTACGATCGCCGTCCTGCCGGCAAAGTCGTATGTCACGGCCATAGCCAATCCCTCGCTTGCAAATCTGCTCTTGGGCAGCCGATCCGTCAATCGCTGGAAGCGCACGCCTAAATGGCTGGGATATCGCCTCGAGCCCAACCTTCCGAAATTTCCGCCGCGCGTGCTTCGAAGGCATGTGCCTCGATTGCCGCACGGATGTCCTGCATCAGCTTTTGATAATACGAGAGATTGTTCCAGGTGAGCAGCATCGCACCAAGCGCTTCCTGCGAGCGCACCAGATGGTGCAGATAGGCGCGTGAGTAGTCCCTCGCCGCCGGGCAGTCGCTTTCCTCGTCGAGGGGACGCGGATCGTCGGCATGGCGGGCGTTGCGCAGATTGACCTTGCCGCGCCTGGTGTAGGCAAGACCGTGCCGGCCGGCTCGCGTCGGCATCACGCAATCGAACATGTCGATGCCGCGCGCCACCGATTTCAGGATATCGTCAGGGGTGCCGACGCCCATCAGATAGCGCGGCTTGTTTTCAGGCAGTTCCGGACAGGTGATCTCGAGCATCTCGAGCATCACCGCTTGCGGCTCGCCGACGGCCAGACCGCCGACCGCATAACCCTTCAACTCCATCGCGCTTAGCGCCTGCGCCGACCGCACCCTGAGTGCCGCGTTGTCACCGCCTTGCACGATGCCGAACATCGCCTTGCCGGGCTGGTCGCCGAACGCCGTCTTGCAGCGCTCTGCCCAGCGCAGCGACAGCTCCATGGCGCGCTCGATCTCCTTCAACTCGGCCGGCAGCGCCGTGCACTCGTCGAGCTGCATCTGGATATCGGAATCGAGCAAACCCTGGATCTCGATCGAGCGCTCCGGCGACATCTCATAGGCGGCGCCGTCGATATGCGAGCGAAAGGTGACGCCTTTTTCGGTGAGCTTCCTCAGCTTGGACAGCGACATCACCTGGAAGCCGCCACTGTCGGTCAGGATCGGATGCGGCCAGCGGGCGAATTCGTGCAAGCCCCCCAGACGCGCCACGCGCTCGGCGCCGGGCCGCAGCATCAGATGGTAGGTGTTGCCCAGGATGATGTCGGCGCCAACGCCGCGCACCTGGTCCATATACATGGTCTTGACCGTGCCGCCGGTGCCGACCGGCATGAAGGCAGGCGTGCGGATTTCGCCGCGCGGCATGTCGATCACACCGCGCCGCCCCTTGCCGTCCGTCGCGAAGACTTTGAAGCTGAACGGCTTAGCCATTGAATTCCTTGTCATGAACCGGGGCGCCAGGTGCCTGCTTGTCGAGCGACTGGCGGTATTGGATGCAGCCACGCATGAATTTTGCCCAGGGCGGCACGGCGATCGCCGGCTCGGTCTTCTCCGGCAGCAGGTCCCACAGGTCTGGGTGATGCCAGCACAAATCATGGCCGGTGGCGTCGCGATGCTGGCGAATGCCAGAGCGCAATTTTTTCACTTCCGCGATCAGCGCTTCGCGTTCCAGGCTCTCGAGATCATTGTCCATCGCTCATCTCCGCTCGATAAAGCAGGCTCGCATCTCCATAGGAGTAGAATCTGTAACGGTTCTCGATGGCATGCGCATAGGCCGCACGCATCCTATCGAGACCACTGAAGGCCGAGACCAGCATGAACAGGGTCGAGCGCGGCAGATGGAAATTGGTCATCAACATGTCGGCGGTGCGAAAGCTGTAGCCGGGCGTGATGAAAATGTCGGTCGGACCGGACCATGCAACCAGGGTACCGTCCTCGCGCGCCGCGCTTTCCAGCAGGCGCAGCGAGGTCGTGCCGACAGCGACGATGCGGCCGCCCCTCGCCCTGGCCGCGTTGAGCGCGTCGGCGGTCGCCTCGCTGACCGAGCCGATCTCGGCGTGCATCTTGTGGTCGGCGGTGTCATCCGCCTTCACCGGCAGGAACGTGCCGGCGCCGACATGCAAGGTAACGAAGCGGCGCTCGACCCCCTTGGCGTCGAGTGTCGCAAAAAGCTCCGGCGTGAAATGCAAGCCTGCCGTGGGTGCGGCAACGGCGCCTTCTTCCCGGGCATAGATGGTCTGGTAGTCGGCCCGGTCGCGTTCGTCGTCGTCGCGCTTCGAGGCGATATAAGGCGGCAGCGGAATATGGCCGACCGCATGCAGCGCTTCGTCCAGGAAGGGCCCCGACAGGTCGAAGCCAAGCAGCGCCTCGCCGCCCTCGCCTTTCTCGATCACGGTGGCGTCGAGCTGGCCGAGGAAACAGGAATTGCCATCATGGCCGAAATGGATACGGTCACCGGCGGCAATGCGCTTGCCCGGCCGCATGAAGGCCAGCCAGCGGTCTGGCGCCATGCGCATATGCAGCGTGGCTTCGACCTGAGCCTGTGCCTCGCCGCGTCGTCGGATGCCCTTCAGTTGCGCCGGAATGACCTTGGTGTCGTTGAAGACCAGAACGTCGTTAGCCCTGAGCAGGGACGGCAGGTCGCCAACCGCCCGGTCTTCGAGCCCTTCACCGGGCTTGATCACCAGCATTTTGGCGCTGTCGCGCGGCTCTGCCGGGCGAAGCGCGATACGCTCCTCCGGTAGGTCGAAGTCAAACAGATCGACGCGCATCAGTAGAGCCGGACGAGCAGCGCTCCGGCCAGCAGCAGCACCGCGCCGGCGACGCGGCCGAGCGAGATTTCACGCACCGCGACGCCGAGGAAGCCAACGCGGTCGATAAGCATGCCGGCCAGCAACTGTCCTGCCACCAGAAAGGCCATCAGGGCGGCGGCGCCGATGCGCGGCGTCAGGATCGTCGACAGCGTCACATAGAAGCCGCCAAGCATGCCGCCGGCGATGAACAGCCACGGTGCCGGCGCCTTCCAGTCGAGCGTGATGCCTTGCAGCTTCACCACCGCGACGGAAATGATGCCGAGCACCACCGCGCCCGACAGGAACGAAAACGCAGCCGCCGCGACCGGGAGCCCCAGCCCGCGCGCCAACTGCGAATTGATCGGCGCCTGAATGGCAATGAAGGCGCCGGACAGGATGCCGAGAAGCGACCAGACGACGCCCATCATTGACGTTTTGCCTTACTTGACGTCGGCCGCGACCTTCAGCGACACGATCTTGTCGGGATCCGGCACCGGCTCGCCGCGCTTGATCTTGTCGACATTGTCCATGCCTTCGATGACCTGGCCCCAGACCGTGTACTGGCGGTTGAGGAAGGCGGCATCGTCGAAGCAGATGAAGAACTGCGAATTGGCCGAGTTCGGGTTTTGCGAACGGGCCATCGAACAGGTGCCGCGCCCATGGTTGGCATTGGAGAATTCAGCCTTGAGGTCGGGCTTGTCGGAGCCGCCCATGCCGGCACGCGACGGAGCAAAGGAGGGCTTGCTGGAATTGCCGAACTTGACGTCGCCGGTCTGCGCCATGAAGCCGTCGATGACGCGGTGGAAGACCACGCCGTCATAGGCGCCTTCGCGTGCCAGTTCCTTGATACGGGCGACATGGCCGGGCGCCAGGTCGGGGAAAAGTTCGATGACGACGTTGCCCTTGGTCGTCTCCATGATGAGCGCGTTTTCGCGGTCCTTGATCTCGGCCATGTCAGATATCCTTTTCAGAAAACAGAGTTATTCGACAACTTTACTTGTCTGCGGCGATGCGCACCTTGAGCATCCGGTCAGGGTCGGTGACCGTGCCATTGTCCGCTTCGTCGCCCTTCTTGATGTGGTCCACCAGTTCCATGCCGCTGACGACGGTGCCGACGATGGTGTATTGGCCATCGAGGGGCGGCGCCGGCGCGAACATGATGAAGAACTGCGAATTGGCGGAGTTGGGGTCCTGCGAGCGGGCCATGCCAACCACGCCGCGCTTGTAGTGTTCGGTCTGCGAGAATTCGGCCGGCAGGTCGGGTTGATCGGAACCGCCGGTGCCGACGGCCTCGGCGCTAAAACCCTTCTTCATGTTACCGAACTTGACGTCGCCGGTCTGCGCCATGAAGCCGTCGATGACGCGGTGGAAGGCGACGTTGTCATAGGCGCCCTGGCGCACCAGCTTCTTGATCTGCGCGACGTTCTTGGGTGCCAGATCGGGCCGAAGCGCGATGGTGACGTCGCCGTCCTTCAGAGTGATGATCATGGTGTTTTCCGGGTCGGCGGCGAAGGCCGAGACAGACGAGGTCACAAGACCGGCAAGCACAATGAGGAACGAGGCAAGCTTTTTCAGCTGCATATCTATCTCCGGGATCTTATTTCGCGAATTTGGCGGTGAGCGCACCGGCAACCGCCGCCGGCACGAAGGGGCGGATGTCGCCTCCCATCGAGGCAATCTGGCGGACAAGTGTGGCGGTAATGGTGCGCACGGACGGGCTGGCGGGCAGAAAAACCGTCTGCAGTTCAGGCGCCATGGTCTCGTTCATGCCGGCCATCTGCATCTCGTAGTCGAGGTCGGTGCCGTCGCGCAGGCCTCGGATCATGATCGAGGCGCCCTGCTTCCTGGCCGCGTCGATGACCAGCCCGTCGAAGGCGACAACCTTGATGCGCGCACCGTCGCGGCCAAATAAAGCCTTCGTCGCACTCTCGATCAGCGCCACCCGTTCCTCGAAGGAAAACAGCGGCTGCTTGCCCGGGTGGATACCGATGGCCGCATAGACGACGTCGGCCACCGCCAGCGACGCTTTCAGCACATCGAGATGGCCGTTGGTCAACGGGTCGAAGGAGCCGGCATAGAGGGCGATGCGTTCAGTCATGGCTGGTGCTTCTAACGAGCCTCTCTCGCAAAGGCAAATCCGATTGGCGAGCCGGTCGTGAACCTTTTCCGCCACGTGAACGACAGATGAACACGCCGATCACGAAGCCTTCACGCAGCGTTCACTAGGTTGCACCTTAATAAGATGAAACCAAAATCCCATCTATCCGTTGTTAGGCGCAGGAGAACACACACATGCTGATCTACATGCTCGCCACCGCAATGACCGTCGCCATGCTGATCGCCACCGTTTTCGGCTTGCATCAGGAGGCTCAGCGCATCCGCATCAAGGCCAATACCAAGCGCTTCGAAGGTTTTGGGCCCCGCAAGCCATATCGCCACTACTAAGTTTCGCCTGAACGTGCCACCACGCCGGCCAATGGGCCGGCGTTGCTATGTCAAAACCTGGCGCTGGACTTATTCAGCGCTGTCCGGGCCGGCGTCCGCCGTTGGATCAATCTCAGAGCCGGCGCTTTCTTCGATTTCCTCGTCCGCCTGCGGTTCGGATATCCGCTCGACCGAAACCACCTTTTCACCTTCAGCAGTGTTGAAGATGGTCACGCCCTTGGTGGCGCGGCTGGCGAAACGGATGCCGTTCACCGGCACCCGAATGACGGTACCGCCGTCCGACACCAGCATGATCTGGTCGTCATTGCCGACCGGGAAGGTCGCCACCAGCCTGCCGATCTCGGCTACCTTCGAAACGTCGGTGGCACGAATGCCCTTGCCGCCGCGTCCGGTCAGCCGGAAATCATAGGACGACGAGCGCTTGCCGTAGCCATATTCGGTTACCGTCAGCACGTACTGCTCGTGCTGCTTGAGGAATTCGTAGCGCTCGTCGGAAAGCTCCGTCTCCTCGCCGACCTCTTCGTTGGTCAGCGCGATCTCTTCCTCTTCGCCGGCCGCGATGCCGGCGGCAAGCCGCCGTTCGGCCGCCGCCCGCTTGAGATAGGCGGCGCGCTCTGCCGGCGGCGCATCGACATTCTCGATCACCGACATCGAGATGATGCGGTCGGTCTCGGCCATGGTTATGCCGCGCACGCCGACCGAATTGCGGCTCTGGAACACGCGCACGTCGCCGACCGAAAAGCGTATGCACTGGCCGGAGCTGGCGGTGAGCAGCACATCGTCATTGTCGGTGCAGGTCTCGACGCCTAGAATCTCGTCGCCCTCCTCCTCCAGCTTCATGGCAATCTTGCCGTTGCGGTTGACCTGGACGAAGTCGGAAAGTTTGTTGCGTCGAACGGTGCCACGCGTGGTGGCGAACATCACATCGAGCTCGCCCCAGCTTGTCTCGTCCTCGGGCAGCGGCATGATGGTGGTGATGCGCTCGCCCTGCTCCAGCGGCAGCATGTTGATCAGCGCCTTGCCGCGCGATTGCGGGTTGCCGATCGGCAGCCGCCAGACCTTCTCCTTGTAGACGATGCCGCGCGAGGAGAAGAACAGCACCGGCGTGTGCGTGTTGGCAACGAACAGCCGGGTGACGAAATCCTCTTCCTTGGTCGACATGCCGGAGCGGCCCTTGCCGCCGCGGCGCTGCGCCCGGTAGAGCGACAGCGGCACGCGCTTGATGTAGCCAGAATGGCTCACCGTCACGACCATGTCCTCGCGCTGGATCAGGTCCTCGTCTTCCATGTCCGCGCCACCATCGGTGAGCTCGGTGCGGCGTGGCGTGCCAAACTCGTCGCGCACGGCGGCAAGCTCATCCTTGACGATCTGCTGGACCCGCGCGCGGGAAGACAAAATGTCCAGGTAATCAATGATTTCGGCGCCGATCGTGTTCAACTCGTCGGCGATCTCGTCGCGGCCGAGCGCGGTCAGGCGCTGCAGGCGCAGTTCGAGTATGGCGCGCGCCTGCTCCTCGGACAGATTGTAGGTGCCGTCCTCGTTGATGCGATGGCGCGGATCGTCGATCAACAGGATCAGCGATTCGACATCGCCGGACGGCCAGCGCCGCTCCATCAACTGCTCACGCGCCGTCTGCGGATCCGGCGCGGTGCGGATGAGCTTGATCACTTCGTCGATGTTGGCGACGGCGATAGCGAGACCGACCAGGACATGGGCGCGGTCGCGCGCCTTGCGCAGCAGGAATTTCGTGCGCCGGGTGATCACTTCCTCGCGGAAGGCGACGAACGCCCTCAGCATGTCGGTCAACGTCAGCAGTTCCGGCTTGCCGCCGTTGAGCGCCACCATGTTGGCGCCGAAGGATGTCTGCAGCGGCGTGAAGCGGTAAAGCTGGTTAAGGATGACGTCGGCGACGGCGTCGCGCTTCAGTTCGATGACGACGCGGTAGCCCTGGCGGTCGCTCTCGTCGCGGATGTCGGAAATGCCCTCGATGCGCTTGTCGCGCACCAGTTCGGCCATCTTCTCGATCATCGACGACTTGTTCACCTGGTAGGGAACCTCGGTGATGATGATCGACTCGCGGTCGTTGCCGCGCGCCTCGATGTTGACTTTGCCGCGCATGACGATGGAGCCGCGGCCGGTTGAATAGGCGCTGTAGATGCCGGAACGGCCAAGCACGATGCCGCCGGTCGGGAAATCCGGCCCCGGGATGATCTCCATCAGTGCCGGCAGGTCGATCGCCGGATTGTCGATGATGGCGATGGCGCCGTTGCAGACTTCGCTGAGATTGTGCGGCGGGATGTTGGTCGCCATGCCGACGGCAATGCCGCCGGAGCCGTTGACCAGCAGATTGGGGAACCGTGCCGGCAGAACCTTGGGCTCGCTGCCGGACGCATCATAGGTGTCCTGGAAATCGACGGTGTCCTTGTCGATATCCTCCAGCAGCTCATGCGCGACCTTGGTCAGCCGCGATTCGGTATAGCGCATCGCCGCCGGCGGATCGCCGTCGATGGAGCCGAAATTGCCCTGTCCGTCGATAAGCGGCACGCGCAGCGACCAGTCCTGCGCCATACGCACCAAAGCGTCGTAGATCGAGGCGTCGCCATGCGGATGGTATTTACCCATCACGTCGGCGACCGGGCGCGCCGACTTCACATATTTGCGGTTCCAGTGGTAACCGCTCTCATGCGAGGCGAAGAGAATGCGGCGATGCACCGGCTTCAGGCCGTCGCGCACGTCCGGCAGCGCACGGCTGACGATCACGCTCATTGCGTAATCGAGATAGGAGCGCTGCATCTCCTCGACGATGGAGATCGGCTCGATGCCGGTGGGGCCGCCGTCGGCGCCGCGCGGTGTCTTTTGGTCGGTCAAATCGGATCACAATCTAATCAGGAATCACTCGCTGCTTATATAGGAAGCAAGCCCGAAACTCCAATATCTGCGACACTTTTCCAGTGTCAATTTTAGTGGTAATTTCAAAAGGATACCACTGATTGCGACGATATGGCCAAGGCGGTTTCGCCGCCACCAAGGCAAAAGCCTGCGATGGACCGTTTTCCCCCAGCGAAAGCCACGAGCGCGATGAATTGGACCTCTTGGCTGCCGTTGCGAGCCCTGAGTGGTTGGACGCCGAGGGATCTGAACGGCGATCTGGTCGCGGGCCTCACACTGGCCGCGATCGCCATTCCCGAACAGATGGCGACCGCCCGCCTCGGCGGCTTTGCTCCCGAGGTCGGCTTCTTCGCCTTTGTTGCCGGTTCGGTGGCGTTCGCCCTGTTCGGTGCCAACCGGCACCTGTCGGCCGGTGCGGATTCGACCATCACGCCTCTCTTTGCCGGCAGTCTCGCCGTGCTCGCCGCAGCCGGGTCGCCGCACTATCTGGCGCTGGCTTCCATGCTGGCGCTGATGGTCGGGCTGATCGTGATTCTGAGCGGTGTCTTTCGCCTTGGTTGGGTCGCCGACCTCCTGTCGGTGCCGGTCACGACGGGTTTTCTGGCCGGCATCGCCGTCCATATCATCGTTTCGCAATTGCCCGGACTGCTCGGCCTGCCCGCCCAGAACGGTCAAACCTTGCGACGCATCGGTGAGATCGCCGGCAGCCTGCACCTCACCAATCCCTGGAGCCTCGGCCTCGGCCTCGGCGTGTTCGGAACCGTATTCTGCGCCGAACGCATCAGCGCCCGCATCCCCGGCGCATTGATCGGCATGGTGCTCGCCACCTCTGCGGTTGCCGTCTTCGGCCTCGAGGATCGCGGCGTCGAGGTGCTCGGCGCCTTGCCCAATGGCCTGCCACGGGCCGGCCTGCCGCTTGCCAGCCTTGGCGATGTGCAGGCGCTGGTCCCGCTGGCATTGCTGATCGCCATCGTCGTCATGGTGCAGACAGCGGCCACCTCCCGTTCCTTCGCGCCGCAACAGGGTGACGCTCCTGACGTCAATCGCGATTTCGTCGGCGTCGGTGCCGGCAGCATCGCATCGGGCCTGTTCGGCGCCTTTGCGGTCAATGCCAGCCCGCCGCGCACGGCAATCGTCTCCCAGTCGGGTGGCCGCTCACAGGTCGTGGGCCTCATTGCCGCGGCCATCGTGCTGGCGCTGGGTGCTTTCGGTGGCGGCCTGCTCGCCGATGTTCCACAGGCCGCCCTTGCCGGTGTTCTGCTTTTCGTCGCCCAGCACATTCTGCGCTGGAAGGTGTTCGCCAATGTCTACCGGCAGGCGCCGGTCGAATTCGCATTGATCCTCATCACGATGGCAGCCATCGTCGTGCTGCCCATCGAGACCGGCGTTGCGATCGGCATCGGCCTGTCGCTCCTGCATGGAATCTGGACCGCAACGCGCACACAGCTGATCGAACTGGAACAGGTGCCGGGGACTTCGGTGTGGTGGCCGCCCAGCGAACCAGTTGCAGGCGAACAGCTTCCCGGCGTGCTCGTCGCGGCATTCCAGGCGCCGCTGTCCTTCGTCAATGCCGACGGCTTCAAGCGCGGCTTTGTCGATCTTGTCGATGCCAGGCGTGAGAGCGTGAAGCTGGTCGTGCTGGAGGCCAGCAACATCGTGGAGATCGACTACACGGCCGCGCAAGCCCTGATCGACACCATCACCCATTGCCGCAAGGCGGGCGCGATCTTTGCCATCGCGCGGATGGAATCGCTGCGCGCCCAGGCGGCGCTGGCACGATTTGGCATCGCCGACCTGATCGGCCCGCAGCGGATTTTTCACAGTGTCGATGCCGCCATCAGGACGCTCGCTCCGGACCAGCAGCCGCAACAACAGGACAAAGCCAAATGACGACCACACGGGAACCCTTGTTGACCCCCGTCGCAGTCAGAGATTTACGGCCGACGCAGATCACCGTCGGCATGCGGGAAGTCGCCTTGAAGCGCCAGATGATCCGCTCGCAAAGCCCCAAGAGGACTGGCACTTTTCTCGGCACCCATATGGTCCCCGTCGTGCTGGGGCCGAAGAAGCGCAACTATGTCACCGATCACCACCATCTCGCCCGCGCCCTGCTCGAGGAAGGCATCGGGGATGTTCTGGTCACGGTGATCAGCGACCTGTCGGACCTAGACAAGGACGCCTTCTTCTTCGTGCTCGACAATCGCGGCTGGATGCATCCGTTCGATGAGAACGGCAGGCGCCGGGGCTACGACGCCATTCCCAAGACCATGGCCGAACTCGTCGACGACCCCTACAGGAGCATGGCCGGTGAACTGCGCCGGCAAGGTGGTTTCGCCAAGGACACTACTCCGTTCAGCGAATTCCTGTGGGCGGACTTTTTGCGCAGGCGCATCGACCGGGATGCGGTGGCGAAGAATTTCGACAAGGCGATGAAGGAGGCCCTGAACCTGGCCAAGGCCAAGGACGCCGACTACCTGCCGGGTTGGTGCGGCCCGACGTCCGACTGACGCCGCAAGGCCGCAGCGACGGACAAAGCTTCCACAGCGCCGCTCGCGCGGCGGGCGCGATACTGGCCCGGCGTCTCGCCCATGACGCGCCGAAACCGGCGATTGAACGTCGACAAATCGTTGAAGCCTGCGTCGAAGGCGATCACCGAGACCGCATCGTCGGACAGCCGCAGCCGCACCGCCGCGCGGTGCAGCCGGGTCTTGAGCAG
This sequence comes from Mesorhizobium sp. P2_D5, assembly GCF_056404355.1. Lineage (NCBI taxonomy): Bacteria > Pseudomonadati > Pseudomonadota > Alphaproteobacteria > Hyphomicrobiales > Phyllobacteriaceae > Mesorhizobium > Mesorhizobium sp. P2_D5. The sequence continues at coordinate 335,872 of NZ_JBFUEE010000004.1, forward strand.
GAACTGGTAGGGCGTCATGCCCGCGACCTGCCGGAAGATGCGCAGGAAATGATAGGGGCTGGTCGCGGTCTCGTCGGCAAGCGCTGAAAGCGAGACCGGCCTGTCGGCATCGAGTTCGATCCGCCGCACCGCTTCGGCAACCCGTTTCTGATCGCGTCGGCTTGGCGTGCGCCTGACATACGCGGGGCTGGAGACTGCTGCCACCGCGGCACCCGCAATGCGCAGCCCGAGTTCCTCGAAGGCGTCGACGTCGGCCATCTCGCGAGCGGTTTCCGCTTCGGCGAGCAAGGATGCCAGGGCCGGCAACGGCGGCAGGCGTGGGGCCTCGAAGGTCAGCTTTTTCGCGCCCGGCACGCCAGCCACGATCCGCTCCATGTAGGCCGGCCCGAAATGGAACGAGAGGCAACGGTCGCCACTGCCATGTTCATGCCCGCATTCGTAGCATGTGCCGGGATTACCGAGCAGGAGCGCGCCGGGCGCCAGCATCGCCGTGCCTTGTTGCGCGCGATAGCGGAACGTGCCGCCGGTGACAGCGGCGACGCAGAAATCCCGATGGGCTTCCTCGAACGGCCGCTCACCGGCGCTGGCCGTGCAGATCACATCCGCCACGTACCAGCCGGCCCCGGATGCGAGAGTACGCGTGGTCGCTGTCATGACCGAAATATAGCAATTTTTCCCAAGCCCAGAACCCCATCGCAGCCTACTCCTCCCGGTCTCCTGACAAGAAGAGACCGGAACCATGTACGACCAATCCTCCTTTGCCGAAGCCTTGCACAGTGCCGGACCAATCGACGGACTTGCTGAAAAACTGAACCTCTATGGCCGTTTCGTCGGCGCCTGGACTTTTGACGCCTCCCGCCATCTCGAGGACGGCACGGTGCTGACCGGGAGTGGCGAAGTGCATTTCGGCTGGGTGCTGGAAGGCCGCGCAATCCAGGACGTGTGGATTCTGCCCGCGCGGGACGCCGGCCCCTCGCCTTCGCTCGGCAAATGGACGTTCTATGGCACGACATTGCGCGTCTACGACCCCGCCGCCGACGCCTGGCACATCTTCTGGAGCGACCCGCGCAACCAGTATTACAGCCGGCAGCTCGGCAATGCCGAAGGCGACACGATCGTGCAAGTGGGCGCCGATGGCGCCGGCTCCTCGGTGCGCTGGAGCTTTTCGCGCATCACTGAGAATTCCTTCCGCTGGCTTGGCGAGCGCTCCCACGACAATGGCGCGACCTGGCGGCTGGAAGTCGAATTCCTGGCGCGCCGAACAGCAACAACCTGACGCTACAAGCCATTGTAACAATGGAGAAAAATATGTTCGATCATATCTCGATCGGCGTTCGCGACGCCGCTGCTTCCAAGCGCTTCTACGATGCTGCTCTGAAGCCGCTCGGCTATAACTGTCTCAGCCAGTCGCCGGGCTCGTTGGGTTATGGCGCGCAAGGCGTCGTGCTATGGGTCAACGAGGCCGCGCGGCCGGTGCCACCAGACGCAAAATCCGGCCTGCATTTCTGCTTCGCGGCACCGACGCGGAGCAGCGTCGACGCCTTCCATGCCGGCGGCTTGTGCGAAGGCGGCAGCGACAATGGCGCACCGGGCCTGCGCGCCGACTATGGCGAAAACTACTATGCCGCCTTCGTCGTCGATCCGGACGGCTATCGTATCGAGGCCTATTGCGGCGCTGCCGGCTGAAGCAAACAATTCCAGGAAAAGCGTGCAACGGGCTTTCCGTCCGTAGCCGCGTCACGACGAAGGCGTGTCGAAGTTTCGGTTTCGTCCCTCTGACGGTTCCCACCGACCGGGCTTTGCTCTACCAATGTCATGGTGCGGGCACGGCCCGGCGGGAGGGGTCAGAGATGCCGAGCTTCGACAGCCTGTTCAACGCCTTCGTCACCATTCTCGTGACCATCGATCCGCCTGGCCTGGCGCCGCTGTTCCTCGCCGTGACACGCGGCATGAACCGCGAGGAGCGCCAGCAGGTTTCCGTCCGCGCCTCGATCATCGGTTTTCTGGTGATGGCGCTGTTTGCGGTTGCCGGCGCCTCGATCCTGTCGGTCTTCGGCATCACGCTGCCGGCCTTCCGCGTCGCCGGTGGCTTCCTGTTGTTCTTCATCGCTTTCGAAATGGTGTTCGAGCGACGGCAGGACCGCAAGGAGAAGATCGGCGACGTCGCCATCACCAAGGACATGATCCACAACATCGCCGCCTTCCCGCTGGCGATCCCGCTGATCGCCGGCCCCGGCGCCATTTCGGCGACGGTGCTTTTGTCCAGTTCATTCCAGGGCTTCGCCGCGCAGGCTGCGCTGGTCGGCATCATCTTCGTCTGCCTTGCCATCACCTATTTGGTGTTCGTGCTGTCGGAACGTATCGACCGCATCCTCGGCCAGACCGGGCGTTCGATCCTGACCCGGCTGCTCGGCGTCATCCTGGCCGCACTTGCCGTGCAGTTCGTCGCCGACGGCATCAAGGCGCTGATGGCGGGATAGCTCGCGACGAGCCGCCGAAGCCGGCCCTACTTCGCCGTTGTATCGATGACTTCGAAATCGTGGGTGATCGTGGCGGTCTTGGCCAGCATCGCGGAGGCTGAGCAGTATTTTTCGATCGAAAGATCGATCGCCCGTTTAACCTTGTCGCTGGAGAGCGACCGGCCCTTGACGACGAAATGCATGTGGATGCGGGTGAACACCCTGGGCTCGGTTTCGGCCCGGTCGGCGTCGAGCTCGACCACGCAATCCTCGATCACCTCGCGCCCCTTTTCGAGGATATGCACGACATCATAGGCCGAACAGCCGCCGGTGCCGATCAGCACCAGTTCCATCGGGCTAGGTCCTGGCGTCTTGCCTTCCGGTCCGAGCGCGGTTCCCAGCACCACCTTGTGGCCGCTGCCGGATTCGCCGACGAAGGTGCGCTCCTCCACCCACTTTACACGTGCTTTCACCTGATATTCCTTCCACTTGGGGTCATCTGCCTCAAGGATTAAATAGGATCATGGTCCGGCCTGCGCGACGCCAAAGACGACATCGTGCATGACCCTACCCGGCAACAGCGTGAAGATGCCGGCCCCGACCAGCGCAAAGACATACAGCGCAATCATCGACTTGCGATGCTTGGCGACGCGATGATTGTGCGCGTGCCACACCGCCAGCGGTACGGTGACCAGCACCAGGATCGACAGGAGATGGATGGGACTGAAAGGGCCGACGAGGCGGATCTGATGAATCCAGAAACTCGAGACGGCGATGACCAGCATCAGCGCGGCCCAGACATAGCCCGCGATGCGATGGCGCCGCGTTCCCTTCGGCAGCGCCAGCTGCGTGGCCCCTATCGCCAGTGCGGCGAAAGCCGCTAAGGCATGCCAGGGAACCGGAGAAGGGGCGGCAAGCAGCGGTTGCAGCGACATTGCCGCCTCTCCGGTGGCTGATTGTCCTCAGAACGGGATTTCGTCGTCCAGTTCGCGCGACGAACCGCCGCCACCGCCGCTCTTGGCGCCGCCGCCACGATTGAAGCTTTCGCTCGGGCTGGACTGGCCGAAATCGGAACCACGGCTGCTGCCGCCACCGGCATAGCCGCCGACCTGACCGCCCTCACCCTGACCGCGTGCGTCGAGCATCTGTAGCTCGCCGCGGAATTTCTGCAGCACGACTTCCGTCGTGTACTTGTCGTTGCCGGTCTGGTCCTGCCATTTGCGCGTCTGCAACTGGCCCTCGACATAGACCTTCATGCCCTTCTTCAGATACTGCTCGGCCACCTTGGCAAGCTGATCGTTGAAGATGACGACGTTGTGCCACTCGGTCTTTTCCTTGCGCTCGCCGGAATTCTTGTCGCGCCAGCTTTCCGACGTCGCAATGCGGATGTTGACGACCGGCTCGCCCGAGTTCAGGCGACGGATTTCCGGATCTGCACCGAGGTTGCCGACCAAAATGACCTTGTTGACGCTACCCGCCATGATATTTCTCCGCGCTCATCCGAAACAAATTTTTGTCGCAGCACCTTACAGGCTGCAGACCATCACCGCCTGCTATGGCTGGCTTTTCCCACAAGGTTTTTGTTCCCTTTTCGTTCTATGATGCCGGTGGCGTTCTGTCAATGTTTGTCAGCAAGATGTAGTGTTCCGGTCCGAAATTTCCATGAAATCGGGAATGGGTCGGGGCAATCAAATGAACTCCGTCAGACATGAGGACCAGCCGCGCGAGCAATGGCGAGCAGGTGTGGGAACGCGTATGCATGTGTCGGCCAGCAACGGTGCATCGCAACTTTGCATATTCGAGCAATGGGTCGAGCCCACGGTCGGCGCCCCAACGCATTGGCATCCCGTCGAGGAAGTGCTGACCGTTATCGCCGGCAGGGCCGAGATGTGGATCGACGATGAGCACAACGTCCTGACCTCGGGCCAGTCTCTCGTTGTTCCCGCGAACAAGAAACACGGGTTCAAGAACGTCGGCACCGGTACGCTTCACATCCACGCCGTGCTTGCGTCCCCAATCTTCGAGGCGACGTTTGATGGACCTGCCGGGCTGGTGATGCGCTGGCTTCCGGCAAACTCGTAAAAACAGCGCTTGCCAAATCAATAAGTATCGACTTATGCTTTCATCATGATCGAAGCAGAGATTTTCCGCGCTCTTGCCGACCCGACGCGCCGCGCCGTCTTTGAGCAGCTTGCTGCTGGCGAAATGAGCGTCTCGGAATTGCGCAGCGGCATGACGGTGTCGCAACCCGCCGTCTCCCAGCATCTGGCGGTGTTGCGCGGCGCCGGCCTGGTGGTCGAGCGACGAGCGGGCCGTAACGCCTATTACCGCGCAGATCCGCAAGGGCTTGCCCCCTTGCTCTCCTGGATCGAACGCTACCGGACCTTCTGGCCGGAGCGCATCGAAAGGCTGAAGGCGGTTTTGAAGGACATGGATCAATGAAGAGCATGGGATCAATGACAGACCAAAGCCACGCGGACACCAACACTGGGCCCGACGCGATCGAGTTTGAGTGCGACCTGCCGGAGCCGCCGGAAAAGGTGTGGCGCGCACTGACCGTGCCGGAGTTGCTCGCTGCCTGGATGATGCCGAACGACATCAGCCCTGAGACCGGCAGCCGTTTTGCCTTCGCCGGGCCGGACGCGGCGATCGAATGCGAGATCATCGACGCCGAGCCCGAGCGGTTGCTGCGCTATTCCTGGCGCGAGCGGCCGCAGCCAGGCGATGCCGGGCGGCAGGCTCGGCTCGACAGCCCGCTCGACAGCATTGTCACCTTCATACTCGCCCGCACCGTTTCCGGCGGCACGCATCTGCGCATTGTCCATGACGGTTTTGCCCGAACGGCAATGCCCGCCGTTGCCATGGCCGGCGCCGGCTGCAGGCTTTCGCTGGGGTCGCGCAATTCAAGACGGCCGGTCGCCGCGAACATGCCTTTGCTGTTGCTGCGCGCGGCCTGAACAACGAAACGGACGGAGACGAAACAATGAGCGGCCTTGCCAATCTGGTTCCGATGGTGATCGAGCAATCGAGCCGCGGCGAACGCGCCTTCGACATTTTCTCGCGCCTGCTGCGCGAGCGCATCATCTTCATCAACGGTGAAATCAACGACGACATTTCGGCCTTGGTCTGCGCGCAGCTGCTGTCGCTGGAATCGGACAATCCCGACAAGGAGATATCGCTCTACATCAACTCGCCTGGCGGCGTGGTGACCAGCGGCTTCGCCATCTACGACACCATGCAATACATCAGCTGCCCGGTGTCGACGGTGTGCATGGGCTTTGCCGCGTCGATGGCCTCGTTCCTGTTGATGGCAGGCACGGCCGGGCGTCGCATCTCGCTACCGAACGCCACCATCCTGCTGCATCAGCCGCTGGGTGGATTCCAGGGTCAGGCCTCCGACATCCAGCGCCATGCCGAGCGCATCGGCCAGACAAAGCGGCATATGGCCGAACTCTATGCGCAGCATTGCGGCCGCACCTATGAGGAGGTCGAGCGCACGCTGGACCGCGACCACTTCATGACGGCCCGCGAGGCTCAGGCCTGGGGTCTTGTCGACCATGTTTTCGATACGCGCAAACAGGCCGCGTGAGGCTGAAGCGCGTCGCCGGCTGTCGAAGATTTGACGACGCCGGTCTGGTCGCCTCGTCGACACGTCACTATAACTGGGCGATGACCGACACTCATCCGTCCAGAACGTTGCATCGCGTCATCGCTATTGTCGTGGTCGCTCTTGCCGGCTCCATGAGCGGCACCGCCCTTGCCGACGACAGCTCGCCAGCGGCGCCCAAAGGCGCCCTGCCCGGCGTGACCAGCGACTATCGCATCGCCAAGCCGGCTCCACAGCCCGAACCCGACGACGCATCCCCCAGCAATGGGAACGGCCAGTTCAAGATCGGCAACACGGATGTCAGGATTTCAGGCAGCATCACTGTTGACGTCGGCGCTGGCGCCACGGGGCTGCCGCGCCACTGATATTGCGTACCGGTATCGCGCGTCGCGCATGAAAACGGCCCCGCCGTGCTTTGCGCAAACGGACGGGGCCTTTTTTGGATCTCAAATCCAATTTTTGCCGGGAGTGTACTGCCGGCGTTTGATTTCGGATGCTTCGCGGCGTTCAGCCGACGATCCGACTAGCAGTCTCTGATTTTTGTGGGATATGGCAGGTCACGGTTTGTCGGGTGGCGCAAACGCTAAACCCTGGCACTTATGCCTGCCACGGCTCCAGTGACAACTGGAACCCTAGGGGACGATCCGGTGGCGTCATGGCTCCACTCCCTTGTCCGTTGCGACGTGTCGTCCCGAAGCACAAATCGCAGATGCCTGCGGCGTCTCGCAGGCCGCCTCTGGCGGCGAGGCCATCGAAAGACGGCCGGCTTCAGTTGACTTCTGGACACTGCTCCCCTGAGTCGGGGACGTCAACCATCAATAGCCGGTTACCGAAAAACGTGATCACCGGGAGGTTACGTACAAGTCAGTTTTGCACAGCTTTGTCAGGAGCGTGTTCGGCCTTTGTTCTTTCCGCTTGCCCGTTCACGAGAAAGACGGTTAAACGCTTTTGTCGGGAATTGTGGCGTCTCTCGACGTGGCGGCAAAATTACCTACATAGGGGATGGCCGGGAAAACCCGCCATTCCAGGAAATTCCAGCTTCTGAGGCGGCGACCGGCCATGGCCGACCATAAATATCTTTCCATTCGCGGGGCGCGCGAACACAATTTGAAGAATGTCGATCTCGACCTGCCGCGTGACAGCCTTATCGTCATGACCGGCCTGTCCGGGTCCGGCAAATCGTCGCTTGCCTTCGACACCATCTATGCCGAAGGCCAGCGCCGCTATGTCGAGAGCCTGTCGGCCTATGCGCGGCAATTCCTCGAAATGATGCAGAAGCCGGACGTCGACCAGATCGACGGCCTGTCTCCGGCCATCTCGATCGAGCAGAAGACGACCTCGAAGAACCCGCGTTCGACCGTCGGCACCGTCACCGAAATCTACGACTACATGCGGCTTCTCTTCGCGCGCGTCGGCGTCCCCTATTCGCCGGCCACCGGCCTGCCGATCGAAAGCCAGACAGTGTCACAGATGGTCGACCGTGTGCTGGCGGTCGAGGAAGGCACCCGCCTGTTCATTCTGGCGCCGATGGTGCGCGGCCGCAAAGGCGAGTACCGCAAGGAATTGCTGGAACTGCAGAAGAAGGGCTTTCAGCGCGTCAAGGTCGACGGCGTCTTCTATGAAATCGCCGACGTGCCGGCGCTGGACAAGAAGTACAAGCATGACCTCGACGTCGTCGTCGACCGCATCGTCGTGCGTGGGGATCTCGCCACCCGGCTAGCCGATTCCATCGAGACGGCACTGAGGCTCGCCGATGGGCTGGCGGTCGCCGAATTCGCCGACAAGCCGCTCGACGCCAGCCAGACCGGCGAGGATTCGGTCAACAAGTCCAAGAACGAAACGCATGAGCGCATCCTGTTCTCGGAAAAGTTCGCCTGCCCGGTCTCCGGCTTCACCATTCCGGAAATCGAGCCACGTCTTTTCTCCTTCAACAATCCGTTTGGCGCCTGCCCGACCTGCGACGGTCTCGGCAGCCAGCGCGCCATCGACCCCAACCTCGTCGTGCCCGACGAGAACGTTTCGCTGCGCGACGGTGCGGTCAGCCCGTGGGCGAAATCGACCTCGCCCTATTACGCGCAGACGCTTGAAGCGCTGGGCAAGGCCTACAATTTCAAGCTCGGCGACAAGTTCAGGGATTTGAGCGCGGAAGCCCAGGAGGCCATCCTGCGTGGCACCGGCGAGCGCGAAATCACCTTCCAGTATGATGACGGCCTGCGCTCCTACAAGACCACCAAGACCTTTGAAGGCGTCATCCCCAATCTGGAGCGCCGCTGGAAAGAAACCGAATCCGCCTGGATGCGCGAGGAAATCGAGCGGTTCATGTCGGCGACGCCTTGCCCGGTCTGCAAGGGCTATCGGCTCAAGCCCGAGTCACTGGCCGTGAAGATCGCCGGCAAGCATATCGGCGAAGTCACCGAACAGTCGATCCGCAACGCCGACAAGTGGTTCACCGACCTGCCAGCTTCGCTCAACGACAAGCAGAACGAGATCGCCGTGCGCGTCTTGAAGGAGATCCGCGAGCGGCTGCGCTTCCTCAACGATGTCGGGCTCGACTACCTGACGCTGTCGCGCAATTCCGGCACGTTGTCGGGTGGCGAGAGCCAGCGCATTCGCCTGGCTTCGCAGATTGGTTCCGGTCTCACCGGCGTGCTCTATGTTCTGGACGAGCCGTCGATCGGCCTGCACCAGCGCGACAACGCACGCCTGCTCGACACGCTGAAGCACCTGCGCGACATCGGTAACACGGTGATTGTCGTCGAGCATGACGAGGACGCCATCCTGCATGCTGACTATGTCGTCGACATGGGCCCTGCCGCCGGCATCCATGGCGGCGAGATCATCGCCCAGGGCACGCCGCAGCAGGTGATGGCCAACCCGAATTCGATCACCGGCAAATATCTGTCGGGCGCGCTTGAAGTGGCGACTCCCGGCGTGCGGCGCGAGGCGAAGAAGAACCGGCGGCTGAAGATCGTCGGCGCGCGCGGCAACAATCTGAAGAACGTCACCGCCGAAATCCCGCTCGGCACCTTCACCGCCGTCACCGGAGTGTCGGGCGGCGGCAAGTCGACCTTCCTGATCGAAACGCTGTTCAAGGCGGCGTCGCGCCGCATCATGGGCTCGCGCGAGCATCCGGCCGACCACGACCGCATCGAGGGCCTCGAATTCCTCGACAAGGTCATCGACATCGACCAGTCGCCGATTGGGCGCACCCCGCGTTCCAACCCCGCCACCTACACCGGCGCCTTCACTCCGATCCGCGACTGGTTCGCGGGCCTGCCGGAAGCCAAGGCGCGCGGCTACCAGCCCGGCCGCTTCTCCTTCAACGTCAAGGGCGGCCGCTGCGAGGCTTGCCAGGGCGACGGCGTCATCAAGATCGAGATGCACTTTTTGCCCGACGTCTACGTCACCTGCGACGTCTGCCACGGCAAGCGCTACAACCGCGAGACGCTCGACGTTCTGTTCAAGGGCAAGTCGATCGCCGACGTGCTCGACATGACGGTCGAGGAAGGCGTCGATTTCTTCGCCGCCGTGCCAGGCGTGCGCGACAAGCTCGACACGCTGAAGCAGGTCGGCCTCGGCTACATCCATATCGGCCAGCAGGCGACGACGCTGTCCGGCGGCGAGGCGCAGCGCATCAAGCTCGCCAAGGAACTGTCGCGCAAGGCAACCGGCAAGACACTCTACATCCTGGACGAGCCGACCACCGGTCTGCATTTCCACGATGTCGCCAAGCTGCTGGAAGTGCTGCACGAACTGGTCGACCAGGGCAACACGGTGGTGGTCATCGAGCACAATCTCGAGGTGATAAAAACCGCCGACTGGGTGCTCGACCTCGGCCCCGAAGGCGGCGACGGCGGCGGCGAACTGGTGGCGTCCGGCACGCCGGAAGCGATCGTGCGCGAAAAGCGCAGCTACACCGGCCAGTTCCTCAAGGAGCTGCTGGAGCGGCGCCCCGGAGGCAAGCGCGAAGCGGCGGAGTGATGGCGAACCAGTCGGCGCTTGGAGAGCATTTGAATGACAATCCGAAGAGCGCTTCCCGGTGATCTCGAAACTGTCGTCTCGCTGACGGAAGCCGCCTACGCGCCCTATTCCGCGCTGTTCGGCGCGCCACCGATCCCCGTCACTGAGGATTATGCACCGCGTATCGCGCGTGGCGAGGTCTGGCTTCTGGAGCGTGACGTCGAACTTGCCGGTCTGCTCACTTTGGAGCGTCATGACGACCACGCGATGATCTTCTCAGTCGCCGTCGCGCCAGGATTTCAGGGCAAGGGCTTTGGCATTGCCCTGCTCAAACACGCGGACGACCAGACGCTGGCGTGGGGCCTGCCCGAGGTGCGGCTCTACACCAACGCCAAAATGGAGCGGAACATCGCGCTCTATCTGGCCTATGGTTTCCACGAAACGGGTCGCCGGCCCAATCCATACCGGCCAGGATGGGTGCTCGTCGACATGGCGAAGCCGGTCGACAAGATCACGACGGCCTGATTTTTCTGAATTCGGGAGGATGGCAATGAGCAAATCGGGAACAATCCGCTCCGGCATGGGCGGCTGGTCGTTCGAACCCTGGGATACGTCCTTTTATCCCGAAAAGCTCTCCAAGGCCAAGCAACTGCAATATGCCAGCCGGCAGGTGTCGAGCATCGAGGTCAACGGCACCTATTATTCCAGTTTCAAGGAACCGACCTTCGTCAAATGGGCGAGCGAAGCGCCAGACGGTTTCGTCTATTCTCTCAAGGGCAACCGCTTCGTCACCAACAGGCGTGTGCTCGGCGAGGCCGGTGAATCGATGATGCGTTTCCTCGGTTCGGGCGTAGCGGCGCTCGGTGAAAAGCTCGGACCGATCCTGTGGCAGTTCGCGCCGACGAAAAAGTTCGACCCGGACGATTTTGAAGCCTTCCTCAAGCTGCTCCCGGAAAAGCAGGACGGCGTTGCGCTGCGCCACGCGGTCGAGGTGCGCAACGACAGTTTCATGGTGCCGGAATTCGCGGCGCTGGTGCGCAAATACAAGGCGGCGATCGTCTATGCCGACCACGCTAAATATCCGGCCATCGCCGACGTCACCGGCGATTTCATCTATGCCCGGCTGCAGACCGGCAGCGACGACAATCCCGATTGCTACACGCCGGCAGGCCTGGATGAATGGGCCGCGCGCGCCAGGACCTGGGCCGAAGGCAATGTGCCGGCCGACCTGCCGCGCACCGATCTCTCGACCGAAGCACCCGTCAAACCGCGCGACGTGTTCGTCTACTTCATCACCGAGGGCAAGGTGCGGGCGCCGTTCGGCGCCATGGCGCTGTTGAAGCGGGTGGCCGACTAAGGACATCGGCATAAGGACTTTCACGCCAAGCGCCTCTCCTATGCGTTTTTGGGGCAGGAAGGCGTCCAATCGAGGCAATTTCGGCACATTCGTAACCTTATCGATACCTCCTTGCTGCATGAATCCAGGCTGGCCAAGCCGCAGAGCTGGGATCGCCGCCGGCAAGGAACGAGGGCATGTCGCTCGACTACACTTCACTTCTGCTGGCTGTTGGTTTTTCCGCCACCTGCCTGAGCCTGACACTGTTTGGCATGTGGTTGACTGCTCGCTCGGAGAAATTCCTGCTGACATGGGCGGTCAGCCTGCTGTTGGTAGTCGCCGACATTTTTGCCTATGACGCCTATATCGACATGCCCGGGCGCCTGCTCGGCATCGCGACCGTTGCCCTGCTCCTGCTTGGTTTTTCAGCCATGCTGGGCGCGGCCTACCAGTTCCGAACCGGCGGCTCGCCGATCCCGCGAACGGTGGTTGGCAGCATTTCGCTGGCCGTCGTGCTGCCTGCCATGGCTCTCGGCTATGACGGTCTCGGCTTCATGCTGGAGAACATGTTTGCTGCCTTGCTTCTGTTCGCAACGGCGCTCGAATACTGGAAGGGTCGCAACGAAGCGCCTGCCCTGACAATCGGCATCACGGCGCTCTATTCGGCCACGGCCACGTCCTTCGCCCTCTGCGCCATGGTTCTCGCCTGGGACGGAAAGCTGATCCTTGGGCATGCACCAAGCAATTGGGCCGAGGAGTTGAGCCTCATCATCGTCATCGCCAGCATGACCGGCATTGGCGCCCTGTCGCTGGCGCTCAATCAAGGGCGCTTGGCCAGGCATCACCGCCACAACGCCCTGACCGACCCGCTGACGGGCCTACTCAACCGGCGCGCGCTGTTCGACCTGCATGGCAGTGCCCCGGTCGGAGCCTTCACCGCTGTGGTTGTGTTCGACCTCGACGGCTTCAAGTCCATCAACGACGAATTCGGCCACGCCGCTGGCGACGAGGTGCTGAGGGTGTTCGCCAGGGAACTCGCCGGCAATCTTCGCCCGACCGACGTCGCCGCGCGCATGGGCGGCGAGGAATTCGCTCTGGTGCTGAAGCGGACCTTGCCCGAAACGGCGGAGGCCACGGCCGAGGCCATACGGTCCGCCTTCGCCGCATGCCGCATCGAAACCGAGACGGGTTCGCTGACATGCACGGTCAGTGCCGGATTTGCTTTCGGCACAAAGGAGGGCCTCAGCTTCGACAAGGTGCTCAGCGCCGCCGACAAGGCGCTCTACGCTGCCAAGCGCGGCGGCCGCAACCGCGTCACCGCCTCGCCACTCCGGCGCGTGGGTTAACTGCAATCCTGATATGTCGACCGTATCGTCGGGACAGCCTTGCCTGTTTCGGCAAGACGATCGTGAGTGAAGGCAGCCCTATGCCGCCATGACGATTTCGTTGAAAGCATCGAGATCGACATAGAAGACCTTGGTGATTTCCTCGATCAGTTCATCGCGATCGTACCCCTGGGACCTCAATATGTTGATCGCGGTGATGATATCGACGCGTTCGGTTAGCCGCCGCTTCTGATAGTCCTCGACGTAACGTTCCATGGCAGTCCCTTAGCCTGTGTGCCCAAACGCGTTGAACGACAATCAGATCGCAGGAGGGAAGCTAGGAATGCATGCTTGCGTGGAACTTGCCCGGCCATCGCCGCGCCCCTCGATCTGCGATAACACCAGACTGATACGGAAACGGCCGACTCACAAAAGCCAAGAAAAGACTAGCACGCAGCCGCCGCCGCGCCAGAGACACGGATGACTGGATCGAAGAAATATTGGACTTGCGAAAGACTTCGGACCGTCACCTGAAGTCCATTGCCGATTCTAGTGCATGTCCCCTAAAAGTGCGCAGCGGTTTTGGGACAACGACATGGACAAAACCACAGATCTAAAGCGCGTCGTTTGAATCCGTCTGGATGCGACGCGCTTAGACGGTCAGGAATTTGCGGACATCCGCCCTGTCGAGATCTTCCGCCGGGCCGGTGTGGACGATCAGGCCGCGGTCCATGATGTTGACCTCGTCGGCAAGCTCGCGGCAGAAATCGAGATATTGTTCGACCAAAAGCACGGCGATGCCCGCCTGGTCGCGCAGATAGCGGATGGCGCGGCCGATATCCTTGATGATCGACGGCTGGATGCCTTCCGTCGGTTCGTCGAGCACCAGCAGCTTCGGCCGCATCACCAGCGCCCTGCCGATGGCCAACTGCTGCTGCTGGCCACCGGAAAGGTCGCCGCCACGGCGACCCAGCATCTGCTTCAGCACCGGGAACAACTCGAAGACATGGGCGGGCACGTTGCGGTCGCCACGCTTCAGCGGCGCAAAGCCCGATTCCAGGTTTTCCCGCACCGTGAGCAGCGGAAAGATCTCCCTGCCCTGCGGTACGAATGCGATGCCCGACCGGGCGCGGTCATACGCCGCGCTCCGGTCGAGCGCCTTCCCCTCGAAGGCAACGCTTCCGCTCGTCAGCCGATGGTGGCCGACGATCGATCTCATCAAACTGGTCTTGCCGACGCCGTTGCGGCCGAGCACGCAGGTGATCTTGCCGGCGCCGGCCTTCAGCGACACGCCACGCAGCGCCTGGGCGGCGCCGTAGTGCAGCGTGGCATCGGAAACTTCGAGCATGTCAGCGCCTTCTCCAGAACCGCAGGAAGGACAGATCGAAGCGATGGAATTGTACCCGCCAGACCATGCTCATCTCCCCAAATAGACTTCGACGACGCGCTCGTCGGCAGACACGAAATCGAGCGTGCCCTCGGACAGCACCGAGCCTTCGTGCAGGCAGGTGACCTTGACGCCCAACTCGCGCACGAAATGCATGTCGTGCTCGACGACGATGACCGAATGGTCGCGCGCGATCTCCTTGAGCAGTCGCGCGGTTTCCTCGGTCTCTGCATCGGTCATGCCGGCGACTGGCTCGTCGACCAGCAGCAGCTTCGGGTCCTGCGCGAGCAGCATGCCGATCTCCAGCCACTGCTTTTGTCCATGGCTCAAATTTGCAGCCAATTGATCGCGTTTGTCACCAAGTCGGATAATGCCGAGAATGTCGTCGATCTGCCGCGCTTCGGCGGCCGAGCGTCGATGGAACAGCGCCGGGAAGATCGAGCGCGGCCCCTTCAACGCCAACATCAGATTTTCTTCGATCGTGTGGCTTTCGAAGACCGTCGGCTTCTGGAACTTGCGGCCGATGCCCATCATGGCGATCTCGGCTTCATCATGCCTGGTCAGGTCGATCTGGCCGTCGAAGAAAACCTCTCCCTCGTCGGGCCGCGTCTTGCCGGTGACAATGTCCATCATCGTCGTCTTGCCGGCCCCGTTGGGGCCGATGATGGCGCGCATCTCGCCCTTGTCGAGCACCAGCGACAAATTGTTGATGGCGCGGAAGCCGTCGAAGGAAACCGAGACGCCGTCGAGATAGAGGATCGTGTGCGACTTGCTCATGATCGCTCACTCCGCCGGCTGTGGTTCGGGGCTGGATGAGGACCAGTCGCCAGGCCTTGTCGCCGCGCTGCGAACGATCTTCTGCGGCGGCGGGACGACGGGGTCGATGCCGGCCTCCTCGGCCAGCGAGGCCGCCCGCAGCGCTTTGGCGTTGCCGCGCCAGGAATCCCACATGCCGACGATGCCTTTGGGCAGCAAAAGCGTGACTGCGACAAACAGGCCGCCGAGCGCAAACAGCCAGAATTCCGGCAACACGCCGGTGAACCAGGATTTGCCGGCATTGACCAGCAGCGCGCCGATGATCGGCCCGACAATGGTGCCGCGCCCGCCGACGGCCGCCCAGATCACCACCTCGATCGAATTGGACGGTTCGAACTCGCCGGGATTGATGATGCCGACTTGCGGCACATAGAGCGCGCCGGCAATGCCGGCCATGACCGCCGAGACGGTGAAGGCGAACAGCTTCACATTCTCCGCCCGCCAGCCGAGGAAGCGGGTGCGGCTCTCGGCGTCGCGCACGGCCATCAGGAGCTTGCCGTATTTGGAACCGACGATCGCCCAGGTGACGAAGACGGCGAACGCCAGCGTCACCGCGCTGGCGGCGAACAGTGCCGAACGCGTCTCGTCGGCCTGCACGTTGAAGCCGAGAATATCCTTGAAATCGGTCAGGCCGTTGTTGCCGCCGAAACCCATATCGTTGCGGAAGAACGCGAGCAGCAGCGCATAGGTCATCGCCTGGGTGATGATGGAGAGGTAGACGCCTGTGACACGGCTGCGGAAGGCGAACCAGCCGAAGACGAAAGCGAGCAGGCCGGGCACCGCAAGCACCATGAGGCCGGCGAACCAGAAATGGTCGAAACCAGTCCAGAACCAGGGCAGTTCCTTGTAGTTCAGGAACACCATGAAGTCCGGCAGGATGGGATTGCCATAGACGCCCCGCGCGCCGATCTGGCGCATCAGATACATGCCCATCGCATAGCCGCCGAGCGCGAAGAAGGCGCCGTGGCCGAGCGAAAGGATGCCGCAATAGCCCCAGACAAGGTCGAGCGCCAAGGCGAGCAGCGCATAGCAGAGATATTTGCCGGTCAGCGCCACGATGTAGGACGGCACGTAGAAGGCGCTGGTCGGCGACACAGCCAGGTTGAGCAGCGGCACGATGATCGCCACCGCCAGCAGGATGAGAATCGTGATGGCGATGCGGCGGTCCGCACCCGCGGCGAAGAAGCGTCCGGTGATCATGCTTCCACCGCCCTGCCCTTGAGCGCGAACAGGCCGCGCGGGCGCTTCTGGATGAACAGGATGATCAGCACCAGCACGACGATCTTGCCGAGCACGGCGCCGGCATAGGGCTCGAGGAACTTGTTGACGATGCCGAGCGAGAAGGCGCCGACCAGCGTGCCCCATAGATTACCGACACCGCCGAAGACGACGACCATGAAGCTGTCGATGATGTAGCCGCGGCCGAGATTGGGCGAGACATTGTCGATCTGGCTAAGCGCAACACCGGCGATGCCGGCAATGCCGGAACCCAGCGCGAAGGTCAGCGCATCGACCCATGGCGTCCTGATGCCCATCGAGGCGGCCATGCGCCGGTTGGCGGTGACGGCGCGCATCTGCAGCCCCCAGGGAGTGCGCTTCATCACATAGAGCAGCACGGCAAAGACGGAGAGCGCGAAGACCAGGATCCAGAGGCGGTTCCAGGTGATCGCGAGCTGGCCGACATTGAACGAGCCCGACATCCAGGAGGGATTGCCGACTTCCTGGTTGGTCGGCCCGAAGATGCTGCGCACGGCTTGCTGCAGGATCAGCGACACGCCCCATGTCGCCAGCAATGTCTCCAGCGGCCGCCCGTAGAGAAAGCGGATAACGCCACGCTCTATGGCCAGGCCGACAAGCGCCGCGACGAGGAAGGCGAGCGGCAGCGCGATGACCAGCGACCAGTCGAACAGGCCGGGAAAGGATGTGCGGATCACCTGCTGGACGACAAAGGTCGTGTAGGCGCCGAGCATGACCATCTCGCCATGCGCCATGTTGATGACGCCCATGACGCCGAAGGTGATGGCAAGCCCGATTGCCGCCAGCAGCAGCACCGAGCCCAGGGAAATCCCGTACCAGATGTTCTGGCCGGCATCCCAGAAGGCCAGCGTCGAATTGATGTCGGCGATTGCGGCCGTCGCCGCCTCCTTGACCGCACCCGAGGCGGTCGCCTCGACCGAGGTGAGCAGCGAAACCGCATCGCGGTCGCCCCGTGCGCCGATCAGCGCGATGGCGGCGAGCTTGTCGGCATCCGGCCGGTCAGAAACCAGGACAGATGCGGCACGGGCCTGTTCGAGCAGGGCCTTGACGCTGGCCACCGTCTCGCTGGCGATCGCGGTGTCCAGCGGCCCAATGTTTGCGGCATCGGGTGTCTTGAACATGGTGTCGGCAGCGGCGATGCGCACGGCCGGATCCTTGGCGCCGAGCGTCAGCGTGCCCAGCGCATCGCGGATGACGCGGCGCAGTGTGTTGTTGACCTTGATCTTGGTGATGTCGTCCTTGGCGGCATCCGCCGACTTCTCGCCGCTCAGCGGATCGAACAGCTCAACGCTGTCGCCGGCTTCCTTGCCGACGAAGACCAGCGAATCCGCCTTGCGGATATAGAGGTTACCGTCGGCAAGTGCCGCAAGCGGTCGTTCGACAGCCGGATCACCTGTGGCCGCCAGGTCGTGGACGACGGTGCCTGTCTCGGAAAAGCCCTTGGCCGTCGCGAATTTGGCGATGATTCCACGCAGATCGGCTTCGCCAGCACCCGACGACGACAGCGTCGCCAGCAGGAACAAAAGCGTCAGGCCAATCGCGCGCAACAGGTTCATCGGCTTCAGGCGACCCTTGAATGTTGAATTGGGCGTCCGGACGGCGGAGGAAACCGTCCGGACGCTGGCGGTCTGAGGTCATGGACCTGCGGTCCTGACCTGGTCAGCCCGGGAGGATCAGTTTGTGCCCTTGCCGCCGCACTTGCCGGTGGCGACATTGAAGTTGCCGCAGGACAGAGGCGCGCGCCAATCGGAGATTAGGTCCTTGGAGTCAGGCAGGTAGTCGGACCATTCATCGCCCATCACCAGGCCCGGCGTACGCGAAACCGTCTCGAACTGGCCGTCGGCCTGGATTTCACCGATCAGCACCGGCTTGGTGATGTGGTGGTTCGGCATCATGGTCGAATAGCCGCCGGTCAGGTTGGGCACGGAAACGCCGATCATGGCGTCGATGACCTTGTCCGGATCGGTGGTGCCGGCCTTCTCGACCGCCTTCACCCACATGTTGAAGCCGATATAGTGGGCTTCCATCGGGTCGTTGGTGGTGCGCTTGTCGTTCTTGATGAACTTGTGCCAGTCGGCGATGAACTTCTTGTTCTCAGGCGTATCGACGCTTTCAAAGTAATTCCAAGCGGCGAGATGGCCAACCAACGGCGCCGTGTCGAGACCGGCAAGCTCTTCTTCGCCGACCGAGAAGGCCATGACCGGAATATCCTCGGCCTTGATGCCTTGGTTGCCGAGTTCCTTGTAGAACGGCACATTGGCGTCGCCGTTGACGGTCGAGACGACGGCGGTCTTCTTGCCGGCCGAACCAAACTTCTTGATTGCTGAAACTTCGGTCTGCCAGTCGGAGAAGCCGAACGGCGTGTAGTTGACCATGATGTCTTCCGCCGCGACGCCCTTGGCCTTCAGATAGGCCTCGAGGATCTTGTTGGTTGTGCGCGGATAAACGTAGTCGGTGCCTTCAAGCACCCAGCGCTTCACCGAACCGCCATCCTCGCTCATCAAATAGTCGACGGCCGGAATGGCCTGCTGGTTCGGCGCCGCACCCGTGTAGAACACGTTGCGCTCGCTTTCCTCGCCCTCATACTGGACGGGATAGAACAGGATGTTGTCGAGCTCGCTGAACACCGGCAGCACTGATTTGCGCGACACCGAGGTCCAGCAGCCGAACACCGCGGCGACCTTGTCCTTGGAGATCAGCTCGCGCGCCTTTTCGGCGAACAGCGGCCAGTTGGAGGCCGGATCGACGACCACAGCTTCGAGCTTCTTGCCAAGCAGGCCACCTTTGGCGTTCTGCTCATCGATGAGCATCAGCATGGCGTCCTTGAGCGTCGTCTCAGAGATCGCCATGGTCCCGGACAGTGAATGGAGAATGCCGACCTTGATCGTGTCGTCGGCCGCCCTGGCAGGCGCGGACATCAACAGGCCGGCGGCAACGACGCTCGCCGAAAACATTTTTGTTATTGTCGAGAAATTACCCCTCATGCCTAACACTCCCAAGCTGGTTGATTGCACCGCAACAATGCAATGCAACCCCCGTGCCAATCGCTCAGGAGATGCCGAATAATGGGTGATAGTTAAACATTATCAGGCGCTTGGTATATTAGCTTTATGAAAACAAAGAAGACCGGTTAAAAATTGATTGAGAGAAATTTGCGCAGCGCACAAGGCGCCTGCCTAATTTTCGCCCAAATTGGCAATGTGCCTAGTTTTTGGCCTTCGCCGGCGGATGTTGCGGCTCGGCGCAGAAATAGGGCAAGCTCGCCCCATCAAACGAGCGACGTCATGGCATCCGGCATTTCACGCATTTTTATCGGCATATTGCTTCTGGCGGCAGCGACCGGCACTGCCCGAGCCGACTTCAGCGACGGTAAGATGCCCGACGGCATCTACCACTGCGAAGTGTACCTGCTTGGCATGTTCCTCGACCTCGGTGACATCACCATCAAGGGCAACGTCTACAGCGGCCCAGTCACCTTCGGGACCGCCCAGCAGGGCTACAATTACCAGATGGATGCAAACGGTGTGATCTCCTGGCTGGGACCGCTCGGCGGATATACGGCTGGCGGCAACTCGCTGTCGCTGACCCAGGCCACGCTCGACGGTCAAAGTGCGCCCTCCTTCGACATCATCATGAGACAGCCCGACGGCGCCTTCACCGCCTCGACCTGCACCAAAGGAAGCGGCCAGTAAGTTATTCCCTGGCAATGGCCGCCGCCTCGGCGGGCCTGCCTCTCTCTCATGTCATCTGGATGTTGCCGAAACTGGATAGGCAGCGGTGCGCCGTCACCATCCACCTTGAGAGGCAGACACAATGGCCAATTCACCGTCTTCATCCTCCCCTGTCATTCGCGACGTCATAGCCGAGCGCGTCTCGCGCCGTACTCTCCTGAAAGGCAGCCTCGCATCTGGTGCTTTGATTGCCGGCGGCAGCTTCGTCGGTTCGTTGTTTGCCGGAGAAACACATGCCGCGGCGCTTTCCACACTTGGCTTTCCCGAGTTGAAGCGCGTCTACGACAAGACCCACGCCGCCGCCGAAGGCTATGAGACCACGATCGTGGCACGCTGGGGCGACCCGCTCGTCGCGGGTCTGCCGGATTTCGACGGCAACAAGGTCGCTGCCGACGAGCAAGAGAAGCGCTTTGGTTACAACTGTGACTACATCGCCTTCCTGCCGCTGCCAAAAGGCACGGTCAATTCCGACCACGGCCTGCTCTGCGTCAACAACGAATACATCTCGCCCAATGTCATGTTTCCCGGCATGACCGAGGATGACGCCGGCAAGACGATGAGCAAGGAACAGGTCGATCTCGGCATGGCCGCCATGGGGCACTCGATCGTCGAAGTGCTGTTGAAGGATGGTAAGTGGTCGTTGGTCGAGGACAGCCCGCTCAACCGCCGCATCACCGCCAACACCGAAATGACCGTTTCCGGTCCGGTTGCCGGCCATGCCTTGATGCAGACCTCGGCCGATGCTACCGGCAAGAAGGTGCTCGGCACCAGTTACAATTGCAGCGGCGGCTTCACTCCGTGGGGCACCGTGCTGACCTGCGAGGAAGGTGTTTCCGACCTGTTCGGCGGCGATCCGAAGAAGGCGCCGAGCGCGGAAATCCTCGATCGTTATGGCTTCGACGGTTCCGACATCTATGGCCGTGGCCGCTTCCACGACCGCTTCAATCTCGACAACGAACCGAACGAGGCCAACCGTTTCGACTGGGTGGTCGAGATCGATCCCTATGATCCCCAGTCCAAGCCGGTGAAGCGCACGGCACTTGGCCGCATGTCGCATGAGGCGTCCACCGTCGTCCTCAACAAGGACGGCCGCGTCGTCGTCTACATGGGCGACGACGATTATTTCGAATACATGTACCGCTTCGTCTCGAACAAGGCTTACGATCCGGCCAAACCGGCCTCCGGCAACGACCTGCTGGACGATGGCGTGCTTTCGGTCGCGCGCTACGACGCCGACGGCTCCATGACCTGGCTGCCGCTGGTTCACGGCCAAGGCAAGCTTACGGCTGAAAACGGCTTTGCCGATCAGGCCGAAGTGCTGCTGAAAACACGGCTGGCGGCGGACGCGCTGGGTGCCACGCCGATGGACCGCCCCGAGGACATTGAGACCAGTCCTGTGACCGGCCGCGTCTATGCGGTGATGACCAAGAACAAGAAGCGCGACCAGTCGAAGGTCAATCCGGCCAACACGCGTCCGGAAAACCTCTGGGGCCACATCGTCGAACTGATCCCGCCAGGCGGCCGCGGCGTGGACGCCGACCATACCGCCGACAAATATGCCTGGGATCTGTTCGTGCTGTGCGGCAACCCGAAGGACGCCGCGGTCGGCGCCACCTTCCATCCGGAAACATCGGACAATGGCTGGTTCGTCTGCCCCGACAACATCACCTTCGATCCGGCCGGCCGGCTCTGGGTGGCGACCGACGGTGCCAATGATTTCGACCTGCCGGACGGCGTCTACGGCGTCGACACCGAAGGCCCGGCGCGTGGCCTGCCGAAGCTGCTGTTCACTTGCCCGCATGGCGCCGAAGCGACCGGCCCTTGCTTTACCCCCGACGGCACGACCTTGTTCCTGTCGGTCCAGCACCCGGCCGAGGACGCCGAGACGCTCGACAAAGTGCAGACACTGTGGCCCGACTTCAAGGACGGCCAGTTGCCCCGCCCGTCCGTGGTCGCCATCCGCCGCAAGGACGGGCAGCCGGTCGGCGCCTAATCAGTCTGGTCACACAAAAAGGCGGAACGCGCGTTGCGCGTTCCGCCTTGCGGCCCGGGAGGACACTGAAATTGGCACCGCCCCGGTTACGGGGCGATGTCTTGCCGGCTCAGATCGTCTTGGCCGACATCTGCGCGGCGATGTAATCGGCCTGGCGGATCGCCAGCGACACGATCGTCAAGGTCGGGTTTTCGGCGGCACCCGTCGTGAACTGGCTGCCGTCCGACACGAACAGGTTCTTGATGTCGTGCGTCTGGCCATGCTTGTTGACGACGCCGTCTGCCGCCTTCTCGCTCATCCGGTTGGTGCCGAGATTGTGGGTCGACGGATAGGGCGGCGTCGGGAAGGTGCGCGTGGCGCCGACCGCGGCATAAAGCGCCGAGGCCTGCTTGTAGGCATGGTTGCGCATCGCGGTATCGTTCGGGTGATCGTCGAAATGCACGTCGGCGATCGGCATGCCGTGCTCGTCCTTCATGTCGGCATGCAGCGTGATGCGGTTCTCCGCGCGTGGCATGTCCTCGCCGACGATCCACAGCCCGGCCATGTGGTCGTAGTGGTCGAGCGCCGTGGTGAACGAGCGGCCCCAGGCCCCTGGATCGAGGAAGGCCGCCATGAACGGCAGGCCGAGCGACAGCGTCTCGAACTCGTAGCCGCCGACGAAGCCGCGTGACGGATCATGGCGCGCCTCGTCGCGGATGATGCCGGCCATGGTGGTGCCGCGATACATGTGCACCGGTTTGTCGAAGATGGCATAGACCGAGCCCGTGGTGTGGCGCATGTAGTTCTTGCCCACCTGCCCCGATGAGTTGGCAAGGCCGTCGGGGAATTTGCCCGACGACGAATTGAGCAGCAGCCGCGGGCTTTCGATTGAGTTGCCGGCGACTGCGACGATACGGGCTTTCTGCTCTTGCAGCTTGCCATCCTTGTCGGCGTAGACCACGCCGGTCACCTTGCCCGAGGCGTCATGGTTGATCTTGATCGCCATGGCGTTCGGCCTGACCTCGAGATGGCCTGTTGCCTCGCCCTTGGGGATCTCGGTGTAGAGCGTCGACCATTTGGCGCCCCATTTGCAGCCCTGGAAGCAAAATCCGGTTTGCTGGCAGGACAAGCGGTCGTCGCGCTCGACCGAGTTGATGGCCATGTTGCCGGTGTGGCATTCCTTATAGCCAAGCTTGTCGGCGCCAGCCTTCAACACCTTGAAATTGTTGTTGCCCGGCAATCTCGGCCAGTCATTGGTCCCGGTGACGCCCATCTTGGCTTCGGCCTTGGCATAGTAGGGCTCCATCTCGGCCAACGTGATCGGCCAGTCGAGCAGGGTGGCACCTTCCACTTTGCCATACGTCGACAGCGTCTTGAACTCATGCTCCTGGAAACGCAGCGACGCTCCGGCCCAGTGGGTCGTCGAACCCCCGACCGACTTGACGATCCAGGCCGGCAGGTTCGGAAAATCCTTGGCCACACGCCAGTCACCGGAGGTGGTGCGCTTGTCCTTCCAGGCGAGCTGGGTGAACGAATCCCACTCGTCGTTGACAAACTCCTCATATTCGTGGCGCGCGCCGGCCTCCAGGATGACGACGTCGACACCCTTCTGGGCAAGTTCGTTCCCGAGCGTACCGCCGCCGGCGCCCGAGCCGATGATGACGACCACGCCGTCGTTGTTCAGGTCAAATGCTGTTGCCATGGTTTCCTCCCATGATTTCTGTTTGCGGGTTCAAAACGACGGGGCTCAGAGCCACTCGATGTCGTTGAAACCGCGCGCGATGTAGCCGCCCTTGGAAAAGGACTCGCCCTCGTAGCCGAAGATCGGCCAGACCTCTTTCTGGTTGTAGAGGCTGACGACGAGGCCGCCACGGATGGCCTGGAAGAACGGCGTCGCCTCGATCTGCTTCAGCACCGCGACGCGCTGCTCCTCCCAGCCAAGGCCCCGGTAGCCTCCGTCCCCAGACTTCTTGTCAAGGTCGGCGATACCGTCTTCGATCATCGTCTTGTAGGCGGCGTCCTTGCCGGCCTGCTCGTCATGGCCTTTCACGGCGATGGCGTAATATTTGTCGGGAACCTGATCATGCGGATAGATGTCGCGCGCCATCTGGATCAGCGTCGCCATGGTTTCGGGCTTGAGCGCGGATGTCTCGAGCCCCCAGGCATGTTCGGGGCTGATGACCGCGCTGCCGGAAATGACGAGCAGCGCACCAATGCCACCGCGTTTGAGAAGCTCACGACGTGAAAGTCCAGGCTTCCCGTCATAGATCGTGACCATAATATTCCTCCCTGCTTGCTATTTGCGCCCCTTGAAGCGCGCCACAATCGACGTGCTTCAAGACCTTGTTTGTGCATCTCGTTGTCCCAAAACCGCTGCGCACTTTTGGGCGAAATGCTTGAGCGCGCCGTTGCTGGCGCCGCACGCGCCGGTGCGGCCGCATTGTCTCCTATTGGAAGCGGCCTCCTCGTTGCAGAACCTCGATCTTGTAGCCGTCCGGATCCTCGATGAAAAAGAAGCGGGCGATCGGCGAACCGTCATGGTTGAACTCGACGATCTTCTTCGGGTTGAGGCCGAGCGCGCCGAGGCGATCATGTTCGCTGTCGAGGTCGGCGATCGAGACCGCGAGGTGGCCGTAACCATCGCCGAGCACGTAGGGCTCGACCCTACCCTTGTTCACTGTCAGTTCGAGCTCGAACCCGGTTTCGGCGTTGCTGAGGTAAATGAGCGTGAACGTCTCGAAGTCCAGCCTGTCGGCAACATCGAGCCCGAAGGCATTCCTGTAGAAATCGACGGATCGGGCCTCGTCGAGAACCCGGATCATGGAATGAATTGCTTTGGCCAAATCAGTCTCCGCCCTTGTGTGGAGCCAATTATGGGCAGAGCGGGGAAAAGGTGGTGGCAGCCGGTTACCACGCCCAAAACCGTGAACTGGCGACGCGCTTTAGGGGACAGGGACGAAAGTCCGATTGCCGTTCCGGCAATTTTGCCAGAGAATGCGCACGGGGACAGGTCGAGCAGTATCAGACCGTACGCCTGCCCGCCCAAGACCAACAAGCATGGGAGGTTTGTCGGATGTGCAGGGTATTTGCGGGCCAGGACCCCGAAGGCTATCGCCAGATCAATCGGTCGATTCGCATTGACGGCCACTCCACCAGCATCCAGCTTGAGGCGACCTTCTGGGCGTTGCTCGATGAAATCGCCGAAAACCAAGGCCTGACGACGCCGAAATTCATCTCCAAGCTTTACGACGAAGCCATCGAGATCAACGGCGCCATTCCAAACTTTGCCTCCATGCTGCGCACCACCTGCGCGCTCTATTTGCGCGGCCATCGGCCAGGCATGGATGAACAGGCGATGCCGAAGCGGCAAGCTGCCTAGCTGTCGACCGCGACAGCAAGAGCCAGCCGGCTCATATCGCTGAACAGCTCCTGGCGCTCGGAGTAGTCGGTCAGTTCATCGGTCTCGATGTTGTCGACCACCGTGCACATCGACAGTGCCCGAGCCCCGAAATGGGCCGCGATGCGATAAAGCGCGCTGGTTTCCATATCCACGGCCAGAGCACCGGCTGCCTGCGCATCGGCAAAGCGGCCGCGTCCTTCAGGATGATAGAAGATGTCGCTGCAAACCGTCAGGCCGGCACAATGGTCGATGCCAAGTTCGGCTGCCTTGGTCAGCGCGCAGCTGAGAAGTGCTGGATCCGGACCGGCGACAGCCTTGTAGAGGCCGAAAACCTGGCCGCTTTGAGCGCTTTCCGCCTGTGCCGATTGCGAGATGACCAGGCTGCGCAGCTTGGCCTTGGCCGTCAGGCTGCCGCAGGTGCCCGTGCGGATCAACGTCCGAGCGCCATAATAGTCAAGTAATTCATGCACATAGATCAGAAACGACGAGACGCCGATGCCGGTCGCTTGAATGCTGATGGGTCTGCCGCGAAACAGTCCGGTAAAGCCAAGGGCGCCGCGTCGGCGATTGATGCAGCGCGGCGCTTCCAGAAAAGTTTGCGCCATCCATTCGGCGCGCTGCGGGTCACCCGGCAACAACACCGTGTCGGCGTAGGCACCCTTGTCTGCTTCGTTGTGTGGCGTCAACCGCTGCTCCCCCAAGCCCGCCTGCCGTTTCAGCCCTCAATCATGGCGTTGTCACGGCGTCTTGCAAGGAAAAGAACATCAGGAGATTCTAATTCTCCAGCACATCCTTGACGATCGTCGCCAGTTGCTTGAGCGAAAACGGCTTTGGCAGGAAGCCGAAATGCGCGTCCGCCGGCAGGTTTCTGGCGAATGCATCCTCGGCATAGCCGGACACGAAGACGAATTTGATGTCCGGCTGGCGCTTGCGCAGTTCACCGAGCAACGTCGGCCCATCCATTTCAGGCATCACCACGTCCGAAACGACGATGTCGACCTTGCCGCCCAGCGCCTCGAACACTTCCAGCGCCTCGACGCCCGAGGAGGCCTCGTGCACGGTATAGCCGCGTGACACCAGCGCCCGCATCCCGCCCATGCGCACGGCGTCCTCGTCCTCGACGAGCAGCACCGTGGCCGAGCCGGACAGATCCTTGGCCGCATCGGCAACCTTCACCGGTGCCGCCGGCAGATCGTCGGGCTGGCCTGCTTTTTTCGCTTCCGCTATATGACGCGGCAGGAAAATGCGGAAAGTCGAGCCCTTGCCGACCTCGGAATCGCAGAAGATGAAGCCGCCGGTCTGCTTGATGATGCCGTAGACCATCGACAGGCCAAGCCCGGTGCCCTTGCCGACCTCCTTGGTGGTGAAGAAGGGCTCGAAAATCTTCTTCAGCACGTCGGGCGCGATGCCGCTGCCGGTATCCTCGACCTCGACCACGACATAGTCGGCCGGGGTGAGTTCACGGTAGGAGAAGGCCTTGCATTCCTCGGCGGTCACATTGCGCGTGCGCACGGTGAGATCGCCGCCGGCCGGCATGGCGTCGCGCGCGTTGACCGCAAGGTTGACCACCACCTGTTCGAACTGCCCGATATCCACCTTGACCGGCCACAGGTCGCGGCCATGGTCGACCTTCAGCTTGATGTCGTTGCCGACAAGGCGGGCCAGCAGCATCCTGAGATCGGCCAGCACGTCGGTCAGGTTGAGCACTTCCGGCCGCAGCGTCTGCTTGCGCGAGAAGGCAAGCAATTGCCGCACCAGCGAGGCCGCCCGGTTGGCATTCTGCTTGATGTTCATGATGTCGGGGAAGGACGGGTCCGACGGACGGTGGTTGGTCAACAAAAGGTCGGACGCCATGATGATGGCGGTCAGCACATTGTTGAAGTCGTGCGCGATACCGCCGGCAAGCTGGCCGACCGCCTGCATCTTCTGGCTTTGCGCCATCTGCCCTTCAAGCGCCTTCTGCTCCGTCGTCTCGACGGCGTAGACGATCGCCGACTCCTCAGCCCCCTCGCCGCCGGTGCCGTCGGCGACCGCGTTGACGTAGAAACGGATGTGCCGGTCGTCGTTGCCGGGCAGCAAGGTATCGATCGGCTCGATGTCGGCCTGCCGCTGCTGCGCCTTTTCGAAAGCCGCGGCGAAGGCCGGCCGGTCGCGCTCATGGATCACCGTGTCGAGCCGCACGCGGCGATCGACCGCGTCCCGGTCGACGACGGACGAAAACAGCGACAGGAACGGCGCATTGGTGCGCAGGATGCGCCCGCTGTGGTCGACGCCGGCGATCGCCATCGGTGTCGAGTTGAAGAAGCGGGTGAAGCGCACTTCCGAAGCACGCAGGTCGGCCGAGGCGTCCTCGCCCTGCGTGCGGTTCAGCACGATCGTGCGCGTCGGCCCGTTGAGGCCTTCGCGGCTGGCCGAAACGCGGTGCATGAAGCGCACCGGCAGCGCCTCGCCCGTCATCGTCGTCAGGTCGAGATCGATGACCGCGTTGCGTGTCGTTCCGGGGTCGGCCTTGACCGAGCGGACCAGCGCCATGCCGTCTCCGGCCACGATCTCCGGCAGGGTGACGGAGCCGGGCGTGAAACTGGTAAGGTCGATGCCCAGCCATTCGGCAAGCGTGGCGTTGATGTAGGTGACACGGCCGTCCTGGTCGGCTGAAAAGAAGCCGGCTGGCGCATGGTCGAGGTGATCGATCGCCTTCTGCAGGTCGAGGAAGAAACGCTCCTGCTCGGCCCGCTCTTGCGAGATGTCGGCAAGCTGCCAGGCCAGCATCGGCAGCCGCTGGCCCGGAACTCTGAAGGCGCGGGCACGCGCCCGATACCAGCGGGCGCCGGGCTCGGCGCCCGGCCGAATGGACTGCGCGAGACGAAACTCGCCGTCGCCCGACTGTCCGTCGCGCAGGCCGGACGCCAGCCGATAGATCGTCACCGAGGCTTCGGGGACATCCGAGAGCAACCCCTCGACCGTCTTCAGGTCGGCCGCCGACGTCGCTCCGGTCATGTCGGCATAGGCCCGATTGGCGTAGACGACGCGGCCCTTGGTGTCGGTGACGAGAAGGCCCTGCGACATAGAATCAACGAATGCCTTCGAGAGTTCGTCACCGGTCGAGCGTGGCGTGATCTGCACGAAGCCGATCGCCGTGGCGAACAGGAAGCCGACGCCGATCATCGCCAGCACACCGAGCATACCGAGCAGGAAAGGGTCGCCGAGGCGCTCGCGGAAAAGGCCGAAGACAATAGCGGCCCCGGTCAGAACGACGATGAAAATGATGAGCCGGGTAACCGCGCCCGGTCGCGTATTCTGGTCGACGATCGGTACCGGATAGAAATCGCCGCGCGCTTCCTTGGCCATGTGCCCCCTGCTCGTGAATCCGGTGTTCCGACACCCGCCCTTGACCGGTTGAATCATATTCTCCTGGTCCGGAAAAGGCCTGGGCGGCAAATGTCGGATAAAAATGATATCTTCCGGCCTTCGGAGTTTTCAAGCTGTTCATCAAGAGCGGAAACGCATTGCGGTAGCCCGCCGCAACGGTCTAGTGTCGCATCACCTCCTCAGGGCAATCAGGGAAAACCAATGCAATGGCTGGATAGCGTGGCGGGCCCCGGTTATGCCGCAGCACTGTTGTGGACTTTTGCAGCGCTTGTCCTGCTGGTCATCGTTCTCGTTATCATCAAGCTTGTGCGCAACCTGACGTTCGGAACCTTCGTTGCCGGCGGCAGGAACCGCAAGACGCGGCTGGCCGTCATGGACGCCACCGCCGTCGACAGCCATCGCCGGCTGGTGCTGATACGCCGCGATGATATCGAACATCTGCTGCTGATCGGCGGTCCGACCGACGTTGTCGTCGAACGTGACATCCGGCTTTCGGCGCCACGCCGTCCGGCGCTGACCGGAGATGGCGGCTTGCAGCCGGTGCCGGCCGCCGCGGCCCCAGCGGCGAAACCGCGTGCACCTCAATCCGCTCCTCTGCCGCCGGCCAGGCAAGCACCTGCTCCGCAGCCGGTGAATGCGGCGGCGCCCGCACGCCCGCGCCAGGCAGCGCCAGCACCGGTGCCTGCACCAGCACCGCTACCGAAGCCACAGCCGACCAATGTCACACCGCTGCCCGCCTATGGATCCGCGAACGCCAATGCCGTCAGGCAGGCGCCACCGCCGCCAACGCCAACGCAGGACAGCATCGACGATAAGCTGATGAAGGAACTCGAAGTGTCGCTCGACCAGCCGCGTTCGAGCAGCCCGGTGAGCAAACCGGCGGCGAAGGCGCCGCAGTCGCTCGACGACGAAATGACGAAGCTTCTGGGCGAACTCTCCAGCCAGAAGAGATGATCAGAATCTGACCTGCGCAGCCGGCCGGGGAATTGGGCCGGGCGGGCGCGCCAACAAAAATGGCCGGAAAACCGGCCATTCTTATATCAACATCGCCGCAAACCGTCATGAGCACAGCCCATGGGCTATGCGTCAGTCGTCGCGATAGACCTTTTCGCGGCGCTCATGCCGCTCCTGCGCTTCGATCGACAACGTTGCGATCGGACGCGCATCAAGCCGCTTCAACGCGATCGGCTCGCCGGTCTCCTCGCAATAGCCGTAGGTGCCTTCGTCGATGCGCTGCAGGGCCGAATCGATCTTTGCGATGAGCTTTCGCTGGCGGTCGCGGGCCCTGAGCTCGATAGCGCGGTCGGTTTCCGAAGAGGCGCGGTCGGCGAGATCGGGGTGGTTGGCGTTTTCCTGTTGCAGGATTTCGAGAGTTTCGCGCGCTTCGCGCAATATGTCATTCTTCCAGGTGACGAGCTTTTGGCGGAAGTAGGATTTCTGCCGTTCATTCATGAACGGCTCGTCTTCGGAGGGTATGTAATCGGCGGTAACGATGTCGTTCATTCGACTCACCCAAACTGCCCCAATTTTGGCGCCTATATATTCGCGGTCCGACGCCTGCACAAGCGCAATCGGCCGCTGTCTCACGCAATTGTTAATGTTCGGTGGCGGGCGCCTTTGCAGCAGCGAATGGTCGTTTCGATACCAAACTACGCTTCGACACTTTGGATCCCGTGCAACATGCTTTTCGAAGACCGGCATGATCTTCGCGCCGAAGCACAAGCGCCCTTTGCGGCACCGCACATCGATGATTCGCTGTGTTTGAAGAACACGGGCCATTGTGCGCAGCGGCTTTCTCGTGGCTAATCCAGGAAGTTCGGCATTCGGCGTCAGCGGAGGTTGGGTGGGCACGCTTTATCTGTTGCGACATGCCAAGGCCGGCTGGGCACTGCCCGGCATGCGCGATTTCGACCGCCCGCTCGACGCATCCGGCCGCGCCGATGCCGAAATGATGGGCGCCGCCATGCGGTCCCGCTGCTATGTTCCGGACCTGACCATCTGCTCCAACGCCAAACGCGCCAAGGAGACGCTGGAAGGCCTGGCCGGTCAGACCGACACCGGACGGGTCCTGTTCTTCGACACGCTCTACAGCGAAGACGCCGCCGGTTACCTCCGCCTCATCCGCGACAATGGCGGATCGGGTTCGTTGCTGGTCATCGGCCACAATCCGATGACGGAGGATCTCGCCATGGCGGTTTCGGGCAGCGGCGACGAGACGGCGCGGGCCACGCTCAACCACGGTTTCCCGACCACGGGCCTGG
Source organism: Mesorhizobium sp. P2_D5 (assembly GCF_056404355.1). Taxonomy (NCBI): domain Bacteria; kingdom Pseudomonadati; phylum Pseudomonadota; class Alphaproteobacteria; order Hyphomicrobiales; family Phyllobacteriaceae; genus Mesorhizobium; species Mesorhizobium sp. P2_D5. The sequence continues at coordinate 366,752 of NZ_JBFUEE010000004.1, forward strand.
CGGTCGTCCGCTTCGACGGCGACCTGGCAAAAGCCGCCCAGGGCGCCGGCCATCTCGAAGCGTTCCTGACGCCGGCCGATCTCTGACGCCATTTCAAAGCCGGGTTCCACAGCCTATATCGGGCGGACCGAAGCCCGAGAGATCATATTTTGGTATCATCGCTGACCACTTTCACCGACGAGGCGAGGATTGCCCTCGACACGCTGTCGGGCCGCGCCACCGGGCTTTTCTCTCCATCGCTGCGATTGGGTGTCACGGGCCTCTCTCGAGCCGGCAAGACGGTGTTCATATCGGCCTTTGTCCACAATCTGATGCATGGCGGGCGCCTGCCGCTGTTCGAGGCCCAGAAATCCGGGCGCATCGCCCGTGCCTTCCTCGAACAGCAGCCTGACGACGCCGTGCCGCGCTTCCAGTACGAGGATCACATCGCCGCACTGGTCAACGATCGCGCCTGGCCCGATTCGACGCGCGCCATTTCCGAATTGCGGCTGACCATCGAATATGAATCAGCCTCCGGCTGGAACCGCATGTTTGCCTCCGGCAAACTGTCGGTCGATATCGTCGACTATCCCGGCGAATGGCTGCTCGACCTGCCGCTGCTTGGCAAATCCTTCGCCGATTTTTCCGGCGAAGCCTTCGAAATGGCCGTTTTGCCGGTGCGCGAGGACCTGTCGCAGGCCTGGCGGGCGTTGTCGGCGGAGATCGACCCGAACGCCGATGCCGACGAGATGACGGCGCGCCGCCTGGCCGAAAGCTTCGCCGCCTATCTGAAGGCGTGCAAGCTCGACGAGCGGGCGCTTTCGACCTTGCCGCCCGGCCGCTTCCTGATGCCTGGCGATCTCGAAGGCTCGCCCGCACTGACCTTCGCGCCCCTGCCTAGGCTGGGCGACAGGCGCGCACGCCCAGGGTCGCTGCACGCCATGATGGACAGGCGTTACGAGGCCTACAAGACGCATGTCGTCAAACCGTTCTTCCGCGAACACATCACGCGCCTCGATCGTCAGATCGTGCTGATCGATGCCATGCAGGCCCTGAACGCTGGCCCCGGCGCCATGGCCGACCTCGAGCGCGCGGTGACCGAGATCCTCAGTTGTTTCCGTCCCGGCCGAGGCAGCTTCCTCACCGACCTGTTTTCACGGCGCATCGACCGCATCCTGGTTGCCGCGACCAAGGCCGACCATCTGCACCACGAAAGCCATGACCGCTTGCAGGCGATCGTGCGGCGGCTTGCCGACCGTGCCGTGGCCCGCGCGAATTTCACCGGCGCCGATGTCGATGTCGTCGCCATGGCGGCGGTGCGCGCGACGCGCGAAGGCACTGTCAAGCAGGGCCGGGAGACACTTCCCGTCATCATCGGCACGCCGATCGCCGGGGAGAAGATCAACGGCGAAACTTTTGACGGCAAAACGGAAACTGCCATATTTCCCGGTGATTTACCGGAGAACATTGATGCGGTGTTCGATGCTTCGGGGCCCGATCACAAGCAGGATACCGGGGATCCGGCAATCCGCTTCGTCCGTTTCCGTCCCCCAAAGCTCGAGCGCACCGCCGAAGGTGTCACGCTGTCGCTGCCGCATATCCGGCTCGACCGTGCCTTGCAGTTCCTGATTGGAGATCATCTGGCATGACCGCGCCCCGCAAGCCGGCCGCATTCCGTATCGAGCCGGAAGCCGAATCGAAACAAGAGGCGCCTGAGGCACGCCGTGCCCAGGTCCAGGTTGACTCCGAGCGGAAGCCCCGTGCAATGAAGACCGATGTCGCGATGGTCATCCCGGCGGAAGTCGATGTCTTCGACGAGCCTGACATCGTTGCCGCCGAACCGCCGCCGGCGATCGCCCCCAGAAAGCGGTCGCTGCTCGGCAGCATCTTCTTCGGCGCCTTTGGTGTGCTGGTTTCGCTGGCTGTCGGCCTGTGGACCGATCAGCTCATACGTGACCTCTTTGCGCGTGCCGAATGGCTGGGCTGGCTGGCCGCCGGCATGGCGGCCATTGCCGTGCTGGCGCTTCTGGTCATCCTGATCCGCGAGTTCCTGGCCATCGCCCGCCTCGCCGAGGTCGAAAAGCTGCAGAAGCGAGCGCTCGATGCGATTGCACGCGACGATCCCAAGGCGGCACGATCGGTGGTCGACGAGCTGTCGGCCTTCGTCGCGGCCAAGCCCGAGACCGCGGCCGGCCGCCGCGCGCTGGCCGAACTGCGCGGCGAAATCATCGATGGCGGCAATCTGGTGCGGTTGGCCGAAGCCGAAATTCTCGGCCCCCTCGATGCCAGGGCCAAGGTGATGATTCTCGAGGCGGCCAAACGCGTCTCGCTGGTGACGGCGGTCAGCCCGCGCGCGCTGGTCGATGTCGCCTATGTCGTGTTCGAGGCCGGACGCCTCATTCGCCGCCTGTCGGAGCTTTATGGTGGGCGGCCGGGAACGCTCGGCTTCTTCCGCCTCGCGCGCAGCGTGCTGGCGCATCTGGCGGTCACCGGTTCGATCGCCGTCGGCGACAGTTTCGTCCAGCAGATCGTCGGCCACGGCCTGGCGGCGCGCCTTTCGGCCAAGCTCGGCGAGGGCGTCGTCAATGGCATGATGACGGCGCGCATCGGCATCGCGGCGATGGAGACCACGCGTCCCCTACCCTTCAGCGCCGCGAAGCGTCCGGGACTGGGCGATTTCCTCTCGGCGCTGACATCGTTTGCAACCAGGAAAGATGCCGAAACAACCCCATCCGGCAAGTGAACCGGGCTGCAGCTTTTGGACCTTCGGAATTGTTACCGGACTGCTTTCCAGTGGTCCCGTAGTGACGAAGCATTAACCAATCTTGTTCATGGTCAGACGGGTTCCAAACAGCCTCTTTGTTGCCGGGTGTCGTCGATGAAAAGTGTAATTCTGTCCAGCGTCTTGCCCCTGGCAACCGCGATAACAGCACTCGTCGGCATCGCCGGGGCGGCTTCCGCCGCGGAGCCGGACAAGCAGTTCTTCCAGTCGGCCGAAGGCAAATGGATCGGACCCGGCGAAATCGTCGCCGGCAAGTACAAAGGCACCAAATTCAACTGCAGCTTCACCGGCTCGACGCCGGACGGCAAGGTCGGCATGACACTCGACGGCGGTTGCCGGGTCGGCATGTTCACCCAGCAAATGACGGCCACGATCGAGCGCAAGGGCCGCGAGGGCTACAAGGGCAGCTTCATGGGCGGCGCTACCGGTTCCGGCCTCGACATCATCGGCGGCAATGTCGTCGATGCCCGCAAGGTGGTCTTCACCATCAACCGCAACCAGCTGCGCGGCGTGATGCAGGCCCGCATCCCTGACGACAATTCGATGACGGTGACCATTGCGGTGCGTGTCGACGACCAGTTGGTGCCGGTGATCGGCATGAGCCTGAAGCGTGTCGATGCCATCGAAGTCGGCTCCATCGCGCCAAACTGAACAATCATAGATCTCTGAAAGCAAAAAGGCGGCGACCTAACGGTCGCCGCCTCGTTCAAACCGCTTCGATCCTGCGATTAGCCCTTGATCGCGGCCGTCACCTCGTCATACGCCTTGCAGGCGTCGGCCAATGTCGTGGTGCCCTGATATTTGGTTGTCACGGCCTGCACCTTGGCCGTCAGGTCAGCCGCCTTGGATGGGTCCTTGGTGATCGCTTCCTGTAGCGCGGCAGCCATGTCCTGCGCTTTCTTGGTTGCGATCTCGGCCGTGCACTCGGGCGCCTTCGAGCACGCCGAACCGGCCAGCACCGCCAGGCCGACGGCAACAAACAAAAACTTCTTCATGTCAGTCATCTCCTCAAAAGGGCTCGACTTGATCGTCGCTCACCCTCCAATGGCCGAAGCCGAGCGTCCTTAGCCTTCGATTGTGGCAAGATGCAACGCGTTCCCAACGTCAACTTGTGTAACGCGCCCGCAACATCGCCGGTGATCCGGATTCGGGCTGTTCGATCCCCACCGAAGCCCCTATCTTCGCCCCTTGTCAAAGAGACTTCGAAATCGGAATCGATCCTCAAACGAGCGGAATGGCGGCATGGCGGTAGAGGCATCGAGCAACGATCTGGTTCAGGTGGTGGCGCTGCTTGCAGCCGGCGTTGTCGCCGTTCCCATCTTCAAGCGCATGGGTCTCGGCTCGATTCTCGGCTATCTGGCCGCTGGTGTGGTGATTGGCCCGTTTGGCCTGCGCGTCTTTTCCGAATCGGAAGCCATTCTTCACGTCGCTGAGCTCGGCGTGGTGATGTTCCTGTTCATCATCGGACTGGAAATGCAGCCCTCGCGGCTGTGGGGCCTGCGCCGCGAGATCTTCGGCCTCGGTGCACTGCAGGTCGGCGTCTGCGCGGTCTTGCTGACCGCTGTTGGCGTGGCGGGAGGGTTTCCGATCTCGCAATCTTTCGTCGCCGGCGCCGGCTTCGTGCTGACCTCGACGGCGATCGTCATGCAGCTTCTGGAGGAACGCGGCGAAATCGCCGAGCCGAAAGGCCAGCGCATCGTCTCGGTGCTGCTGCTCGAGGACCTCGCCATCGTGCCGCTGCTGGCCCTGATCGCATTCCTGGCGCCCGGCGGCGCCGACACCAGCCTGGCGGAGCGCTTCACCGAGATAGGCATCGGCCTTGCCGCGATTGTCGGACTGGTGCTGGCTGGACGCTATCTGCTCAATCCGTTCTTCCGCATCCTGGCGGATGCCCGTGCCCGCGAGGTGATGACGGCTGCCGCCCTTCTGGTCGTCCTCGGATCGGCGCTCGCCATGCGGCTCAGCGGCCTGTCGATGGCGATGGGTGCATTCCTGGCCGGCGTGCTGCTGTCGGAATCGACCTTCCGGCATCAGCTCGAAGCCGACATCGAACCCTTTCGCGGCATCCTGCTCGGCCTGTTCTTCCTTGCCGTCGGCATGTCGCTCGACCTGCATGTGGTGGTCGCGAACTGGCGGCTGGTTGCCATCTATGTCGTCGCCTACATGGTGATGAAGGCGCTCGGCATCTACATCGTCGCGCGGGTCCTGAAAACCCGCCATCGCGAAGCGTTGGAGCGTGCGGTCTTCATGGCGCAAGGCGGCGAATTCGCCTTCGTCCTTTATTCGGCCGCCGCCGCGGTCGGCATCATCGACAACCGGGCCAACGCGACGCTAACGGCGATCGTCATCATCTCGATGGTGCTGACGCCGCTGGCGATCATCGCCTTGCGGTATCTCACACCGCGCGACGAGCAGTCGCTCGACGGGGTCGAGATTGCCGATGGCCTGACCGGCAGCGTGCTGATCATCGGCTTCGGCCGCTTCGGCCAGATCGCCAGTCAGCCGCTGCTCCTGCGCGGCATCGACGTCTCGATCATCGACAACGATGTCGAAATGATCCAGGCGGCGGCCGATTTCGGCTTCAAGGTCTATTATGGCGATGGCACGCGGCTGGACATCCTGCATGCGGCCGGGGCTGGCCGCGCGCGCGCCGTGCTGATCTGCGTCGACAAGCCGGATGTGGCCGTTCGCATCGCCCAGCTGATCAAGGCCGAATTTCCACTGCTCACTGTGCTCGCCCGGGCTTTCGACCGCGGCACGGCGCTGCAGCTCATTCGTGCCGGCGTCGACTTCCAGCTGCGCGAAACCTTCGAATCGGCGTTGGTTTTCGGCGGCTCGGCGCTGGAATCGCTCGGCGTCGATCCAGAAGACGTGGCAGAGGTGATCGAGGATGTGCGGCGCCGTGATACCGCCCGTTTCGAAACCCAACTCGCCGAAGGTGTTCGTGCCGGACAACGCTTCCTGAGGGGCAATATCGGCACGCCCATTCCCACGCCCCTCACCCAGCCGCGCCGTACCGGCCAGGCACTCAATGAAGAGACGGCCGGTGTTTTGCACAAATCAGAACCCGCGGATTGAACAAGGAATTATGCATGGAATTGGACAGCAGGGCCCTGTCGGTCACCAAATTCTGGCGCGACGCAGGCGAGGATGCATGGTTCGAGAAGAACGAGGCTTTCGATGCCGACTTCCGCAACCGCTTTCTCGATCTCCACTATGCCGCCGCGCGGCGTGAATGCGACGACTGGTCGGCACACGCCGAAGGCTCGCTGGCGTTGATGATCCTGCTCGACCAGTTTCCGCGGAACTGCTTTCGCGGCACCGGCCATATGTGCGCGACCGATCCGTTGGCGAAGTATTTTGCTCAAAAGGCCGTCGCGGCCGGCCATGATCTGGCACTGGAACCTGAAGTCCGCGTGTTCCTGTATTTGCCGTTCGAGCATTCGGAAAACCTTGCCGACCAGGAGGTGTCGGTCGAGCTGCACAAGGCCAAAGCCGAGTTCAACCTGAAATATGCGCTCGAGCACCGCGACATCATCTGGAATTTTGGCCGTTTTCCGCACCGAAACAGGATGCTTGGCCGCGAGACCACACCCCAGGAGCAGGCGTTCATGGATGGCGGCGGCTTCTCCGGTTAGAAGCTCCTGCTGTCGCCCCGCCCGGGCATCAGACCAGCCACCAATCCCGGCCGGACGGCAATCGCTCGATACCGGAAGTGTCGACCGCGACCAGCCGGTCCGCGACGCTGCGGCCACCGACAACCAGGCCCGGCGCGATCTCCGCCAGCGGCGCCAGCACGAAGGCGCGTTCCAGCATGCGCGGATGCGGCACTTCCAGTCCGGTCTCGTGAATGACGCAGTCGCCGAACACCAGAATGTCGATGTCGATCAGCCGCGGTCCCCAGCGCTCCTCGCGCACCCGCTTCAGTCTGCGCTCGGCATCCAGACAGAGGTCGAGCAAGGCTCGCGGCACCAGTCCGGTGGAAATTTCGGCAGCCGCATTGAGAAAATCCGGCTGATCGAGCTTACCCCAGGGCGGTGTGCGATAGAGCGAGGATACGCCGGTGACGCGCGTATCTGCGTCGGCATCCAGCATGCGCAGCGCCGCGCCCATCGATTTCGCCGGGTCGCCAAGATTGCCGCCAAGGCTGAGATAGACCGTGCTATTCGGGCCAGACAACGGTCACCTCGACGTAATCGATCACACCGGGGACCGGAGCGTTTGGCTTGCGCACCGTGATCTCGGCTTTTTTGATCTGCGGAAAACGCGCCGTCAGTGCACGGGCGACCTCGAGTGCCAGGGATTCGATCAGAAAGCGGCGCTGTCCCGTGATGATCTTTTCGATCTCCGTGAAAGCGATACCGTAGTTGACCGTATCCTCGATGGAATCATCAACAAGCGCCCGGCCGGGATCGACGGTGAGAGCGGCATCGACATAGAAGCGCTGGCCGAGCCTTTCCTCCTCGTCCAGCACGCCGTGCCGGGCAAAGAACGCGCAATTCTTCATGCGGATGACATACATCGCTCAGTTTCTCGCCTGGTCGCTTTGACGCGCCAGCATAGCATCTGCGAGCGCCAGCGCGTCCACGTTGAATGCGACATCATGGACGCGAAACAGATCGGCGCCCTTGAGCCGCAGGATGACGCTGGTCGCCGCCGTTCCGACACCCCTGCCGGCCGCGTCGCGGCCGGTGACGGTGCCGATGAAGCGCTTGCGCGAGGTACCGGCCATCAGCGGCAAGCCAAGTGCACTGAGCTCGGAGAAGCGCGCCATCAGATCGAGATTTTCCTCCGCCGTCTCCTTGGCGAAGCCGAATCCGGGATCGAGCACGATATGGTCGTCGGCGATGCCATGCTGGCGGGCGATTTCCAGCGATTTTCGCAGGAACGCCAACTGATCGGCAATCACGTCGGGCAGCTTCTCGCGGCCCCGCCCGGTATGCATGATGACAAGCCCGGCGCCGGTGTCGGCGGCGACACGGGCAATGTCGGGCTCGCGCTGCAACCCCCAGACATCGTTGACGATGTGTGCGCCGGCGGCCACCGCGAGCCGGGCGGTGTCGGCGCGGTAGGTATCGACCGAAATCAGCACCCCGCCGGCGCTCGCCAGCGCTTCGATCACCGGCAGGATGCGGGCCTGTTCGTCGCTCGCCGATATCGCGGCGGCGCCCGGGCGGGTCGATTCCCCGCCGACATCGACGACCAGTGCTCCTTCCCCCATCATGCGCCGTGCCTGGGCCAACGCCTTTTCGGGAGCGTCGAACAGTCCGCCGTCGGAAAAACTGTCGGGGGTGACGTTGAGTATGCCGACGACCACGGCTTTGCCGCCAAGGTCGAGATGGCGTCCATGCGCCAACTGCCATCGCCTAGCCGTCATTTGCTCAGCAACCATGGGCTCATCAATCAAGAGGCTCATCAACGATGTGTGATCCGCTGCGGATCAATTCCGTTGCGCTGGCAACGGCCGTAAAGCAAGGTGGTCGAAGAGGCAACTTGATGAACCGATCCATGCTTGGCGTGAAACCATCCCTGCTCTGTGCGCTGCTGCTTGCCGCCACTGCCGTCCCGGCTGGTGCGGCCAATCTCGTCAAGACGTACAGCTATTTCGCCATTGGCGGCAGCACCCTCGACGACATCGAGGCACAACTCTCCAAACGCGGGCCGGAGGTCAAAAGCACGGGCACGCGGCACCCGGGCGCCACCCAGATGGCCTTCACCACCCGCATCAGCTATGCCAAGACTTCGAACTCCTGCCGGATCGCCGACGCGGTTGTGACCGTCAAGGTGAAGGTGATCCTTCCCGAATGGCGCCGCCCGCGCAAGGCCGATGCCGATGTTAGGCTGTTCTGGGACACGCTGGCCGCCGACATCAGACGCCATGAAGAGCGCCATGTCGAAATTGCCAAGAACCATGGCCGGGAACTCGAAGAGGACCTGAAAGCCACCTACCCGCAAAGGAATTGCGACGCTGCCAAGGCCAAGGCCGCCGAAATCACCGCGGCAGTTCTGGCCAGGCATGACCGTGCGCAGCTGCAGTTCGACCGTGTCGAAAGCGTCAATTTCGAAAGCCGCATCCTGAGGCTGCTGCGCTATCGCATCGAACGCATCGAGAGGGGTCAGCTGCCACCGGCTTGACTCGGAAACCAGCGGCGCCGGCGAAAGCCAAATCCACCGAAGCGTAGTGCCAGCCTCGAAAAACTTTCGGGCGCCTGTCGAAATCGGCCTATTACGGAACGACATATAGCAGGGCTCGCCAGGCGCGGGCTTCAAAACGCCAATGCGATCAAAACGGTCAAAGGGACCGGAACGGCCGGACAGTGCCGGTCAATCGCAAGCTTACGGATGAACGATCATGGATCAGGCTGTCGACAAGCCAACGATGGTGGAAGCCGGCGTGCCACTGAGCGAAGCCGAAAAGAACGCCATCATCGCCGGTGTGCTCCTGTCAATGCTGCTGGCGGCACTCGATCAGACCATCGTGGCGCCTGCCATGCCGACCATCGGGCATGCGCTCGGCCATGCGCAATACCTGCCGTGGATCGTCACCGGTTACCTCTTGACCGCGACCGCCATGGCACCGCTCTACGGCAAGATTTCCGACGTCTATGGCCGCCGGCCCACCGTTTATGCGGCGATCCTGATCTTTCTGCTGGGTTCGCTGGTCAGCGCCATGGCGCCCAACATGTTCGTGCTGGTTGTCGGGCGGGCCATCCAGGGCGCCGGTGGTGGCGGCCTCTTCACCTTGACGCAGACTGTCATCGGCGACCTCGTTCCGCCACGCGAACGGGCGCGCTACGCTGCCTGGATCTCCGGCACCTGGGCTGTCGCCAGCATCGCCGGGCCACTGCTCGGCGGCACTTTCGCCGAACATCTGCACTGGTCGCTGATTTTCTGGATCAACATTCCGCTCGGCCTGCTGGCCATGGCGATCATCAACAACCCGCTCAAGAAGCTGCCTATTGCCGCAAAGCAGCATCGCATCGACGCCCTCGGCGCGCTGCTGCTTGTCGTGGCCACGGCATTGCTGTTGTTGGCGCTGAACTGGGGCGGCAGCGAATATCCATGGCTGTCGCGCGAAATTCTTGGGCTGCTCGCCGTCTCGGTGGTTTTCTGGGTGGCATTTGCCTTGCGGCTGCTGCGCGCGGCCGAACCACTCATCTCGCTTGAAGTGCTGAGCAACCCGATCGTTCTCGCCGGCACATCGTCGATGTTCCTCTTGCAGGCCGCCAACATAGGTCTGGCGGTCTATCTGCCTGTCTATCTGCAGTCGATTGTCGGCCTCTCGGTCAGCGAGTCGGGTCTGGCGATGCTGGGCCTTCTCCTCGGCACTGTGGCCGGCGCCACGTTCAGCGGACGCACAATACCGCGCTTCGTCCACTACAAGCGGATCGCGATGGTCGGCGTGTTCTTCTCGATCCTATGTCTCGGACTGCTTGCCCTGGTTGCCGGGCACGCCTCGCTGCTGGTCGTCGAGGTCCTTACGATCTGCATCGGCCTGGGCAGCGGAACCACCTTCCCGGTCGCCACCGTATCGGTTCAGAATGCTGTCGATCGCGCGCACCTTGGCGTCGCTACCGGCGTTCTGACCTTCCTGCGCTCGCTGGGCAGCGCGCTCGGCGTCGCCATGCTCGGCGCTGTCGCACTTGGCTACGGCCTGCCGCTTGCCGGTGAAGGCACGCTTGCCGTCGGACAGGTTATTTCAGTGGTGCCCTTCGTGATGATCTTCCTTGTAGCCGCGGTAACGCTGCTGCTGGCGCTGATCACACTCGGCCTGATGCCGGAAAAGCCACTTCGCGGCCAGGCCGACCATGCGCCGGTGATGGCGGAATAGAAGCGGTCGGCGAAGCCGAGCCGATCCAGCGGCTCAGTCGACGACGCCGAGCTTCTTCTGCAGGCTGGTCGATGAGGTCGTGTACTGGAACACGATGCGTTCGCCGGGGCTGATGATGCGCTTGGCCGCCTGCGCCATCAGCGCCACCTCGTGGAAGCCCGACAGGATCAGCTTCAGCTTGCCGGGATACCAGTTGATGTCGCCGACCGCGAAGATGCCGGGCACCGATGTCTGGAACTTCTCGGTATCGACCGGAATGAGGTTCTCGTGAAGATTGAGCCCCCATTCCGCGATCGGCCCGAGCTTCATGGTCAGGCCGAAGAACGGCAACATGCGCGTGCAAGGCACTTCGACATCGCCGTCCGGTCCCTTGATGACAGCCGATGATAGCTGGCCGTCGGCGCCGGTCAGTCCGGTCACTTGCCCGACCTGGAAATCCAGCTGCTTCATCTCTTGCATGGCATACATCTTGTTGACGCTGTCGGGTGCGGCGCGGAATTCGGGCCGCCGGTGCACCAGCGTCACGCTCTTGGCCACCGGTTGCAGGTTGAGCGTCCAGTCGAGCGCCGAATCGCCGCCGCCGACAATGACAAGGTCGTGGCCGCGAAAATCTTCCATCCTGCGTACCGAGTAGAAGACGCTCTTGCCTTCATAGGGTTCGATGCCCGGGATCGGCGGCCGCTTGGGCTGGAAGGAACCGCCGCCGGCGGCAATCACCACGACCTTGGCCTCGAACACCTCATTCTCGTCGGTGGTGACGCGAAAGCTGCCGTCCTCCAGCTTTTCCAGGCTGGAAACCATGCGGTTGTAGGTGAAGTCAGGCTTGAACGGCGCGATCTGCTCGAGCAGTTTGTCGACCAGTCCCTGCGCCGAGATCGAAGGCCAGCCTGGAATGTCGTAGATCGGCTTTTCCGGATAGAGTTCCGCGCATTGGCCGCCCGGCCGGTCGAGGATGTCGATCAGGTGGCACTTCATGTCGAACAGACCGAGTTCGAACACGGCAAACAGGCCGACCGGCCCTGCCCCGACAATGAGGACGTCTGTCTTGGTGATGTCGGTCATGCGGTGTGCCTCGCTGCGGAACCCGAGTGACACTGCATGAGCAATCCGCCGCTGCCAAGCAGCAGCCGGCAAAAATCAGTGTCTCAGCCCTGGCGGGCCGGCACCCGCACGACCAGACCGTCAAGCGCGTCGCGCACCTTGATCTGGCACGACAGCCGCGAGTTCGGCTGAACGTCGTAGGCGAAGTCCAGCATGTCCTCTTCCATCGCTTCCGGCTCGCCGACTTGCGCCGTCCATGCCTCGTCGACATAGACGTGGCAGGTCGCGCAGGCGCAGGCGCCGCCGCATTCCGCCTCGATCCCCGGAACCGCGTTGCGGATCGCGTTCTCCATGACCGTCGAGCCGTTCTCGGCGTCCATGTCGAATTGTGTGCCGTCATGGGCGATGAAAGTCAGCTTTGTCATTTGTCACCTGAAGGGAGTCTCAGCCGAGATAATCACTCCGGCTGACAAGTCAACTGCGCGCGAAAGCGCCGCTCGGTGACGTTTTTCCGCAAACCGGGTTCAGCGGCTGATGGCGGCGATGAAATCGCGCACTTCGTCGATCAACGCTCCAAGCCGCCCGAGCGTCTGGTTGTCTTCCGGCCGGTGCTCGATCTCGGTGGCGCAATCGGCGATGGCAAAGGCACCGACACCGCGTGCCGACCCCTTCAGCCCATGCGCCAGCAGAAGCCGGTCCTTGATGTCGGCATCGACTATTTTCTCGCGCACCGACAGGGCCTGTTGTACAAACAGCGCCAGCACCTCTTGCTCGAGGCTGCGGTCGCCCATGGTCTGGCGGGCAAGGTGTGCCAAATCGACCGGCCGTGACCGCCTAGGTCCGGATACGTCGCCCCCGGGCATTGAGAAGGCAATGCCGCTTTCGCCACGCATGAACTCGAACTCCGTTTCTTCGATCGCCCGAAAAACTAGGCGATTCCAGTGGACAACGAGTTAATGAGTGGCCTGGAAAAATGTTGCGAAAGCGGCGCCGAAATCACGCTTCCGTTAACCTTATATTTAAAGTTTTACGTATCTCGCGGAATGCATGTTTTCTTTACCCCCCTGTGTCATTACGATACGAGGGGTCCATTTTCAGCCTCCTGCGCGGGGTACGATAAAAACACAATTATAAGCCCGCGGCAGCTAGTACAGGGTAGAAGGCATGGCAAAGAAAACAACGACGACGAGAACTCTCGACAACGATGTGGCCAGGGAACTGGAAAAGGCGCTTGATCTAGACCTCAGCAGCGATGCCGGCGACGGCGACCTCGACATCGCGGCTTCGATGGAAGATCTGGAAGCGCAGATATCACAGGCCGCCGACGAACTGGCGCGCGAGGGGCGCAACGACAAGCCGGCGCCGGCGGTCAATCAGAGTCATGCCGCGCAAAGTGAGGCCGCGAAACCCGCGCCCCAGCCCAAGCCCGCCGAGTTGCGCCCCGTCGAAACACGCAATGGTGCCCAGCCCGCCGGTTTCGCGCCGGCCAACGACGATCGCCAGAAGGACTACAAGACGCTCTTGCACAGCCTCAACAGGCGTGCCTCGAACACCATTTACTGGGTCGTTGCCTTCGTCTCGCTCGCCTGGTTCGCCGGTGCAGGCGGTCTGGCCAACCTCCTCTTCGGACCGAGCATCTGGAGAATCCGCACGCTCGACCAGTTTCTTGCCCGTCCCGAACTGATCGGTCTGGCGGTTGCGGCGATTGTGCCCGTCATCCTGTTCTGGGCCTTCGCGGCGATGATCCGCCGCGCCCAGGAAATGCGCATTGCCGCCCAGTCGATGACCGAAGTGGCCTTCCGCCTGACCGAGCCGGAAAACCTTGCCCAGGATCGCGTCATGATGATCGGCCAGGCCGTTCGTCGCGAGGTCGCCGCCATGGGCGAAGGCATCGAGCGCACGCTTGCCCGCGCCGTCGAACTGGAAACGCTGGTCCACAGCGAGGTCAACCAGATCGAGCGCTCCTATTCGGAGAACGAATCCCGCATCCGTTCGCTGGTCGACGGGCTCGGCAGTGAACGTGAAGCCGTCGTCAGCCATGCCGAGCGCGTCCGCGCCTCTATCACCGGCGCGCATGAGACGCTGAAGGACGAGATCGGCGCCGCCTCCGACATCATCCGCGACAGCATCCTCAATGCGTCTACCAAGCTGTCGATGACGATCACCAATTCCGGCGACACGCTCATCGACCGCATCAATGAAAGCTCGTTGTCGATCTTCGATTCGGTGGAAGGCCGGCTCGATACAATCACCGACAAGCTGTCGACCTCGGGCGAGGCCTTCGCCAGCCTTCTCGACACCCGCATAGCCAAACTGACCGACACCACCGACGGCCTGACACGGTCGTTGACCGATCTCCTCGACGATCGCACCACCGGCATGGTGTCTCTGCTCGGCGGTGCCGCGCGCACCCTCAATTCCGAGTTCGAGGCCAGCCTCAACGGCATCGAGCGGACGCTCGCAGAACGCGGCCAGGCGCTGATCAGCGAGTTCCAGACCCGCGCCGAGGCGCTGGACACCGGAACGCAGAAGCTCAACGCGGCGCTTGAGGCCCGCGCCCGCCAGATCAATGAGACGCTGGTCGAGCGTGCCCGCGAAATCGCGCACACCTTTGCCGAGAGCAAGGACACGCTGTCGGCGATGATCGATCAGGGTAAGACCCAGATCGGCACCGATATGGCCGACATCGTCACCTCGACCTCCTCCATGCTCGAAGCCCGCGCCAGCGACTTCGCCGGCCGTATGGAAGCCGCGCGTCATGTCGTATCGCGTTCGTTCGATAGCGACATTCAGCGGCTTGCCGACGCCCGCGCAGGAATCGAGGAAGCCGTCGAAAACCACAGCCGCAAGCTTTCGGAAAGCCGCGATCGCATGGCCGAGGCCATGCAGGCCGACCTGGCGAAGTTCGACGAAGGCCGCGCCGGCATTGATGCCGCGGTGACCAACCAGGTGCAGAAGCTGGCCGAAGGCCGCAGCCTGATCGCGCGCGCCCTCGAGGAGGATCTGCGCAAGGTCAACGAATCGCGGGCGGCCATCGATGCGTCGCTCGGCGGCCATCTTGAAAGGCTGGAAGAAGGCCGCAACAGGCTCTCCGCCGCCTTGAACGAAGACTCCGGGAAACTGGTACAAGCTCGTACAATCATTGATGAAATGGTTGCTGGACACGTCGGCAAGCTTGCCGAGGGCCGCAGCATCCTGTCGCGCGCGTTGGAAGCCGATCTCGGCAAATTGTCCGACAGCCGCGCCAGCATCGACGGTCTCGTCGCCGGCCAGGTCGAGAAGATCGCCGAGGGTCGCGCCGTGCTCGCCAAGGCACTGGAAAACGACATCAGCGGCATCAAGAGCCTGATCGAAGCCCATTCCGCCAAGCTGGCGGACGACCGCACGCAGCTTTCCCAGTCGCTCGACAACGATCTGTCCAGCATACGCGGCCTGATCGACAGCCATGCGGGACGGCTGGTCGAGGATCGCAGCCTGCTGTCGCAGACGCTCGAGGCCGACCTTGCCAAATTGGCCGAAAGCCGATCGAGCATCGATGGCTTGGTTGCCGGCCAGGTCGAGAAGCTCGCCGAAGGCCGCGACATTCTCAAGCGGGCGCTGGAATCCGATCTGAACACGATCAAGGGCGTCATTGCCAGCCAGTCGGAAAGGCTCGCCGAGGATCGCGGGCAGCTTTCGCGGGTGCTGGAAGCCGACCTGCAGAATGTGAACAGCGTCATCGCCGACCACATGAACAAGCTCGTTCAGGATCGTTCGACCTTGTCGAAGGCGCTTGAAGATGACCTCGCCAAGCTGGCGGAGAGCCGCTCCAGCATCGACGGGCTGGTCGCCGGTCAGGTCGAGAAGTTGTCGGAAGGCCGCAACATTCTGCGGCGTGCGCTGGAAGCCGACCTCAATGCGATCCAGAGCACCGTTGCCGACCAGTCGCAGAAACTGGTCGATGACCGGGCACAGTTCGCCCGTGCGCTCGAGGTCGATCTCGAAAGCGTCAACAGCATGGTCAACAGCCACTCCGAACGGCTCGCCCAGGATCGTTCGACGCTGTCGAAGGCACTCGAGGCTGATCTCGAAAACGTCAGTGGCCTGGTAGGCAGCCATGCGGAACGGCTTGTCGGAGAGCGCTCGACCCTGTCCAAGGCGCTCGAAGACGATCTAGCCAAGCTGGCCGAAAGCCGCTCCAGCATCGACGGGCTGGTTGCCGGTCAAGTCGAGAAGCTGTCGCAAGGCCGCGATATCCTGCGGCGCGCGCTGGAAGCCGACCTCAATGCGATCACGAGCACCGTTGCCGACCAGTCGCAGAAACTGGTCGATGACCGGGCGCAGTTCGCCCGGGCACTCGAGGCTGATCTCCAAAACGTCAGCGGGCTGGTGAACAGCCATTCGGAAAGACTTGTCGGCGAGCGCTCGACCCTGTCGAAGGCGCTCGAAGACGATCTCGCCAAGCTGGCGGAAAGTCGCTCCAGCATCGACGGACTGGTGGCCGGCCAGGTCGAGAAACTCGCCGAAGGCCGCGATATCCTCAAGCGTGCGCTAGAGGCCGACCTGCAGAAGCTTTCCGCAAGCCGCAGCGACATCGACGACATCATCGCAGGACATGTCGGCAAGCTGTCGGAAGGCCGCAACATGCTGGCTCGCGCGCTGGAAGACGATCTTGGCAAGCTCGCCGAGACCCGCCAGGAGGTCGACCGCTCGCTGTCGGGCCATATCGACCAGATCGCCGCCAGGAGCACCGATATCTCTGCCGCGATCGCTGCCGATGTCGAGAAGATCGAGCAGGCGTTCAGCCGCCAGACCGGCGTCATCGAGGAGCGCGCCGGCACCATGGAGCGTGCGCTCTCGACAGGCGTCGACAACGTCCGAGCCGTGCTCGAGAAGAGTGCGGTCTTCGTAGCCGGCGCGTTGCGCGAAAAGGTCCTCGAAGTCACCAGCACGCTGCACGAGCAGGCCGGTGCCGCGTTCAGCGACGCCGACCGCAAGATCGCCGAGCGCGCCGAGCAGACCTCCGCCGCCCTGCTGGCGAGGGCCGAAGACATCGCCCGCACCTTCGAGGAAGCCGATCGACGCCTCCACACCCGTGCGGAAGATACGTCGAACGCCTTGCTTGCCCGTGCGGATGACACCTCCAGCTCCTTGCTGGCCCGCGCCCATGAAACCGCTGACCAGCTGGCCGCTCGTGCAAGCGAGATCGCCGGTACCTTCGACGTGGCGGACCGGAAGATCGCCGCCCGCGCCCAGGAAACCGCCGATCAGCTTACCGCCCGGGCTCAGGACACCGCCGACCATATGGCTGCCCGTGCCAGCGAGATCGCCGGCGCATTCGATGCGGCAGACCAGAAATTGGTCGCGCGCGCTGTCGAAACCGCACAGTCGCTGGCCGCCCGCGCCGGCGACATCCTGCGCAACTTCGAAGGCGCCGATCAGCGGCTCGGTATGCGCATCGGCGAATCGGCCGAGGCGCTTGCCGCACGTGCATCCGATCTCGGCCGTATCTTCGATGCCGCGGACCAGCAATTGGTCGCGCGCATCGCCGAAGGTTCGGAAGCGCTGTCGAGCCGTGCGTCGGAAATCGGTCGCATCTTCGACGAAGCCGATCAGCGTCTGGTGTCGCGCATCGCCAGCAGCTCGTCGACGATCGGAGAGCATGCCGAGACCATCGTCGGCGCCTTTACCGACACCGAGCAGAGGGTCGCCGAACGTGCAAGGCGGACCGGTCAGGAAATGGCCGTGCATGCCCGTGAAATCGAACAGGCGCTTACCGGCGCCGACGAGCGGCTCGCATCGAGCGCGGCGGCTGCGGCTGCCCGTGTTGAAGAGCAGGTCTCAGGCGTCGAGAACCGCCTCGCCTACACGGCCGAGACGATGGGCCAAAGGATCAACGAGCAGGTGGCGAATGCCGAGGCGCAACTCGTCTCGCGCGCCAATGTTATCGCGGAGACCTTCACCGCGGTTGGCCAGCATATCGGCCAGAGCACCAACGACGCCGCCAAGACGATCGGCGCCAACACCCGCGAGCTCAACACCATGCTCGCGGCGCGTTCGGCCGAAATGTCGAAGATCCTAGACGAAACCGCGCGGCCGCTGGTCGAGCGCTTCGCCCAAGGCGGCTCGGAACTGCAAAAGAGTATGGAAGAGGTCACCGAACGCGCCACCGAGAAGCTGCGTAGCGAGAATGCCGCACTTGTCAACGCGCTCGCCAACCGCACCGCCGAGACCTTGTCGGCGGTCGAAGGCGCCCGCTCGTCGCTGTCCGACAGCGTCGCCGATCTCATTGGCCGCATGACCACGTCCAGCTCGCAGCTCGGTCAGTTGATCGAGCAGGCCGCGGTCAATCTCGGCCAGGTCGACGAACGTCTGAGCGGCAGCACGCAAAGCTTCGCCGCCACCACCGAGAAGGCCGCGCAAACCTTCGCCAGCTCGGCACGGCTGGTCGATTCGAACACGACAAGGCTGACGGAACTGTCGTCGTCCACCTTGCGCGAGGTCGCTTCGATCGCCACCAAGTTCGACGAACACAGCCGCCTGCTGGTCAGCGCCTCGGACCTGCTGAGCTCGGCCCAGAGCAACCTCGAGCACACGCTCGAAAGGCAGTCGTCGCTCGAGGATCTCGCCGTTGGCCTTGTCAAGAAGTCGGAAGATCTCGAAAGGATCATGCGCTCGTTCGAAAATCTCGTCGGCCAGACGCTGCAGAACGCCGAGGGCAAGACCATGGAGTCGGCCGACAAGATCCGCAACGCCATCACCGATGTCGTCGATTCGGCGACCAAGCGCTTCGCCGATGCGACCGAAGAGATGCGGCGCACCGCGGGCTCGATCAAGAGCGAGCTCGACCTTACCCGCGCCGAGCTCAAGAAGGGCGTCATCGAGATGCCGGAAGAGGCAAAGGAATCGACCTCGGCCATCCGCCGCGCCGTTTCCGAGCAGATCAACGCCCTGAAAGAGCTTTCGGAGATCGTTGCGAAGTCCGGTCGCGGCGGCGGCGATGCCGCCGAGCAACGCAATCTTCGCCCGACACCGCAAGCGCCGGCCGCACGCCCTGCCGAGCCACCACGGCGTGCACCACCGGCACCGCAGCCGGAGCTGCGCACACCCCAGGCGCCGTTGGGCGGCGCTCCACTGCGCGGCACGCTCGACCTGGAGCGTCCGGCCGAGGCGGCACCGCGCCCGCGTGTTGAAGCCGGCGCCCGTACACCACAGGGCGGCTGGGTGCGCGATCTCCTGACCGGGGCATCGCGCGAAGAGGACGCCAGGCCGGCAACGCCCGCGGAAGCACCGCGTGCGGCTCCTGCCCAGCGCTCACCGCTGCATGTCGTGGAATCGCTGAACTCGCTCTCCGTCGACATCGCGCGTGCCATCGACCACGATGCTTCGATCGAACTGTGGAACCGCTACCGGCGTGGCGAGCGTGACGTGTTCACGCGGCGGCTCTACACGCTGAAGGGCCAGCAGACGTTCGACGAGATCCGTCGCAAGTATCAGGCGGAGGCCGAGTTCCGCACCGCCGTCGACCGCTACTGCGACGATTTCGAGAAGCTGCTCAAGGATGTCTCGCGCAACGACCGCGACAACATCATGGCGCAGACCTACCTGACGTCGGACACCGGCAAGGTCTACACCATGCTGGCCCATGCAAGCGGCCGCCTGCATTAAGGGCGGGACAGCAAAACAGAAAGGGCGACCTGCCCTTTCTGTTTGAAGCCAATCCTGAAAAGATCGTTTGGAATGTCGCCAATCTCGCGATTTGGTTGGATGCTCGCGCTGTGGATTGAGGTCGGGATTTCGTGGCAATGCAGACAGTTCGTGGTGATCTGCTTCAGCTTGCACTCGACGGAAGGTTCGATGCCATCGTGCACGGATGCAACTGCCAGTGCCAAATGGGCAAGGGAATTGCTCTCTCAATAAAGCAGCGATTTCCCGAGGCATACGCCGCGGATTACGCAACACCGAAGGGCAACCCAGCCAAACTGGGAAGCCTGTCTGTTGCTGAGATCAGGCGAGAGGGCCGCACGTTCCATGTCATCAATGGCTACACGCAGTTCCATTGGCAGGGAACAGGCGTGAAGGCAGACTACGAAGCAATCCGGAAAGTCATGCAGTCCGTCAAAGCCAAATTCACAGGCAAGAGGATTGGTTACCCGAAAATTGGCGCCGGGCTGGCTGGAGGTGATTGGGAAACGATAGCCTCAATCATCGAGGACGAACTCGCTGATGAAGATCACACCCTTGTTGAATACGTCGGCTGAACCGTCTCGGCTGACCGGATCATCCCCATTTGACCCGCTCAGATGACCGAATCCGTCCAACGCACGATCTGCTTGGCGGTATCTCCAAACGCGCTGTCGAGCGCCCTGACATAGGCAGGATTGCCGCTGCCTGAAACGGGCGCCGATGCGGTGAAGCTCTTGGAGGCACGCACCTCGCCATTGCGGTCGTTCAATATCCGCACGAACAGGTCGGCCTCGGCGTGCTCGCCGCCGTCGACGCGGACTTCGAAAGACCGGACCTCGACAATCACCTGGTAGTCGATAGCCAGGCCCTCACCCGGCTTGCCGACGCCGGCAAAGCTGCCTGAGCGCTGGAACGTCTCGGCCAGCCGCGCCTGCACGATCAGCGGCAGCCGGTCGGCCCATTGCGCGCCCTTGAGATACTGGATCGAGCGATCCGAGGGCTTGATGACGATGTTCTGGCTGTCCAACGCCTTGAGTGCCGACGGCTGCGCGATCAGGATCTGTCGGCGGCTGTGGCCATGCGCGTCGACCGAAGGCGCCGACAATTCGAACGTGTCGAGCGGCGCAGGCTTGCCGCCCAACACCGCGCAACCCGCTAGTGTCAGGGCAAGCAGTGCCGCAGCCGATGTCAACCCGCCCGTTCTCACCCACACAGACTTCACGCGCGATCCCCGTTGTCCCCGGATCGTAAGATCAACCCGCTTTCGCAGCTCATGTTCTTGAGGCGTGCCGGAGCCGAAGTCAACGCCGCGCCCTGCCATCGAACTGCCGAACCTCGCCATCGCCACCCGAAAGGATGCGCTGCGGATTGCGGCTGAGATCCGTTACGGCCTCCTCGATGCGGCTGATCGAACGGCGGCTGTCCTGCACCAGCGCCTCGACATTCGAAAGCCCTTGGCCGGAGAAGCGTGCCAGATTGTCCGTGATGACGCCCAGGCGGGCATTCAACGTGTCGGCAACCTGCTTGAACGATTTCAGCGTTTCCCTGGCGTCGGCCATCACGCCGTCGGCCTGGCCCGACCCGAGCAAGGTGTCGACCTTGGCGAGGATTCCGTCGACACGCACCGAGGCATCGTTGAGCCGCTGTGCCAGTTGCTTGGCATCCTTGATCGTCTGGTCGATGTCGTCGGCACGATTGGCGAACTTGTCGGTCACCTCAGCGATGTCGGCGGCGGCCTTGTTGGCGTTTTCGCTGGCTTTCTGGATGTTGGCCAGTGCGGAGCGCACTTGCGCCGGATCGATCCCGTCGAGCACACCATCGACCTTGGCCAGCGTGCCTTGCGTCTGCTTGGCGAAATCATTGACGGACCCGACAGCGGTGTCGACATTCTTGATGACGCCGTCGAGCTGCGTCGACGTTTCCTTGAGATTCGCAGTTGCCGTATCGACGTTGGCGACGATGCTCTTGATCTTGTCCTTGTCGACGGCATTGAGCAGGCCTTCGGCCGCTTTCAGCGTGCCGTCGAGCTTGCCAGAAACGCCTTTCAGCTCGTCGGAGAGCGCACTGACGCTGGAGAGGAACTTGTCGATGCCGTCCGAATTCTTGGCCAGCGCATCGGAGAAGGTCTGCGCGTTCTTGACGGTTTGCGTCAGCGGCCCGCGCACATCCTTGGTGAAGCCTTCAAGCTCCGAAAGCACCTTGTCGGCGCGGCTGAAGATGTTCTGTGCCGTCTGCAGCAGGTTGGTCACTGCCGATGGGTTGGCGACGATCTCGGCGACCTTGCCTTCCTTCTCGGCCTGGTCGAGGAGCTTTACTTCCTTGGGGTCAGCGCCCTTGAGTTCGATATTGGCCTGTCCGGTGAGGCCGGCGAGGCCGATATCGGCCTGCGTCGACTTGGTGATCGGTGTCAGGCGATCGATCTCGGTGTCGGCGATGGCGACGGTCGGATTGTCGACATCGATATAGACGCGCCTGACATCACCGACCTTGACGCCGTTGAACAGCACGAAGCTGCCTCGGCCAAGCCCGGAAGCCGAGCCCGGAATACGCACGCGCAGCAACGTGGTCTCGCCCTTGTCGCCGATCGCCGCCGTCCAGTAGACGAAGGCAAACGCCGCCAGGATCGCGGCCAGCGTGAAAATGCCGACAATAACGTAGTTGGCTCTGGTTTCCATTGTCCCACTTATGGCTATGCGCGCGCCGCAAGATCAAGTTGCCGGGCGCGTTTTCCGCGGAAATAGGACTTTACCCACGGCTCCTCGCTCTTCAGCATGTCGTCAATGGTGCCTTCGACCAGCACTCTCTTCTTGCCGAGCACGGCCACGCGATCGCAAGCGGTGAAAAGCGTGTCGAGATCGTGCGTCACCATATAAACGGTCAGATCCATCGTATCGCGCAGCTTGACGACCAGTTCGTCGAACTCCGCCGCGCTGATCGGATCGAGGCCTGATGTCGGCTCGTCGAGGAAGACGATGTCGGGGTCGAGCGCCAGCGCCCGTGCCAACGCCGCCCGCTTGATCATGCCTCCGGAAAGTTCGGACGGAAATTTCTGCGCGGCGTCCGGCGGCAGCCCGACCAGCTCGATCTTTAGCATCGCCAGTTCGTCCATCAGCTTTCGCGGCAGGTCGAGATATTCGCGCATCGGCACCTGGACGTTTTCCAGCACTGTCAGCGCCGAAAAAAGGGCGCCGTGCTGAAACAGCACGCCAAGCCGCATGTCGACGCGCAGACGCTCGACGTCGCTCGCTTTCTCGACATCGACGCCGAACAGCTTGATCGTGCCCGACTGTTTGCGCGTCAGCCCAAGAATGGTGCGCAGCAGAACGGATTTGCCGGCGCCCGAGGCACCGACAAAGCCAAGGATCTCGCCGCGCCGGATATCGAGCGACAGCTTGTCGAGTATGAGCTTGTCGGCGAACGAGACGGTGATGTTGTGCGCGGAAAGCACGATGTCGCCCTCGCCCGTTTCGTCCGCGATCGCGACCGGCTTTTTTCTGCTCAGCAGCGCCATCTCAGAACTCGATCGCTGCGTAGAAGATGGCGAAAAGCCCGTCGAGGATGATGACGACGAAGATCGACTTAACCACCGAGGCGGTCACGTGCTGGCCGAGCGATTCGGCGCTGCCGCCGACCTTCATGCCTTCGACCGAGGCAATCGTGCCGATGATCATGGCCATGAACGGCGCCTTGATCAGGCCGGCGAAAATGGTGCTGAGATCGATGGCGACGCGCAGCCGGTCGATGAAGGCAGCAGGTGCGATATCGGAGTACAGCCAAGCCGCGACGATGCCGCCGCCGAGTGCCGCGAAATTGGCAATGATGGTGAGGCACGGCAAGGCGATGACCAGTGCCACGAGGCGCGGAAAGACCAGCACGCCGATCGGGTTGAGGCCGATGACTTTCAGCGCGTCGACTTCCTCGCGCATCTTCATCGAGCCGATCTCGGCGGTGATCGCGCTTCCGGAGCGGCCGGCGATCATGATCGCGGTCATCAGCACGCCAAGCTCGCGCAGGATCAGCACGCCGACCAGGTCGACGACGAAGATATCGGCGCCGAAGTAGCTGAGCTGATAGGCGCCTTGCTGGGCAACGATGGCACCGACGATCGCCGACATCAGCACCACCACCGGAATGGCGCCGACGCCCATGCGGTCGATCTGGTTGAAGATCGCCGCCGGGTTGACGGCATGGCCACGGCCGAGCTTCATCTGCGCGCCGCGGATGGTGGCGCCGAGGATGTTCATCGAGGCGAGGAAGTCGTCGCGCATCTCGTAGACGCGCCGGCCGACCGCCTCCAGCGCGCGAATGATGATGGTGGGTGGCCGTGCCGGACCGGATTCGGGTTCGCGCCGGACGGCCTCGCCCACCGCATCGAGCAGGATGTTGGCAATCTCGCTCTGGCCTTGCATGCTGATCTTGACGCCCTTCTTCTCGAAGGCACAGACCAGCCGGTCGATCAGCCAGGCGCCGGCGGTATCCATCTTCTCGATGTTGGAAAGATCGAGCGCCAAGGTCTTGAAACCACTTCGCTTCTCGATCTTGCGCATGTCGGCGTCGATCAGCGCGACGGTCCGTGTCGTCCAGATTCCCGAGAAGACGCAGCCTAGAACGCCGTCCTCCTCGCCGATCGCCACGCGCGGTTCGTGGTCAGCCTCCCCCGCGGTCGTGCCGCTTGCGTCGCGCTTGCCGATAGTCAACATGGCGTCCTGTTTAGCCTGACGGAACCAAGCTGTCGATTTGCCGACTCGCCCGTTGTTGCATAGCCGGAGCAGAAAAATATGGCGCGTGTCATTTCGGTTGAGGCAGAACGTTTCCCCATCGCCGGAAGCTTCACCATCTCACGCGGTTCCAAGACCCAAGCCGAGGTCATCACTTGCACGATCAGTGTGGACAGCCACACGGGTCGCGGCGAATGCGTTCCCTACAAGCGCTATGGCGAGACCATGGACGGCGTGGGCGAGGCGATCGAAGCCATGCGCGAGCGGATCGCCGCCGGCATCAGCCGGAACGCCCTGCTTGATGCCATGCCGGCTGGAGCTGCCCGCAACGCCATCGACTGCGCCCTGTGGGATCTGGAAGCAAAGATCAGCGGGATACCGGTGGCTGCTGCCATTGGCGCTGTATCGTTAAGGTCACTTGAAACGGCCTACACGCTGTCGCTGGGTGAACCGGAGGCGATGGCGGCGCAGGCGCGTGCCAATGCGGCGCGGCCGCTGCTCAAGGTGAAGATCGGCGGCGACAACGACGTCGCCCGTATCCGCGCCGTCAGGCAAGCCGCGCCCGACAGCCGCATCATCCTCGACGCCAACGAGGGCTGGACCGACGACAACATCGCCGCGAACCTCGCCTTTGCCGCCGAGCAAGGCATCGCGCTGATCGAACAGCCGCTGCCGGCCGGCAAAGACGAGATCCTGCGCCATATCGCGCACCCCGTACCGATCTGCGCCGATGAGAGCGTGCATGAGGCTGAGAATCTCGTAGCGCTGGTCGGCCTCTACGATGCCGTCAACATCAAGCTCGATAAATCGGGCGGGCTGACAGCGGCTTTGGTGCTGCGCGATCGCGCCCGCGAACTCGGTTTCGGCGTTATGGTCGGCTGCATGGTCGGCACGTCGCTGGCGATGGCGCCGGCGGTATTGCTCGCCCAGGATGCCGATTTCGTCGACCTCGACGGTCCGCTCCTGCTTGCCCGCGACCGTGTGCCCGGCCTTGTCTACCAGGGATCGCTGGTGTCACCGCCTGATACGGCGCTGTGGGGCTGAGCGCGCCGCAAGTCCGATCAGCACCAGACCGATCAAGGCGATCGGGATCATGGCAAAAAAGCCGTCGACGCCGAAGCGGTGGTAAAGCGGGCCGGACGCCAGCGTCACCACCGCCATGAAGAAGCCGTTGGAGAAATAGGCGATGCCTTGCGCAGCACCTGTCCGCTCTTCGGAAACCGTTTCGCCGATCATCTTCTGCAGGCCGATCAGCACCAGCGCCACTGAGACCGAATGCAGCGTCTGGACGCCGAAAAATCCGGCAACGCCGAGGCCGAGCGGCCACACAAGCGGAAAGGCGATCCAGCGCACGATCGCCCCGATACCCGCCATCACCATGATCGAGACGACGGAGAACGAGCTGAAATAGCGGGTGAACATCATGAACATGCAAACTTCCGCGACCACGCCCCATGCCCACAAAAGGCCGACAACCGAATCGCTGAGGCCGATCGATTTCCAGTAGATGGAGACGAAGCCGTACAGGAATGCGTGGCTGGCGGTGATGACGCCGACACCGATCGAAAAATACAGGAAATATGGGTTGAGAAGCTTTGGCGCCACGTGCTGGATGTCGGTCGCCGACAGCGGCGAGGCGCGTCGCGGACGGCCGAGACGCGGCGCCAGCAAGCCGGCAGCAAGGGCCGCGGCAAGTGAAACGAAGATGATCACCGGAACGGCCCCGGAGCCGGTTGCCGACAGGATGAAGCCACCGGCGACATTGGCGAACAAGTAGGAGATCGAGCCCCATTTTCGCATGCTCGTATAGTTCGAGCCAAACCGCCGCACACCCGAAAGTGCCAGCGAGTCGGCGATCGGCGAATGCGGCGTCCAGACGATGGTCAGCGCCAGCGACACCGCCAGCACCATGGCGTAGCTCGGGGTCAGGAAATAACCGGCCGATAGCAGCAGTGACGCCGCCACCAGCGCGACATAGATATCGGCGCGGTCCCTGGCCCTGTCGGCAAGTGCGGTCAGCAACGGCGTCGTCACCACGCGCAGGAACATCGGCGCCGCCAGAATGGCGGCGATCTGCTCGGGATGAAAACCCTCGGCCTGCAGCCACAGCGGGAAATAGGGCACATGCGTTCCGAGCGGCACGAACAGCGTCGCGAAGATCAGGCTCATGCGCAGTTCAAAATGGCGCGGCTTGACGAGTTGTTCAGGCGAAAGCGGCGGCAGCGACATGAATCGATCCAATAACGCTGCACTCGACCGGACGGCAACGTGTATCGATCCCTTAACATGGGCGAAAACCGGGCGAAACCGGTTGGCCTAATCGATTGATCCGCGTCAGGCCGCCTGCCCGACCCGGTCTTCGAGGAGCAACGGGATAAACGGTTCGTCCGGCGCCTCGGGCAGCACCTGCGCCCAGGTCAGGATTTCCATCCGGCCATCGAAATGCTCGACCACCGCCGTGCAGCTTTCCACCCAGTCGCCGGTGTTGATGTATTGGACATCGCCAAAACTCTCGATGGCGGCGTGATGGATATGGCCGCAGATGATGCCGTCGACATGCGAGCGGCGCGCCTCTTCCGCAAGCATGGTCTGGAACGAGCCGATGAAATTCACCGCCTTCTTGACGTTGACCTTGGCCCAGGACGAGAACGACCAGTACGGCAGGCCAAGCAGTTGGCGCAGTCGCGTCACCACGCGGTTGACCAGCATGGCCGCGTCATAGGCGTGATCGCCGAGATAGGCGAGCCAGCGCGCATTGTGGACGACGGTGTCGAACTGGTCGCCATGGATGACGAGCAGCCGCTTGCCGTCGGCGGTCTCGTGGATGGCGCGGTCGGCGACCACGATGCCGCCGAAATGCACGCCCTGGAACTGGCGCGCGAACTCGTCGTGATTGCCGGCGATGTAGGTGATGTTGGCGCCCTTGCGCGCCTTGCGCAGCAATTTCTGCACGACATCATTGTGGCTTTGCGGCCAGTGCCAGCTCCGTCGCAGCCGCCAGCCATCGACGATATCGCCGACCAGATAGATGATGTCGGCGTCGTGATACCTAAGGAAATCGATCAGGAATTCGGCCTTGGCCGCCTTCGAGCCGAGATGAACGTCGGAAATGAACATGCTGCGGAAAGTGCGGGGCTCTTGGCCTGACATCGCGATTTCACCCTTGCTTTCGCGCAGGCTATGCCCCGATTCATGCAACAACCGTATGACGGTTGCGATTGGTCCAGCCGAAGGACTAGCTTGCCGCCGGCTCACAAGGAGAAAATCATCATGGATCTCGGCATTCGCGGAAAGAAAGCCATTGTCTGCGCTTCCAGCAAGGGGCTTGGGCGTGGCTGCGCCATGGCGCTGGCAGAAGCCGGCTGCGACATCGTCGTCAACGGCCGCAATGCGGAGCTGGTGGCCAAGACCGCAGCCGAGCTGCGCGAGCGCTATGGCGTGACGGTGACCGAAGTCGTCGGCGACGTCTCGAAGCCGGAGGTGCAGAAGGCGTTGCTCGCCGCGTGCCCCGAACCCGATATCCTCGTCAACAACAATGGCGGCCCGCCACTGCGTGATTTCCGTGAGCTCGATCGGGCGAAGATCCTTGAAGGCGTCACCCAGAACATGGTGACGCCGGTCGAGTTGGTGCAGGCCGTCATCGACGGCATGGCAGCGCGCGGCTTTGGCCGCATCGTCAACATCACCTCGCTGTCGGTCTACGTCCCCATCCCCGGCCTCGACCTGTCGTCGGGCGCGCGCGCCGGCCTGACCTCGTTCCTTGCCGGCGTGGCGCGAACGGTGATCGACCGCAACGTGACCATCAACAACATGCTGCCGGGCAAACTCGACACCGACCGGCTGCGTGGCCCGCATGACGCCGGCACACCAGAGGATCCAGCGGCGGCCGCCGCGCGCAAGACCCGCATCAGCGCCGATGTTCCGGCCAAGCGGCTCGGCACGCCGGAGGAATTCGGCCAGATCTGCGCCTTCCTGTGCTCGGTCCATGCCGGTTATCTGACCGGTCAGAACATACCGGTCGACGGCGGCCTCTATGTCAGCGCCTTTTGATCGACGCGCCTGTACGCAGCAAGACTCATATGCGACGAAATCGGCGTAAACATCTGATATAATGGTGTTTTAGACGCGCTGCCGGGTAAAGCTGCCGGCGCGTCATTTAGCGTCGCGACAAACCTTGGCCGCATGCTAAAAGGACTCTCCAGGGAGATTTCGAGGGAGCGGCCGCATGGAAGGCGAGACCAAGAAGACGGCACGTTCGGACCTCGACGAAGCCGCCCTCTACTTCCACAAGCACCCAAGGCCGGGAAAGCTGGAAATCCAGGCGACCAAGCCGCTCGGCAACCAGCGCGACCTTGCGCTCGCCTATTCTCCAGGCGTCGCCGCCCCTTGCCTGGAAATCCGCGACGATCCGGCGACCGCCGCTGACTATACGGCGCGCGCCAATCTGGTCGGCGTCGTCTCCAACGGATCGGCCGTGCTCGGCCTCGGCAATATCGGCCCGCTCGCCTCCAAGCCGGTGATGGAAGGCAAGGCTGTCCTGTTCAAGAAATTCGCCGGCATCGACGTCTTCGACATCGAGATCGACGCGCCGGGCATTGAGCGCATGGTCGAGACAATCTCGGCGCTGGAACCGACCTTCGGCGGCATCAACCTCGAGGACATCAAGGCGCCCGAATGCTTCGAAGTGGAAGAGCAGCTGAAGGCCCGCATGGGCATTCCGGTCTTCCATGACGACCAGCACGGCACAGCCATCATCGTCGCCGCCGCCGTACTCAACGGGCTGGAATTTGCCGGCAAGACCATCTCCGACATCAAGATCGTCACGTCGGGCGCAGGTGCGGCCGCCCTTGCCTGCCTCAATCTGTTGGTCTCGCTTGGCGCACGGGTGGAAAACATCTGGGTCACTGACCGTTTCGGCGTCGCCTACAAGGGCCGCGTCGACGAGATGGACCGCTGGAAAGACCCCTATGTGAAGGACACCGACGCGCGCACGCTGGCTGACGTGATCCCCGGCGCCGACGTCTTCCTCGGTCTGTCGGCCGCAGGTGTGCTGAAGCCGGAACTGCTGCAGCACATGGCGCCGAAACCGCTGATCCTGGCGCTGGCCAACCCCAATCCGGAGATCATGCCGGAGGCGGCGCGCGCCGCCCGTCCCGATGCGATGATCTGCACCGGCAGGTCGGATTTTCCCAATCAGGTCAACAACGTCCTGTGTTTTCCCTACATTTTTCGCGGTGCGCTCGACTGCGGCGCCAGCGCCATCAACGAGGAGATGAAGATGGCGGCGGTCCGGGCGATTGCGGCGCTAGCCCGCGAGGAACCGTCCGATGTCGCGGCCCGCGCCTATTCCGGTGAGACGCCAATCTTCGGGCCAGACTTCCTGATCCCCTCGCCCTTCGATCCGCGCCTGATCCTGCGCATAGCCCCGGCCGTCGCCAAGGCAGCCTGCGACACTGGCGTCGCGACAAGGCCGATCACCGATTTCGCAGCCTATATCGACAAGCTCAACCGCTTCGTCTTCCGCTCCGGACTGGTGATGAAGCCGGTGTTCTCGTCCGCCAAGGCATCGACCGCCAAGCGCGTCATCTATGCCGATGGCGAGGACGAGCGCGTGCTGCGCGCCGCCCAGGTGGTGCTCGAGGAAGGCATCGCCGAACCGATCCTGATCGGCCGCCCGCACGTCATCGAAGTGCGCCTGAAACGCTATGGCCTGCGAATCAAGCCCGGTGTCGACTTCGGCCTGATCAATCCGGAGGACGATCCGCGCTATCGCAACTATGTCGACCTCTTGATCGAGCTCGCCGGCCGGCGCGGCGTGACGACGGAAGCCGCCCGCACGATGGTGCGTACCGACAACACGGTGATCGCCGCACTGGCGCTGAAGCGTGGCGATGCCGATGCCATGGTCTGCGGCCTCGAAGGACGCTTCGAGCGGCACCTGCGCAACGTCACCCTGATCATCGGCCCCCGCCTCGGCATCAAGGATCACGACCTGTCGACGCTTTCGATGCTGATCTCGCAGCGCGGCATCATCTTCCTGACCGACACGCATGTCTCGGTCGACCCGACCGCCGAGGAAATCGCCGAGATGACCGTGCTGGCGGCGGAAGAAATCCAGCGCTTCGGCATCGAGCCGAAGGCAGCGCTCCTGTCGCATTCGGATTTCGGCTCGCGCGATTCGCCGAGCGCGCTCAAGATGCGGCAAGCGGCGGCGATCCTGGCGCGCATCGCGCCCGAACTGGAGTGCGACGGCGAGATGCACGCGGACACGGCTTTGTCCGAGCATCTGCGCCAGCGCGTTTATCCTCATTCCAGGCTGAAGGGCGAAGCCAATCTGCTGGTGTTCCCCAACCTCGATTCGGCCAACATCACGCTGTCCGCGCTCAGGACCATGATGGACGCGCTGCATGTCGGGCCGATCCTGCTCGGCACCGACATGCCGGCGCATATATTGACGCCGTCGGTCACCTCGCGCGGCGTCGTCAACATGACAGCGCTTGCCGTGGTCGAAGCCGCTCACAAGGCACAGGCGGTCGTCAATCTAGGCTGATCAGGCCGGCGCAAAGCGGAAATGCCCGGTCTGATTAAAGGCGAACAACGTGTCGTCCTCGTGGGCACCTTGGCCGATATTGTGGATGACCAGCGCCCTTTCCGGCACTTCCGTCGAACGATTTGATGAGACGATGGCGATATGCGGCAGGTTGCCGGGCAGCATCTGAGTAACGAGGTCGCCCGGTTGAAAGTCGACGGGATCCTGGCTGACCGGCATGGAAACACCACGCCGTCCAAAAAAGACGGCAAGGTTCTGCACCCGGCGATGGTCGATGTTGCGGTCGGGCGCTTTCAGGCCCCAAATCTTCGGATAGGCCGCGAAATCAGCCAACATATCCTCATGCACCAACCTTTGGAGATCGAGCTCGAAGGCGCGGCGATAGGCGCGAACCACGACATCGGTACACACACCCCGCTCCGGCGCGACATCGCCACCCGGATAGGTCAAGCGCATATAGGTTGGGTCATAGAGGATGGTGACACCGATCTGCTCACGCGCGGCGTCGACCAATCGACTGCGCCAGTCCGGCGCATCGGGCTCCTCCTGCGCCATGGCAGCGGGGCGGCGCCAGGCACAAGAGAGCGAGTTGTAGCGCGGTTCGACGGGTAATCGCGGTCATGCCAAGCCTCCGGGTCGCGCTGGATTCGGGCATTTTTTCTGGGCGAATACGCCTTTTTCATGCGGCGTCGGAATCTCACGGCAGAGACTGAACCCGAACATCCGCGACGGCGTGTCTCTGGGCTAAGACCATCTTTGGTTGTAGATTGAGGGAACGATTAACCGCGAATCCGGTAGCATCGCGCAGGCAAGCAGGCGGGGTTTTCGGACATGACGGGCGAAAGGTTGAAGCTGACGCATGTTGCTGCGCTGCTTGGCGCGCTCGTGCTTTCAGCCATCGCGGTCACCGAGCCGCAGGCCGCCTCGCGCGTCTGCCGCCAGTTGGAAGCCGATCTTGCCGCTGCCTCGCGCGGCGGCGGTGGTGGCCCGGCATTGATCCGCAAATACGACGCGGCAATCGAAAGGCAGCGCGAACAGATCTCCAGGGCCCGCAGCAAATCCAGCAGCGCCGGTTGCGGCTTTTCGCTGTTCAGCCGCAATGTCAGAGAATGCGCCGGGCTCAACGCCACCATCGATCGTATGAATGCCAATCTCGATAGCCTGCAGGCCAAGCGCGCCAAGCTCGCCAGCGGCGGCTCGCGCCGCGACCGTGGCCGCATCCTGGCGGCGCTCGAGGCCAAGGGCTGCCGCGACGACACTTTTGTACCGCGGAACGCTCCGCTGCAGCAGGCGAACCGCGAAGACGGCAACGCAAACCTGTTCGAACAGCTTTTCGGCGGCAACAGCCAGCAGCTCGATGCGCTCGATGAGCCTGACGTTCCGGGCGAGGAGCCCGATGTCAGCAGGGTGCTCAACCGGCCCGGCGTACCGGATTTTTCGAGCGTCGGCGGCGGCGAGTTCCACACCACATGCGTGCGCACCTGCGACGGCTATTTCTTCCCGATGTCGAATTCGGCTTCGACGAGCGATTTCGAGCGCGACCAGAAGAATTGCGAATCAAGCTGCCCTGGCACAGAGATGCAGGTTTTCTATTCGCGCGGCATGGATGACGATTCGGCTGAGATGACGTCATCGGTCACCGGCCGGCCCTACAGCGAATTGCCGACCGCCTATCTCTACAAGCAGTCCAACATGCCGCTGCCGCCGGCTTGCGGCTGCAACGCCGCGCGGAATTTCCAGGTCATCGCCGGCAACCCGCCGAATCCTGAGCAGTCCCAGCCCGAAACGGACGCGACACCGTCCATTCCGGTTCCGGCTACCAAGCCCGATCCGGGTACCGATCCGGAAACCCTGGCCAATGTGGAGGGCGGACTCGACCGCGAGGCGATCAAGCGACTTTCCGCCAAGCCGGTGACGTCGCCGGTGTCAGCCTTGCCACCGGACCAACGCAAGGTCAGGGTCGTCGGGCCAACGTTCCTTCCCGACCCATCAGCGGCAATAAATCTGCAAGCTCCGGCCCCGAAGGCAGTCCGGTAAGCGCGAGCCTCAGCGGCATGAACAGCGCCTTGCCCTTGCGGCCGGTTGCTTCCCTGATCTTGCCCGTCCACTCTTTCCAGACCGTCCCGTTCCAGGGTTCCTCCGGCAGCAGGTCGAACGCTTGACCCAGGAAATCGCGGTCGTCGTCGGAAAATTCCGGCCTCTCCTGCGGGCCCTCGCGCAAGGTGCGCCACCAGCTTGTCGCATCGGCCAGCCTGTCGAGATTGCCGCGCACCGCAAGCCAGAACGGCTCGGCCTGGTCACCCGAGACGCCGAGCACGATCAGCCGGTCTTGCGCCTCGGAGAACGGCATATGGTGCAACAGCGCCCGGTTGAGCACGAAGAGCTCGTCAGGATCGAACATGGCCGCGGATTTCGATGTCGCCGCCGGATCGAAGCGTTCGGCGAGTTCGGCCATCGTTGGCACAGCCGCGACATTCTCCGAGGTGCCGACCAGCACGGCGAGCGAAGCGACGGCCATCGGCTCGATGCCGTCCGCGCGCAGGCTTTCGATGGAGAGCGCGCCGGAGCGTTTCGACAACCCCTCGCCCGATGCCGTGGTCAAGAGGTTGTGGTGGCCGAACACCGGCGGTTCTGCAGCCAGCGCCTGGAACAGGGCGATCTGCACGCCGGTGTTGGTGACGTGGTCGTCACCACGGATGACATGACTGACGCCCATCTCGATGTCGTCGACCACCGAAGGCAGGGTATAGAGATAGGTGCCGTCCTCGCGCACCAGAACCGGGTCCGAAAGCGAGGCAAGATCGACGGTTTCCTCGCCACGCACCAGATCGTTCCAGTGAATTTCGGTACGTTCGGGTTGCAGTGGATCGCCTGAGAAATTGGGCAACAGGAAGCGCCAGTGCGGGCGGCGCCCATCGGCCTGGTATTCGGCGATCTGCTCCGGCGAAAGCGCCAGCGCCTCGCGGCCATAGACTGGCGGCAGGCCACGCGTGCGGCGCACCTTGCGCCTGAGGTCGAGCTCCTCCGGAGTCTCGTAGCAGGCGTAGAGAACGCCGGCCGCCTTCAGCCTTTCGACCGCCGCGTCATAGACCTCGAAACGCCGCGATTGGTATTCGGTGGCATCCGGGAAAATGCCCAGCCAATGCAAATCGTAGAGGATGGCGTCTGAGAATTCCTGCTTCGAGCGGGCAATGTCGGTGTCGTCGAAACGCTGGATAAAGCGGCCCTTGTTGTTCATGGCAAACAGCCAGTTGAACAGGGCGGTGCGCGCATTGCCGATATGAATGCGGCCGGTTGGCGACGGGGCGAAACGAACGGTAACTGTCATGAGCGGGGCGTACCGGATGCTTTTGTGATTGACAAGACGCGCCCCCGCGCGGTGCGGCAGACATAGAACAGGACGCGCGCAATGAAAAGACCGGGGCGGCGTGCGCCTCAGGCGGCGTATAGACATGCGTGCTTGCGCCGACGAACAAGTCGTCGAAGGCGATCAGCGGCCGAAGTCATCGGAACTGAGGCGGGTCCAGCGGTCGCCCATCAACCCACCGATAAAGATGTCGCCGGAGCGGACCGCTTCCGTGACCTCAGCCATCCGCGAGCGAACCATCGTCCCCCCGGCATAGCGGAAGAAGACATTCTTGTAGCCGAAGAGTTGGGGCATGAATCTGCCCTGCGTCTGCCCGGTGATGCCCGCGCAGCCCATATCCCACGCGGCCGCGATAAGGCCATCCAGCGTCGCGCCCCAGTGGGATCCTGAAGCCTGGATTTGCAGCAGGTTCGCGATGCCGCCGGCTTGACCGTAGAAGGCGTAGCAACCGAGCATCTTGCCCGTTTCGTCGTAAGTCCCGCCGAAATGAAGTGGCCCATCGGCCCGCTTCTCGGCCGCCAGCGCGAGCAGCCGTGTCAGCTCGCCATCCTTCCAACTCGGCCGAAGCGAGTAATCGGACAGGAGGGTCGGCAGCCGCTCGGCAAATTGCGCTGCATCGATCGGCTCACGGTGGACACGATGCGACGACGAAAGCGGGACCGGGTGCTCGAACCTTCCTTTAGCGAGAACATCGAATGCTCTCGCGCAGGGATCGGTCGCCAAGCGAGGCAGGCCAGGCCATTTGCGGTGCAGTGCGGCGGCGGCCATAGCCGCCGGCCGGAAAACACAGGTCCATCCCAGACAATGAACCGGCAGGAGCTGATACTTCATCGGGCGCGCGAAGGCCAAGGATGTCCGGTTGGCCGAATCGGTCAGCTGCACATCGAATTTTCCTTGATTCAAGGCACGCAGCAATTGCGGTCCTGCCGAGCCGTGATCGGTGCCGGGGTCGGACATGAGCGGACCGATGATTGCCGCATTCAATGCCGTTCCGTTGAGCTCGTAGCGGGCTTTCAGGACGCCGAGGAACCCACCTAGACGTCCTTGCGGGTTGATCTGGACCAGAGCGTTGCTCTCACCGGGCTGGCCGGCAGGATCAAGATAAATCTCTCTCATATACTCGGCCGTCTCCGCGATCGCGCGATCGAGGAGGTGACGCCGCCGCTGGCGAAACTTCGCCAGGAAGAGTGCGGCGACGCTCTCAAGATCTTCGGCAGCGAGCGGCCGAACCGAGCCGTGCCGAGTTTCCAGCACCGACGGCGCAGCCACCTTTTCCGAACCGGCATTTGCGGAAACAAGATGCATCTTGAAGCCTATCTGCCGCAGAGCGAAATCCTGGGCAGGTTAGTCGGATTCCAGGATATGCATAGACCGTCTCTGGGTTGCCTAGAGAAGGCTTATACCAACCAGTAGTAGAAACAACGTAAACAAGACGTCTCAAAACTCAGGATCTGGAACGCCCTGGATATGGTTCGCGTCACTCCAACCGACTGACGAAAGCCCGCTCTATTGCAACCGCGATGGAGCCCGAGAGGTGGCCTCCGGCCGGAGCCGGAGGCCACTTCAGATCAGATGACCAGTCCCTTGGTCAGTTCGAGCGCCTGACGCTCGAACAGTCGGCGGTAGATGCCGCCCTTCAGCCGGATCAGCTCGTCATGCGAGCCTTCCTCGACGATCTTGCCGCGATCGAAGACCAGGAGCCTGTCCAGCGCCCGCACCGTCGAAAGCCGGTGCGCGATGACCAGCGTAGTGCGCCCGACCATCAGCCGTTCCATCGCCTGCTGGATCAGGACCTCCGATTCAGAATCGAGGCTCGATGTCGCCTCGTCCAGGATCAGGATGCGCGCATCGGCAAGGAAAGCGCGCGCGATTGCCACGCGCTGACGCTCGCCGCCCGACAGTTTCACACCGCGTTCGCCGACCAGCGTGCCGTAGCCCTTCGGCAGGTTGGCGATGAAGTCATGCGCACTCGCCAGCCGCGCCGCGTGCTCGATCTCATCCTGCGTCGCCGTCGGCCGGGCATAGGCAATGTTCTCGGCCAGCGACCG
Source organism: Mesorhizobium sp. P2_D5 (assembly GCF_056404355.1). Classification (NCBI taxonomy): domain Bacteria; kingdom Pseudomonadati; phylum Pseudomonadota; class Alphaproteobacteria; order Hyphomicrobiales; family Phyllobacteriaceae; genus Mesorhizobium; species Mesorhizobium sp. P2_D5. The sequence continues at coordinate 402,733 of NZ_JBFUEE010000004.1, forward strand.
GTGGAACAGGATCGGCTCCTGCTGGACGATGGCGATCTGCCCGCGCAGCGACGCTTGCGCCAACTGCGCGATGTCCTGGCCGTCGACCAGGATTCTTCCCGCATTGACGTCATAGAGCCGCTGGATCAGCTTGACGAAAGTCGTCTTGCCCGAACCCGAATGGCCGACGAGGCCGACACGTTCACCCGGCGCGATATCGACCGAAAAGTCGCGATAAAGGGGCGATCGGTGATTGCCGTAATGAAAGGTGACGTTGTCGAAGCGGATAGCCCCCTGCGTGATCCGGATCGGCTTGGCGCCGGGCCGGTCCTCGATGCCGAGCGGTTCGGACTGGAACTCGACCAGCTCCTCCATGTCGTTGATCGAACGCTGCAGGTTGCGGATATGGGTGCCGATATCTCTGAGATATCCCTGCAGCACGAAGAACGACGTCAGCATGAAGGCAACGTCACCGGCGCTCGCTTGCCCCCACGACCACAGCATCAACGCCAGGCCGATCACCGCGGCTCTCATGACCAGCAACAGCGCCCCTTGCGTGGTGCCGTTGATGGTGCCGCGTACCCAGGTCCGCCGCGTGCGCGCACGCCATTTGGCGACGACCCTGGCGAGGCGTCGCTCTTCGCGCTCCTCGGCGCCAAATCCCTTGACCACGGCGTTGCAGCTCACCGCGTCGGCCAGCGAGCCGCCGAGGCGCGTGTCCCAGGTGTTGGCGAGCCGCGCAGCCGGTGCGACATAGCCGAGCGACAACATCGCCGTCACCGCGATGAACAGCACCGATCCGGCGGCAACGACCACGCCCATCAGCGGCCAAAACCAGCCGAGCAGCAGCGTCGAGCCAATCAGCATGGCGACGGACGGCAGCAGCGCGATGAGGATCGTGTCGTTGAGCAGGTCGAGCGCCCACATGCCGCGCGTCACCTTGCGCACGGTCGAGCCGGCAAAGCTGTTGGCATGCCAGTCGGTGGAAAAGCGCTGGACGCGATGGAAGGTGTCAGCGGCGATATCGGCCATCATCTTCAGCGTCAGCTCGACGATCGCCATGAAGGCAAGGTTGCGCAGCACGACGCCGGTCAACGCCAGCGCCATCAGCATCGAGAACGCGGTCATCGCGGCATTCCAGGCAATGGCATCGGCGCCGGCGCTGCTGGCGACGGCGTCGACCAGCCGGCCTGAATAAAGCGGCGTCAAAACGTCGGCCAGCGTCGACAACAGGAAGCCGCCCATGATGAGCGAAAGCCGCCACGGCTGACGCCGCCAATGGGTGAGCGTGAAACCAAGAACGCTGCGAAAGGCGCTCGCGCGCAAATCGATTCTGAAACGAGCCATGATGTCATTCGGGCGCAAACGAGCCCGATCCCAGTAAGGTCGAAAATTGAAGAAGCCGCGCAAGGGGCTAGCGATTGCCCAGAATGCGGAGCGGCATATTTGGCGTCTCGCCCGTAATCGGGCGGCGACCGGCATCGGCATAAGCCTGCGCTCAATCCGGCATCAGCGCGAGGGCAAACCCTCGCTGAGCGCCGGATGAGACCTAGGCTTCGCGGCCTCGCATTACCATTTGAAATACAGCCATTCGGACCTCCCGCAAATGAATCGCGGAACGGTCCTTATAAAGACGCCCCGATGCATCGCCAAGATCGGCTCATGTCGAAAGTCTATCTGGTCCAAGCACTGAGGTTATTTTGCAACAACGGCGGATGTCGCCATGGTCGCACGCTCGTCATTGCGGAATGCGATCGAGGCGCATGTATCGACCATCCGTCGATGCCTTGAAGCCCAGTTTCTCATAGACCCCGTGTGCGTCGCTGGTCGACAGGCTCCAGTGCGAAACCGTGCTGAGTTCGGGGTGGTCGATGAGTGCCTGGACCAGTCGCGACCCTATGCCCTCCCCGCGATGCTCCGGCCAGATGATGATGTCGGCAAGATAGGCAAACACCATGCGGTCGGTGATCGCCCGGCCGAAACCGACTTGTTTTCCATCTAGATAGGCGCCCACACAAAGCGAATTGGCAAAGGCTCGCCGATGGAACTCATCGTTGCGTCCAGCACCCCAATAGCTGGCCATCAACAGGTCGGATGTCGTTCGGAAATCGATCCGTGATATTTCGAAGCTGATCTCACACTCGGGCACGGCTGCACCCTTGCCCGCGAGATGGCGCGAGCGTTCGGTCCACGACCGCCATCTAGCTGCGGTCCCTGAAACGGTTGGTGATGGGATAGCGGCGGTCACGGCCAAAATTCTTCCGGGTGATCTTCACGCCCGGTGCCGCCTGCCGGCGCTTGTATTCGGCGATGTAGAGCAGGTGCTCGATGCGTGTAACTGTCGACCGGTCGTGACCGCGTGCGACGATGTCGTCGACCCCCATCTCGTTCTCGACCAGGCATTCGAGGACATCGTCCAGCACCGGATAGGGCGGCAGCGAATCCTGGTCGGTCTGGTTCTCGCGCAATTCCGCCGACGGCGCCTTGTCGATGATGTTCTTCGGAATGACCTCGCCCGAAGGCCCGAGCGCGCCCGGCGGCACGTGGCTGTTGCGCCAGCGCGACAGCGCGTAGACCTGCATCTTGTAGAGGTCCTTGATCGGATTGAAGCCGCCGTTCATATCGCCGTAGAGCGTGGCGTAGCCGACCGACATCTCGCTCTTGTTGCCGGTGGTGACGACCATCGAGCCGAACTTGTTGGAGATCGCCATCAGGATGGTGCCGCGCGCACGGCTCTGCAAATTCTCCTCGGTAATGCCTTCCTTGGTGCCCTCGAAAAGCTGTGTCAGCGTGTGCAGAAAGCCCTCGACCGGCTCGAAGATCGGCACGATGTCATAGCGGCACCCGAGCGCCCGGGCGCAATCCTCGGCGTCTTTCAGCGAGTCCTTCGAGGTGTAGCGATAGGGCATCATCACCGCGCGCAGGCGTTCTTCGCCAAGCGCATCGACGGCCAACGCCGCGCAGATCGCCGAATCGATACCGCCCGACAGGCCGAGCACGACGTTCTTGAAACCGTTCTTGTTGACGTAGTCGCGCAGGCCAAGCATGCAGGCGCGGTAGTCGGCCTCCTCCCTGTCCGGGATCTTCGACATCGGCCCTTCAGAACAGATCCAACCGTCATCCGTTCGTTTCCAGGTGGTCACGTCGACCGCTTCCTCGAACTGGCTCATCTGGAAGGCCAGCGTCTTGTCGGAACCGATGGCAAACGACGCGCCGTCGAAGATCAGCTCGTCCTGGCCGCCAAGCTGGTTGGCATAGATCATCGGCAGCCCGCATTCGATGACCTGGCGGATGACGACCTGATGGCGGACATCGATCTTGGCGCGATAGTAGGGCGAGCCGTTCGGCACCAGCAGGATCTCAGCCCCGCTTTCGGCCAGCGTCTCACAGATGCCGACATCGCCCCAGATGTCCTCGCAGATCGGAATCCCGATCCGCACACCGCGGAAATTGACCGGCCCCTGGATCTCGGGTCCAGCCTGGAAGACGCGCTTTTCGTCGAATTCGCCGTAGTTCGGTAAATCGAGCTTGTAGCGCTCGGCGATAATCTTGCCGCCATCGGCGAAGACGATCGAATTGTGCGTGCCGCTCTTGCGCTTCAGCGGCGTGCCGATGATGACGCCCGGACCGCCATCGGCGGTATCGGCAGCAAAGTCCTGCGCCGCCTTTTCGCAGGCCTTCAGGAAAGCCGGCTTCAGCACCAGATCCTCCGGCGGATAGCCGGCGAGGAAGAGCTCGGTGTAGAGCACGACATCGGCGCCCTGGCGGGCTGCATCCGCCCTCGCCTCGCGCGCCTTGGCGAGATTGCCTGGTATGTCGCCAACAGTCGGATTGAGCTGGGCGACGGCGATGCGCAGGATGTCGAGCTTCTTGGTCATGCTGCTGACTTAGCGCGGCAAATTTGCCCGAGCAATGGCGTTCGTTTGGACCAATCCAGACCGAATGACATAGGTCATTCGTGTCCAGACCAAATGTCAGATCGTGGCTGGGCGACCAGCGATCAGTCGTCGCCCATATATTCGCGCAGCGCTTCTGGCGAATGGTTGTCGCCGATCGACATCGCCAGGATGCGCGAAATATGCCGGCGCGGCAGGCCCGTCTCCGTCGCCCATTGATTGATCTGGTTTTGGATCTTGTCGAGATCCTTCTTCGAGGTCGGGCTTTCGGCGATGTCGAGGCCGGCATCGCGCAGTGCCGCCGCCATATCACCCGAAATGACGAAGGCATCCCAGCCCAGCCAGCGCAGGAAATACTGGCCGGTGTTGCCGCCGAGCCGGCTGCCATGCTTGCCGAGATAGGCCATCAGCCCGACCTGATCGTCCGCAGGCCAGTCGGCAAGGAATTTGCCGAAACCGCCATATTCCTTCGACACTCGCTCGACGAAGGCAGCATTGTCGCGCACCGATTTGATCTTCTGCGGATTGCGCACGATGCGCTGGTCGGCCGTCAGATCGTGCCAGAAATCATCGGGCTGGAACAACAGCCGCTTCGGCTCGAAGTGGAGGAAGGCCTCTTCGAAGCCCGGCCATTTCTGTTCGATGACGCGCCAGACGAAACCGGCGGCAAAGACGCGCTCGGCCATAACAGACAGAATGCGATCGTCGGCGATGTCAGCCACGGCGGCATTGTCGGGCGCCGGCCCCAAAAGTGACGAAAGCTCCGCCTCACCGCCCTTGCGTTTTGCCGCACGCAGGCGAATTTTCTGAAAATCGGCCATCGATCCCTCGCTGTTCGCGACAATGTAACACTTCCCGTGAGGGCCGGCAGCCTCTACCTCTTAGTGCATGTCGCTCAAAAGTGGCCCCGGTTTTGAGACAACGACATGCATGAGAACAAAGACCTAAAGCGCGTCATTTGAATCCGTTTTCAACGCGACGCGCTTTAGGCAAGCCAAGACCCTGGAGACGGCCATGAACAAGACGATCGACGACCTGGCGAACCGCTGGCTCAAGCGACGGCCGGACGGCCTCAGCCAGCTCGAAAGCCGCGTGCTGCAATCGACGCTCGAACGCACCACCATCTCGCGGGACACCAACAAGGCCGTCGCCTTCCATCAGACCTTTGGCGACCGCCTCGCCGACACGATTGCCCGCATCGGCGGCTCGTGGTCCTTCATCCTGACCTTCATCGCGTTCCTAGTCCTGTGGACCGCGGGCAATGTCTGGCTCCTGTCGCGCGACGCCTTCGATCCCTACCCGTTCATCTTCCTCAACCTCGTGCTGTCGATGATCGCCGCCTTGCAGGCACCGGTGATCATGATGGCGCAGAACCGCCAGACCGAGCGCGACCGCATCGACGCCGCCCACGATTACGAGGTCAATTTGAAGGCTGAGATCGAGATCATGGCGCTGCATGAAAAGCTGGACGAACTCCGCCACGGCCAGATCCTCGGCATGCGCGACGAGATGGCGCGGCTGGCCGACCTCGTCAAGCGGATCGACGAAAGGCTGTCGCAGCAGCAGCCGTCTTCATGACCGAAACGATCCATCACCTCATCGAACAATACGGACTGCTCGCCGTCTTCCTCGGCTGTGTCGCGGAGGGTGAAAGTGCGGCCATCCTCGGTGGCTTCTTCGCGCACCAACAAGTCTTCGTGCTCTGGCATACCGTCCTGGCGGCCGCCCTTGGCGCCTTCGTCGGCGACACCTTCTTCTTCATTCTTGGACGAAGCTTTGCCGACCATCCCTATGTCGTCAGATTGCGCAGGCGGCCTGGCTTCCGCCGGGCCTTTCGCCTGCTCAACACCCATCCCGACATCTTCGTGCTGTCGAACCGCTACATCTACGGCATGCGCCTTGTCGGCGGCATCGCGGCCGGCCTTTCCAACATCGCGGCGCCGCGTTTCATTATCCTCAACGCCATGTCATCGGTGATCTGGGCGGTGCTGTTCAGTACGGTTGGCTATGTCTTTGGTTTGGGGGCCGAACACTTCGTCGGCCAGGCATTGATGCATCACGAGCGGTTGCTGGTCGGGCTTGGCATTGGTTTGACGGTGGCCGTGTTTGCCTGGCTGATCGCCCGCCACGTCGCGAAAAAGGAACGGACCAGGGAAAGCTGAGACCTTTGGTTTCCATGCATGTCGTTGCCCCAAAGCCGCCAAGCACTTTGAGCGACATGCATCAGTCAATACCAAGCGCGACATCACCCCGATCGAGGATCAGTGGGATGATCAGGTCTTCCTCGTCGGCAAGGTGCCTGGTCAGCATGGCGATCAGCCGGCTGTTTTCGTCGGCATAGGCGTCGGCGGCAAAGCGCTGTCTGTCTTCGCTCTTCTGAAGCGTCTTGATGAAGGCGTCGGCGGCCTCGGCATTGCGCTCCAGACCTTCATGGATGGTGTGATGGTCGGCATCGAGGATCTCGAAGCCGCGCTTCAGCCGCGTCTCCGCCTTGGCGAAGACCGGGAACCAGCGCGCGAAGTCGGGCGCTGTCAGCCTGCCTTCGCGGTAGTCGCCAATGCCGTTGGTCAGCATGCCGCCGAGTTCGCGGAACATGTCGTGACGCTGCAGCCACATATTGGCGACGCCGCGGATGTTGGCGTGGCCCTGCCAGTTTTCGCGCGGGTATTTCTCGGCCAGCCAGCGCAAATCGTCCGGTAGCCCTTTGCGCTCCAGAAGCAGAAGGTTTGTGACTTCAGACATGACGGTTTCCTTTAGTTACCGTCATGTAGGAGCCGGGATGCTAGATCGGTAGCCCGGTGATGCGTTCGATGATGGCGATGCCCCAGACGCCGGCGACGATGATCACCGAAATCAGAACCGCCAGCGAACCGCAGTCCTTGGCTAGCTGGATATCGACATTGAACTCGCGGCTGAACGCGTCGCAGGCCGCCTCGATGCCTGTGTTCAGCACTTCGACCATGATGAGAAGCAGCACCGCTCCGATCAGCAAGGCATAGCCACGCCACGAGATCGAAACGAACCAGCCGAGCGGCAAGGCGAGCGCGAGCAGCATCAGCTCCTGCTGGAAAGCCTTCTCGCTGACGGCCAGCTTGCGAAACGCCCGCACTGAATTGAAAAAAGCGTCGATCAGCCGCTGCATGCCAAACCCCTTTGCGAATCACCGGCACGGGATAATGCAATGGCTGGCCAGATCAATGGAATAAGGCGATTTGTCCAAGATTCATTCAGCGACCGGTATGGACGGCGTCGACTTTTCAAACTGCGGCAGCCCGTCGTCGATCGAATAATAGTCGCCCTTGTCGCCGACGAAGATGTGGCATTCGCCCTCAAGGCCCGTCGGCACGTCGAACGATCCCGCCATGACCGAAACGTAGCCCTGGTCCCGCGGCTTCCAGAACAGCAGAGACCCGCATGCCTTGCAAAAACCGCGCCTGGCGAAGGAAGACGCTTCGTACCAGGTGATGCTTTCGCCGCCCTCGATCACAATGTCGGCGTCTGCAACATTGGTCGCGGCGTAGAAATGTCCGCTCTGCTTCCTGCATTGCGAACAATGACAATAGACGACGCCACGCAGCGCTCCGCGGGTTCTGAAGCGAACCGCTCCGCACAGACACGATCCGCCGTGACTGTCACTCATTTCGCCCCTCCTTGAAGAACCTGTGCCTGGCATGGCTTCGTCGTCAGGATTCCAGCTTTGTGGCAGCCATACGCAAGCAAATGCGACATTTGCTGGTGTGGCGAAGCCGAATCCAGTTTCACTTTTTGCAGCGCGTTATGCGCGAATTTCGCATTCAAACCCACCAAACTGGCGTTCATCCCGGATTGTTGGTGCGCAAATTGCAGCCTCCACAGCACACAAGAGATAGAAAAACCGTGGAACCTCAGCGAATTAAGGAAACTTTAGCGCTCCCGCATTTATGGTCATGGCGAGCGAATGTCGCAGGTGGGGACGCGTCTGTTCGCAAGTTGTTCTGGGTTATCGGGTAGTCTTCCCCGGTTGGCGACAAATGGAACCCCCAAAGTTCTGCGGCGGGATCCAAGGGGAAGAGTGATCAGAACATGCAGGCGGCAGCTGTCCCAACCGAACGAAGCACCGATATCGCGGCCACTGTCGTCGCCACAATGCGCCAGTTGGGCGTGCTCGGCCTTCCCCGCAACTACGAAATTTTCTACGAGGCACTGAGCGGCACCAATCGCGAACTCAGCCTCGCCGTCGTTTCGCTGAGCAACCGGCCGACACAGGATGAACTGGACCAGATCGGCCGCGCCTTCTTTGCCCACAACCATGGCCCCGGCATCGTCGAGCATGCCAGGGAAGTCATTGCCAGGGAGCTCGAGGAGGTCGCTTCGCTGTTGAGGAGCGAGCGCAGCCATATCGAGAAATACGGCAGGATCCTCGACGAGACATCGAGCGGACTGAGCAACCGCAGCCTTCTCTCCCAGGATCTTTTGCAGAAGATCGCCAACGCCATGACGATTGCCACCAATTCGACGATCGACCACGGCCGGCAGGTGGCCTCGACGCTCAGCGACAAGACGGCCGAACTCGAGAGCGTCAAGTCGAAGCTCGAGGAATACAAGCGGCTGGCCGACACCGATCCGTTGACCCATATCTGGAATCGCCGCGCATTCGACAAGGAAATCACCAGGATCTACAACAGCAACAAGGGTATCCTGTTCAACGCCCTGATCCTTGCCGACATCGATCGCTTCAAGGACATCAACGATCGCTACGGCCACCCGGTCGGCGACAAGATCATCCAGATCATCGCCGACATCTTCCAGACCAGCATCCGCGGTGACATGTTCGTCGCCCGAACCGGCGGCGAGGAGTTCGCGCTGATCATCGAGGGCGCCAGCGAGGACGCAACCTACGAGATCGCGGAGCGCATCCGCGCCCTGATCGAGCAGACGCCGTTCACCAGCAGCCAGACCGGCACGAACTACGGCACCGTCACCGTCTCGATGGGCATTTGCATGGCATCCGAAGCCGAGGGGCCGGAGGATCTCTACACCAAGGCCGACCGGGCGCTGTATCGCTCCAAGGTCAGCGGCCGCAACCGCGTCACCAGGCATTCGACGATGGCCGGCCGCGCCGGCAAGAGCTGGCTGCTCTACAAGAAGGACTGAGCGCCCCATCCGCCTCGGACCCGGACTCGCCGGCCTGCGCTGGGAACGCGGACGCTGAAAAAGAAAGCGCCGGATTTCTCCAGCGCTTTTTTCCGTCAACGTTCAGGCCGAAATCAAGCTCAGCCGTTAACGGCCTGCTTGTGCTGCACCGGGTGGCTCTTCTTCAACAGGTCAGAGACCAGGAAGGCCAGTTCGATCGCCTGGTCGGCGTTGAGACGTGGATCGCAATGCGTGTGGTAGCGATCCTGCAATTCATCGGCGGTGATGGCGCGGGCGCCACCGGTGCATTCGGTGACGTTCTTGCCGGTCATTTCGACGTGGATGCCGCCAGGATGCGTGCCTTCGGCGCGATGCACCTCGAAGAAGGTTTGCACCTCCTTCAGGATGCGGTCGAACGGCCGCGTCTTGTAGCCGGCGGCCTCGATCGTGTTGCCATGCATCGGGTCCGACGACCACACCACGCTGCGGCCTTCCTTCTGCACCGCACGCACCAGCTTCGGCAGATGGTCGGCGACCTTGTCCGAGCCGAAGCGCGCGATCAGCGTCAGCCGGCCGGGTTCGTTTTCGGGGTTGAGCAGGTCGATCAGTTCCAGCAACCCATCCGGCGTCAGCGAGGGGCCGCACTTCAGGCCAAGCGGGTTCTTGATGCCGCGGCAATATTCGACATGCGCATGGTCGGGCTGGCGCGTCCGATCACCGATCCAGATCATGTGACCCGACGTGGCGTACCAGTCGCCGGAGGTCGAATCGACGCGGGTCAGCGCCTCCTCATAGCCGAGCAGAAGCGCCTCGTGGCTGGTGTAGAAATCCGTCTCGCGCAATGCATAGTTGGTTTCCGAGGTGATGCCGACGGCCTTCATGAAGTCCATCGTCTCGGTGATGCGGTTGGCGAGTTCACCGTACTTCTCGCCTTGCGGGCTGTCGGACACGAAGCCGAGCATCCAGCTATGCACGTTCTCCAGGCTGGCATAGCCACCCTGCGCGAAGGCGCGCAGAAGGTTGAGCGTCGCCGCCGACTGGCGGTATGCCATCTCCTGGCGGGCAGGATCTGGAATGCGCGACTTGGCGTCGAACTCGATGCCGTTGATGATGTCGCCGCGATAGCTAGGCAGCGTCACATCGCCCTTGGTCTCGTTGTCGGACGAGCGCGGCTTGGCGAACTGGCCGGCAACCCGGCCGACCTTGACCACCGGCTGCGCGCCGGCGAAGGTCAACACCACCGACATCTGCAGGAAGACGCGGAAGAAGTCGCGGATATTGTCCGCGCCATGTTCGGCAAAACTCTCGGCGCAATCGCCGCCCTGGAGAAGGAATGCATCACCGGCAGCAACAGCCGCCAACTGCTTCTTCAGCTTGCGCGCCTCACCTGCAAAAACCAGCGGCGGAAAGGTGGCGAGCTGGGCTTCCGTGTTCTTCAGCGCGGCAAGGTCCGGATAGGCAGGAACCTGCTTGATCGGCATCGCTCTCCACGAATTCGGCGACCATTTCGTCATCGCTGCACCCAAAGCTCTTTCCGAGCAATTCCAGGAAAAGCGTGAAACGGTTTCCGTCCGGAATTGCGTCAAACAACAAAGCGAGCGCCGTCGCCCGCCGATCCACCCCATGTGGGGATCGCGGCTCCATACACGAAGCCGATTTCCTATTCTAGACCGGATTTGTCCGGCTGGCGAATGCACCGGCTGCCCAGCCGGTGCCCCTATCCCTGCCCGCTACGCCGCCACCAGCCGCGCCAACTGCGTCATGACGACGGCCGAGCCTGCCAGCCGCTTCTCGGCCGTCGGCCAGTCGCGCACGAACACGACGCTGTGGTCGGGCCGGATCTTGGCCAGCGAACCCTGCTCGCCAATGAACTGGACCAGGCCGACCGGGTTGGAGAATTCGCGTTTGCGGAAATGGATGACGACACCCTTCGGCCCGGCGTCGAGCTTTTCGACATTGGCCTTGCGGCAGAGCGCCTTGATGAAGACGATCTTCAAGAGATGCTTCACCTCTTCCGGCAGCGGGCCGAACCGGTCGATCAGCTCCGCGCCGAAGGCGTCGATCTCCTCGGTGTTTTCGAGGTCGCCGAGGCGGCGGTAGAGCGCCAGCCTGAGCTGCAGGTCCGGCACATAGCTTTCCGGGATCATCACCGCCGTACCGACTGCGATCTGCGGCGACCAGCCGCCATCCTGCACTTCGCCGGAATCCTTCACCTCGGCGACGGCCTCCTCCAGCATCTGCTGGTAGAGCTCGAAGCCGACCTCCTTGATGTGGCCGGACTGCTCTTCGCCGAGAAGATTGCCGGCGCCTCTGATATCGAGATCGTGGCTGGCCAGTTGGAAGCCGGCGCCCAGCGTGTCGAGCGACTGCAGCACCTTCAGCCGGCGCTCGGCCGTGTCGGTCAGCTTGCGGTTGGCCGGCAGCGTGAACAGCGCATAGGCGCGCACCTTCGAGCGGCCGACGCGGCCGCGCAGCTGATAGAGCTGCGACAGGCCGAACATGTCGGCGCGATGGATGATCAGCGTGTTGGCGGTCGGGATGTCGAGACCGGATTCGACGATGGTCGTCGACAACAGCACATCGTACTGGCCGTCGTAGAAGGCATTCATGATGTCGTCGAGTTCGCCCGGCGGCATCTGGCCGTGGGCCACCGCCACCTTCAGCTCCGGAACGGATTCTCTCAGGAAATCATGGATCTCCGCCAAATCGCTAATACGCGGAACGACATAGAAGGAGTGGCCGCCGCGATAGCGCTCCCGAAGTAGCGTCTCGCGGATGACCAGCGGATCGAAAGGCGAGATGAAGGTGCGCACCGCCATGCGGTCGACCGGAGGCGTGGCGATCAGCGACAGCTCGCGTACACCCGTCAGCGCCAATTGCAGCGTGCGCGGAATCGGTGTCGCCGACAGCGTCAGCACATGCACATCGGTCTTCAGGTCCTTCAGCCGCTCCTTGTGCTTGACGCCAAAGTGCTGCTCCTCGTCGATGATCAACAGGCCAAGGTTCTTGAACGAGATCGCGGACCCGAGCAGCGCGTGGGTGCCGATGACGATGTCGACCTGGCCCTCGGCGATGCCTTTCTTGGTCTCGGCCAGCTCCTTGGCGCCGACCAGCCGCGACGCCTGGGCGACGCGAATCGGCAGGCCGGAAAAGCGCTGCGAAAACGTCTTAAAATGCTGGCGCGACAACAGCGTCGTCGGCACCACGACGGCGACCTGGAATCCTTCCATCGCCGCGATGAAGGCGGCGCGCAGCGCCACTTCCGTCTTGCCGAAACCGACATCGCCGCAGATCAGCCGGTCCATCGGCTTGCCGGCGCCCAGATCGTCCCGAACCGAGTCGATCGCCGTCTGCTGGTCGTCGGTCTCCTCATAGGGGAAGCGGGCAGCGAACTCGCCATAGAGGCCCTCGGCCGGAACCAATGCCGGTGCGGCGCGCATCTGCCGTTCGGCGGCGATGCGGATCAGTTGCCCGGCCATGTCGAGCAGGCGTTTCTTCAGCCGCGCCTTGCGCGACTGCCAGGCGCCGCCGCCGAGTTTGTCCAAGGTCGCCTCGGCCGAATCCGAACCGTAGCGCGACAGAAGCTCGATGTTCTCGACCGGCAGGAACAGCCGGTCGTCGCCGGCATAGTGGATTTCCAGGCAGTCATGCGGGGCGCCAACCGCTTCGATGGTGCGCAGGCCAATGAAGCGGCCGATGCCGTGGTCGGCATGGACGACGATGTCGCCGGCCGACAGCGCCGAGGCTTCGGCGATGAAGTCCGAGGCGCGCTTCTTGCGCTTCGAGCGCCGGATCAGCCGGTCGCCGAGAATGTCCTGTTCGGCGACGACGACCAGTCTTTCGGTCTCGAAACCGGATTCCAGCGGCAGCACGGCCAATGCCGCCTGCCCCGGCTCGAGTTGCTCCGCTTCCGCCAGCGTGGCGACCTGCTTGAGATTGCCGAGATGGTGCTCGCTGAGGATCTGGCCAAGCCGGTCGAGCGAGCCTTCTGTCCAGCCGGCAATGACGATACGGCGGCGCGCAGCACGCTCGTCGGCGATATGCCTGACGACGATATCGAAGACATTGATGCTGGGGTCGGCGCGCTCCCCAGCAAAACTGCGGCCATGGCGCGAGCCGGCATGGAACACTTTCTTGGCGCCGGCATCGGGCGCGTCGAAGGGCGTAAAATCGATCGCTTCGCGCGGCCCGAGCGAAGCAATCAGGTTTTCCGGCGAGAGGTAGAGCAGGTCCGGCGGCACCGGCTTGTAGGGCACCGCATCCTTCAATGCGCCGTCGGCCTGCTTCTTGCGCGCCTCGTAGTGGTCGAGGATCAGCGTGTGACGCTCGGCCAGCGCCTCATGCGCCAGATGGTCGAACACAACAGGCGTGTCCGGCAGATAATCGAACACGGTCTCCAGCCGTTCGTAGAAGAACGGCAGCCAGTGCTCAATGCCGGCGAAGCGTCGCCCTTCGCTGACCGCCGCATAGAGCCCGTCGTCGCGCTGGGGCGCGCCAAAGGCTTCGATATAGGAGCGGCGGAAACGGCTGATGGTTTCCGGCGTCAGCGCCACTTCGCTCATCGCCTGTAGCGCCATCGACTTGCGTTGGCCGGTGGTGCGTTGCGTGGCGGCGTCGAACACGCGGATCGATTCCAGCGTGTCGCCGAAGAAATCGAGCCTGAGCGCCTCGGTCCAGCCGGGCGCGAACAGGTCGAGAATGCCGCCGCGCACGGCGAATTCACCGATGCCGCGCACGGTCGGTACGCGTTCGAACCCGGACGTCTCCAGCCGCGACACCAGCGCATTCATGTCGATCTGGTTGCCGGGCCTGGCATGGAAGGTTTGTGCCTCGACCAGGTCGGCCGGCGGGATGCGCTGCAGCAACGCATTGGCGGTGGTCAGTATGACGGCGCGGTGCGGCTTCTTCGCCAGCGCGATCATGGCGGTCAACGCATCGAGCCGCTTGGCGGCGGCGTCCGAGCCGGGCGAGACCCGGTCATAGGGCAGGCAATCCCAAGCCGGCAGTTCCAGCACAGGAAGGCCGGGCGCCGCGAAGGACAGCGCCTCGATGATCGCCGGCAGCCTCTGGCCGTCGCGCGCCACGAACAGAACCGGCTTGTCCGGCGCGATCTCCAGTGCCGCCTGCACCAGCGCAAAGGCTTCATAGCCGTCGGCGACGCCATCGACGATGAACTGGCCGGCGCGGCCTTTCGGCAGACCGATGGTGGGAATGAGGCTCATGAAATCACGGTCTTGTTTGTCGCAACTCCGGGCGGAAAACCGCTTCGCACTTTTCCTGGAATTGCTTGTGTTCAGAATGTCATGGAATGGCGGAAAGCCAGGATCTTCTGCAGGACGGCACAGTCTATGTCCCGGGGAACCGGGCGTTCGCCGGTGACCATGGGCAGGAATTCGGTGTCGGGAATGTCGAGGAGCCTCTCATATTGGTCGATTTCCTCGCCGGTCAAGGCGCCGATCTCGGCGTCGGCGAAGGTGCCGAGGATCAGGTCCATCTCGCGCATGCCGCGATGCCAGGAGCGAAACAGAAGCTTGCGGCGGCGGGCGTCCAGCCCCACGCTTGATCTCGTCGTCCCGGTCATTGTCCCGCATCCTCACTTGCTGCGGCGCATATAGCGTGGATAGAAGGGGCTGTCAGCCTTGCGCTGCGGCCCTCGCGACATAAGCTGACATCATGCGTCCTTCCATCCTCGATCCGTTGTTCGTCCCGATCACCTCGCTTGCCGGCGTCGGACCGAAGGTTGGCGCGCTGATCGAGAAAGTCGTCACGGCCGATCTCGGTGATCGCGCCGCGCGCGCCGGCGACCTTCTGTTCGTGTTGCCGCACACCGTCATCGACCGCCGCAACCGCCCGGGCATCGCACTCGCCGCCGAAGGCTCGATCGTCACGCTTGAGGTGCGCATCGACCGCCACCAACCGCCGCCGCGCGGCAACAGGTCGGTGCCCTACCGGGTCTACGCCCATGACGATACCGGCGAGATCGCGCTGACTTTCTTCCATGCCCATGCCTCCTATCTCGAAAAGGCGATGCCCGAGGGCGAGCATGTCGTGGTCTCGGGTCGCATGGAATGGTTCAACGGCCGCCCGACCATGGTCCACCCCGACCACATCGCGCTGGCCAGCGAAGCGGAAAACCTGCCGCTGGTCGAGCCGGTCTATCCGCTCACCGCCGGGCTCTCGGGCAAGGTGCTGCGCCGGGCGATCGGCCAGGCGCTGGCGCGCTTGCCCACTTTCGCCGAATGGCAGGACGGCGCCTTCATGCGCCGGCACACCTTTCCCACCTTTGGCGATGCGCTCGCCCGCATCCACAATCCGGCCGACCCGATCGATGTCTCCATCGATGGTGCCGCGTGGCGGCGCCTAGCCTATGACGAGCTGCTGGCGGGCCAGGTTTCGCTGGCACTGGTCCGGGCAAAAATCCGCCGCCTGTCCGGCCGTCCTCTGGTCGGCGACGGCAGCATCGTCGAGAAACTGCGCGCTGCACTCCCCTACTCGCTGACCGCGAGCCAGGAATTCGCGCTCGCCGAAATCAATGCCGACCTCGCCGATCCCGAACGCATGCTGCGGCTCCTGCAGGGCGATGTCGGCTCCGGCAAGACGGTCGTTGCGCTGCTGGCCATGGCCCGTGCGGTCGAGGCCGGCGGCCAAGCTGCACTGATGGCGCCGACCGAAATCCTGGCGCGCCAGCATCTGGCCACGATCGCGCCGCTTGCCGCCAAGGTCGGTTTGCGTATCGCTATCCTCACCGGCCGCGAGAAAGGCCGCGAGCGCACCGACACACTGGCCGGCCTGGCGAGCGGCGAGATCGACATCGTCGTCGGCACCCACGCGCTGTTCCAGGAGACGGTCACCTTCCATGACCTGGTCTTCGCGGTCATCGACGAGCAGCATCGCTTCGGCGTCCACCAGCGGCTTGCCATCACCGCCAAGGGCGACGCGCCCGACATGCTGGTGATGACGGCCACGCCCATCCCGCGCACGCTGGTGCTGACGGCCTTCGGCGACATGGACGTGTCGAAGCTGACGGAGAAGCCGGCCGGCCGCCAGCCGATCCGCACCGTCACGCTGCCGCTCGAGCGGCTCGACGAGTTGGTCGGCCGCATGGTCGAAGCCGTCGCCGGCGGCCAGAAGATCTATTGGATCTGTCCGCTGGTCGAGGAATCCGAAGAGATCAAGCTGATGTCGGCCGAGGACCGTTTTGCGTCCCTGAGACCGCTCTTCGGCGATCGCATCGGCCTCGTCCACGGCCGCATGAAGGGTGCCGACAAGGACGAAGCGATGCGCGCCTTCAAGCAGGGCGAGACACGCATCCTGATCGCCACCACGGTCATCGAGGTCGGCGTCGACGTGCCGGACGCCACCGTCATGGTCATCGAACATGCCGAGCGCTTTGGCCTTGCCCAGTTGCACCAGTTGCGCGGTCGGGTCGGGCGCGGTGACATCAAGTCATCCTGCGTGCTGCTCTACAAGGACCCGCTCGGCGAGACCGCAAAACGCCGGCTGTCGGTGATGCGCGAGACCGAGGACGGGTTCCTGATCGCCGAAGAAGATCTGAAGCTGCGCGGCGAAGGCGAGCTTCTGGGCACCCGCCAGTCCGGCACGCCTGGTTTCCAGGTGGCACGCATCGAGGCGCATGCCGATCTATTGGAGGCCGCTCGTGACGACGCCAGGCTGGTCCTGTCACGTGACCCGGAGCTGCAATCCGAGCGTGGCGAGGCGTTGCGCCTGTTGCTTTACTTGTTCGGCCGCGACGAAGCCGTCCGGCTCCTGCGCGCCGGCTGAGCCAAGGCGGCAACCGATGGGTTGGCAAGCACATCGATCGGCTCGCCGTTCACGACGACCATCGGCTTGACTTCGGGCGCCACCAGCCCGGCGGAGACGATCAGCTTGGCGCCGTCCTCGATCGTCATGTCGAGCAGCACGATGTCGGACTTCGGCACATACATCAGAAACCCGGTGGTCGGGTTCGGCGTGCAAGGCATGAACACGGCGATCAGCGGATCGCCTTCCTGGTCGAGTTTCTGGTTGATCTCGGTTTCCTTCTCGCTGGCGACGAACACCAGCGACCAGACGCCCTTGCGCGGATATTCGACCAACCCGACCTGGCGGAACATGTCGCCCTTGTTCGACAGCACGGTCTCGAAAATCTGCTTCAGCGAGCCATAGATGCCGCGCACCAGCGGCATGCGGCCAAGCAGGCGCTCGCCGAAATTGACGATGGCGCGGCCGACAATGTTGGCCGTCAGGAAACCGATCAGCGTGATCAGGATCAGCGCGACGATCAGTCCAAACCCCGGGACCGGAAACGGCAGGTAGCTGTCGGGGCTATAGCGTGCCGGGATATAGGGCTTTACCCAGGAATCGACCCAGCCGATGAACGACCAGGCGATATAGGCGGTAATCGCCAGCGGCGCGCAGACGACGAAGCCCGTGAGGAAATAGTTCCTCAGCCGGGTCATGCCAGAGGTCTTGGGCGCATCGGACATGGGTCACCGGGGACACGGGTTGCAGCGCAACATTAGAGCATGATCCCGAAAAGTGGGAACCGGTTTTCGGAAAAAGATCATGCAAAAAAAGAAAAAGAGCCGCTGTGATGCAAATACCATCACAGCGGCTCTGTGAACCGGAAGGCGCTTTGGACTGCGAAGTTTTTGGAAGGCTGCGCCTACTCCACAGTCACCGATTTCGCCAGATTGCGCGGCTGGTCGACATCGGTGCCCATGAATACGGCGGTGAAATAGGCGAGCATCTGGATCGGCAGCGCGTAAATGATCGGCGAGATGATTTCCGGCACGTCCGGCAGCACGATCGTCTCCATTGTCTTGACGCTGGTAAGTGCCGCACCCTTGCTGTCGGTGATCAGGATGATCTTGCCGCCGCGCGCCGCCACTTCCTGCATGTTGGACACGGTCTTCTCGAAAATCCGGTCGTGCGGCGCGATGACGATGACGGGCATGTTCTCGTCGATCAGCGCGATCGGCCCATGCTTCAGCTCGCCCGCGGCATAGCCCTCGGCGTGGATATAGGAGATTTCCTTGAGTTTTAGCGCGCCTTCCATGGCCAGCGGAAAATTGGTGTCGCGGCCGAGATAGAGCACGTTCTTGTAGTGTGCGAGGTCGCGCGCGATCTTTTCGATCTGATGGTCGAGCTTCAGCACCTGGTTGGCGTAACGCGGCGCCTCCGACAACTCGCGCACAAAGGTCTTTTCCTGCTCACGCGAGATCGTGCCGCGCGCCACGCCGGCGCGCACGGCAAGCGATGCCAGCACCGAAAGCTGGCACGTGAACGCCTTGGTCGAGGCAACGCCGATCTCCGGGCCGGCGAGCGTCGGCAGCACGACGTCGGATTCGCGCGCCATAGTCGATTCACGGACATTGACGAGCGCGCCGATCTTCATCCCCGCCTTGCGACAATAGCGCAGCGAGGCCAGCGTGTCGGCGGTCTCGCCCGATTGCGAGATGAAGAAGGCGGCATCGTTCGCGGACAGCGGCATTTCGCGATAGCGGAATTCGGAGGCGACATCGATATCGACCGGGAGCCGCGCGTAACGCTCGAACCAGTACTTGCCGATCAGGCCGGCGAGATATGCGGTGCCGCAGGCCGAAATCGCCAGCCGGTCGATCTTGGCAAAATCGAACGGCAGGTCGAGCGGCTTGGACACGCCACCAACGAAGTCGAGATAATTCGCCAGCGTGTGCGAAATCACTTCGGGCTGTTCATGGATTTCCTTCTCCATGAAATGGCGCCGGTTGCCCTTGTCGACCATGAAGCTGGTCGAGAGCGACTGCTGCCGCTTGCGGTCGACCTTGTTGCCGTCGATGTCGAAGATCGTGACGCCGTCGCGGCGCACCACCGCCCAATCGCCATCTTCGAGATAGGTGATCGAATTGGTGAACGGGGCGAGCGCGATGGCGTCGGAACCCAGGAACATCTCGCCGTCGCCATGGCCGACAGCCAGCGGCGGGCCATTACGGGCGCCGACGATCAGGTCCTCGTCGCCTTTGAACATGATGGCCAGCGCGAAGGCGCCTTCCAGCCGCTTCAGCGCCTGGTGCGCGGCCTCGACCGGCTTCAGCCCCCTGGCCAGTTCGCGCGCCACCAGATGGGCGACGACCTCGGTGTCGGTCTGCGAAGAAAAGCTGTAGCCGTCACGCTTCAACTCGTCGCGCAATTCCGCGAAGTTCTCGATGATGCCGTTGTGGACGATGGCGACGCCGTCGGAAAAATGCGGATGCGCATTGGTCTCGTTGGGCACACCGTGCGTTGCCCAGCGCGTGTGGCCGATACCGATCGTGCCATCGAGCGGATCGTCCTTGAGCCGACGTTCGAGGTTGATCAGCTTGCCTTCGGCGCGCCTGCGTGCAAGCTGACCATGTTCGATGGTGGCGACGCCGGCCGAGTCATAGCCGCGATATTCGAGCCGTTTCAGCGCGTCGACGATGAGCGGCGCAACCTGCGAGTGGCCGACGATTCCAACGATACCGCACATGCAGACAGCCCCCAATTCCCCATGGAAAACCAGCACTATTTAGGGATGGCCGGCCTGCCGCGAAAGTCACATTGCATTTCGCCCCGTGTAACGGAACGCTTCTGTACGCATGCACCATGACAGACCGCTCTTGCAATCCGGTTACTGCAATCATTCGGTTTTTCAGCCATTCGGTTCCCGGTCGGGAAATGTTTGGCTAAGCTCCTACCATGAACGAAACCATATCAACCATTACACTCTGGCGCCCGGTCGGACCTGACGAGCTGAAACTCATCGAGGCTTCGGACATGCGGGCGTTTCCGCCGCGCCTGCCCGAACAGCCGATCTTCTATCCGGTCCTGTCGGAAGCCTATGCCGTGCAGATCGCGCGCGACTGGAACGTGCCGGCAAGCGGAGCAGGCTTCGTGACGCGGTTTGACGTGCTGAAAAGCTTTCTCGACCGCTACCGGGTCGAGCACGCCGGCAGCAAGGCGCATCTCGAATACTGGATACCCGCCGAGGACCTCGATGATTTCAACAAAGCCATCGTCGGCAAGATCGAGGTAACCGCCACCTTCGACAAGGACATGACCGGCTAGCTAGTGGTCGGCGCCGGCAGCCTTTTTCTTCGCGGCCGCGGCCGAAGCAAACCGCTCGCGCAATTCCTTGGCTTTGCCGGGGATTGTCTTCTGGCGGGCGCGACCGAAGGCCAGCGCATCGTCCGGCACGCTTTCGGTGATGACGCTGCCCGACGCGATGTAGCCGCGCCTGCCGATGGTGACAGGCGCCACCAGAGAGGAGTTCGATCCGATAAAGGCGCCCTCGCCGATGTCGGTGAAGAATTTCGAGTAGCCGTCGTAATTGCAGGTGATGGCGCCGGCCCCGATGTTGGCGCCCGCGCCGACGCGGGCATCGCCGATATAGGTCAGGTGATTGACCTTGGCGCCGTCCTCGATGGTCGCCTGCTTGACTTCGCAGAAATTGCCGACCTTGGCCTTGTTCCTGAGATCGGCTCCCGGTCGCAGCCGAGCGAATGGCCCAACTTCGCAATTCGAGGCGATGGTGGCACCCTCGAAATGGCTGAAGGCATGGATCTTGGCGCCGGTGGCGATCTTCACACCCGGACCGAACCAGACATTGGGCTCGACGATCGTGTCGGCGCCGATTTCGGTATCATGCGAGAAATACACGGTCTCCGGCGCGATCAGCGTCACGCCCGACAGCATCGCCTCGTGGCGGCGGCGCGCCTGCCAGATACCTTCGGCCTGCGCCAGTTCGGCGCGGTTGTTGATGCCGAGCGCGCTTTCGAAGCTGGTCTCGGTGGCCACGACATCGAGGCCTTTCGCGGTGGCAATCTCGACGATGTCAGTGAGATAGTACTCGCCCTTGGCGTTCTTGTTGCCGACCGCATCGAGCAGCGTCAGCGCCTGGCTGCCGGCCACCGCCATCATGCCGGCATTGCAAAAGCCGATCTTCCTTTCCTCCGCGCTGCAGTCCTTCTCCTCGCGGACGGCAATCAGCTTGCCGCCTTTTTCGATCAGCCTGCCATAGCCGGTCGGATTGAGCGGGCGGAAACCGATGACCACGACGGCAGCACCTTCCGCCAGTTTCAGCCGCGCCACGGTGAGCGCGTCGGCGTCGATCAACGGTGTGTCGCCGAACATCACCAGGATATCGTTGTAACCCTTTGATATCGCTTCACGCGCGGCAAGCACCGCATGCGCGGTGCCCAGGCGCTTTTCCTGCACGAAGGTCTCGGCCTTCGGCGCGAATTTCGCGGCTGCCTTGCGCATCTCGTCGGCGCCATGACCGATCACCAGCGCCTGGCTCCCAGCACCGGCGGCCTCGGCCGCCTTCACCACATGGGCGACCATCGGCAGCCCGGCGATCTGGTGCAGCACCTTCGGCAGCGTGCTCTTCATGCGCGTGCCTTCGCCGGCGGCGAGGATGACGGACAGGCAGGATCTCTGGCTCATGGGTGAACAACCATATGAAAAGGGTTGGGAATCAAGACAGGATAGCAGTGGCGCCTTGCTGCACCAATGCGGTTAAATTCCGGTGAGATGGTAGAGCAGCTAACTCTTAATCAGCGAGCCCACTCCGCGCCTTTCGCATCTTAGGCAAGGGGATCACCCCAGTCGTCCGAGCACCGGGAAATTCTCGAGCAGCCAGTAGGATACGGTCTGTACGCCGCCAGTGAGGAAAAACACCCCGGCGACGACCAGCAGCGCGCCAATGGCTTTCTCGACGCGGCCGAGATGGACGCGGAATTTGCCGAGGAAGCGCATGAAGGCGCCGGAAAACAGCGCCGCGATGAGGAACGGGATGCCGAGGCCAAGCGAATAGGCGGCGAGCAGCAGCGCGCCCTCGCCCACCGTCTCGCGGCCGCCGGCCAGCGTCAGGATCGGCCCCAGCACCGGGCCGATGCAGGGCGTCCAGCCGAACGCGAAAGCCAGTCCCATGACATAGGCGGCGATCGCACTTGCCGGCTTGCCCTGCGACTGGAAGCGCGCCTCGCGCGACAAAAGCGGAATGCGCAAGATGCCGAGGAAATTCAGGCCCATCAGGATGATCAGCACGCCAGCGGCCATCGCCAGCGGCTCCTGCCAGACCCTCAGCCAGTGGCCGATGGTCGAGGCGCCGGCGCCGAGCGCGACGAACACGGTCGAGAAGCCGAGCACGAAGGCGATCGAGGCATAGAGCAGCGCGCCGCGCGCGCCCTCACGAGCCGTCACGCCCGCATTGCCACGAAAATCGTCGACCGAGACGCCGGCCATATAGCAGAGATAGGGCGGCACCAGCGGCAGCACGCAGGGTGACAGGAACGAGATCGCTCCCGCCCCGACCGCGCTGACATAGCCGATGTCCAATGCCATTCCAAAGCTCCGACCGTTCCGGCGCCGATATAGGCTCGACCTTGCTTCTCCACCAATCACCATTTTGTGGCAAGTCGTCGCGGCATGTGCAGGTCGGGGAAGAAACGCCGGCTCGCAAGCGTTGATACAGCGAGGCCGCGATTTCCCGCGCGCCTCCAGATATCAGCCAGGGAGATTTCCATGAAAACCATAACCGTAGGGCTGGCCGCGCTTGTGCTGAGCACCGCCGCATCCTTCGCCGCCGAGGCGTGGAAGGAAGCTGAGGTCAATGGCACCAAGATCTACACCGACGCCAACGGCATGACGCTTTATACCTATGACAAGGATGAGAAGGGCAAGACCAATTGCTACGACAAGTGCGCCACCAACTGGCCGCCGCTGAAGGCCGAGGCCGGCGCCAAGGCGGATGACGAATGGAGCGTCGTCGACCGCACCGACGGCACCAAGATGTGGGCCTATGATGGCAAGCCGGTCTATACCTTCATCAAGGACAAGAAGGCCGGCGATGTGACCGGCGACGGTGTCGGCGAGGTCTGGCACATCGTCAAGGCCGACTGAGTTCTCAATCCGGGTCCTGCCGCTGGCGGGACTTCGGCTGGCTGCCGGGTATCCCTCCAAACCCGGCGGCTGGCACCAAACAAGCTCTCATAGCGTCTACCCCTGCGATACCCGGCCGGCTTTCCTCGACTCGGCAGTAAAATGAATCGGCTCGTTTCCGCTGACTCGGACTGCCATCTCCCTTTCCCGGAATACTGTGATTTTCTCCATACACTCTAAGAGTGTATTGCTGCGGACAGCCCTGCAATTTGGGCACTTCCCCTTGACCAGATGCAAAAGCGCGGCCATGTGAGCGGCAAATAGAACGAGATTTCGTCGCGCGCAGCGGAATTCTTCTGCCGCATCACAGCTGATATGAGACCTCATGGACGTCGTCGTCGTCGAATCGCCGGCCAAGGCAAAGACAATCAACAAATACCTCGGCAAGAACTACAAGGTTCTGGCCTCGTT
The DNA here is from genome assembly GCF_056404355.1 of Mesorhizobium sp. P2_D5. Classification (NCBI taxonomy): domain Bacteria; kingdom Pseudomonadati; phylum Pseudomonadota; class Alphaproteobacteria; order Hyphomicrobiales; family Phyllobacteriaceae; genus Mesorhizobium; species Mesorhizobium sp. P2_D5. The sequence continues at coordinate 426,072 of NZ_JBFUEE010000004.1, forward strand.
CGGCCATGTCCGCGATTTGCCGGCCAAGGATGGCTCGGTGCGTCCGGACGAGGATTTCGCTATGTCCTGGGCGGTCGACACCGCCTCGGGCAAGCGGCTTGCCGACATAGCCAAGGCGGTCAAGGATGCCGATGGCCTGATCCTCGCGACCGACCCTGATCGCGAGGGTGAAGCCATTTCCTGGCACGTGCTGGAAGTGCTGAAGCAGAAGCGTGCGCTGAAGGACAAGCCGGTCAGCCGCGTCGTTTTCAACGCCATTACCAAGTCGTCGGTGCTGGAAGCGATGGCCAATCCGCGCCAGATCGATGCGCCGCTGGTCGATGCGTATCTGGCGCGCCGGGCTCTCGACTATCTCGTCGGCTTCACGCTGTCGCCGGTTCTGTGGCGCAAACTGCCGGGCGCCCGTTCCGCCGGCCGCGTCCAGTCTGTCGCATTGCGCCTGGTCTGCGACCGCGAATCCGAGATCGAACGCTTCATCCGCGAGGAATACTGGCAAATCGCTGCCCTCCTCGGCACGCCGCGCAACGAGAACTTCGAAGCCCGGCTGACCGCCTTCGATCGCAAGAAGCTGCAAAAGCTCGACATTTCGAACAAGGCGCAGGCAGATGACATCAAGTCGATGCTCGAAGGCGCGACCTTCAAGGCGGTGACGGTCGAAGCCAAGCCGACCAAGCGCAATCCCGGCCCGCCCTTCACCACCTCGACGCTGCAGCAGGCCGCCTCATCGGGCCTCGGCTTCTCGGCCAGCCGCACCATGCAGGTGGCGCAGCGCCTCTATGAAGGCATGGAAATCGGCGGCGAGACGACCGGCCTGATCACCTATATGCGAACCGACGGCGTGCAGATGGCGCCGGAGGCGATCTCGGCCGCCCGCGACGCCATCGCCAAGGAATTCGGGCCCAAATACCTTCCGGAAAAGCCGCGCCTTTATACCACCAAGGCCAAGAACGCCCAGGAAGCGCACGAAGCGATCCGCCCGACGGACTTCATGCGCACCCCAGCTTCAGTCAGGCAATATCTCGATTCCGACCAGATGCGGCTTTATGAGTTGATCTGGAAGCGCGCCATCGCCAGCCAGATGCAGCCGGCCGAGATCGAACGCACCACGGCCGAGATCGAGGCCGTCAACGGCCCCCGCACCGCCGAGCTTCGCGCCATCGGTTCGGTCGTTCGCTTCGACGGCTTCATCGCTGCCTACACCGACCAGAAGGACGACGATACGGAAGACGAGGAAAATCGCCGCCTGCCGGAAATCCGCGCCGGCGAGCAGCTTGCCCGTCAGGCGATCAACGCCACCCAGCACACCACCGAGCCGCCGCCGCGTTACTCCGAAGCCTCGCTGATCAAGAAGCTGGAAGAGCTCGGTATCGGCAGGCCGTCGACCTACACGGCGATCCTGAAGACGCTCGAGGACCGCGACTACGTCACCATCGACAAACGCCGGCTGGTGCCGCAGGCCAAGGGCCGGTTGCTGTCGGCCTTTCTCGAAAGCTTCTTCGAACGCTATGTCGAATACGACTTCACCGCCTCGCTCGAGGAGAAGCTCGACGAGATCTCCGACGGCAAGCTCGCCTGGAAGGACGTGCTTCGCGATTTCTGGAAGGATTTTTCAGGCGCCGTCTCCGACATCAAGGAATTGCGCGTCACCGACGTGCTCGACGCACTCAACGAAGAACTGGCCCCGCTGGTATTTCCGACGCGCGAAGACGGTTCGAACCCCCGCATCTGCCCGAAATGCGGCACCGGCAATCTGTCACTGAAGCTTGGCAAATTCGGCGCCTTTGTCGGCTGCTCGAACTACCCCGAATGCTCCTTCACCCGCCAGCTCGGCGATGCCGCCAACCCTAATGGCGAGAACGGCAATGGCGAGGACGGCACCAAGGTCATCGGCAAGGACCCCTATACGTCAGAGGAAATCACGCTGCGCAGCGGCCGCTTCGGCCCCTATCTGCAGCGCGGCGACGGCAAGGAGGCCAAGCGATCCAGCCTGCCCAAGGGCTGGACGACTGAAACCATCGACCACGAGAAGGCGCTCGCCCTGCTGTCGCTGCCGCGCGATGTCGGCCAGCATCCGGAATCCGGCAAGATGATCTCGGCCGGGCTCGGCCGCTATGGTCCGTTCGTGCTGCATGACGGCACCTACGCCAATCTCGACAGCATCGAGGATGTGTTCTCGATCGGCCTCAATCGCGCCGTGTCGGTGATCGCCGAGAAGCAGCTGAAGGGCAAGGGCGGTCGCAATGGCGGCACGGCCGCCGCCCTGAAGGAGCTTGGCGACCATCCCGATGGCGGCGGCAAGATCGTCGTGCGTGACGGCAAATACGGGCCTTACGTGAATTTTGGCAAGGTCAATGCCACCCTGCCCAAGGGCAAGGATCCGCAATCGGTGACGGTTGAGGAGGCGCTGGCGCTGATAGCTGAGAAGGAAGCCAAGGGCGGCGGCGGCAAGAAGCCGTTCCGCAAGGCGGCAGCGGCCAAGGCGCCGGCAACCGGAAAGACGACGGCCAAGAAAACGGCGGCCAAGAAGCCGGCCGCGAAGAAAAAAGGGTAGGACGGCGTGGCGCGCAGGATCACCGGTAGAAGCCACGGCGATCCGCGCACCGCCGACACGAGGGCCAAGGTCAAGGACGACTATCGGCCCTCGCGTGACGAAATCCTGCGCTACATCGCCGAAAATCCCGATCGCGCCGGCAAACGCGACATCGCCAAGGCGTTCGCGTTGCGCGGCGACGACCGCATCTGGCTGAAGGATATTTTGCGCGACCTGCAGGACGAAGGCGTCCTGACCAAGGAGCGCAAAAAACTCGCCCGCGTTGGCTCCCTGCCCCACGTCGCCGTGCTCGATATCTTTGGCCGTGACGGCGACGGCATTTTGCTGGCGCATCCAGCGGAAGCCGTCGGCACTGGTGAGCCACCCGTTGTCTCCATCCGGATCTCGCGCAGCGGCAACGGCCCGGCACCCGGCATCGGCGACCGCGTGCTGGCCAAGACCTTTCCGACCAACGAAGCGACAGGCCCAGCCTATACCGGGCGGGTGATGAAGATCTTCGAGAAGCGCAGCGATGCGGTTCTCGGTGTCTTTCGCATCTTGCAGGACGGCACCTTCCGCATCGAGCCGGTCGAGCGGCGCCAGCCCGAACTGATCGTCGACAAGGAATTCCAGAACGGCGCCAGGAACGGCGACCTCGTCGAGGTCGAGCCGGCGCGCGCCTCCCGCTATGGGCTGCCTAGAGCCAAGGTGCTCAACGTGCTGGGTTCGCTGACCAGCGAAAAGGCGGTCTCGATGATCGCCATCCACGCGCATGACATTCCGCATATTTTTCCTGCCGACGTCATCGCCGAGTCCGAAGCGGTCAAGCCCGCAACGATGGATCACCGCGAGGACTGGCGCGACCTGCCGCTGGTCACCATCGATCCGGCCGACGCCAAGGACCATGACGACGCCGTCTTCGCCACATCGGATCTCGACGAGAAGAACCCTGGCGGCGTGGTCGCCACAGTGGCGATCGCTGATGTCGCCGCCTACATCCGCTATGGCACGGCACTCGACCGCGAAGCGCTGAAACGCGGCAATTCGGTCTATTTCCCGGATCGCGTCGTGCCGATGCTGCCCGAGCGCATCTCCAACGATCTCTGCTCGCTGCGCGAAGGTCAGGACCGCCCAGCGCTGGCGGTGCGCATGGTTTTTTCGGCCGACGGCCGCAAGCTGAGGCACTCCTTCCATCGCGTGATGATGAAGTCGGCGGCAAAACTTGCCTACCAACAAGCCCAGGCGGCGATCGACGGCGTGCCGGACGACAAGACCGGTCCGATCCTCGACACCGTGCTGAAGCCGCTGTGGGACGCCTATGCGATCCTGAAGCGAGGCCGCGACGGCCGCCAGCCGCTCGAACTCGACTTGCCGGAGCGCAAGATCCTGCTCAAGCCGGATGGCACCGTCGATCGCGTCATCGTGCCGGAACGGCTTGATGCACACAAGCTGATCGAAGAATTCATGATCCAGGCCAATGTCGCCGCGGCAGAGACGCTGGAGGCGAAGAAGCAGGCGCTGGTCTACCGCGTCCATGACGCGCCTTCGCTGGCCAAGCAGGAATCGCTGCGCGAATTCCTGCAGACGCTTGGCCTGTCTCTGGCGCGCGGCGCGCAGATGCGGCCAAGCCAGTTCAACGGCATTCTGGAGGGCGTGCGCGGCGCCGACAATGAAGGCCTGGTCAACGAGGTGGTGCTGCGCTCGCAGAGCCAGGCCGAATATTCGCCCAAGAACATCGGCCATTTCGGCCTCAACCTCAGGCGCTACGCGCATTTCACCTCGCCGATCCGCCGCTACGCCGACCTCATCGTGCACCGCGGACTTATCGCCGCACTCGGCCTCGGTCCGGGCGGGCTGACGCAGGACGAGGAGGCACGGCTCGAAGACATTGGCGTGCTGATCTCAGCCACGGAACGGCGCGCAATGGCGGCTGAGCGCGACACAGTCGACCGGCTGATCGCCGCCTATCTCGCCGAGCGAATCGACGACCGGTTCGACGCCCGCATCTCCGGCGTCACCAAATCGGGACTATTTGTCCAATTGCCGCAGTATGGCGCAGATGGTTTCATCCCGGTGTCAACTTTGAATGGCGATTACTATATATACGACGAAGCCGCCCGCTCCCTGTTCGGAGAACGTTCGGGCAAAGGCTACCAACTCGCGGATCGCGTTGAGGTCCGGCTCGTCGAGGTGGCACCAATGGCCGGCGCGATGCGCTTCGAGATGTTGACCGACCCGAAGCCTTTGCCAGGTTCCAAGCGGTCGTTTCACAAGGCCAAGGGCCGCGCCCGCGCGTCGCAATCGCGACCGGGTTCGCGCGGCAGGAGAAGATGATGGCAACAGCCATGGAAGACCAGGTTTTCGGCGGCGAACATCACTCGGGTCGGGCCGCCCGCCCGCTGTGGACGGCGATGAAACGCGGCATGCTCGGCCGCTGCCCGCATTGCGGCGAAGGCAAGTTGTTTCGCGCCTTCACCAAGACCGTCGATAAATGCAGCGTCTGCGGCGAGGAATTGTACCACCACCGCGCCGACGACCTTCCAGCCTATCTCGTCATCGTCATCGTCGGCCACATCGTGCTTGGCGCCTTCATGGCTGTCGAGGCGACATCGACACTGTCCACCTGGCAACACATCGCCATCTGGGTACCGCTGACCATCATTCTGGCGGTGGGGCTGCTACAGCCGGTCAAGGGTGCCGTCATCGGACTGCAATGGGCCTTCTATATGCACGGATTCGGCGGCGAGCATGACGGGATCGACCCCCATCCCGGGGTCTAGGTCAAAGTTGGCTGCGCTCGCTGGTGCAACACACCGACCGTGAAAGGCCACTTTCGCTTGCCAGAAGTTTCCGCTAGGTCCTGCGCATGGACGGTATGACCAAGGCGGAAGTCGACAGGATCGAGCGGAGCATGATCGCTCATAGCGACCAGCCAATTCGTCCGCGCGACGCGGCGACCCTGATCCTGCTCGACCGCGAGGGCGACGAGGTGCTGGTCCTGATGGGCCGTCGTCATGCCGGCCACGCCTTCATGCCAGGCAAGTTCGTGTTTCCCGGCGGCCGCACCGATCCGGCCGACAGCCGCATCGCGGTCGCCGCTGTATTGCATCCGGAGCAGGAGGCAAAGTTGCTCGCCGGGCCGGGCCGCACAAGTGCTGCGCGGGCCCGCGCCATTGCCTTGTCGGCGATTCGCGAGACCTATGAGGAAGCCGGGCTGCTGATTGGCCGCAAAGGTGCTTTCATCACCGCCAGACCCGATTGGCAGGGCTTTGCCGAACACGGCGTGCAACCCTCTCTCGACATGCTGCGCTTCGTCGCGCGCGCCATCACGCCACCCAACCGGGTGCGCCGCTTCGACACACGTTTCTTCAGCGCCTGGCGCGATGACGTCGCCGTCGAACTGCCGGGTGGCGGCCCGACCAATGAACTCGAAGAACTGGTCTGGCTGCCGCTGGCCAAGGCCAGGGAAGCCGACATACCCGACATCACCCGAACGATCCTGGACGAGCTCGAAAAGCGCCTCGCCCATGATCCGCAGTTGCGTCCGGGCGGTCCTGTGCCCTTCTACCGGCTAGTCCGCAACCGCTTCACCCGCGAAATTCTGTAGAACATCGAGTATTCAGACATCCCATGACGGTCGATACCCAACCACAGGGCGACGAACGCGTACACTGGCTGCCGATGGTGGCGGCGATCTCGTCGATCAGCGTCGTCGGCATCGCCATCGGCCTCGGTATGCCGCTGCTCAGCGTCATTCTCGAAACGCGCGGCCATTCGGCGTCGATGATCGGCCTCAACACGGCCGTCGCCGGCCTAGCCTCGATCGCCGGTGCCCCGCTGGCGACGCCACTCGCCATGCGCTTCGGCGTGGCCTGGACGATGATTGCCATGATTGCCACCGGCGCCCTGGCCTTCGTCGGCTTCCACTTCGCGCCGGATTTCTGGATGTGGTTTCCGCTTCGTATCGTGCTGCACATCGCGCTGACGGTGCTGTTCATCCTGTCCGAGTTCTGGATCAGCACCTCGGCGCCGCCGCATCGACGTGGCCTTGTGCTCGGCATCTACGCCACTGTCCTGTCGCTCGGCTTTGCTGCGGGACCGTGGCTGTTTGCCCATCTCGGCAGTTCGGGCTTCAGGCCATTCGGCGTCATCATCGCATTGGTGACGCTGGCCGCCATTCCGGTGCTGGCGGCGCGCAATGAGAGCCCGACCATCGCTTCTGATGGCGAAACCAGCAATTTCCTGCGCTACATCTGGCTGGTGCCGTCAGCAACCGCTGCCGTGCTGGTGTTCGGCGCCGTCGAAACCGGCGGCTTTGCGTTGTTCCCGGTCTATGGCAACCGCATCGGCTACTCCGAGGCCGACGCAGCCCTTCTCCTGACCATGATCGGCCTCGGCAATGTGCTGCTGCAGATCCCGATCGGCATGATCAGCGACCGCGTCAGCGACCGCCGCTATCTGCTGATTGCCTGCGCCACTGTCGGCCTTGCCGGCACGGTCTTCATGCCCTTCTTTGCGCAGAACTGGCACCTGATGGCGGCCCTTCTGTTCGTCTGGGGCGGCGTCGTTGCAGCCATGTACACAATCGGCCTTGCCCATCTCGGCTCGCAGCTCTCCGGCCACGAGCTGGCGTCGGCCAACGCCGCCTTCGTGCTCTGCTACGGCGTTGGCATGGTGCTCGGTCCGCAAGCGATCGGCATCGGCATGGATGCGTTCGGTCCATCCGGCTTCGGGTGGTCGCTCGGCCTGTTCTTCGCCGCCTACATCGGCCTGGTCAGCGTCAGGCTGGTCCGCAAGATCCTGCTGTAGCGCCACGCTGCTTCCGGCCTGCATTTCACGCGGCGACACGACAGGCTGCTGACAGAACCGTGTCAGCAGCCTCCGGTTATAAGGCTCCCTCAAAATATCTGAAGTTGAGGATCCTCCCATGATCGACAGCGGCTTTGAAACCACTTCGTTGCGAATGACACTGCTCCTGCTGGTGACCTTTCAGGCGCCGGCCGCCGATGTCGACCGCATCATGGATGCGGTGGTGGCGATAGCGCCGCTGGCGATGGGCAAATATGACCGCAACGCCTACCAGTCGGCACATGGCATCGAACGCTACAGGCCGCTCGACGGGGCGGCCGCCGGCGCCGAGACCGAGTTGCGGCGTCGCCCCGGCACAGTCGAGGTTTCGTTCGAACTGCCCGACGACCAGGTGCTGGCCGCGCGCGTCGTCGAGGCGATTTTCCAGGCGCACTCCTACCAGGAGCCGGTGATCCGCATCCAGCCGATCCTGGCCAGCCGCTCCAAGGGGCTGGACGACCGCGCCAATCCGAATCGCTGGTGGAACACCACCGGAGACTGGAAGAAGGTTGGGGCGCCCGCGAGAGAAAGCGCATGATTTGAGGCTACTGGCCTGCTCCGGCGGGTGGTACAAGCTTCGCCGGGCTTGACTTTCCAGGCACGTTCTTTATGTGTCGCGCCAAGTTTCCCGCGTCCGGGTGTTTCCCCGTGCTCCAGCGGCCAAAACCCCACGAACATAACGGACTGAAATCATGGCCAAAGCCGCAAACATCAAGATCAAGCTTCTGTCGACCGCCGACACCGGTTTCTTCTACGTGACCAGCAAGAACAGCCGCACCAAGACCGACAAGCTGTCGTTCCGCAAGTACGACCCGGTCGCCAAGAAGCACGTCGAGTTCAAGGAAACCAAGATCAAGTAATCTGGTTTCTCCAAAAATGCCGAAACGCCGCCCAATGGGCGGCGTTTTCGTTTGCAGGACCATCGGACGGCAGTCCATTGCGGCGTTACGCTCTTCCCGGAATTTCTGCAGAGTTGCCGTGATGGTGCGGCCGCCTGGATCGCCATTTCACCGGGCAGGCCGGCGTGGCTGGAATTTTGCCAGCCACCGGCGGACGCGGAAAATACTGCGTGGTGACCTGAACCGCCTCGGCTGTCGCCTCATCGAACAGCAGCTCGATCAGTTTCAAGGCCTCGTCGAGGCCTGATGAAATGCCTCCACCGGTCAGTCGGTTGCCGGATCTGACGAAGCGGGCATGCGTCGTATCGACCTCGATCTTGGGGAAACTCTGCAGGCATTTGACGAACGCCCAATGGGTCGTGGCTTTGTGACCCTCGAGCAGCCCGGCGCGTGCGAGCAACAGCGCCCCCTCGCATACGGAGCAAACCCAGAGCGCATCCGCCGCTACCTGTCGGAGGTAGGCGAGAAAAGGCGAATTGGCATTCGACATGATTGCGCTCAACGCTTCCGGCGCACCGCCCGGGACCCAGAGGACATCGAGCGTTGGCGTTTCGGCAAAGCTGGCATGGGCTTCGAAACGCAACCCGTTCACGGTCGTGACCGGGCCACCATCGGCGGAGAGGATCTGGCAATCGAGCCCCTTCGCCGGGTCGACCCATTTGAACATCTCGTAAGGCCCGGTCACGTCGAGCAAGTCCACGCCGTCATAGACCGGAATTCCGAGTTTCATGGCCTCCCCCTCTTCCTGCTTCCGCAAATCACTATGCAGCAGCAGGCCCCGGTTTAGCCAACGCGATCGCCGCTTTTCGGATCGAACAGATGCAGCGACGCCGGGTCGGCCGACAGCCGTACCACGTCGCCGGGCTTCACGCCGGCGCGGCCCATGGCGAAGACACAAAGCTGCTGGCCAGCCAGCTTGACGTAGAACTGCGTCGAAAGCCCGAGCGGCTCCACCACCCCCACCTCGCCCTGCAATTCGCCGTCATCGGCCAGCCTGATGTGCTCGGGCCGCAGACCGACGGTGATTACGTCACCGTCCTTCAGCGGCAGGCCATCCGGCAGGCGCAACGCCTGGCCATCGGCCAGCACGGCCTCCGAGGTACCGCCCTTGCGAACGGTCGCAGGCAGGAAATTCATACCAGGTGAGCCGATGAAGCCGGCGACGAACATGTTGGCCGGCCGGTCATAGAGATCCAGCGGCGCGCCGACTTGCTGGATCAGCCCGTCATGCATGACGACGATCCTGTCGGCCATGGTCATGGCCTCGATCTGGTCGTGGGTGACGTAGACCGAAGTGGTCTTCAACTGCTGGTGCAGCGCCTTGATCTCGGCACGCATATGGACGCGCAGCTTGGCGTCGAGGTTCGACAGCGGCTCATCGAACAGAAACACCTTGGGATCGCGCACGATGGCGCGGCCCATGGCGACGCGCTGGCGCTGGCCGCCGGACAACTGCCGCGGCAGGCGCTGCAGGAAAGTGTCGAGCCCGAGCCGCTTGGCCGCACCGTCCACCCGCGCGTCGATCGCCGGCTTCTCGGCCTTGCGCAGCATCAGGCTGAAACCCATGTTCTTCGATACATCCATATGCGGGTAGAGCGCGTAGGACTGGAACACCATGGCGATGTCGCGGTCCTTCGGTGCGACGTCGTTGACCAGCCGCTCGCCGATGCGGATCTCGCCGCCGGAAGCCTCCTCCAACCCGGCGATCATGCGCAAAAGCGTGGACTTGCCACAGCCTGACGGACCGACCAGGACGACGAACTCGCCATCGGCGATTTCAAGGTCGACCGCGTGCAGGACACGGACAGTGCCATAATCCTTGCGGACCTTATCGAGCGTAACAGAGGCCATCGATCTATCCTTTGACGGCGCCGGCGGTCAGGCCGGTGACGAGATAGCGTTGCAGGAAAGCGAAGAAGATGCAGACCGGGATCAGCGCCAGGATCGACGCCGCCATCATCTGTCCCCAGTCGACGGCAAATTTGCCGATGAAGGTGAGCAGGCCGACCGCGAAGGTCTTCTGGTCGTCGCTGGAAATCAGCATCAGCGCGAACAGAAGCTCACTCCAGGCCGCGGTGAAGACGAAGCCGAGCGTCGCGCCCATGCCCGGCAGCGTCAGCGGCACGATCACCTTGCGCATCGCCTGCGCGCGTGTGCAGCCGTCGATCATCGCCGCTTCTTCCAGGTCCTTCGGGATGCCGTCGAAGAAGGATTGCATCAGGAAGGTGGCAAAGGCGGTGTTGAAGGCGGTGTAGATGATGATCAGCCCGGTCAGGCTGTTGATCAGCCCGATCTGCCCCATGACGCGGTAGATCGGCGGAATGACCATCACCAGCGGGAAAGTCTGGGTCAAAAGCAGCATCAGAGCCAGTGCTGCCTTGCCGCGAAACGTGAAGCGCGACATGGCGTAGCCGGCGAGCGTGGCGACGACCGTCACCAGTGCCGCCGTCGACACCGAGACGATGACGCTGTTGAGGAAATAGCGTGGAAAATCGGTGGCCTCGAGCACGGTGACGAAATTCTGCAATGTCATCTGCGAGGGCCAGAAGGTGATGCCTTCGGAATAGAGAAGCCGCTCCGGCGTGACCGAGATCTTCAGCGTCCAGTAGATCGGGAACAGCGCAAAGATCACGTAAGCCGCGACGGCGGCGTAGAGGCCGATGCCGCCGAAGAAGCGCTGCGAGGCTGAGCGTCCTGCGATCATCAGACGTGCCTCACCAGGGAGCGGCGGATGCCTATCAGTGCGATCGCATAGGCAATGAGCAGGACGAGCAGCAGCACGGCCACCGCCGAGGCGTAGCCCTTGTCCAGCGACTTGAAGGCGCTGACATAGATGTAGACCGGCACCGTGTTGGTCGAGCCGGCCGGTCCGCCCTCGGTCATGACGAAGATCAGGTCGGCGAAGGTGGCGATCCAGATGGTGCGCAGCATGACCGTGATGGCAATCGTCGGCGCCAGGAACGGCAGCGTCACCTTGGTGAAGCGCTGCCAGGGCGAAGCGCCGTCGATCGCCGCCGCCTCATGCAATTCCGATGGAATGGATTTCAGCGCCGCCAGAAGCGTGATGGCGAAGAATGGAATGCCGAACCAGATATTGGCGACGATCGGCCCCCACATGGCGGTCGAGGGATCGGACAGAACATTGGTCGGTTCGGCCTTCAGCCCCAATGCATACAGCCAGTGCGGCAATGGGCCGATGATCGGATTGAACAGCCAGGCCCAGGTCAGGCCTGACAGGAAGGACGGCACCGCCCAGGGCAGGAACACCAGGGCCTGCACCACCTTGCGGCCCGGGAATGGCTTGTCGAGCAGCAGCGCCAGGCCAAGACCGAGGAAGAACTGGAAGAACAGGCTGGCGACGGTCCACCACAGCGTGTTGACGAGCGCCTGCCCCAGCACCGGGTCCGACAGCATCGCCCGATACTGTGCGAGCCCGACATATTCCGACTTGAAAGCCGAGAATTTGCGGAAGGAGTAGCTGATGCCGATGACCAGCGGCACCAGAAGCACCACGACCAGAAGGATGATCGCCGGGCAGAGATAGAGCCAGGGCTCGATGGCGGCGTGCGATCGCCACTTGCGACGCGGCTTGCCGGCGGATCGTATTTCGGACACGGCATAGGTCATTGGGGGCTCTATGGTGAAAGGTGGATGCCGGCGTCGGCGACAGCGTCCTTCTCCCCGTTTCACGGGGAGAAGATGCCGGCAGGCAGATGAGGGGCTGCGCAAACCTTCAAACGATGGCGCCGCCCCTAATCCGTCACTTCGTGACACCTTCTCCCCGTGAACGGGGAGAAGGGAACAAAACTACTTCTTGTTCTTCGCCAGCCAGTCCTGCTGTTCCTTGGTCAGGAAGGCAGCCCATTGGTCGGCGACGTCCTTGGCCGTCTTCTGGCCAAGCAGCACTTCCTGGAAATTCTTGATCGCCACCTGGTCGACGAAATTGCCAAGGTTCTCCAGATGCGTCGGCGGCGTCACCATTTCATACTTGGAGGTGTCGCTCAGCTCCGTGAACCAGCCCTTGAACTGCTCGGTCTTGAAATGGGGATCCTGGTCGGCCCCGTTGTGGATCGGGACGACGCCAACCTCCTTGGCCCATTCCAGATTGTCCTTGGGCGACAGCAGCGTCGCCATCAGCTTCCAGGCGTCATCCTTGTGCTGCGAGTTGGCGAACATCGCCCAGCCGGCATAGCCGAGCGTCGGATAAGACTTGCCGCTCGGCCCGACCGGCAATGGCGCCACCGCGAAGTCGTCGGCACTCATCTTGTCGGCGATGCCGAGCAGTGCGTCCGGATCCTGGTTGAGCATGGCGCAGGTACCGGAATAGAAGCCGGTGACCGTCTCGTTGAAGCCCCAGCTCACCGCATCCTTCGGCGCCAAGCCGTTCTTATACATGTCGGCCAGCATCTGCAGACCCTTGACCGAGCCTTCGTCGTTGATGGTCGAGGTGCCATCCTCGTTGAAATAGCCGCCCTTGCCAGCTGCGATATTCATGAACATGTGCATGCCGTTGAAGGCGCCCGGACCGCCGCGCAGGCAGTAGCCATATTTGCCCGGTATTGCCGAGATCTTCTTGGAGTCGGCGATGAAATCGTCGAGCGTCGCCGGCGGGCCGTCTAGGCCGGCTTCCTTGAACAGCTTCTTGTTCCAGAACAGCGCGTTCACGTAGTAGCCGTACGGGATCATGAACTGCGTGTTGTTGACGGTCGAGCCGAACTGCTTGGCGCGCTCGCCGAGCGTCTTGGCGTCGTCCCACTTGGCCATGTAGGGGCCGAGATCCTCGAGCTGGGCATTGTTGGCATAGAGGCCCATCCAGCGTTCCGGCATCTCGACCACATCGGGCGTATCGCCGGCCTGCACCATGGTCAGGAATTTTTCGAAGGCCTGGCCCCAGGGCAGCGAGATCAGCTCGACCTTGACGCCAGGATTGGCGGTTTCGAATTCGGCGATCTGTTTCTTCAGGAATTCGGTGCGCGGCGGGCTGGTGATGACTTCGACCATCTTGAGGGTCGAATCGGCCACAGCACTTCCGGCGGAAATCGCCAGCCCCGCAACGGTGGCAAGCATGACGGTCAGTTTCTTCATGTTCAAGACTCCCATTTTGAACCCGCTTGTTATTTTCTGGCTTTTTCGAAGGCTTGGGCGACATCCGCCCACAGGTCTTCGACACTCTCCAATCCGACATTGAAGCGGATGGTTCGGGGGCTGACGCCGAAGCGCGCCATCGAATTCAGGCCCGGCGTCTGCTCGAGCGACGCCTTGGCAGGCACGACCAGGCTCTCATGCCCGCCCCAGCTGACGCCGATGCGGAAATAGTTGAGCGCGTCGACGAAGACGGGGATGTCGATATCGTCCGTCACCTCGAAGGAGAACAGCCCGGCATAGCCGGCCAGCGTCGCCTTGCCGGGATGGTTCGAATAGGCAGGATGGTTGACGCGCTCGACATTGGCATGCGCCTTCAGCCGCTCGGCGAGGGTCAGACCGCTTTTCATGTGGTGCGGCAGGCGCAGCGGCAGCGTGCGCAAGCCGCGCAGGAGCAGCCAGGCCTCGAACGGCGACAGCTTGCCCCCGAGATAGGAGTAGGTCTGCTCGTTGATATGCTTGATATGGGCGGCAGATCCGGCCACGACGCCGGCCACGGTGTCGCTGTGGCCACCGAGATATTTCGAGGCCGAGTGCAGCACCAGGTCGACGCCGTGCGTGATCGGCTTCTGGAACACCGGCGTGGCCCAGGAATTGTCGATGCTGGTGATGATGCCCTGCTCCTTGGCCAACCGCGTCAGATGCGCGACGTCCTGGAGCTCGAACATCATCGAGGTCGGGCTTTCCAGGTAGAGCAGCTTGGCGCCGGGAAGTGCCGCGGCGACCGCGTCAGGGTCGGAGCCATCGACGTAGTCGACCTTGATGTTGAGACGCGGCAAGAGCCGCTCGAACAGCCGGTAGGCATCGCCGTAGCAATTGCGCACCGCCACGATGCGCTCGCCTGCGCCAACAAAGGCAAGCACGGTGGCGCTGATCGCGGCCATGCCGCTGGAAAAGCCGCGCGCGGCCTCAGCACCCTCGAGCGCGGCCACACGCGCCTCGAACTCCATCACCGTCGGATTGTCGCCGCGTGAGTAGATCGGCTGCTTTCGTTTGCCGGCGAAGGTGTCGGCCATCTCGGCATAGTTGGCGAACGTGAACAGCGAGGTCTGATAGATCGGCGGCACCACCGCGCCGCCGGGGAACGGCTCGTCATGCGCCAACAGCGTTGCCGCCTCGGCGAGATAATCGTGGTCGAAACCGGATGGCTGCTCGTTCATGTCTGGCTCGAAAGTTTGAGTTTGGCCGCACCGCGCTTCAGATCGTCCTCGACGGTGGCGATCAGCTTGAGCGCCTCGGCGCGGGCGCCTTGCGGGTCACGCGCGGCGATGCATTCGTAGATGGTGCGGTGATAGGGAAAGCTGGCATGGCCGAAGTCGCGCACGCCGAGCGGATGCTCCCAAAAGCGATGGAACAACTCGTGCATGGCGGCGATGATCTGCTCGAACAGCGGATTGCCGGAGACCCGGTAGATCGCCTGGTGGAACTCCCAGTCCTCTTCCGACGACATGCCGTCGCGCGTGCGAAACGCCTGCTCCATGATGTCGAGCTTGCGCGCGATCTCGGCAATGTCGGTCTGGCTTGCACGCTCGGCACAGAGTGCGGCGGCCTCCGCTTCCAGCGCGCGGCGGATTTCCAGCGTCTGCATCAGGCTGGTGAAATCGTTGCCCCCCGCCAGCGTCAGCGGCATATGCAGCATGCCGGGTGAAACGGCCGCCTTGAGGTAGGTTCCGCTGCCCTGCCGGCGCTCGACCAGACCGAGCCCTTCCCAGCGCGTCAGCGCCTCACGCACCGTGTTGCGGCTGACCTTCAGCCGTTCGGCCAGAATACGCTCTGTCGGAAGTCGCTCGCCGGGCTGCAAGGCTTCGGCGCGAACAAACCCAACCAACGCCTTCAGCACGGCGTCATCGCGCGCCGTCGTCTGAATGGGTGGCAGGCTGTTCTGGTCCACGCTCTCTCCAAGTGGTCCAATGGTCCAACCAATTTCTGCATGGATAGAAGCTCCTGTCAATCGGTTGTCAGCAGTCCGCGCCGCCACAAGCGGCGACGCGATGAATTCAGGAGGTATTTCGGGAGGTGGCGCCTACTTTATTGTGGCTGGGGCGCCACGGCAGGCGGTCCGAACCAGGCTGTCAGCGCCTCGGCAAGCCCAAGACGGGTTCCGTCCCCTACCCAGGCCACATAGCCGTCGGG
Organism: Mesorhizobium sp. P2_D5; assembly: GCF_056404355.1. NCBI lineage: Bacteria > Pseudomonadati > Pseudomonadota > Alphaproteobacteria > Hyphomicrobiales > Phyllobacteriaceae > Mesorhizobium > Mesorhizobium sp. P2_D5. The sequence goes on from NZ_JBFUEE010000004.1 coordinate 441,624, forward strand.
CCGGATCAACACCGCGGTCGGAGCGGCAACGGGACCAAGCATCGGAAGCTCCCACGGACCGGAATATGTGGCGTCGATCTGCTGGACCCGTTCCCCCCACGGTGTGATGTCGAAGCCGCCTGGCTGACCGAAGTTCAGCATGACCGGCCGGGCATGGTGCAGCAGGGCAAAGACTCTTAGCTGGCCGTTGGCAGTGAGCAGGTCGAGGTCGGGCATCCGCCGGCCGAGAAGAGGATGGCCCTCGCCGAGATTGTAGTGAACGCCCAGACCGGACATCTCGCCGGCCATTCGTCTGCGCGGTTCGTCCATCCCGAGCAGTTCGGCAACGATGTCGCCCATCGCCTTGCCGCGGTCGTCCATACGCCGAAGCGCAACCTGAGCCATCGTGTTCTGCAAGACACGGGCGGCGACCGGGTGGCGCTCAGCCTGGTAGGTATCGAGGAGGCTCTCAGGTGAGATCCGCTTGACCACCAGCGCCAGCTTCCAGCCGAGGTTGACTGCATCCTGCACGCCGATGTTGAGACCCTGCCCGCCCATCGGGGGATGGATGTGCGCGGCATCGCCCGCCAGCAGGACGCGTCTGTCACGATAGGTCGCGGCTTGCCGCGTCATGTCGGTAAATCGTGAGAGCCAAGTCGGACTGTGGACTCCATAGTCGGTCCCATAGATGGCAACCAGCGCCTCGCTGAGATCGCGAAGCGTGGGTTCTCCACCAGTCTCCAGTCGCGGTTCTGTCAGCACGACGCCGACTGTCCCACCCTCTCCGGTTTTGCCCAAAGCGTGGATACCGGAGTCCGTGTTCCGGAAGCCCAATGGCGGCTCCTCAGACATCTCGACTTCGGCGATCATCCAGCTCATCGTCGGATCCCATCCGGCGAATTCGATGCCGGCTGCTTTTCGGATGAGGCTTCGCCCTCCGTCACAGCCCACCAGATAATGTGTCTTCATACGTTGGCCATCGGCCAACTCGATGATGACCCCGCTGTCGTCTTGCGCCAACGCCGTGACCTCCTGCCCGCTATAGATCGGCACTTTCAACTCGTCGACCCAACCGGCCAATATGCGTTCAATGTGGTTTTGACGCAGCCCGAGCAGGCAGTTGTGCCGCGTTGGAAAGTCGCTGATGTCCAGCCGGATCATGTGGAAGCCCACGACCTGAAAGCGTTGTCCTTGCGACAAAAACCGGTCGGCGATCCCACGCTGATCCAGAACCTCGATCGTGCGTGCATGCAGGCCGCCCGCACGCAAGCCAACAAGCTCCTGGTTGGGACGCCGCTCGACAATGGCAACGTCGACACCCGCCAGCGCGAGTTCAGCTGCCAGCATCAATCCTGTCGGGCCGCCTCCGGCGATCACCACCGCATGATCGGTCATTACAGCCATTATCGCACTCTCCGTTCCGTACCCTTGGGTTAGGCCGACGGTTTTACGGGAGGAGTCGGGTCTTGCCGCAAGCCCCTTGTGCGCCATATGTATGAATTGGAGAGGGTACTCCTCCCTTCAGATGCCGGCCACGAACACAGCCTCTCGCGCAATGACAGTGCGCGCCATATGGCTATCACCGCTGACCCAAGAGAACGGGATCCGGATTTTTCACACGCAAAAAGCAGAGTCATCCATGCCTTGGCACGGAGCTCCGATGTTCTGTTTGGAGAAGGGGGCCGGTCGGCGTTTGGCAGCGGTACGAGGAGGCCACTATGCGCCAGCGCCGGCCGGCCGACCCCACGGACCCAGGAGATGCGGCGGACCTGAGCATCATGGGGTATTTCTAGGGATCGAGCCGGCTGTCTACCCTCGTGCCGGCTTCGTCTTGGCCTGCACACTTGCGCAAGAGCTTATGAAAATCAACCATTTCTTAACCAAGGCTCGCGAATCGCTTGGATTAAGGTAAACGGGTAACCCTATCGGCTTGACTGGAAAATCGGGCCTTTGCGGGTTACGCCGCCTTGGCGACGACACGGTTGCGGCCGCCGCTCTTGGCTTCGTAGAGAGCGAGGTCGGCACGTTTCATCAGCGCCGCCACCGTGTCCACCCCCTTCAGCACCGACGACACGCCGACACTGACGGTGACTTCGGTCGTCTTGCCGTCCGGGCCGATGGCAAAAGGCGCCTGGGCAATTTCGGCGCGAATGCGTTCGGCCACCCTTTCGGCCACCGTGCCGTCAGTGTCCGGCATGACCACGACGAACTCCTCGCCACCAAAGCGGCAGGCAAGGTCGATGCCCCGGACATTCTTGCGCAGCCGTCGCGCGAATTCCCGCAACACATCGTCGCCGCCGTCATGGCCGTGCGCGTCGTTGATCGACTTGAAACGATCGAGGTCGGTGATCATCACCGACAGCGGCCGCCGCCGCGCCACGGCGCGATCGAACAGCGTCTGCAGATGGCTGTCGAGGTAGCGGCGGTTGTGCAGTCCGGTCAGCCCGTCGGTCACCGCCATTTCGATGGTTTGGGTGACGCTGGCGCGCAGCTGGTCGTTGTAGCGCTTGCGGCGCACCTGGGTGCGCAGCCGCGCTGTCAGTTCTTGCTGGTCGATCGGCCGTATCAGATAGTCGTTGATGCCGAGCTCCAGGCCACGAATGATGCGCTCGTCCTCGCCCGCCTCCGCCAGTAGGATGATCGGAACGAAACGGGTGCGGTCGAGCGAGCGCAACTGCGAACAGAGCCGGAGCGGATCGAAATCCGCAAAGGCCGTTGAGATCATCACGCATTCGTAGGGCGTCTCGGCGGCCTGGAAGAAGCCGGCATGCGGATCGCTGGTGACGTCGAGGTCGGCACGATCGCGCAGCATCTTCTGGATGCGCTCGACCGAGGATTTGCGCTCGTCGATCAAAAGCACTTTCGGCGTCGTGTCCTCGGAGGCGAAATTGCGGCTCAGCAATTCTTCGATACCAATGTTGCGCGTCGTCGAGGCGCGCAGCCGCAACTCGTCGGTCAGCGACTTCAGCCGGACCAGGCTCTTGACGCGCGTCATCAGTTGCAGGTCGTTGACCGGTTTGGTCAGGAAATCATCGGCGCCAGCTTCGAGCCCGCGCACGCGGTCGGAAACCTGGTCGAGCGCGGTGATCATCACCACCGGAATGTGCGACGTCGCCGGGTCGCTCTTCAGCCGTCGGCAGACTTCGAACCCGTCCATGTCGGGCATCATCACGTCGAGCAGCACGACATCGACCTTGCCATTCTCGCAGGTCTCGATGGCGTCCGGCCCGTTGGTGGCGGTCAACACCTCGAAATATTCGGCCAGCAGCCGGACCTCCAGCAGCCGCACATTGGCAGGGATGTCGTCGACGACGAGGATCCGTGCAGTCATGTCACAAGGCTCCGGCTTGGCTGGAAGGGCGCATCACGCATCGCCCAGATAGGATTTGATGGTTTCGATGAAACGCGGCACCGAGATCGGCTTGGAGATATAGGCTTCGCAGCCACCCTGGCGGATGCGTTCCTCGTCGCCTTTCATCGCGAAGGCGGTCACCGCGATGACCGGGATGACGTGCAACTCGTCATCCTCCTTCAGCCATTTGGTCACCTCCAGCCCCGACACTTCAGGCAACTGGATGTCCATCAGGATGAGATCCGGCCGGTGCTTGCGCGCCAGATCGAGCGCTTCCAGGCCGTTGCGGGTGCGCACGGTCTCGTAACCGCTTGCTTCGATGAGGTCCCGAAAGAGCTTCATATTGAGCTCATTGTCCTCGACGATCATGACCTTCTTCGGCATCGATATCCCGTCCCGGCCGTCCTTCCGCTCGAAGGCAGCCGTCATGCGTCCATCTGAAAGACGCACCAAACCCTGCGTCACTCTACGGCAATATCATTGACGAAACGGAAATCCGTGGCGCAAAAAGCTGTCTGGATTCCACCTCGGGCGCCGCTCTAATGGCTTGCCGCAAGCATCTCTTGCCATTACTGCGGGAGAGACTCATTCCACACACCGAAGGTAGTGATGGCAAACGCAGCGTCAATGCGCGAGGAAGCGGAATCGATTGCAGTGAAGGCTCTGGGCTTCGTCGCCTCCGATCCGGAGCTGTTGCCGCGCTTTCTGGCAATCACCGGCATCGAGGCGCATTCGATCCGCAAGGCTGCCGGCGAACCAGGATTCCTGGCTGGCGTCCTGCAGTTCATTCTCGCCCACGAGCCGACGCTGATGCGCTTTGCCCAGGAAACCGGCACGCCGCCGGCAGCTGTCGGCAAGGCCTTGCGGGCGCTGCCGCTGGGCGACGACAACCATGAGCATTCCATATGAGCGATGATCCCGAAACAGCGCGCCAGATCGAGGAACTGGCGGCGGACAGCCGCCCGCTGCTGGTGCTCGATGTCGACGACGTGGTGCTCGAATTCATCCGCCCTTTCCCGCATTTCCTCAAGGCGCGTGGTTTCGGCCTGACGCTGGCCTCGTTCCGGCTGACCGGCAACATCGCCGAGACGGCGAGCGGCCGCCTGATCGAACAGCCAGAAGTCACAGCACTTCTGGGCGATTTCTTTGACGCCCAAGCCGACTGGCAGAGGATCACCGACGGTGCCGCGGATGCCCTGACGGGATTGGGCGATCGCGCCGAGATCATTCTGCTGACGGCCATGCCGCACAAGCACCGCGCCGCGCGTCGCGCCCATCTCGATGCACTCGGGCTGAGCTACCCGCTCCTGACCACTGAAATGGCCAAGGGACCGGCAGTGGCCAGGCTTCGCGGCAAGACCGGCCGGCCGGTGGTTTTCGTCGACGATCAGCCGCACAATCTGGCATCGGTGCGGGCATCCGTCGCCGATGCCGGCCTGTTCCATCTGATGGCCGACAATTCGCTGCGCGCATTCCTGCCGCCGGTGCCGGACGACATCATCGTCGTCCAGGACTGGCACGAAGCCGCGCCGAAGATTGCGAACGCGCTGGGGTTCTAACGCAATTCCAGGAAAAGTGTGAAACGGCTTTCCGTCCGGAAGTGCGTCTTTAAAGGCGTGGCCCTCAGGGGTTCAGTTTCGCCCCTGCCCCGCCGCTGTCGTCCCCACTGTCGTCGCCGCTGTCATCGACACTGTCGTCCACGGCCGGATCGGCCGGCTTGACCATGACGCCGTTGACCATGACTGAACCGTCGGCCTTGGCGTTGACGACCCATTCGATGCGTCCATCTGGCAGCGTTTTGCCAAAACCCTTCACCATGAGAGCGGCGGGTACGTACTGCGCCACCTCCGGCTCCGACTTTGCCGCCGTCTGCAGGCCCTCGACGAGCTTGTCGAAGCCGGTGACGTCGACTGTCAAGCTTGCCTCCGGCTTCTCGTCGGGGAAGGTCATTTCGCCTTCCAGGGCGATCTCGGTATCCTTGTTCTTCACGGTGCTGTGGCCGATAACGACCTTCGGCGTCTTGGCCATGAAGTCGGCTTTGAGCTGATCGCCCAAATCAGCCGGCAGCGGCGGATTCTGATTGAGATCAAAGGCTTCGATCGCCTTCTTCGCCATGCTGTCGAGATCGATATTGGCGCCGCCGAAGTTCAGGTCGACATCGGTGGGCAACAGCGCAACGCTCCAGCTCGGCAGAAGCTGTTGCGGCACGGTCAGCCCCGACGCCTTGATGGCATAGGTAATCTTGCCGTTCTGGGCGACGCCGTCGGACCCGAACGCAGTGCTGAGCTGCGTCGCGCCGAAATTGCCGACCGGGCTTTCCACCGTGAAATCCTTGAAGCCATAGGTTCCCTCGACATGCTCCCAAACCGGCAAGGCGGCGAGCAGAAGCGATTTGAGTTGCGCCTGGTTTGCCTTCAGCGTCGTCTCGTCTTCATTGGCCACGGCAAACGCCAGGAGATCGAGCAGCGGCTTTGTCCGCACTCCCTTGCCGCTGGCCTCGACCGACAGCTCCGGCGATTTGACGTTGACGGGGAATTTCAGTCCGCTTTCAGGATCGTCGAAATTGATCGTTTCGACGAAATCAGACACCTTTTGCGATGTTGTGAAATCGACACCCCCGGTCGCGGACTTGGTCGCGGTGATCGTTGCTGTGCCGGCGCCGGTGCTCGCTTCCATATGCTGTTTGGCATCCTTCGATGCCATCGTCATACCGGCCATCGAGCTGCTGCCGCTGGTGAAGGCCGCAAGATTGGGGTCGTAGACGCCGGAACCCTTGCCGTCCTTGATCGAAAACTGCGTGCTTTGCAGACCCTCGGGCCCGTTGAACTCGAAAGAGGCGCTCTGCGAAAAATCCATCGAGACATCCCAGGATCCGTCGCTGCGCGGTTTGACCATCAAGGCATAGGGCGCAACGTCGACTTTCAGCAGCTTTTGATCGGGCAGTGATCCGGCAAGCGCCTTGAAATCAAACAAGATCTTGTAGGCATCGCCTTCCAGCGACACCTTCAGAATGCCTTTGTCGAGCGCCTGTTTGCCGACATAGCGGGCCAGGTCTTCGGACAATTGCTTCGCACCCAGACTGTCGACGGTCTGGCCGAAAGCAGGCGCGCTCAACGCAAGAAGAAAAACGAATGGCAGGGCACGGTTCACACGAATTCTCCGTTTGACCTAATAGTGCCCAAAAGCGCACAGCGGTTTGGGACAACGACATGCATAAAACAAAAGCCCAAAGCGCGTCGACTGAATCCGTTTCCGTGCAACGCGTCTTGGAAGGAACGCCTCGTTCGTCTGGTATGAAATTACCGCCACAACCGCAAGGTGAGATACAACGCCGCCAAGGTGCAAAACTGATTATAGCACAAGCCGCATCAGCGGCCGGCCGGCCTTGCGCTCTACGAGCCGCTCGAAACCGGCCTTCTCGAACACCCGCGACGAGCCGACGAACAGGCCGATCGAACGCGAATCCCGGGACAGGTCTATCGGGCAGGCCTCGACCAACCGGGCTCCGTTGCTGCGGGCGAAATCGATACCGCCTTCGACCAAGCGATGCGTGATGCCTCTGCCGCGCGCCTTGGTGCGGATGAAGAAGCACGAGATCGCCCATACGGCCGGATCCATGGCGTCGGCGGCATCGACTGGTGCCGACCCCCTGCCCTGATTGTTCCATTCGGGCACGTCGGCGCGTGGCCCGATCTGCATCCAGCCGACCGCCTTGCCGTCTTCGAATGCCAGCAGGCCTGGCGGCGGACCGGCTTCGATGCGCGCCTTGATGTGGTCCTTGTTGCGTTCCCGGCTGCTCTCACGCCGTATCGCCGGCGCCAGCCGGAAATGCGTGCACCAGCAGCCATAACAGGCGCCCTGCTTGCCGAAGAGGTCCTCGAAATCCGCCCAGAGTTCGGGCACCAGCGGCGCTATGGTCGTGCTCATGCGTTCTCCCCAGGCCAGCCTTGTCGCAGGCCTTGCACTGTCGTACCATTGCTTCTGTTCTCTTTATGTTCGCAGCGATGGCGGCCCCTGTCAACAATCCCGATCACGGTTTTTGCCGCGACTGCCTGACGTTTCAGCGCAGCCTGACGCGCCGCTGCGAACGCTGCGGCAGCCCCCGGCTGGCGCGCCATCCGGAGCTTTACCGGCTGCATCTGGCCCATATCGATTGCGACGCCTTCTACGCGGCGATCGAAAAGCGCGACAATCCAGCACTCAAGGACAAACCGCTGATCATCGGCGGCGGCAAGCGCGGCGTCGTCTCCACCGCCTGCTACATCGCCCGCATCCAGGGCGTGCGCTCGGCAATGCCGATGTTCAAGGCGCTCGAAGCCTGTCCCGAGGCGGTCGTCATCAGCCCCAACATGGAAAAATACGTGCACGTCGGCCGCGAGGTGCGCGCCATGATGCAGGCGCTGACACCGCTGGTCGAGCCGCTCTCGATCGACGAGGCATTTCTCGACCTCGCCGGCACCGAACGTCTCCACGGCCTGCCTCCGGCAGTAGTGCTGGCGCGCTTCGCGCTTGCGGTCGAGAAGGAGATCGGCATCACCGTTTCAGCCGGCCTGTCCTACTGCAAGTTCCTCGCCAAGATAGCGTCCGATTTCCGCAAGCCGCGCGGATTCTCGGTCATCGGCGAGGCCGAGGCGGTCGGCTTCCTGGCAGCCCAGCCGGTGACGATGATCTGGGGTGTCGGCAAGGCGTTCAACGCCACGCTGGAACGCGATGGCATCCGCACCATCGGCCAGCTGCAGCAGATGGATCGTGGCGACCTGATGCGCCGCTACGGCACGATGGGCGACCGGCTCTACCGCCTTTCGCGCGGAGAGGACGTCCGCCGCGTCGATCCCGACCAGGATGCCAAGAGCGTATCGGCCGAAACCACCTTCGACACCGACATTGCTTCGCTCGAAGAGCTTGTCGCGGTGCTGAGGGGGCTTTCGGAAAAGGTCTCGGCACGGCTGAAGAAATCCGGCATCGCTGGGCGCACCGTGGTGCTGAAGCTCAAGACACAGGATTTCAAGCTGCGCACGCGCAACCGCCAGCTCGGCGACCCGACCCGGCTCGCCGATCGCATCTTCCAGACCGGGGTGGAACTCCTGCGCAAAGAAACCGACGGCACGAAATATCGGCTGCTCGGTATCGGCGTCAGCGACCTCTCGGACGATGACAAGGCCGACCCGCCCGACCTGGTAGACGTCCAGTCGCGCAAACGCGCCATGGCTGAAAGCGCCATCGATGCCCTGCGCGACAAGTTCGGCCGCAGAGCGGTGGAGACCGGCTATACATTCGGCAAGGGCCGCGACGCCCATCCGCCGGAGCCGCTCGAGGACTGACCTTGCTTGTTGGGTTTGTTGAGATTCACATCAGGCCGCGCCGAGAATGGTGGCTGCCGGGAACCGGAGCGGTGCGTACTTAAAGCACCTGAGCGCCGCAAGCGCAGGATATCACCGTTGGAAGGCCGGCCTCACCTGAACATCGGCACGCTCGTCACGTGCGCTGCAGATCGATCCTGCTCGTCACCACGCTCCTGCCGGTTTTCGGGTCGGTGTCGGTGACGGTCAACCGCATGCCGTTCTCGCCTCGCTTCTCGACCTTCATCTGGGCCTTTCGATCACCGTTGACCGCCTTGGCCCAGCGGATGCCGAGATTGATCGCGTTGCCCGAGCGGCTGCCGTTGAGCTTTGCCGGCCCTGTGCGAGAGCCGACATAGGTGCCGCTGTACTTCGCACCGCTGGATGTCAGGTCCGCGCTGATGGCGCGCGTCACCATAACCAGCCCGCGGCAATTGCCGTCCAGCGACAGCGAGGTCGACGTGGCGTTGGACTTGAACGTGCAGGACACGTTCACCGTCGGTGCCTCGGTGGTGACCTTGACGATGCCCTTGCCGGCGAAATTGCCCTGGAACGACTGAAGAAATTTCCCTTCGTCGGCATGTGCCGCGCCAGCCGCAGCCAACAGACAGCCAGCAAGCGCGAATTGCGCGAATGATCTCATCGAAGCTCTCCCTATCGATTTCGAAAAGGCAGGACGGCTCGCAAGGCAAGGCACGGCAATATCGAGACTCAACGCCCCTTGCCGTTATCAGGTTCCGCCCGCAGCATGACTGATTTGCAACATCCAGCCATTGCGACTGGCCCAGAAGAATGCAGCTTCTAGCGATTGCGGCAAAAGCCCCGGCCTGCGAGATAGCGGGCATGGTCCCTACCCCCTCCATCCCCAAGGCCGCATTCTGGATGGCGCTGTCGATCGCCTCGTTCCTGGCGATGTCGGTCGCCGGCCGCGCCACGACAGCCGAGCTCAACGTCTTCCAGGTGTTGGAACTGCGCTCGGTGATCGGCTTTTTCATCCTTCTGCCACTGGTGATGATGAGCGGCGGCTTTGCAGCCATGCGCACGCAGCGCCCCGTCGCCCATATCGCCCGCAACGTCATCCATTATACCGGCCAGGCGGCCTGGCTCTACGCGCTGACGCTGATCCCGCTGGCGGTGTTGATCTCGATCGAATTCACCACACCGATCTGGACGGCAATCCTGGCGGTGACTTTTCTTGGCGAAAGGCTCTCCCGACCCAGACTTGCAGCGATTGTGCTGGGGCTGATCGGCGTGGTGATCATCGTCCGCCCCGGCGTCGGCGCCGTCGATCCCGGTCATCTTGTCGTGCTCGGTGCCGCCGTCTGTTTCGGCATATCGCTGGTGCTGGTCAAGTCGCTGACGCGCACGGATAGCGTCGTGCGCATCATCTTCTGGATGCTGATCATTCAGTCGGCACTCGGCCTCGTGCCGGCGCTCTATGAATGGCGCAACCCGCCGCTGGAGCTGTGGCCCTGGATCCTGCTGATCGCCTTCACTGGCATGTCATCGCATTTCTGCATGGCCCGTGCGCTTGCCTATGCCGACGCCACCGTCATTTCGCCGATGGATTTCCTGCGCGTGCCGCTATCGGCGCTGATCGGCTGGCTGCTCTATCAGGAGCAGATCGACGCCTTCACCGCCGGTGGCGCACTGCTGATTCTGATGGGCAATCTGCTCAATCTGCAGCGAAAAGCGCCACAACCGGTGAAGATCGCCGCGTCCTAGACCCTGATCCAGTCCGGGGGAGATTGAGTCTACGAGAATTTCGTGCCCTGATCCGACGTTGCCGCCTTGTAGCTGGGGCGGCGGGATGAGACGCTCCTGGAAACAGAGAGCAAGCGTGAGATGGTGCAACGATGCCTCTTGTGATCGTCGCTGTTTTACTGATGTCGACACTGGTAGCCACCGGCAAGGCGGAAGCCGAAGCGGGAACGCACCTTCTCGAGTCGGGTGGCCCTATGGCTTCCTCCTATGGCCCGACGATCGTGGCCGACTATTCCGCGTCCATGGCGCATTATCGAACAAGCCTGCGCGCGCATTCCGGGACCGGTGGCCTTGTCGGCGATTTCGTTTCCTCGCTGCGCATTCCCTGGACTTGGCGTTCCGACGACGGAAGCACGGTTCGGCGTCTGGGCAACAGCCTGTTCTTGCTCACCGAGGGCGATTGCCTGAGCCGAATGTGCCGCGAGATACCTTGCAAACAGACGGAGTGGCCCGTGTTCGACTGCCGCGATGGTCACAAGCGCAAGATGGCGGCTCCCGGCCTGACCGGCATCAGCTTCGGCGGCGTCAACTACAGCCAGATAGGTGGCCCGCAGTTCTGAGCGGATAGCATCCTTACTCCAGCGGGATGGGTCCTCCAGCCCGTCAATTGCCGTCGTCGGGTATGTTGAGGAGATGACCGCAGGCCTTGCAGTGGACGGCGTCGGGCTCGTGCCGCTGCAGCCCGCACTGCGGACAGGGAAAGAAGACCTTGCTGGGACGGAACAGCGCCTGCGCCAACCTCACGAACAGCGAAATGCCGATGATCATGGTGGCGATCGCGGTCAACTTGCCGGCCATGCCCGGCAGGACGATGTCGCCGAAGCCTGTGGTCGTCACTGTGGCGACAGTGAAATAAAGGGCATCGATATAGTTTTCGAGCCCCGTCCCGGTGCGGAAGAAGAACGTGTAGACGAAGCCGGTGATGACGAACAGGAAGGTCAGTAGGTTGATGACCGCCTGGCTCGCCTCGCGCCAGGGCCGCAGTCCGCGCATCTCGAAATGCCGCCACAACGACCCGTTGCGCGACAGTGACCACAACCGCAGAATGCGCAGGAAGCCGAGATTGGCGAGCGCCGTCGGCATCAGCAGCGTCAAGAGGATGAAGCCATCGACCCACGATGTCGGCTGCTTCATCAGCCGAAACATGTCGTTGGACGCCAGTAGGCGGGCGGCCATGTCGGCAGCAACCAGCGCGGCCACCGCATAGTCGAGCCAGAGGAATGACGGCTTGTCCTGAAGAACCGGGGTCGCGATGAAGAAGGCAATGATGGCGAGGTCGATGACGACAGCCACCACCTGGAAGCGGAAAGCCGCCGGGGTGCGTCCGTGATAGAGCCTGCGCAGCCTGTCGCGCAGCTGCGCGATTGTTGAGCTGTCTTCCCCCGCTTTCATGACGATCGCGGCGGCGTTCGCGACACCTGCCGCCGGCCCTCAAGAGCGGAGGTCACACCAGTTCCACTTCGACCACGCCGGGCACGGCGCGCATCGCCGAGGCGATCTGCGGCGAGATCCGGTAGCGATTGGGCAGCTCGATCTCGATCTCCCCCTCGCCATCTTCCTTGATCAGCACGAAGCTGACCTGGCCTTCGCCCCTCACTGAAAGCTGGCCGGCCAGCGTGCCGATCGGCGCCGCATTGCGTACGAAAATGCGCAACGCCTTCTGGATGCGGCTTGCCTCGTCCTCCAGCGATTGCACCGAGTTGATGCGCAAATTGACGCCTTCCGGCCTGTCTTCGGCCGCAACGGTGATGACGACGGAGCGGCCGGGCTCGAGCAGGTCGCGATACTGCGCCAGTCCTTCGGAAAACAGCACGGCCTCATACTGGCCGGACGTATCGGAAAAGGCGACGACGCCCATCTTGTTGCCGGTGCGCGTCTTGCGCTCCTGCTTGGAGGTGACCGTGCCGGCCAGCCGTCCGGCGGCCGCCCCGCGCTTGACGGCCGCCGAAAACTCGGCCCAGTTTTGCACCCGCATCTTCTGCAAGGCCGCCTTGTACTCGTCGAGCGGATGGGCGGAGAGATAGAAGCCGACCACCTGGAATTCGCGGTGCAACCGATCGGCCGCAAGCCATGGATCGGTCGCCGGCAGATTGAGCGCCTGCGACTGTGCGCCGAGCGAGGCGCCGAAGATATCGTGCTGGCCGGAGACCGCGTTCTGCTGCGCCAGCGATGCCAGCCCCATCATGCGTTCGACGCCCGCCATCATCGCAGCACGGTCGTGGCCGAAGCAATCGAGCGCGCCGGCCATGATCAGGCTTTCGAAGACGCGCTTGCCGACAATCTTGGGATCGACCCTTTCGCAGAAATCGGCGAGGTTCTTGAATGGCTTTTCGCCGCGCTGGGCAACGATATGCTCGACCGCCGCGTCGCCGACACCTTTCAGCGCGGCCAGCGAATAGTAGATACGGTTCTCGCCGACCTCGAAAGCGCGGAAGCTTGATATCACCGACGGAGCCAATACCTCGATGCCAAGGCGCAGCGCGTCCTGGCGGAAATCGGCGAGCTTGTCGGTGTTGCCCATGTCGAGCGTCATCGATGCCGCGAGGAACTCGACCGGATAGTGCGCCTTGAGATAGGCAGTCTGGTACGAAACCACCGCGTAGGCGGCGGCGTGCGACTTGTTGAAACCATAGTCGGCGAACTTGGCCAGCAGGTCGAAAATGAAGTCGGCTTGCGGCTTGCCGACGCCGCGTTCGACCGCGCCCGAGACGAAGCGCTCGCGCTGCTTGTCCATCTCGGCGCGGATCTTCTTGCCCATGGCGCGGCGCAGCAGATCGGCTTCGCCGAGCGAATAGCCGGCAAGCTCCTGCGCGATCTGCATCACCTGTTCCTGGTAGACGATGACGCCCTGCGTCTCCTTCACCAGGTGGTCGATCTTGGGATGGATCGACGCCATCTCCTCCTCGCCATGCTTTCTGGCGTTGTAGGTCGGGATGTTCTCCATCGGTCCCGGCCGATACAGCGCGACCAGGGCGATGATGTCCTCGATGCAGTCCGGCCGCATGCCGATCAGCGCCTTGCGCATGCCGGCACTTTCCACCTGGAACACGCCGACCACCTCGCCGCGCGACAGCATGGCATAGGTCTCGGGATCGTCGAGCGGGATCGTGGCCAGGTCGATCTCGATGCCGCGCCGGCGGATCAGCTTGACTGCCGTTTCGAGCACCGTCAGCGTCTTGAGGCCGAGGAAGTCGAACTTCACCAGCCCGGCCTGCTCGACATATTTCATGTTGAACTGGGTGACCGGCATGTCCGAGCGCGGATCGCGGTACATCGGCACCAGTTCCGACAGCGGCCGGTCGCCGATGACGATGCCGGCGGCGTGCGTCGAGGCGTGGCGGTAGAGGCCCTCCAGCTTTTGCGCCATGTCGAGCAGCGTCTGGACGATCGGCTCCCGCTCGGCCTCTTCGGCAAAGCGCGGCTCGTTGGCGATGGCGTCGGCTAGCTTGACCGGATTGGCCGGGTTCTGAGGCACCATCTTGGAAAGCTTGTCGACCTGGCCGTAGGGCATCTGCAGCACGCGGCCGACGTCGCGCAGCACGGCGCGCGCCTGCAGCGTACCGAAGGTGATGATCTGGCCGACCTGGTCGCGACCGTATTTCTGCTGGACATAGCGGATCACCTCCTCGCGGCGATCCTGGCAGAAGTCGATGTCGAAGTCGGGCATCGATACGCGGTCGGGGTTGAGGAAGCGCTCGAACAGCAGGGAGAAGCGCAGGGGATCGATGTCGGTGATGGTCGTCGAATAGGCGACCAGCGACCCGGCTCCCGATCCGCGGCCCGGCCCGACCGGGATGCCTTGCGCCTTGGCCCACTTGATGAAGTCGGCGACGATCAGGAAGTAGCCGGGGAACTTCATCTTGGTGATGATGCCAAGCTCGAAATTCAACCGCTCGCGATATTGTTCGACCGTGTAGCCTGGTGTCGGCCCGTGCGCGGCCAGCCGCGCGTCGAGCCCCTCATGCGCCTGGCGGGCCAGTTCGTCGGCTTCCGCCTGCACGGCTGCGTCATTGTCGGCGACATCGCCGCCCGTGAAGCGCGGCAGGATCGGGTTGCGGTTCTTGGGATAGTAGGAACAGCGTAGCGCGATCTCGACCGTGTTGTCGATCGCCTCCGGCAGGTCGGCGAACAGCCTGGCCATGTCTGCCTGGCTGCGCAGGAAATTGTCCGGCGACAGCCGCCGGCGATTGTCTGCGGCGACGACCGAGCCCTCGGCGATGGCGATCAGCGCGTCATGCGCGTCATAGTCGTCGCGCGCGGAGAAGAAGGCCTCGTTGGTGGCGACCAGCGGCAATTCATGGGCATAGGCGAGATCGATCGAAGATTTCTCGATCACGCGATCATAACCGGAAACCCGGTCCAGCTCGACATAGAGCCGGTCGCCGAACATCGCCTTGAGGGTCAGGAGCCGTGCCTCGGCAAGGTCGCGGCGATCTTCCTTGAGCGCAAAGCCGACCGGGCCGCGCGGCCCGCCGCTGAGGCAGATCAGCCCGTCGCAATAGCCCTCCATCATGTCGGTGGTCAGGTGCACCGCCTCGCCTGGCGGCGTCTCGAGATAGACGCGGCTGACCAACCTCACCAGATTGGCGTAGCCGACCTCAGTCGCCGCGATCAGGACGACCGGCCGCATATCCGGACCTTGCCGCCTGCGGTCGCGCTGGCCATCGCTGTTCTCGCCGGAAAAGGCGACCGCGATCTGGCAGCCGATGATCGGCTGGATCCCGTCCTTCACCGCCTTCTGCGCGAATTCGAGCGCGCCGAACAGATTGTTGGTGTCGGTGACGGCAATCGCCGGGGCCTCGTCCTTGACCGCATGGGCCACCACCTTGCCGATCTGCAAGGCGCCTTCCAGCAGCGAATAGGCCGAATGCACGCGCAGATGGACGAACGGCCGCGCAGGCGCCTCCGGCCGCGCAGCCGCTATCGCGGCTTCGCGCATCAGGGGATCACGGGGAAGTCTGTCATCTGCCATGGTTTTTCGCGCTGCCCGAAGGACTTGAGTCGATGGAGATGTATTGTCCGGGACCGGGCGATACCAGTCCAGCACAAACCGCCGCTGACCACAGGCTTGCAGCTGCCTGCCCGGCTCGCCTTAAGGTTTCCAAACAATCTCAGGCAAATTCCATGATCACCGCATCGACGGCCAAGCTGTCGCCTGGCTTGGCGTTGAGTTTCGCAACGACAAGATCGCGTTCGGCGCGCAGCACGTTTTCCATCTTCATCGCTTCGACGACGGCCAGCGTCTCGCCGGCCTTGACCTCCTGGCCTTCGGCAACGGCAATCGACACGACAAGGCCGGGCATTGGGCAAAGCAGCAGTTTCGACGTATCCGGCCCCACCTTCTCCGGCATCAGCCTTTCCAGTTCGGCGATGCGTGGCAACATGGTCCGCGCGGTCACCGACATGCCTTTCCAGGCGATGCGCAAGCCATTGGCAACCGGCCTGATCTGAGCGACGATCTTGTGCGTGCCGACCGCGCCGCGCCAGATCAGGTCGCCCGGACGCCAGTCTGAGGCGACGGTCAGCGCCTTGCCGCCCTCGATCGACAGATCGATTTCCATCGGAATAGAGATCATGCCTTCGAGGATGGACGCCGACAGATAGTCTTCACCAATCTTCACCACCCAGTCGCGCTTCAGCGCTCCCGAATGCGGCGCCAGGCGCCCGCCGAGCCGGTCGAGCCGGTCGCGGCGCAGCAGTTCCACCGCGGTCGCAATCGACGCCAGCACGGCTTTCTCATCGTTGTTCGGCACGATTGGCGCAAAGCCGTCGGGATATTCCTCCGCGATGAAACCGGTCGATATCAGCCCTTCCCGCCAGCGCGGATGCTGCATCAGGGCGGCGAGGAACGGAATGTTGTGCTCGATGCCGTCGACGACAAAGCTGTCGAGCGCTTCCGACATGGCATCGATGGCCTCGATGCGCGTCGGTGCCCAGGTGCACAGCTTGGCGAGCATCGGATCATAGAACATCGAAATCTCGGAGCCTTCGGTGACGCCGGTGTCGTTGCGGATGACGATATCGCCGAATTGCCCTTCCTCCGGCGGCCGGTAGCGCGTCAGCCGGCCGATCGAGGGCAGGAAATTGCGGTATGGGTCCTCGGCATAGAGCCGGCTTTCCACGGCCCAGCCGTTCAGCTGGATATCGCTTTGCTTCAAGGCGAGCTTTTCGCCGGCGGCAACGCGGATCATCTGTTCGACCAGGTCGATGCCGGTGACGAGCTCCGTCACCGGGTGCTCGACTTGCAATCGTGTATTCATTTCAAGGAAATAGAAGTTCTTGTCCTTGTCGACGATGAACTCCACCGTGCCGGCGCTCTGATAGTCGACGGCCCTCGCCAGCGCAACCGACTGCTCGCCCATGGCCTTGCGTGTCTTGGCGTCGAGGAACGACGATGGCGCCTCTTCGGCGACCTTCTGGTTGCGGCGCTGGATCGAGCATTCGCGCTCGCCGAGATAGAGTGCATTGCCATGCGCGTCGGCCAGCACCTGGATTTCGATATGCCGCGGATCGACGACGAATTTCTCGATGAAGACGCGGTCGTCGCCGAACGAGCTCTTGGCTTCCGAGCGCGCCCGGTCGAAGCCGTCGCGCACTTCCGCCTGGCTCCAGGCGATGCGCATGCCCTTGCCGCCGCCGCCGGCCGAGGCCTTGATCATCACGGGATATCCGATCTCGCCGGCGATCTTTTCGGCATGGTCGGCATTCTCGATGACACCGAGCCAGCCGGGCACGGTGGAAACCTTGGCGGCGTTGGCGAATTTCTTCGATTCGATCTTGTCGCCCATCGCCTTGATCGCCTTGGGCTTCGGGCCGATGAAGATGATGCCTTCCGCTTCGAGCGCCTCGCAAAACGCCGCCCGCTCGGACAGGAAGCCGTAACCAGGATGCACGGCCTGCGCTCCCGTCTCCTTGCAGGCGGCGATGATCTTCTCCGGTACGAGGTAGCTCTGCGCGGCCGGCGAAGGCCCGATATGCACCGCCTCATCGGCCATCTCGACATGCACGGCATCACGATCGGCATCGGAATAGACCGCGACGGTGGCGATGCCCATCTTGCGCGCCGTCCTGATCACACGGCAGGCAATCTCGCCGCGGTTGGCGATGAGGATCTTGGTGAACATGCGAAATATCCCTCGGGTCGGCCGTTCCTTTTATGGCCTGTGTCGGCGTGGTCAAGCCGGCCGGGTCAATCGCGGTCTTTCAATCGATTTGGGATAAAATTCTCCGCACTGGCCCAAGCCTGGAACCAGCTTCCAGTTGATCGCATCATTAAAACCTGAAAGCTTGGGCAAAAATCGCCTATGGAGGAATTGCCTGATGAAAACGCGCGCCGCTGTCGCTGTCGCCGCCGGAAAGCCGCTGGAGATCATGGAGGTCGACCTCGATGGCCCGCGCGACGGCGAGGTGCTGGTTGAGATCAAGGCGACCGGCATCTGCCACACCGACGAGTTCACGCTGTCGGGCGCCGATCCCGAAGGGCTTTTTCCGGCCATCCTCGGCCATGAGGGCGCCGGCGTCGTCGTCGACGTCGGCAAGGGCGTCACCTCGGTCAAGAAGGGCGACCACGTCATCCCGCTCTATACGCCCGAATGCCGCCAGTGCCCGTCCTGCCTGTCGCGCAAGACCAACCTCTGCACCGCCATCCGCGCCACGCAGGGGCAAGGCCTGATGCCCGACGGCTCATCGCGCTTCTCGATCGGCAAGGACAAGATCTTTCACTATATGGGCTGCTCGACCTTCTCCAACTTCACCGTGTTGCCCGAGATCGCGGTGGCCAAGGTCAATCCCGACGCCCCCTTCGACAAGATCTGCTACATCGGCTGCGGCGTCACCACCGGCATCGGTGCGGTCATAAACACCGCCAAGGTCGAGCAAGGCGCGACTGCCGTCGTCTTCGGCCTCGGCGGCATCGGCCTCAACGTCATCCAGGGCCTGAAACTTGCCGGCGCCGACATGATCATTGGCGTTGATTTGAACAACGACAAGAAGGCCTGGGGCGAGAAGTTCGGCATGACGCATTTCGTCAATCCGAAGGAGATCGACGGCGATGTCGTGCCTCACCTCGTCAACATGACCAAGCGCGGCGCCGACCAGATCGGTGGCGCCGACTACACCTTCGACTGCACCGGCAGCACCAAGGTGATGCGCCAGGCGCTGGAAGCCTCGCATCGCGGCTGGGGCAAGTCGGTCGTCATCGGCGTCGCCGGTGCCGGCCAGGAAATCTCGACGCGGCCGTTCCAGCTGGTGACCGGGCGCACCTGGATGGGCACCGCCTTCGGCGGCGCGCGCGGCCGCACCGACGTGCCCAGGATCGTCGACTGGTACATGGAAAAGAAAATCCAGATCGACCCGATGATCACCCACTTGCTGAAGCTCGAGGACATCAACAAGGGGTTCGACCTCATGCATGAGGGCAAGTCGATCCGAAGCGTCGTCGTTTACTGAAGAAGACCACAAGCCGCCGACCAACCGGCCTGCGACCTTTGTGGTTCACAACTGGGAGGAGAAAAGAATGCCGGAAAAACTGCATCCGAAAATCGACAATGGCTTGCCCAAGGAGAGTGCAAGCTTTGCCGGCGGCACGCTGGTTTGCGCCTGCACCAGCAAGCCGGTCAAGGTGAAGGTCAAGGGCCAGATCGCCCACAACCATGCTTGTGGTTGCACCAAATGCTGGAAGCCGGAGGGCGCGCTGTTCTCGGTCGTTGCCGTGGCCGGCACCGCCGATGTGACCGTCACCGAGAACGGCGACAAGCTCAAAGTGGTCGATCCCAGTGCGCTGATCCAACGCCATGCCTGCACCGGCTGCGGCGTCCACATGCACGGGCCGGTCGAGCGCGACCACCCGTTCAAGGGCCTGTCGTTCATCCACCCCGAGCGCTTCCAGGAAGACGGCTGGTCGCCGCCGGGCTTCACTGCCTTCGTCTCGTCGATCATCGAATCCGGTGTCGACCCGAAGCGAATGGACGGCATCCGCGCGCAGCTGAGGTCAATCGGGCTGGAACCCTATGACTGCCTCAATCCCGGCCTGATGGATTATATGGCGACCTGGACTGCGAAGAAGTCCGGGGCCTTGCCGGCGTAACAACCGATCAGATTATCTCCATGGGGCCGGCCGAAATCGCCCGGCCCCATGTCTTTTGGAACAATAAATGCCTGCACCCGCCATCCTCGTCGACGCCGATGCCTGCCCAGTCAAGGCCGAGGTGGAAAAGGTCGCCGAGCGCCATGGCGTCGTCGTTACCTACGTCTCCAATGGTGGCCTGCGGCCATCGCGCGATCCGATGATCCGCAACGTCGTGGTGTCCAAGGGCGCCGACGCCGCCGATGACTGGATCGTCGATAATGCGCGGACCAACGACATCGTGATCACATCGGACATTCCGCTGGCTGCCCGCGCGGTGGCGCTCGGCGCCCATGTGCTCGGGCCCACCGGGCGCCCGTTCACACCCGAAACGATCGGCATGGCAGTGGCGATGCGCGATCTCAAGCAGCATCTGCGCGAGACCGGCGAAAGCAAGGGCTACAATGCCAGCTTCGCGCCGCAGGACCGTTCGCGGTTTCTCGGTGAACTTGACCGCATCTTGCGGCGGGCGCTCAAATCCGCCACACCGGACTGATCCGGGCGCTTTTCGAAAGCTGGGCCATGGTCACCGACACCTCGATCAATTCACCAATGCATCGGCACAAGCAATTCGTCGTGGCGGCCGGCACAGGGGCCGTCGCACTGGCGGCTGCGCTGCTGTTGCGCGCGCCACTCCCTTATTCGATCGGCACCAATGCGTTCTTCGCCGTCTATGTCATTTTGGTCGTCGCCCAGATGCCAAGGCTTACCGGTCGCTACCTCAGCAAGAACGCGCGCGCCACCGACCAGCCGGTGCTGGTTATCTTCGCTGTAACGCTGGTCGTGGTCGTCGTTGCCATTGTTTCACTGTTCCTGCTGATCAATCAGAAGGACAGGGGCCATCCTGTCGAGCTTGGCTTCGCGCTGTTGTCGATCCCGCTCGGCTGGTTCACCATGCATGCCATGGCAGCGCTCCACTATGCCCATGTCTACTGGATGGACGGCGATGCGGTCGACGCTGAGACCAAGAAGAAGATCCCTGTCGGCGGGCTGCTGTTCCCGGGCGACAAGCGGCCGGAAGGCTGGGATTTCCTCTACTTCTCGGCTGTCATTGGCATGACCGCGCAGACTGCCGACACCAACATCTCGACAACGCATATGCGTTGTGTCGTGCTCGTCCATTCGATCCTGTCGTTTTTCTTCAACACGGTCATCGTCGCCGCAGCCGTCAATCTCGCCGTCAGTCTGGGCAGCCCGTAATAATTCCGTGATCGGATGAAACATCGGTTTGGTTAGCGACGTATCAGGAGGACAATGAGCGTGCAGGTCACGCCGCGAGGCCGGGAGACGAGACAAGATGGAATCGGTTGCCAGAAGCCAACCCACCGCCGGAGCGGACCCTGCCGCGTCGAAGGATGAGACGCTGATCTATCGCCAGTCGCGCTGGACGCGGCTGACGCATTGGATCTGGGCCATCTCTCTGTTCTTCATGCTGCTTTCCGGCCTGCAGATCTTCAACGCCCGCCCGCAGCTCTACATCGGCAAGCAGTCGGGCTTCGACTACAACAACACCATCTTCGCCATTGGCGCCGAGAACACCAACGCTGGTGCACGTGGCTACACCGAAGTCTTCGGACATCGTTTCGACACGACGGGCGTGCTCGGCTGGTCGGGTCCGGCAGGCCAGGAAACGGCGCGCGGCTTCCCATCCTGGGCGACCATCCCGTCCTACTATGATCTGGGCACCGCTCGCGTCATCCATTTCTTCTTTGCCTGGATACTGACCACGACCTTGATTGTCTGGCTGGTCGCCAGCACCGTGAACGGCCATCTGCGCCGCGATCTCGCGCCGCGCCTCAACGATCTCAAGCGACTGCCGCAAGACATCGTCGACCACGCCAAGCTCAAATTTCACCACACGCGGGAATACAACACGCTGCAGAAGATGGCCTATGGCGGCGTGCTGTTCGTGCTGCTGCCGCTGATGATCATCACCGGCCTCGCGATGTCGCCGAGCATGGACTCGGTGCTGCCGTTCCTCAACGATCTGCTCGGTGGCCGGCAGACGGCGCGCACCATCCATTTCACCGTCATGGTGCTGCTGGTCGCTTTCTTCATCGTCCACATCCTGATGATCCTGGCTGCCGGCCCGATCAACGAACTGCGCTCGATCATCACCGGCTGGTACCGCACCGATCCTCCTGCACGCGACGACAATTCCACCGAGAGGAGTGCTTGACATGGCGAAGTTCGAGATCAGCCGCCGGAAATTCCTGACGGGCGCCAGCCTTGGCGCCTCCGGCATCATGCTGTCGGGCTGCGACGCCTTCGACAGCCAGCTGAGCATTGGCAGCGGCCTGCGCAGCTTCCTCGAAAACGCCAACGGCCTGACATACCGGGCGCAACGCCTGCTCGCCGGACGCGACGCGCTGGCGCCGGAGTTCACCGAGGCCGACATCCGCCAGCCGCAGCGGCCGAACGGCGTCACGGCTCCCGATGACGACGTCTACAAGGGCTTGCTCGCCAACAATTTCGCCGACTGGCGGCTGGAGGTTTCGGGCCTTGTCGAAAAGCCGCTGTCGCTCAGCCGCGAGCAGTTGATGAACATGCCGAGCCGCACCCAGATTACCCGTCATGACTGCGTCGAAGGCTGGAGCTGCATCGCCAAATGGACCGGCACGCCGCTGTCGCTGGTGCTCGACCAGGCAGTGGTCAAGCCGCAGGCGCGCTACGTCATGTTCCATTGCCTCGACACGATCGACCGCAGCCTGTCGGGCGACATCAAATATTACGGCACTATCGACCTGATCGATGCCCGCCACCCGCAGACGATCCTTGCCTATGGCCTGAACGGCAAGCCGCTGCCGGTCGAGAACGGTGCGCCGCTGCGGGCCCGCGTCGAGCGTCAGCTCGGCTACAAGATGCCGAAATATCTCTACAAGATCGAGCTGGTCGACGGCTTCGCCAATGTCGGCGGCGGCAGGGGCGGCTATTGGGAAGACAATGGCTACGACTGGTACGGTGGAATCTGATTCGCACACCGCAAAATAATGATCGGCCCGGGGGAGTAGCGAGCGCTGCCCGCCGGTTCAGGCAACCTTGTCGAGCAGCGGCTTAAGCGCCGGGTGAATCTCCGGTGACGCGTGCTTGATCAGCGTCAGCAGCGCACGTTCGTTCTCGTACAAAGGCCTGCCTACCCCGATGTGCTCGATCAGCCAGCCGGCTTCGCCGGCATCGATCGTCTCGGCGCGGCGGGCCAGGGCCTCGGCCGCCCTGTTCTTGGCTTCCCACTCGGCTTCGATGTCGCTGGGGGAGCGATAGGCCTCCATCATGCCGGCGAGGCCACCGGAGACCATGCGGCTGAAGAAACCGCCGATTTCCGGATCGGCGTGCTCGAGGAAGGCATCACGGCGCAGCGCCACATCGCGTGTCGGCGCCTCATAGCCGGCCGAGCACATGACGAAATTGGCGATCGCCTTGACGAACAGATCGTTCCAGGGCGGATCGTTTTGTCCTTGAGCAGTGCGCTCGTTGATCTTGAACAGCACCTCGGCCTCTGCGCGGGTGATGGCGATGTTGCCTTCGCCGCCATGGGCGTGGAGGATCCGGCGCAGAAGCTCGACCTCCGCCTTGGCGATCAGTCCGGGAACCAACGCACCACCGAGCATCAACGGCCCCTTGCCGTCGATGACGGCGTGGGCGACCTGCTCCAGCGCATAGACGCAAAGCTGGCTCGGCGACGATCTTGCTTCTTCCAGCACATGGACCAGCAGCTCGAGTTCGGTTCGGCTGTCGACCATGCCGTCACGCGAGATCGTGCGGATCAGCCAGTCGGCATTGTCCTGCGAGATGTAGCCGGACGGCTTCTCCTGGTGGACGATGTAGTCGGTGACGGCCTCGACAAAGAACGGAGGCCATTCCTGGCACTTGTCCTTGGCCGTGGCGTCCAGCGCGAACAGCGCCTCGGCCTCGCCGCGCGTCACCACGCCGTCGCCGAACACTTCATGGCGCAACATGGCCACGTCTTCCCTGGTGATGCGGCTTTTCGAGGCCAGCCCCGCCACCGGCGCGCTCATGATCAATTCGCCCATTTGTCGTCCCCGTCCGCTGCCGGCAAGCGCCTGCCCAAAAGCCTCACCGCCGCCACGATATCAGCAGTGTCTTGAAAAACCGGCAAACGGCGTGGTTAGCGAAGACTTGTCAGCCAATGCATGTCACCCTGGGAAAACGACATGCATCAAAGACGTCGCTGACAGGTGACAATGTGTCGTCGACAGGCTATGGATGACGAGTCGAGGGCTCTTGCGAGTCCTACCTGTTTGCGGGAGAGAACAGCGAAAGCTGTCGCCGAAGGGGAAATCGCCCGAAATCTCTCAGGCAAAAGAACCGTAGACGGGAAAGACACTCTGGAAAGTCGGGGCTTGCCCCCGCGCCGAAGGTGTAAGCGCCGCTGACAGAGTTCCGGTTGCGCGAGTCTCTCAGGCTTCAGACAGAGGGGCACGGACTGGTCGCCATTCGCGACCGATTGCGTGCGACTCTGGAGATGACATGACGGGCGACGACACCAAACACCTTCCCCTCGAAGATATCCATGTGGCCGCTGGTGCGCGCTTTGGCGCCTTTGCCGGCTGGTCGATGCCGTTGACCTATCCGGCCGGCGTCATGAAGGAGCATCTTCACACCCGCGAGCATGCCGGCCTCTTCGACATCTCGCATATGAAGCTGTTCGAGGTCAGTGGGCCGGAGGCGGTTGCGCTGCTCAACCGCGCTTGTCCCCTGGATGCCGCCGCACTCGAAATCTCGCAGTCCAAACTGTCCTTCTTCCTCAATGAGTCAGGCGGCATCCTGGACGACCTGATCGTCACCAGGCTGGGCGATACCAGGTTCATGGTGGTCGCCAACGCCGGTAACGCCGTGGCCGACGAAAAGCATTTGCGTGCGCTTGCCGCGGATTTTGACGTCAAGGTCGAGCCGCTCGACCGTGTCTTCCTGGCCATCCAGGGCCCTGAAGCCTGGGCCGCCCTTTCCCGCGCCGGCATCGAGACCGGCTCGCTGCTGTTCATGCATGGTGTCGAACCGCGGCAGAACTGGTTCATGAGCCGCTCCGGCTATACCGGCGAGGACGGTTTCGAGATCGGCCTGCCGGAGGCCGATGCGCGCGACCTCGTCGCAAAATTGCTCGGCGATGAACGCGTACTGTGGATCGGCCTTGCCGCGCGCGACAGCCTGCGGCTGGAGGCCGGGCTCTGCCTGCACGGCCAGGACATCACGCCGGAGACCGACCCGGCCAGCGCCGGATTGATGTGGGCGATCCCGAAAGAAATCCGCGCTACCGGCGCTTTCATCGGCGCCGACGCCCTGCGCGCCGCCGTGGAGCGGGGACCGGCGCAAAAGCGGGTCGGGCTGAAGCCCGACGGGCGCCAGCCGGTGCGCGCCGGCGCCGCGCTGTTTGATGCCGACAGCAATCCTGCCGGCCATGTCACATCGGGCGGCTTCGGCCCCTCGGCCGGTCATCCGGTCGCCATGGGATATGTCGCAACGCCACTGGCAAAGCCCGGCACACGGGTTTTCGCCGATGTGCGCGGCACGAAGATCCCAGTCGATATCAGTTCCCTGCCCTTCACACCGCATCGCTACCGCAAAGGATAAATCCGATGGCAACAACCTATTTCACCGAAGATCACGAATGGCTCCGTGTCGAGGGCGGCATCGCCACCGTCGGCATCACCGACTACGCCCAGGAGCAGCTTGGCGATCTCGTCTTCGTCGAACTGCCCGAGACGGGAAAGAAGCTGGCCAAGGGCGATACGGCCGTGGTGGTCGAATCCGTCAAGGCGGCCTCCGACGTCTATGCGCCCGTCGACGGCGAGATCACCGAGGCCAACGGGACGCTGTCGTCGGACCCGTCGCTGGTGAATTCGGCGGCGACCGGCGCCGGCTGGCTGTGGAAGATGAAGCTCGCCGACGAAAGCCAACTCGCCGGCCTCATGGATGAGGCCGCCTATAAAGCCCATATCGGTTGACATCAGGACCTAGACACATGACCGCAGCACCCTACCCCTTCATGGCCCGCCACATCGGCCCGGGCGTCAACGACACCAGAGCAATGCTCGCCGTCATCGGCGTTCCCTCGATCGAGACGCTGATCAGCCAGGCCGTGCCGAGATCGATCCGCCTCGACCAGCCGCTCGCCTTGCCTGCTCCGGCCAGCGAAGCGGAGGCGCTCGCCGAACTGTCGGCGATCATGGCGAAAAATACGGTGCTGAAGAGCTTCATCGGCGCCGGCTACCACGGCGTCCATGTGCCGCCGGTCATCCAGCGCAACCTGTTCGAGAACCCAGCCTGGTACACGGCCTACACGCCCTACCAGGCGGAGATCAGCCAGGGCCGGCTCGAAATGCTGTTCAATTTTCAAACGCTGGTCGCCGAATTGACTGGCCTGCCGGTGGCGTCGGCCTCGCTGCTCGATGAAGCAACGGCGGTCGCCGAAGCGGTTGGCATCGCCTTGCGGCATCACCGCGACAAGCGCACCAAGGTGGCGCTAGCCGGTACGCCACATCCGCAGACGCTGGACGTGGTGCGCACCCGCGCCGAACCGCTCGGCATCGAGATCGACGGCGAGGCGATCGACGACAACACCGCCGCCCTGCTTGTCTCCTGGCCAGACACGTTCGGCGTCTATGGCGACCACAAGGCAGCGATCGACAAGGCGCGCGCCACCGGCGCACTGGTCGTGTTCATCGCCGACCCGCTCGGCCTGACGCTGACCGACGCGCCGGCAAAGCTCGGCGCCGACATCGCCGTCGGCCCGATGCAGCGTTTTGGCGTGCCGATGGGCTTTGGTGGCCCGCACGCCGCCTATTGCGCCGTCGCCGACAGACTGACGCGCTTGATGCCCGGCCGCCTGGTCGGCCAGTCGACTGACAGCAAGGGCCGGCCAGGCTACCGGCTTGCCTTGCAGACACGCGAACAGCATATCCGCCGCGACAAGGCGACCTCCAACATCTGCACCGCGCAGGCGTTGCTCGCCAACATGGCGACCGCCTATGCCATCTGGCACGGCCCCGCCGGGCTGCAGGCGATTGCCGGGCGCATCCACGCGCTGGCCAACCGCCTGGCAGGCGGCCTCGAGGCGGCAGGCGTGGCGGTGATCGGCGCCAGCCGCTTCGATACGGTGACGGTGGAGGCGAAGGGCAAGGCGGCGCAGATAGCCGCTGCGGCCGAAAAGACCGGCCGGCTGCTGCGCGTCGTCGATGCCGACCATATCGGCATCAGCTTCGACGAGACCTCGACCGACGCCGATCTCGACGCAATCGCGGCATTGTTCGGCGCCAAGGCTGGTCCCTCGGCCGACAGCACGGTGCCGGGAAAGCCGCGCGGCAAGGAGTTTCTGACGCAACCTGTGTTCCACGAGAACAAGTCGGAAACCGAGATGATGCGCTTCCTGCGCCGGCTGGCCGACAAGGATCTGGCGCTCGACCGCACCATGATCCCGCTGGGCTCCTGCACCATGAAGCTCAACGCCGCCGCCGAGATGATGCCGGTGAGTTGGCCAAGCGTCGCCAACCTGCATCCGTTCGCGCCGGCCAGCCATTCGGCCGGCTACCGCGCCATGGCCGGCGAACTGGAAGGCTGGCTGTCTGAGATCACCGGTTTCGACGCGGTCAGCCTGCAGCCCAATGCCGGCAGCCAGGGCGAGTATGCCGGATTGCTTGCCATCCGCGCCTATCACCGCTCGCGCGGCGAAGGCCATCGCACCATCTGCCTTATCCCATCTTCCGCACATGGCACCAATCCTGCGAGCGCGGCGATGGCCGGCATGAGCGTCGTCGTCGTGCGCTGCCTGGAGGATGGCAATATCGACATGGACGATATGAGGGCCAAGGCCAATGAGCATTCCAAGAATCTCGCGGCGCTGATGTTCACCTATCCCTCGACGCATGGCGTGTATGAGGAAGGCGCGCGCCATCTCTGCGCCCTCATCCATGAGCATGGTGGACAGGTCTATTTCGACGGCGCCAACCTCAACGCCCTCGTCGGCCTCGCTCGCCCCGGCGACATCGGCGCCGATGTCTGCCACATGAACCTGCACAAGACCTTCTGCATTCCGCATGGCGGCGGCGGCCCAGGTGTCGGCCCGATCGGCGTACGGGCGCACCTAAGACCCTATCTGCCGGGTCATGTCACAGAAGGCTCGGCGCATGCCGTGTCGGCCGCACCCTTCGGCAGTGCTTCCATCCTGCCGATTACCTGGATGTACATCCGCATGATGGGCGCTTCCGGCCTGAAGCAGGCGACCGAGACGGCGATCGTCTCGGCAAACTACGTGGCGACGCGGCTCGCACCGCACTTCCCGCTCCTCTACAAGGGCAGGCACGATCGCATTGCCCACGAGTGCATCCTGGACACACGCGTGCTCAAGGAGAGCGCAGGCATCAGTGTCGACGATGTCGCCAAACGCCTGATCGACTATGGTTTCCATGCGCCGACCATGTCGTTCCCGGTCGCCGGCACACTGATGGTCGAGCCGACCGAGTCCGAGCCCAAGCGGGAACTCGACCGCTTCTGCGAGGCGATGATCGCCATCGCCGGAGAGGCAGCGAAAGTCGCCAGGGGCGACTGGCCTTTGGCCGACAATCCGCTGGTCAACGCACCGCACACCGCCGCCGAGGCGCTGGCCGGCCAGTGGACCCATCCCTATTCGCGTCTGGAGGCGGCGTATCCCGCCGGTGACGCCGACACGGCAGCAAAATACTGGCCTCCGGTGTCGCGCATCGACAATGTTGCAGGCGACCGCAACCTGGTCTGCTCCTGCCCGCCTCTGTCGGATTATCTGGGTGCGGCCGAGTAACTACGCTGAGCGCAAGGCCGGCTTGCCCGGTTCGGCCTTGCTCATGCCTTTGCGGCTGATGACGCAATTTCGCCCGGCGCGCTTGGCGGCATAGAGCGCTATGTCCGCCTCGGCCAGCACCTCGTCGAGGCTGCGGCCATCGGCCTCGCCAAAGCCGATGCCGCCGCTGACCGTGCTGCGCAACGGGCCGAGCGGGGTGGCAACGATTTCGGTGCCGAAGGCAACGCCGATCTTGCTGGCGAGGTCGTAGGCCCTTTCCTCCGTCATCCGCGACATGACGACGGCAAATTCCTCGCCGCCCAGGCGAAAGGCGTCGACGCCGGTCCGGGCATATTTCTTGATGACGGCGGCGAAGCGGCACAGCACCTGGTCGCCGACCGGGTGACCGTAGACGTCGTTCGTCCGCTTGAAGTGGTCGAGGTCGAACATGACGACGGACATGAATGGACCGAAACTCCGCTCGCCATAGAGCGACATTAATCCCCGGCGGTTCATCAACCCGGTCAGCGGGTCGGTCATGGTCTCGGCCTTCAGTTCGATCTGTGCTTGCAGATGGTGGAGGGAGAGCGTCAAGGCGCCGAGCCCTGTCATGCAGGCCACCGCCACGACGGAGTTCAGCCTTTCGGCCCAATTGTCGGGCGCGATCGCGAGCGCCCACTGCCCCCTGCCCAGCAAAACCATGCCACAGAGCGCAAACGACACCGCACAGGTGCCGCTCAGAAACGAAACCACCAGCAGGATCCGGCGATCATGGCTGCCGTTGATCCAGAACATGGCGCCGATCGCCGAGAGCAGCGCTGTCACCGTCGCGTAGGTGATGATGAAGCCGACACCGTCGAGGCCGATGGAGGTCACGGCCGCGCAAATAGTCATGGCGGCGAGCGTCGGTGCAACGGCACGTCTGTGGCTGGGCACGCCGAGATACTGCATGGCCGACAGGCAGAGGATCAGGAACCCCAGGCTGAGCAGCGCAAGCACGATCTGGCAGAGCACCGGATCGGGCTCCTTGGTGTATCGCCAGAACAGGATCACATGCGCGACGAGCACCAGAATGCCGCACGCCACAGTCAGCACAAAGCGTGCCTTGGGCGCGGTGAACCAGATCGCAAACATGGTAGCGCTGAGGCATGTGCCCGACAGCGCGGCCGCGAGCAGGAGCGAACTGAAGTCCAACATGTTGGGCGAGGGCCTCTCGAGAGTCGGCGGTTGCACTGCATTCTAGGTCAGCGGCAGCCCTCGGATACGGGTTTTCAGCCGGTCTTCCGACGCAACCTGCGCATAGGGTTTACAAAGCGTCCATGCCCTGTGTCCCGAAACAGCACCCTGGAGCATGATGCCGAAAAGTGTGAGCGATTTTCGGACGACATCTTGCTCTATCCCTTTGATTTAGACGCGGATTCAGGTGTCAGGTCGATTCGACCTGAAATCATCCGGCTCCAGGACGCGACGACCAGATCAACCCTTGTTCAAGAGGGCGAGATTGGCGTTGACGACCGTCGGATCGGCCATGCCGGCCCTCGCTTCGAGCAGCAGCGCCTTGGCCTTCTTGCGATTGCCACGCAACAGTTGCGAATACCCCATGTTGTTGACGATCTGCGGCTTGCGGCCGGCGACTTTCAGAAGCTGGTCGTAGGCTCGGTCGGCGAAGTCGAAGCGGCCAAGTTCGTCATAGGAAGCGGCGAGCCCCATCCAGGCTTCGGCATTGTCGGCCTTCAACTCGACGGCCTTGCGGAAGTGCTGTTCGGCGAGGCCGTAATTGGCGTCGCGAAACTGCGCCTTGCCTTGCGCCAGATCGGAAGTATCGATGTCCTTTGCCACCGGTTGGATGGCCGTGGTCTTGGTGGTGTCGACGCCACTCGTCGTACAACCAGACATCATTAAGACGGCCGCCACCGCAGCCATTGCCGTGAAATTACTGTGACGCATGCCCCTGCCTCATCGCCCGATTTGCCGGGTCGTTCTTCAGGAAACACATTACAGGAAAGGCGATTAAACTTCGGTGCCGAAACACGCTCAAAATTAAGCTTTGGGCACACCAGCCATTAACCACCCGGTGCAGGCCAGAGGATCTTGACCGGGCCGCGTGCAAGACACGGCTTGGACTGGGCGTTCGAGGGACGCGCTTCCTAGCGCTCCGTCATCATTTTGACGATGATCGGGATGATGGCGATCATCAGCACCACCGGCAGGATGCACACCGTTACCGGCACCGACATCTTGGCCGGCAGGGCGTGCGCCTTTTCCTCGGCCAGCGACATGCGCTTGTGGCGCATTTCATCGGAAAAGACGCGCAGCGCGCCCGACAGGCTGGTGCCGAGTTCCTTCGACTGCTGTAGAAGCGTGGCGAAGGAACGCACCTCGTCCAGGCTGAGGCGGTCGGCAAGCGCCTTCAGCGCATCGTCGAGGCTGCGCCCTGCCCTCAGCTCCAGCGACACAAGCTGCAGGTTCTGGCTGAGCGCGGGATAGGTCTTGGCGAGTTCCTTGGAAACGCGCTCGATGCCGGCCTCCATGCTCATGCCGGCATCCGAGCAGACGATCATCAGGTCCATGAAATCGGGAAAGCCGTTGCGGTATTCGCGCCGCTTTTCCCGCACCTTCTGGCTCAGCACCAGCCCAGGCAGGAAGTAGCCGGCCGCTCCCGAAAGGATCACGAACGTCCACCGGCTGGCCATCGTCGCGTCTGGACTGGCCATCCATTGGTTGAGCACAAAGACACCGATGGCCGTGCCGATCATCGCAATGAACCGGACGAGGAAAAACATGCCGACGGCGCGCGGCTCCATGTAGCCCGCCTGGATGAGCGTCATGCGCAGCCGGGCGACATTTTCCGGATCGCTCTTGGCATAGAATTCCTGCGCCCTCTTCACCGCCTTCTCGCGCACAATGCTGGTATTCTTCTTCGGCACCGGCTCGGGCTTCGCGGCCACCGCACCGTGATCCACCTTGAGCCGGCGCATGACGTCGTTGCGGTCGCCCTTCGCCGCCACCATCGGCCAGGCCACCGCGACGGCGCCCACGGCCAGCAACAGGATGGCTACGGGCATCAACGAGGTCGGCGCAAGCGAGGCGAGGAATTCGATGAAGGCTTGCATGTCAGAACCTGAAATTCGACATCTTGAACATCATCAGATTGCCCAGCATTAGCCAGGCGACAGAGCCGCCAATCAGGTACCAGGTCAGCGGCTCACCCCAGACGTTGCGGTAGAAGGCTGGCATCAGCGCCATGATGGCGGCAAACAGCAGTGCTGGTATCGCCGTCAGAATGTAGGCCGACATGCGGCCTTCGGTCGAAATGGCCCGCACCTTGCGGCGCAGCTTGCCACGCTCGCGGATCGTCAACGCCAGGCCGTCGAGGATCTCGCGCAGATTGCCGCCCGAGCTGCTCTGGATCGAGACGGCGGTGACGAACAGCGGCAGGTCCTCATGGCCGACCCGGTCGAACAGCGAGTTCAAGGCCGAAACCAGGTCCGATCCATAGGTCACCTCGTCGGCGATGACGCCGAATTCACTGCCGATCGGGTCGGGCATCTCGCGCGCCACCATGGCGACCGCCACCGGCACCGGATGGCCGGCCTTCAGGCCGCGCGTGATCAGTTCCAGTGCCTCCGGCAGTTGCGTGCCGAACCGCTTCAGCCGGCGGCCGCGTTTGAAGCGCAGCGTCATCACCGGCAGGATCGGCACAAGCATGACAAACAAGACGAGCCCGAGTAGCGGCGGCAAGCCGTACCACATGGCGGCCAGAGCCGCGGCGAATGCCGCGCCGCAGGTGGTCATCAGGAATTTCGGCAGCGGCATGACCATGCCAGACTGGGTTCGCAAGGCGCGGAACCGTTCCGGCGAGAACAGCGACGTACCCGCGTCAAGGCCGCGCTCCTTGCGCAGTTGCACCAACACCTGCTCCTGGCTGATCGTGTTTTCCTGCAGTTTCATGCGCCGGTTGATGGCGGTGCGCTTGTCGCTGCGGCCGGCATAGAGCAGGTAGCAGGCCTCGGCGATC
Source organism: Mesorhizobium sp. P2_D5 (assembly GCF_056404355.1). Taxonomy (NCBI): domain Bacteria; kingdom Pseudomonadati; phylum Pseudomonadota; class Alphaproteobacteria; order Hyphomicrobiales; family Phyllobacteriaceae; genus Mesorhizobium; species Mesorhizobium sp. P2_D5. The sequence continues at coordinate 473,970 of NZ_JBFUEE010000004.1, forward strand.
AGGATGCCGGTAAGTGCCGCCGCGGCATAGACGACATAGATCGCGCTGAGCCCGTCGAACACCTGACTACTCCTGCGGCCGGCCGGGTTCGAAGTATCGCCCGGGGAACTCGATGCCCATGGCGCGCAAATCCTCGAGAAAACGCGGCCGGATGCCGGTCGCCTCATAGTGGCCGAGGATCTTGCCGTCGGCGTCCATGCCGGTGCGCACGAAGCGGAAGATCTCCTGCATCTGGATGACGTCGCCTTCCATACCGGTCACTTCGGCGACGCTGGTCACCTTGCGCTTGCCGTCGGACAGGCGCGTCAGTTGCACGATAAGGTCGAGCGCGCTGGCGATCTGGCTGCGGATGGACTGCACCGTCATTGGCATGCCGGTCATGCCAAGCATCTGCTCGAGGCGCGAAATGGCGTCGCGCGGCGTGTTGGCATGGATGGTCGCCATCGATCCTTCGTGGCCGGTGTTCATCGCCTGCAGCATGTCGAAGGCCTCCTCGCCGCGGCATTCGCCGAGGATGACGCGGTCGGGGCGCATGCGCAGCGCGTTCTTGACCAGATCGCGCTGCTTCAGTTCGCCATGGCCTTCGATGTTGGCGGGACGCGTCTCCATGCGCGCCACATGCGGCTGCTGCAGCTGCAGCTCGGCCGCGTCCTCGATGGTGATCAAACGCTCATCTTCCGGGATGAATGCCGACAGCGCGTTGAGCATGGTCGTCTTGCCGGTGCCGGTGCCGCCCGAAATGATCGTCGTCTTGCGGGCATGCACGGCCGCCGCCAGCACTTCGGCCATGTTCTGCGTGATGGCGCCGAATTCGACCAGCTTGTGCAGGCCGAGCTTGTTCTTGGAGAATTTGCGGATCGACACCAGCGGCCCGTCGACCGCAACCGGGCGGATGGCCGCATTGAAACGCGAGCCGTCCAGCATGCGTGCGTCAACCATCGGCTGTGATTCGTCGACGCGGCGGCCGACCGCGGCAACGATCTTGTTGACGATGCGCAGCAGATGCGCCTCGTCCTTGAACGGAATATGGACCGGCTGCAGCTTGCCCTTCTTTTCGACAAAGCAGTTCTGGTGGCCGTTGATCAGGATGTCGTTGATGTCGGGATCCTTGAGCAACGGCTCCAGCGGACCGAGGCCGACCATCTCGTCGACGATGTCGTCGACCAGCGCGTCAAGCTCGACGGTGTTGATCGCCATCCGCTCTTGCTTGGTCTTTTCCGACACGAAATCAAATACTTGCCGGCGCATCTCATCCTTGGGCAAACGCTCGAGCGCGACAAGGTTGATCTCCTCGAGCAGCAGCCGGTGGATACGCACGCGCGCATCGAGCACCTTGTTGGCATTCTTTGCCGGTGCGGCTTCCGGCTTTGCCGTCAAAGCCTTTCGGTTCGTCGGAATGACGACGGCATGATGCGCGACCGGCACCGGCTCGGCGGCGCGCTGCGGACGCGCATCGCGGTTCTGCAGGGTGGAAAAGCGGCTGGTCATCCGGCCTTCCTCTTAAGCAATCCCCGGCCCATGCCAAACAGCGAGCGCGATTTCGCCCGGGGTTGGACTGCTTCCTCCGGCAGGATGATCTTCTTCAGATCGTTGACGACATTGGCGTTCGGGTCGATCTCGTGCAGCGGCACGCCCCGATCGACCGCCTCGCGCACCAGCCGGTAGTTGTTGGCAATGCCGCCAACGAAATGCTCGCCGAGGATTTCCTGGACGTCCGCCTGCTTGATGCCGTTGTCGAACATCTTCTGCTCGAAACGATTGACGATGACGTTCGGCTTCACTTCCTTGCCGGCGGTCTCGTAGACCGCCTGGATCAGACGCTGTGTGTGGCGCAGGCACGGGACCGTCATTTCGGCGACGATGTAGAGTTTGTTGGAACCGAGCAGCACCGTTTCCGTCCACGGAAACCAGGTGCGCGGCATGTCGATGACGACATTGTCGAAATAGGCCGAAACGAGGTCCAGCATGCGCACCACGACATCGGTCTTGAACGAGCGCATTTCCGCCGGATGCGTCGGCGCCGCCAGCACGCAAAGTCCGCTGGCATGCTTCGACAGCATCACGTCGAGCAGTTGCCGGTCGAGGCGTTCGGGCTGGTTCTCGATCTCGGTGATGTCGAAACGCGGTTCGAGGTCGAGATATTCGGCACAGGCGCCCTGCTGGAAATTGAGGTCGACCACGCAAGTCGACGCGCCGCGCGTCACCGAGTGATGCAACTGGAAGGCGGTCTGCAGTGCCAGCGTCGTGGTGCCGACGCCGCCCGCGGCCGGCATGAAGGTGTAGATTTGCGACTCGGTGTTTTCCTCGCGACCGGGCCCTTGCAGAGCCCGCACCACGGAGCGTACCAGGTCGGCGGTGGTGATCGGCTTGACGAGGAAATCCGCGACCTTGAGCTGTACCAGGATGCGCACCGCGGCGGCATTGAACTCCTGGGTAACGACGACGACCGGCACCTTGTCCTCCAGCCGGCGCATGATCCGCTGCAGCGACTCGACCTCCTCCAGCCTTGCCGCATCCATGTCGACGATGATGGCGCCGAAATCGGCCTCTTGGATCTCGCCGCGCAGCTCCGCGACATTCTTTTCCACTGTCGACAGCTGGATGACCTCGGAGGCGGCGAATGCGGTCCGCGTGTCCTGCACAAAGGTCCTGTCGGTCGATACGAGCAGGATCTTCCTGGTCTTGATGCCGTTTGCCATTCTGTCAGCCTGTCCGGTCGCCGCCTGTTGGATCAGTTGCCTGTCGTGGATTGCGACGCTTTCGCGCCGGCCGCCTGATCGGGAGTGATGGCCACCGCGTCGCCGCGCTGGGCTGGGACGAGAAGTTTTGTGTTCTGGACACCGTATTTCCAGGGATCGACCATCTGCATGACGGTGTCGGCGGCTTGCGCATTGCCAGCGGCCGGCGTCACCCCTTCGGTGCGCACATAGTCGTCGCTGGTGCAGCCGGCGGCGAAGCCGGCCAGCAGCAAGGCGATGCTCGATCTCAAGACCAGACGCATGGTTTCAGTCCTTCGGCAGGTCGAGGAAATGCCCGACCGTGGTAACGGTAGCCGGCTGCGCGACAGTGCCGCCGGCCATCGCCAGCGCGCGATTGGCGTCGGACGTCTTCACTTCGTCGGTGTTGTTGAGAAAGTAGTCGGCGTTGCTGGCCGCCTGCGTACCGTCGGTCGGCACGATGAGTTTCTTCGACGGATCGACCGGCTTGACCAGATAGGGGGTCACGATCATGACCAGGTCGGTCTCGCGCCGCTGATAGGATTTCGACGAAAACAGCGCCCCAAGCACCGGCATTTTGCCAAGGCCGGGAATGCGCGACGTGGTGATGTCGTTTTGCGACTGCAGCAATCCGGCGATCATGAAACTCTGGCCGTTCTTCAGGTCGACCGACGTCCTGGCGCGGCGCACGATGAAGCCGGGCACCGATATGTTGCCGATATTGTAGGAGGCCGACGCGTCGATCGAAGAGACTTCCGGCGCGATGTCCAGGCTGACCAACCCGTCCTTCAGCACCGTCGGCGTGAAATCCAGGCTGACGCCATATTTCTTGTAGCTGACCGAGATCTTGCCGTTGTCCTCGGAGACCGGGATCGGAAATTCGCCGCCGGCGAGAAAGCTTGCCGTTTGGCCGGAACGGGCGATCAGGTTCGGTTCGGCCAACCGGCGGGCCAGGCCGCGCTCTTCCAGCGCCTTGATGGCGATATCGATCGACACACCGTCCGACAGCAAACGGCCGATGATCTCGCCGGTCCCGGCCCCCGGCAAGGCACCCGGATCGATGGTGACGTCGCGCCCGCCGAGGCCGTAGGCGAAATTTGCGCTGTATTTGGCGCCGAGATCCTGACCCGCCTGGCGGTTGATCTCGACAAAGCGGACGTTGAGCTGGACTTGCTGCGACGACGAGATGTTGACCGAGTTGATCACCTCCTCGGCGCCGGAAAAACGCGTCGCGATCTTGTTTGCCTTTTCGGCGGCGACCGCGTCATCGGCCTCGCCCGACAGCACGACACGGCCATTGGCCGAGCCGACCTTGATCCTGGCGTCCGGCACGCTGGCGCGGATGGTGCTGGCCAGTTGGTCGGTGTCGAGCGTCACCTCGATATCGACGGTGCCTACAAGCTGCTTCTTCTCATCGAACAGCGCAATGCCGGTGGTGCCGAGGTTGTTGCCGAGCACGTAGAAGGATTTGTCGGTCAGCGGATTGACGTTGGCGATCTCCGGATCGCCGATGACAATCTGGTAGAAGGCGGCGCTGGTCATGATCGTCTTCGGCTTGCCCTTGGCCACCTTGATCGACGCATTCTTGGTCGTCGACACATAGACGATGTCGTTGTCGGCCCTTGCCGAGGCGCCGAAGGCCAGCATCCCTGCGGCAGCCAGTGAAGCCGCCACAGCCACGGTGCGCAACACGCGCAACCGTCCCATGACCCGATATGCAATCAGCCCGAACATTGTCCCGTCCCTCACCCAGTCCCCACTGGTTTCTATTGCTGGTCCGGCGAAGGAACCTGGTATTCCTCTGCCTTCGTGCCGCGCGTCACGATGACCGTCTTGAATTTCGGTTTCTCCGGCTCTTTCGCCACGGCATTGAACAACGAACTGGCCGCGGCCTGCACGTTGGAGGCGACCGATCCGCCGAACGAAGAGATGGTGGTGACGCCGTTCTTGCCGTCATCGCCTTCGCTGGCGGAGCGGAGCGACAGCGACAGCGAGCCGACGGTGCGGGCAAGTGCCACTTTCTTCGCGCCTTCGGTGGTCACCTCGATGGTCACGGAATTGGCAATCTGCGGCGTGGTCTGGCGCTCGTCGGCGCCCTGCCCGACGCTCAGCACCTTGGCGTCGGAGACGACGATTTCGGAGGTGATGGTCGAACCGGCGGCACCTTGCGCGTTCTTGGCCACCTCCTGGATTTCGCCGGCATCGCGGGTCAGCACGACGTCAACCCGGTCGCCCGGCGTGACGAAGCCGCCGACACCGGCAATCTCGTCGGTTCGGATGGTCACCGCTCGCATTCCGGGCGTCAGCATGTTCGAGAGCGTCGCGCGGCCATTTGGCCCCGACAGCTTGGTGAGCAGCACCGGCTCGTTGACCTCGATCGGCGTCAGCACCACGCGATTGCCGTCGCCAAGCAATCCATCGATGGTCGGGAAGGCACCCTGCGGCAGGGAATCCTGCGGCCAGGGAATTTCGCTGAGCTTCGTGCGGTCGAGCTCCATGCCATAGCGCAACGGAGCATTGGCCACCACGATGGTCTTGAACTCGATCTTGGGTGCAACTGGCGCGGGGATCGACGCCGTCTTCGCTTCGCTATCTGCCCTGGCCTGGCTCTTGACCCAGAAATCCGCGGCAAAGATCGATATCGCGCCAAAAACGGCGGCGATGCCGATCATCGATATGGCCTTGCCCCTCACGCCCGAAACCCCTGATGCCCGCAGTTTCTTGTTTTGTTGGGCTCATGCTAGGCGGCATTGTTAAAGAATCAGGAATCCAACGCGGTGGCATTTGACCTATTTCCGCCGGATTGGTTATCGAATGGTTCTCGGCTAGGACGGGCAATTCCCCGAACGGAACAGGAACCTCGGTCGCTTGGCGCTGAAAAGCGTGCCAGTATCGCGAGGTGATTCGCAGCATTGGACTCTATGGCAGGCATGGACGACAACAACGATCTTTTCGGCAATCTGGACAAGCAGCCGCAACCGGTCCGCACACCGGCGCGCCCGGCGGATCCGCTGGTGCAGGCGACCAGGCGTCCCGCCGCGACCAAGGATGGCAGTGAGGGCTATAGCGCCGCCGACATCGAGGTTCTGGAAGGGCTGGAGCCGGTGCGGCGCCGGCCAGGCATGTATATCGGCGGCACCGACGACAAGGCGATGCACCACCTGTTCGCCGAGGTCATCGACAATTCGATGGACGAGGCGGTTGCCGGCCATGCCACCTTCATCGATGTCGAGCTCTCTGCCGACGGCTATCTCGCCGTTACCGACAACGGCCGCGGCATTCCGGTCGATCCGCATCCGAAATTCAAGAAGCCGGCGCTCGAAGTGATCATGACGACGCTGCATTCGGGCGGCAAGTTCGACTCGAAGGTCTACGAGACATCAGGCGGCCTGCATGGCGTCGGCGTCTCGGTGGTCAACGCGCTGTCGGACCATCTTGAGGTCGAGGTCGCGCGCGGCCGCCAGCTTTATCGCCAGCGCTTTTCGCGCGGCGTCCCGGTAACTGGCCTGGAACAGTTGGGCGAGGTTCACAACCGGCGCGGCACAAAAATCCGCTTCCACCCCGACGAGCAGATTTTCGGCAAGGGCGCTGCGTTCGAGCCGGCGCGGCTCTACCGCATGACGCGGTCGAAAGCCTATCTGTTCGGCGGCGTCGAAATCCGCTGGACCTGCGACCCGTCGCTGATCAAGGAAAAGGACCAGACGCCGGCCAAGGCCGAGTTCCATTTTCCCGGCGGCCTCAAGGATTATCTCAAGGCATCGCTCGGCGACGAATTCCAGGTGACGCGCGAAATCTTCGCCGGCAAGAGCGACAGGCAAGGCGGCCATGGCTCGCTCGAATGGGCGGTGACCTGGTTCGGCGGCGACGGCTTCATCAATTCCTACTGCAACACCATCCCGACCGGCGAAGGCGGCACCCACGAGGCCGGCTTCCGCAACGTGTTGACGCGCGGCCTGCGCGCCTATGCCGATCTCGTCGGCAACAAGCGCGCCTCGATTGTCACCTCGGAAGACGTCATGATCTCGGCGGCGGGCATGCTGTCGGTGTTCATCCGCGAGCCCGAATTCGTTGGCCAGACCAAGGACAGGCTGGCGACGATCGAGGCAATCCGCATTGTCGAGACCGCGATCCGCGATCCGTTCGACCATTGGCTGGCCGACAATCCGCAGGAAGCCTCTAAGCTGCTCGAATGGGTGATCGCGCGCGCCGACGAGCGGGTGCGCCGGCGACAGGAAAAAGAGGTGTCGCGCAAGAGCGCGGTGCGCAAATTGCGGCTGCCGGGCAAGCTCGCCGACTGCACGCAGAATGCCGCGGCCGGCGCCGAACTGTTCATCGTCGAAGGCGACTCGGCCGGCGGCTCGGCCAAGCAGGCACGCGACCGTGCCAGCCAGGCCGTGTTGCCGCTGCGCGGAAAGATCCTCAACGTCGCCAGCGCCGGCAATGACAAGCTTGCCGGCAACCAGCAGATTTCAGACCTGATCCAGGCGCTCGGCTGCGGCACGCGGTCGAAATACCGCGACGAGGATTTGCGCTACGACCGCGTCATCATCATGACCGACGCCGACGTCGACGGCGCCCACATCGCTTCGCTGCTGATCACCTTCTTCTACCAGGAGATGCCGGCGCTGGTGCGGGGCGGCCATCTCTTTCTGGCGGTGCCGCCGCTATACTCGATCCGGCAAGGCGGCAAGGTCGCCTATGCCCGCGACGACGCACACAAGGACGAGCTTCTGCGCACCGAGTTCACCGGGCGCGGCAAGGTCGAACTTGGGCGCTTCAAGGGTCTGGGCGAGATGATGGCCGCGCAGCTCAAGGAAACCACCATGGATCCGAAAAAGCGCACGCTGCTTCGCATCGATGTCATCGACGCCGAGGCCGCGACCAAGGACGCGGTCGACGCGCTGATGGGCACCAAGCCTGAAGCCCGCTTCCGCTTCATCCAGGAACGCGCCGAATTCGCCGAGACGGAAGTGCTGGATATCTAGCCGCCAGCCGGTCCATAACAGGCTCGACTTGCGGAGACCGGCATGTGACCTGGGCGCGGCTGAAAGGCTATTTCGAAACCAGTTTGGCCGGGCTGACGCAACCGACGCGTTCGGACTGGATTTTCTCGCTGCGCACGGTTTCGGCCGGCCTGATCGCGCTTCTGGTCGCCTACGCCCTTGAGCTCGACCACCCGCAGTGGGCCATGATGACGGTGTTCATCGTCGCCCAGCCCGTCGCTGGCATGGTGCTGGCGAAAGGCTTCTACCGGCTGCTCGGCACGCTTGCCGGCGGCATAGCGGCGATCGGCATCACCACGATCTTCGGCACCAGCCCCTGGGTGCTGGTGACGGTGCTTGCCGTCTGGATCGGCATTTGCACCTTCGTCTCGTCGCTGCTGCGCAATCCCGAAGCCTATGGTGCCGCCCTTGCCGGCTACACCGCGATGATCATCGGCCTGCCTGCCTTCGGACAGCCGCACGTCGTCGTCGACCTCGCGGTCGCGCGCTGTGCCGAAATCGTGCTCGGCATTGTCTGCGCCGGCCTGACCAGCCGGCTGATCCTGCCGAAACTGGCCAGCGACGCCATCATCTCGCGGTTGAAACGCTGCATCCTCGATCTTGCCACCTATGCCGGCGGCGCATTCTCCGGCGGCGATCCGGCGATCCTGTCGGGCATGCACCGAAAGCTGGTCGCCGACACCCAGACGCTTGGCGAGATGCGCGCCTACGCCAGGCTCGAAACGGCGAGCTTCGCGCCGCGCGCCCATCCGGTCCGGCGCACTATTGGGCAGCTGCTCTCGGCCCTGTCGGCGGCGCGCGCGCTGCATTCGCACGCCGCCCCGAAGAACGAAGCGCTCATTCCGGTGCGCTCGGAGTTGCAGGCCCTTGTCAGCGAACTGGCCGCCAAACCCGGCGCGCTGGACGACACCGCACCCTGGGTGGCCCGGCTCGACGCGATCTCGGTCAAGGCCCGGCAAATGCCCGATGCCTCGACCGATCAGGGCGACGACAGGGTCGGCACCATCACCCGCCTCACCATCGCCGCCGATTTCGCCGAGGCGCTCAAGCAGGTGCTGCGCGGCCTCGACGCCTTGCGCGCGCCTGTTACCCGTCCTGTCCGGGGCAGCAGGCAACCCGCGCTGGTGGTGCACCGTGACTACGCCGGCGCATCGCGCAATGCGGTGCGCGCTGCTCTTGCCACCTTGCTGGTCACGGCCTTCTGGCTAACGACGAAATGGTCGGAAACCGCAGGCACGGTCATTCTCGTTGCCGTCGTGTCGAGCCTGTTTGCCGCTCGCCCCGACCCCGTGCAAGTGTCCTGGGGCTTCTTCAAGGGAACGCTGCTGGCGCTTCCCTTTGCCTTTCTCGTCGGTCAGGTCGCGTTGCCCGCTTTGCCCGGCTTCGGCTGGTTCATGCTGCTTGTCGTGCCGATCCTGGTGCCGACGGCGCTCGCCATGGCCAATCCGCGCCATGTCGGCGTGGCGACGGCCTTCGCCATCAACTTCCTCGCCTTCCTCAGTCCGCACCAGGCGATGGCCTACGATCCCGCACCGTTCTTCGCAGGTTCGGCGTCGGTCCTGGTCGGCATCCTGCTGGCTATCGGTGTCTTCATCCTCGTGCTGCCCGCCGATCCGTGGCTTGCGGCCAACCGCATCGTGCGCGCCATGCGCGAAGATCTGGCGCGACTTTGCCTACATGAGCGCGTGCCGAGGCGTTCAGCCTTCGAGAGCCTCGCCTATGACCGCATCAACCAGTTGATGCCCCTGGTGCGGAATGCCGGCAGGAAAGGCGATGCGGTTCTGGGCGGCGGCGTCGCCGCCGTCACCGTCGGCTTGGAAGTCCTGCGGCTGCGCGACGCAAGCCAGGGCCATGCCATCCCATCCGAGACCGCGCTTTCGATCGCCAACTTTCTGAGGGGGCTGGCGCGGGAACTGCTCTTCCACGCACCCGGCGATCCGCAAACGTCGACCATCGCCGTCGCCCGGCAATATGCGACGAGCATCGCGCAGCGCAACGCCACCAGCGAGATGCTGCAGATCGCGGCATCGCTGCGCATCATTGCCGCGGCGATGGAAGATTTTCCCGATTTCTTCGCGGGGGATAAAGGCTAGGCCGCGGCGATCGCCAGCGCGTGACCACGCGCATTCTCACGCAGCGCATCGAGATGGATCGACTTGACCAGTGTGGCGAGATCGCTTTGCGCTGACTGTCCGCCCAATTCCTTCAGCATCAGCCAGCTGACCTCCTGAACGCCGGCGACACGCTTGCCGTTGGCCACCTCGCGCCAGATTTTCAGTGCGCGCAGGATGATGGCATGCGTGACGGCGGCAAGGCCGGCGCTGCGAAACAGCGCCTGCAAGGCCACATCGTGCCCGCCGGCCAGCAGCGCCCTCACCCTTTGTTCGGATTGCTGGCTGAGCGCGACCAGCGCCGAGCCGAAGAAATCGACCTTGCCATGCGTGATGGTGCGGATGAGGAAGCTCGCAGTGAGATCGCCGCGCAGCCTGAGATGCTCGATCAGCGCCGGATGTTCTTCCTGGCGCGTGCCTTCGATCAGCGTCACCGAAGCCTTGACGCAGGCGTCGCGCATGACGCGATCGGCTCGCGCCGCGCCCATCAAGGCCATGACCAGCGGCGACGTTTTCAGCATCTCGCCGAGTTTGACGAGCAGCATGTGCCGGCAGTCGGCAGGCAGGCGGGCATCCGATATCAGGGCTTCGCGCACCAGGGGCAGATGGCCGTGGCGTTCGGCCATGCGGCGGAAACTGAGCGAGGCGATGTCGGCGCCGCTGTTGGCGAGCAACACGGCGCAGGCTTCCGCCTCGCCGATCTCGGCGATGGCCGCCGACAGCGCCATCGAGACGAACGGCCGGTCGGCGATCAACTTTTGCGTCACCTTCGGACTGCTGGCCACTCGGTTGATCAGATCGGCGTCGGTAAGCAGCGGCGAACGTGCCAGCACCACGCCGGCGACTTCCGGCTGGTCGCAGGCCAGCGCGCTGATGATCTGCAACGGCGCGTGCTGGCTCATCGACAGCGCTTCGGCCATCGCCAGCCGCACTTTCGACGAAGCGTCGTCAAGCAACAGCGTCAGCGCCGCCTCGGCGGCGCAGCGGTCCTCGAAAGGCAGGTCGGAATTAACGTAGGCCCGAGCCAGCGCATTGGCCGCGGCGGCGCGCTCCGAGACCCTGGCGGTGCAAATCCATCTCAAAAAATGCGAAACAACCATTGCCGCCTGCTTACGCCCCTTGCCAGAACGCTCCTGGCCCCATGCAGACGGTAGGCAGAAAAGGTTTACGAACGGTTCACCATGTTCATTAACTGGCTTGCGAGCCCTGAATGCAGCGCCTATCAACCCCACAGGCAGTAGAGGAGCGGGATATGGCCGGGCTTTATTTGGAAGAGTTCGTCGTCGGCCATGTCTTCCAGCACACGCTGCGCAAGACCGTCACCGAGAGCGACAACATGCTGTTTTCGGTGATGACGCTGAACCCACAGCCGCTGCATATCGACTTCGATTTTGCCGCCAGGAGCGAATGGGGCAAGCCGCTCGTCAACTCGCTGTTCACGCTCGGCCTGATGATCGGCATCTCGGTCAACGACATCACCGTCGGCACCACGGTCGCCAATCTCGGCATGAAGGAAACGTTGTTTCCGCACCCGGTCTTCCATGGCGATACCATCCGTGTCGAAACGACGGTGATTTCGGTGCGCGAATCCAAGTCGAAGCCCGACCGCGGCATCGTTGAATTCGAGCATCGGGCCTACAATCAGAACGGCGATCTCGTCGCCAAATGTACGAGGCAAGCGATGATGCTGAAGAAGGCGGGCTGATGCGTTCGCTGCTGTTCGTCCCCGGTGATTCCGAGCGGAAGCTGGAAAAGGGTTTTGGCGCCGGCGCCGACGTGGTCATCGCCGATCTTGAGGATTCCGTGGCGCCGCACAACAAAGCGCTGGCGCGCGAAATCGCGGCGCGCTTCATCGCCGAACGCAGGGCGCAAACCGGCTCAGTGATCTATGTGCGCGTCAACGATCTGTCGACCGGCATGACGGATGACGATCTGGCTGCTGTTGTTTCGGCCGGGCCCGACGGCATCATGCTGCCAAAATCGAACAGCGGCCTGGATGTGCAGCATCTCTCGGCAAAGCTCAGGGTTCACGAGGCCGAAAGTGGCCTTGCCGACGGCGCGATCAAAATCCTTCCGATCATTACCGAAACCCCGGCAGGCGTGCTGGCGGCGGCCACCTATGCCGGGACAAGCGCACGGCTTGCCGGTCTCACCTGGGGCGCCGAGGATCTGTCGGCGGCGATCGGCGCGCGCACGGCCCGCGACGAGCGCGGCGGCTACACCGACGTGTTCCGCCTGGCCCGCACCATGACCATCCTTGCCGCGGGTGCGGCGGAGGTTGCGGCGATCGACACCGTCTTCCCGAATTTTCGGGACATGGCGGCCTTCGAAGCGGAATGCGCCGAGGCCGAACGCGACGGCTTCACCGGCAAGATGGCGATCCATCCCGACCAGGTGCCCGTCATAAACGCCGCTTTCACGCCTTCGGCCGAGGTCGTGAGACAATCGGCGGCAATCGTCGCGGCTTTCGCGGCTGCGGGAAATCCCGGCGTCGTCGGCATCGACGGCAAGATGGTCGACCGCCCGCATCTGCGACTGGCCGAAAGGCTTCTGGCGCGGGCCAAGGCGGCCGGGATTTCAGCCTAGTCCTTGTTCCAGCGCGGCCGACGCATCGGAAACACCTCGTTGACGCTGGCATAGTCCATGTAGCCGAGACGAGCGACATTGCCGGCCCTGGTGATATCGAACAGGCCATCCGTCAGGAAGGCATCGTCGATGTACACGCCGACCACTTCGCCGGCGACGACGACAGCGCTCGTCGCCGATCCGTCCAGCGCCTTTGGGCGAAAGACTTCCGTCACCCGGCATTCGAGCGCGGCCGGTGCTGCCGCCACGCGCGGCGGCGCGACGAGGCGTGACGGCGCCATGGCAAGCTCTGCATAGGCGAACTCATTGACGCCGCGCGGCGCGTCGACGGACGTGCGGTTCATCTTCTCGGCGAGATCGCGGCTGACCAGATTGGCGACAAACTCGCCGGTTTCCTGGGCGAAGGTGGCGCTGTCCTTTTCACCTTCGGAGGAAAACCAGACGATGAAGGGCCGCGTCGAAACGGCATTGAAGAACGAGTATGGCGCGAGATTGATCTCGCCGGCCCCGTTCAGCGTCGATATCCAGCCGATCGGACGCGGCGCCACGATCGCCTTGGAAGGATCGTGCGGCAGCCCGTGGCCCTTTGAAGGTTCGTAGAACATTTCAGCCCGCCCACGGCCCCGAATAATCGGCATAGAGCTTCGCCGGATCGGGCCGGGGCCGCTCCGGCGCCGGGCCGGAATAGGAGCCGATATGGACGAAGCCAATGACACGCTCCTGCGGCGCCAGCCCCAGCAGCGCCCTACCCTCGGGCACATCCGAATACCAGTTGCTGATCATATTGGTACCATAGCCCAAAGCATTGGCTGACATCATCAGGTTCATCGCCGCCATGCCGCCCGACAGGAACATCTCCCATTGCGGGATCTTTGGATTCTCCCTGGGGATCGACACCACGCCGATTACCAAAGGCGCACGCGAGAACCGCGCCAGTTCCTGGTTGCGGCGGCCTTCCGGCAACGGCCCCTCCCGCTGCTCGGCAAGTGCTGCCAGTTGCCTGCCGATCTCGACGCGGGCGTCACCGCGATAGAGGATGAAGCGCCAGGGTTCCAGCCTGCCATGGTCGGGTACCCGCGAGGCAGCAGTGATCATCGTCGCGATCTCCGCATCGCTCGGCGCCGGCTCCTTCAAATCGGGGATCGGTGCAGAGTTTCGGGTCAGCAGGAAGTCGATGATCGGCGACGCCATGGGCGCAAGTCTCCTAAAACATTCTGTTTTGAGCTGGAGCGCACCATCGGGAATTCGGGCGGCTCGGGCAATAGCGCGGGGCGCGCCGGACGGAAGAGTCGTATCGGTTGGACTCTTAAGCCTTGAAATTGCCACCGCCATGGGTTTCAACGCAAGGCATGTTTGAGGGGACACTGCGTCTTTTCCTGGTCTGGTTGGTCGCCTTGCTGTTCATGGCGCCGGTTTCGCTCGCCATGGCACAGACCGCGGATGGCGTTAGCAATCTCAAGCTTCCCGGAATTTCGAGCTACGCGACGCCGAAAGGCGAGAGGTCGCTGGCGCTCGGCAGCGGCGGCGCCATTACCCTGTCCGCCCAGTTGACAGACAAGGGCGCCGACATCACCCGCGGCATCGTCTGGCGCGTCTTCAAGCCCGAGGCCGTCAACGGCAAATTGCCGATGGTCGCCTCCGCGCATGGCGGCACGGCCGTCTTCCAGCTCGAACCCGGCAGTTACCTGGTTCATGCCTCCTATGGCCGGGCCGGCGCCACCAAACGCATCACCGTTGTCGGCAAGGACGCCAAGCGCGAAAGCCTCGTGCTCGACGCCGGCGGCCTCAAGCTCGACGCGGTTCTGTCCGGTGGGGTGCGCATTCCACCGAAGAACCTGCGCTTCTCGATCTACGAAGGCACCGCCGCGCCGAATGGCGAGCGCGCGCTGATCATACCCGATGTCGAACCCAACAGTGTCGTGCGGCTCAACGCCGGCACCTACCATGTCGTCTCGACCTATGGCGCGGTCAACGCGGTCATCCGTTCCGACATCCGCGTCGAGGCCGGCAAACTGACCGAAGCCACCGTCGAGCATCATGCCGCCGAGATCACGATGAAGCTGGTGCGCGAAACCGGTGGCGAGGCGATCGCCGACACGTCCTGGTCGCTGCTCAACGAATCCGGCGATCCGATCAAGGAATCCGTCGGAGCCTTCGCCTCTATGGTGCTCGCCGAGGGCGACTACACCATCATCGCCAAGAACCGCGACCGCATCTACCAGAAGGATTTTACCGTCGTTGCCGGACAGAACCAGGAAATCGAGGTTCTAGCCACCGAAGCTGCGGCGATTGATCCTGAAGAAGGTGCTGATTAACCTTCCCCCGCGGGCTTGCCGACTTCAGGCCGCCAGCTTGGTCCGTGCCGGCAGGAACGGAAGCCGGCGACGCGCCACGATTGGCGCCAGGTCGAACACGCCGCGATAAAGGCGGTCGAGCAATGCCTTGCGGTCGCGCAGTGGCTCCAGCTCGCTCCAGCTCAGCACATCACCGACGCGCACCTCGATCGCCTTGCCGGACAATCGCGCGAATTCGCGGATGAGCAGCGAGGTGCGCAGCGTCAGCGACGCCTTGCCGACAAATTTCGCCAGGCGGCCATCGCTCTCGGCCATGTTCATCGGGCCGCTGACCAGATGGAACAGCCGGCCGTTCTGCCCGGAAAAATGCATGGGAATCACAGACGCCTTGGCGTCCTGGACGAGACGGGCCGGAAACATCTTCCACGGCAGGTCGCGCGCCCGGCCAAAGCCCTTCGGCGCGGTGGCGACGCCGCCGGCCGGAAACACCACGATGGTGACGCCCTCTTTCAAAAGCCGCACCGCCTCGTGGCGCACGGCCATGTTGTTCTTCAGCGCGTCCTTGGTCTCTGAAAAGTCGATCGGCAGCGAATAGGGCTCCATCTCGCGGATCTTGAGCAGATCCTTGTGGATCATCACCCGGAACGGCCGCCCCAGCTGCTCTGCCAGCGACAGCACGGCGATGCCGTCGCCGATGCCGAACGGATGGTTGGCGACGATCACCAGCGGTGTATCCGGCAATTGCGCCGGCGGCCATTGATCCGCTGTCCGCACCCGGACGTCGATCAGGTCGAGCATGCGGCTGAAAACGCGCTCGCCGGTCGGCACGACCTGGCGGCGCCAGAAATCATAAAGCGCGGTGTAGCGGTCGCGGCCCGACAGGCCTTCGACCGAATGAATGAACCAGCGCGTCAGCGCCGGCTGGCGCGGATTGGCATAGGAAAGCTCGGGAAAGGACCGTTCGCGCAATTTCAGCTTGAGCATAAGGGCTCGTTACAAGGTTGGCGTGACAGGGATATGAAAATGGCGGTGGATCGCTCCACCGCCATGTCGTCCGGACCATGCAGATCAGGCAGCGCGCTTGCGCCTGCGGTCCGGCGTGATCGCTTCTTCGGTCAATTGCGCGATCGCCTGGGCAAGGCCGAGCGATTCCTGGTCGCGCGAGCCCAACCGGCGCATGTTGACCGTCTGCTCCTCCGCCTCGCGCTTGCCGCAGACGAGGATCACCGGAACCTTGGCCAGCGAGTGTTCGCGGACCTTGTAGTTGATCTTCTCGTTGCGCAGATCCGCTTCCGCCAACAATCCGGCGGCCTTGAGCTTTGCCACCACCTCGGTCGCATAATGGTCGGCGTCCGACGTGATCGTCGCCACCACCACCTGCAGCGGCGCGAACCACAGCGGGAAATGACCGGAATAGTTCTCGATCAGGATGCCGAGAAACCGCTCCATCGAACCGCAGATGGCGCGATGCACCATGACAGGTTGCTTCTTCTCCGAATCCGAGCCGATGTAGAAGGCGCCAAAACGCTCCGGCAGGTTGAAGTCGACCTGCGTCGTGCCGCACTGCCATTCGCGGCCGATGGCATCCTTAAGCACATACTCGAATTTCGGCCCGTAGAAGGCGCCCTCGCCCGGGTTGATCGAGGTCTTGATGCGATTGCCGGACTGCGTCCTGATCGTCTCCAGCACGCTGCCCATGATCGCCTCGGCGTGGTCCCACGCCTCGTCGGTGCCGACGCGCTTGTCGGGCCGCGTCGACAGCTTGACGCTGATCTCGTCGAAACCGAAATCGGCATAGGTCGACAGGATCAGATCGTTGATGCGCAGGCACTCCGACGCCAGCTGTTCCTCGGTGCAGAAGATATGCGCATCGTCCTGCGTGAAGCCGCGCACGCGCATCAGCCCATGCAGCGCGCCGGATGGCTCGTAGCGATGCACATTGCCGAATTCCGCAAGTTTTACGGGCAGATCGCGATAAGACTTCAACCCATGCTTGAAAATCTGCACATGGCCCGGACAGTTCATCGGCTTCAGTGCGAAGACGCGGTCGTCGTCGGTATCGTCACCGGCAACCGTGACCTTGAACATGGCGTCGCGGTACCAGCCCCAGTGGCCAGAGGTCTCCCACAGGCTCTTGTCGAGCACCTGCGGCGCGTTGACCTCCTGATAGCCCTGTTCGTCGAGCCGGCGCCGCATGTAGTTGACCAGGTTCTGGAACATCTTCCAGCCCTTGGCGTGCCAGAAGACGACGCCCGGCCCCTCTTCCTGGAAATGGAACAGGTCCATCTCGCGGCCGAGTTTCCGGTGGTCGCGCTTCTCCGCCTCCTCCAGCATCGTCTGGTAGGCCTCGAGCTGCGCCTGGTCGGCCCAGGCCGTGCCGTAGATGCGCGTCAGCATCGGGTTGTTGCTGTCTCCGCGCCAATAGGCGCCGGCCACCTTCATCAGCTTGAAGGCATTGCCGATCTGCCCCGTCGAGGCCATGTGCGGCCCACGGCAGAGGTCGAACCAATCGCCTTGCGCATAGATCTTGAGATCCTGGTCCTCGGGAATGGCGTCGATCAGTTCCAGCTTGTAGCGCTCGCCCTTGTCGGCAAACACTTTTTTCGCCTTGTCGCGCGACCAGACTTCCTTGGTGAACGGCTTGTTGCGCGCAATGATCTCGCGCATCTTCTTCTCGATCACCGGGAAATCGTCGGGCGTGAAAGGCTCGTTGCGGGCGAAATCATAATAGAAGCCGTTCTCGATCACCGGGCCGATGGTCACCTGCGTCCCCGGCCACAATTCCTGCACGGCTTCCGCCAGCACATGTGCGGTGTCATGGCGGATGAGCTCCAGTGCGCGCGGATCGTCGCGGGTGACGATCTCGACCTTGCCGGACTTGCCCAGCGGATCACTGAGGTCGCGCACGACGCCGTCGATACTGTAGGCGACCGCCTTCTTGGCCAGCGATTTCGAGATCGATTCGGCAAGCCCGGCACCGGTCATCGCCGCGTCGTATTCGCGGACGGAGCCATCAGGAAATGTCAGGGAAACGGAATTCAGCATGGGGTTCTCCTATCCAGTCCCGCAAACGAGCGCGGGTGGTCAACTGCAAGTCGTTCAGAGTGTGCAACGCTTTGGGCGACATGCATGGGGGTAAAGCCGGATGCGTCCGGCGGCGGGCGGGTTTTAGAGGCAGCGCCGCGCCAGGTAAAGAGCGCTGATTGACCTGGCCGTCAGGAAATGTCGCCAGAGATGTCGAAGGCCGGTCGTCAAGGCTTGCGAACATCGCCGGCATGGCTTGGAATCCCCGACATGGAAGACGCATCCCCCAGCCGAACCGCCCTGCGCGTCGCACGCTTGAGGGCTCTCCATCAGGTTTCACCAGAGGCGGCGCTGTTTCGCGACCCATACGCGATTGCGATTCTCGGTGAAGGTGCTCCCGTCGAGCAACAGCTTGCGCAAGAGGATGCCCACAGCCAGCGTATACGCCTGTTCGTGGTGGCGCGCGCCCGCATTGCCGAGGATTGGCTGGCGGCGGCGGTGCGTCGTGGCATCCGCCAGCTCGTCGTGCTCGGTGCCGGCCTCGACACGTTTTCGCTGCGCAATCCGTACCCGGATCTCTTGGTGTTCGAGGTCGATCATCCGGCAACCCAAGCCTGGAAACGCAGGTGCATCGCCGATGCCGGTCTTGCCGAACCGCCCACCACCACATTCGTGCCGGTCAATTTCGAGCGGCAGCGTCTGTCCGAGGAACTGGCATTGGCCGGCTTGAAGTCGACCGAGCCAAGCTTCTTCATTTGGCTGGGGGTCGTGCCATACCTGACGAAAGGCGCGATCTTCAGCACGCTGTCCTACATCGCCACCACCCCGGGTTCGGAGGTGGTGTTCGACTACAGCGAACCGTATGAGAATCGCGATGCGGCCGGACAGGCCGCCCTGGCTTTCTACGCGGCACGCGTCGCTTCTGTCGGCGAGCCGTGGATCAGCTTTTTCGTCCCTGGCGAACTGACGAAGTCACTCCTCGACCTTGGATTCGATGAAATCGAAGATCTCGAAAGCAGCGATATCGCCGCCCGTTTTTCCAGGGCACCAAGGCGAGCGCCAACCAACTCCGGCGGCCACATCATCCGCGCGCGCCGATCGGCGACAGCGGCCCCCTGAACGTCGAAGCCGGGCTGAACCTCTGGTCGCACACACCATCATGGTGAAGCGTCTTGCCGCTCGCGGCGTCGAGGATCAGCGTACACTGCACATCCCCAAGCGGCGCCGATTGCGCGCGCAACGGAAATCCCAGCAGCCAGGCGAGCAGGAACAGGATCGCGGCAAAGATGAAGGGAAGACGGTCGATATTACGCATTTGATGCTCTCCAGAAGGGGGTCCGAAAGCGGCTTAGCGAGGTCTCTTGTCTCGATTTTGTCTCAAATGCGCAGTGTTTGTGCAGCTTCGCGTTAACCCTACCGGATCGTAAACAGAAACCTTGGCAGCTCCATCAGCCCTGCGCCTGGCCGCGCTTATTGCCGATCCGCCAATACCGCCACGGCGTGAACCAGACGTAGCGATCCGCCAGCACCTCCGGCACAAGGTCGATGCCATGCGTCCCGAAGGGCCCACAGCGCAGCACCCGGAAAAATCCCATCCAGCCGCCGGCCCACAGGCCATGGCGGGCGATCGCCTCATGCGCATATTCGGAACAGGTCGGCAGGTGCCGGCAGGAATTGCCGACGAAGCCCGACAGCGTCAGCTGGTACAGGCGCACGAGCGACGTTCCCAAGACCCGGCCGGGCGTCTTGCGCCACGGACCGGGCCAGTTGCGACCGCGCTTTGGCGCTCCGGCAATATGCCCATGCTGGTGCCCCACCGCAGTCTCCGCTCCAGAGCATGGTCCCGAAAGTGGGAACCGGTTTCCTCGGACAAACGGAAACCGTTTGTCCAGGGACCATGCTCAATACAATCGTGTTTCCCACGCGATAGATGTGGGCTTCGGCTGGAGAACGCAATCCCTTCTGCCCACTCGCCATGCCATCAGGGTCGGGAACGGCGAAACGGCTGCCGGCCGGCCGAAGGCGCCCACCGATCAGGACTGACCGGCTCCTCGCAGCGCTTTGCATGCCGTCTGTCGTCACGCCATTGAAACGTTACGATCCGCATGACATCGCCGAAGATGCTCAGGATCTGGATCATGACCGTGTCTCCTTTGACACGGATTAGACCGCCGCTGGCCTTCGCCTTCAAACGAGTATAATTTCCACTTCGGATAATCTAAGGTTATGCGAATGAAGCGCGGACGCCTGCCGCTGACGGCACTGAGGAGCTTCGAGGCGGCGGGCCGGCATCTGAGCTTCAGCAAGGCCGCCGAGGAGCTTTTCGTCTCGCAGGCGGCGATCAGCCGGCAGATAAGAGAACTAGAGGTTCTGATCGGCAGGCCGTTGTTCGAGCGGCTTCATCGCAGGGTTGATCTGACGGAAACAGGGCAAACTCTCCTAACTCAGTTAACCACCAGCTTTGACGACATCGATCGCCAGCTATCACAGGTCCTCAGCAAGCCGGCCCAGAGCCCGTTGCGGGTCAGCGTCGAACCGTCCTTTGCTGGCGAATTTCTTATACAGCGACTGAATTCGTTTCAGCAGCTCCACCCGGAGATCGACATTTCAGTCGACGCGGACTCTCGGCTCATAGAGTTTCGCGGACACGAAGCAGAAATCGCGATTCGATACGGAGCCAATGCCCGGTCTTGGCCGCGCACACAAGCGCGGCATCTGGTCGACGTTTTGGTCACCCCGGTCCTGGCAAAGGAGTTGCTCTCGTCGGGAGTCCCTCTGACATCGCCGGCCGACCTGCGGCACTATACCTTGCTCCATGACTACAATCGCGATGGCTGGGCGACATGGTTTCAGGCATTGGGCCTTCCAGATCTCGCCCAGCAGAGAGGACCACTTTATACCGACGCAGCGCTTGCCATGCAGGCCGCGAAACTCGGGCACGGCGTCGCTTTGGGCGACCGCATCCTGAACGGCGCCGACCTTCGGGCCGGTCTCTTGGTTCGTCCATTTGAGATGGAAATCCCTTATGGCGCGTATTGGCTTGTCGCGCCTGATTTCCAGCGCCTCAGCCGACAGGCGGAGATATTTGCGGACTGGCTTGTCGAAGAGCTCCGCGGGACCGAGGGATAGCGAAATCTAGGCCGCTTCTTCGGCGCGCTTCTTCTCGATCTGGCCGATCGCGTCGACCACGGCGTCGAAGGTCAGCATGGTCGAGGCATGCCGCGCCTTGTAGTCGCGCACCGGTTCGAGATATTTCAGGTCCGCAAAGCGGCCGTCAGGCGGGGCGCCATTTTCCTTCAGCATCTTCAGCATAGTGTCGCGCACCGCACGCAATTCCTCGGCACTCGCGCCGACGACATGCTGCGCCATGATCGAGGATGACGCCTGCCCCAGCGCGCAGGCCTTCACGTCGTGGGCGAAGTCGGTGACGACGCCGTCCTCCATCGTGAGGTCGACGGTGACTGTCGAGCCGCACAGCTTGGAATGCGCCTTTGCGGTCGCGTCAGGATGGTCGAGGCGGCCGATGCGGGCGATGTTTCCGGCAAAACCGAGAATTTTCGCATTGTAGACATCGTTGATCATTATTTTCCAATCCGTCGCCGCCAAGCGAACAGCGATTGCCGCTGTCGTGTCTTCCTTTCGTGCGTCATGACCTTATATAATGCTGGCAGTCCGGTATCGACAAGACAACGAAAGCCAGTGTCCTTGCCGGGAAGTTCACGCCACTTACGGGCTGGAAACCGGGCAAGTTTCCGACACCGAAAGGTCGTGGTCCGTTCAACTCGTTCCTCCACCGAGAGGGACTACGGGAGACGCCTTTATGGATGCCGTCATCAAGAAGCTCATGCCCCAGTCAGCCTATATGGAAAAGCCGGTCACCGACCGGCCGAGCGAAGCCGAAGTCGAGGCCGCCGTGCACACGCTTTTGCGCTGGACCGGCGACAATCCGGACCGCGAAGGGCTGGTCGACACGCCGAAGCGGGTGGCCAAGGCCTTCCGCGAAATGTTCGGCGGCTACGACATGTGCCCGTCGGAAGAGCTCGGTCGCACCTTCGAAGAGGTCGCCGGCTATGACGACCTGGTCATCGTCAAGGATATCCAGTTCCACTCGCATTGCGAACACCACATGGTGCCGATCATCGGCAAGGCGCATGTCGGCTACCTGCCGGACGGCAAGGTCGTCGGCCTGTCCAAGATCGCGCGTGTGGTCGATATCTTTGCCCATCGCCTGCAGACCCAGGAGGCGCTGACGGCGCAGATCGCCGGCGTCATCCAGGATGTGCTCAATCCGCGCGGCGTCGCCGTCATGATCGAGGCCGAGCACATGTGCATGGCCATGCGCGGCATCCGCAAGCAGGGCTCAACCACCCTCACCTCGACCTTCACCGGCGTCTTCAAGGACACGCCCGAAGAGCAGGTTCGTTTCGTCACAATGGTGCGCGGTGGCGGGGTGTAAACCCCTAGCCAATATCGCTAGATAAGGACCGGCGATGTCGGCACTGGAATTTCCGAAAGCTCCCTCGGACAAGAAAGCGTTGGAGGAAGGCTCGGTGTTTTCACCGCGCTTCGACGCAACCGGTCTCGTCACGGTGGTCGTCACCGACGCCGAAGACGGCATGCTGCTGATGGTTGCGCACATGAATGCGCAAGCACTGGCGCTAACGCTGGAGACAGGCATCGCCCACTACTGGTCGCGTTCGCGCAACGCGCTGTGGAAGAAGGGCGAAACGTCAGGCAATTTTCAGCATGTCGTCGAGATGCGCACCGATTGCGATCAGGATGCATTGTGGCTGCGCGTCAAAGTGTTGGGCCACGACGCAACCTGTCACACCGGCCGACGTTCATGCTTTTACCGGACGGTGGGGCTGGTCGACGGCAAGGGGACGCTTGTTGACGACGGCAGCAAGCCGCTGTTCGATGCGGAAAACACGTATCGGAAACCATCAGCTTGAACCTTCTGCCCGATCCAAGTCACATAGATTCACCATTTCGATACGGCCCGCCCTTATATTAGCCGTGGGACAAGGGAGATCATGATGCTCGAGTGGGCGTCATTGCGTAACAAACCAGATGTCAGGGAGGCCAATGGCCTGTCCTCGTCCGGCGGCGCGTCCGAAACAAAACCACCAAGGAAAACCGGTATTTCGCTCGCTTTGGGCGGCGGCTGCGCAAGAGGCTGGGCGCATATCGGCGTGCTGCGCGCGCTCGATGAAGCCGGCATCGAAGTGTCGATGATCGCCGGCACCTCGATCGGTGCCCTGGTCGGCGGCTGCTATCTCTCAGGCAAACTGGACGAACTGGAAGAATTCGCCCGCAGCCTGACCAAACGACGCATTTTTGGCCTGCTCGATCTCAACCTGCGCGGCAGTGGTCTGTTCGGCGGCATGAAGCTCGACGCCCGGCTGCGCGAGCACATGGCTGGCATTCGTTTCGAGGACCTGGCCAAACCGTTCGTCGCAGTCACCTCCGAAATTCGCACCGGCCACGAAATCTGGCTGTCGAGCGGCTCATTGATCACCGCGATGCGCGCCTCCTATGCGCTGCCCGGCGTGTTCGAGCCGGTGAATTGCAACGGCCGCGTGCTGGTCGACGGTGCGCTGGTCAACCCGGTGCCGGTTTCGGTCTGCCGCGCCTATGAGCAGCCGCTCGTGGTGGCGGTCAATCTTCACTACGACCTGTTCGGACGCGCCGCCGTCATCAAGCACAGCGCCGGCGAGCTGGTCATCGAAAAGGATGCGCCGCGGCCGGGCCGGGTCGATGCCGACCACCAGTCGCATCAGACGCGGCTCGGCATCACCGGCGTCATGGTCGAGGCCTTCAACATCATCCAGGACCGCATCTCGCGCGCCAGGCTCGCCGGCGATCCGCCCGACATGTCGCTGCAGCCGAAGCTCAGCCATATCGGCCTGACCGAATTCCACCGCGCCGACGAGGCGATCAGCCTCGGCTATCAAGCGACGATGGCGCAGATCGGCGAACTGACACGGCTGCAGTCCGTTCTCGCCTGATTCATGTCTTCCAAGGCAAGGAAACAGGCTCTTGACGCGCGCCGACCAACACGAATGGCGCCAGGCGAATTTCGGAAGCAAATTCGATCCTAGCTAGGCCGCCCCACGGTGACCTTACGCACGCGCCGCGTCGATGATGCGAAAC
Source organism: Mesorhizobium sp. P2_D5 (assembly GCF_056404355.1). Classification (NCBI taxonomy): domain Bacteria; kingdom Pseudomonadati; phylum Pseudomonadota; class Alphaproteobacteria; order Hyphomicrobiales; family Phyllobacteriaceae; genus Mesorhizobium; species Mesorhizobium sp. P2_D5. The sequence continues at coordinate 497,858 of NZ_JBFUEE010000004.1, forward strand.
TGCACCGTGCGGTTGCCGTTCCAGTAATTGCCCGACAGCGAGCCGGCGACATGCACGGTCTTGCCCCGGTTCTTGAACAGGAATTCTCCAAGTGCGGTATCGACGGCGCGAAAGGCGATCGCCTGGATACGGCCGCCGCTTTCCGACTGCAGCTCGACGCGTATGTGGTTGGTGCCAACCGGCCGCGCATCAGCAAGCCGGTGACGCGGCAGCACGAAGACCGGCGCTGCATGCCCGGCGCCGAATGGGCCGGCTTTCTCCAGCGCGTCGAGAAGGCCGAGCGTCGCGCCTTCGGCGGCGAGCGCCCCATCGATCGCCAGGCTTTCCTCGCCTTGCAGGCGGAACACGTCGGCCGCCGCTCGCTCTTCGAAAAACGCCCTGAGCTCGCCAAGCTTCGCCCGCTCCACCGTGATGCCGGCCGCCATGCCGTGGCCGCCGCCTTTGATAATCAGCCCGGCATCGGCCGCCTCGCGCACCAGCCGGCCGAGGTCGAAGCCCGATACGGAGCGGCCCGAGCCGGTACCTGTGCCGCTGGCATTGAAGGCGATGGCGAAGGCAGGCCGGCGCGCATGATCCTTCAGCCGTGAAGCGAGCAGGCCAACAATGCCCGGGTGCCAGTTGTTGCTGGCGGTGACGACAATGGCCGGGCCGTTGCCGCCGGCAAGTTCGGCATCGGCCTCGGTGCGGGCTGCCGCCAGCATCTCCTGCTCCATCATCTGCCGTTCCTGGTTTAGCCGGTCGAGCGTCTCAGCAATGGTGCGGGCCTCGACCGGATCGTCGGTGGCAAGCAGGCGACTGCCAAGCGCGGCATCGCCGATGCGCCCGCCGGCATTGATGCGCGGGCCGATCAGATAGGCGAGATGGAAGGTGCTAATCGGCTCGCCGATGCGCGACACCCGTGCAAGTGCAGCCAGCCCTTCGTTCTTCTGCTGGCGCGCCATCTGCAGTCCCTTGACCACGAAAGCACGGTTGACGCCGGTCAGCGGCACCACGTCACAGACGGTGGCAAGTGCGGTGAGATCGAGCAGGGAAAGCAGGTCCGGCGGCGTGGCATCTACTGTCCGCCCGCGCAGGATCTTGGCCGTCTGCACAAGGGCGAGGAAGACCACGCCGGCGGCGCAGAGATGGCCCTGTCCGGAAAGGTCGTCATCGCGGTTGGGATTGACGACGGCAACTGCCGCCGGCAAGGCACCGCCGACCTGATGGTGGTCGAGCACGACGACATCGGCGCCGGCTGCATTGGCGGCGCCGATGGAAACGGCGCTGTTGGTGCCGCAATCGACAGTGACGATCAGCGTCGCGCCACGCGAAACCAGTTCGCGCATCGCATCCGGATTGGGACCATAACCCTCGAAAATACGGTCAGGGATGTAGATTTCCGACGGTACCGAGAAATGCGCCAGGAACCGTTTCAGCAAGGCCGACGAGGCAGCGCCGTCGACATCGTAGTCGCCGAAGATCGCCACCTTTTCCCTGGCCATCACCGCAGCCGCGATGCGGGCCGCCGCCTTGTCCATGTCGGTCAGCGACGCCGGATCCGGCAACAGGTCACGGATCGTCGGATCGAGAAACCGCTCGGTCTGCTCGGCGGTGACGCCGCGACCGGCAAGCACCCGCGCGACGATGTCGGGCACGCCGTGGCCTTGCGCGATGGCGAGCGCGACCATGTCCTGCCGCTCGGTCAGCCGGTGCTCCCAGGAAACCCCGGTAGCCGATTGCCTGACATCGAGGAAGAGGCGTTTGTCGCCGGTCATGCGGTTTGCCAACTCATGGTTGGCCGCAGGATAGTGCATGTCGCCTAAAAGTGCGCAGCGGTTTTGGGACAACGACATGCACAGGCAACAGCCTAAAGCAGGCAAAGCCAAGCGGTTCGCGGTGATGCGCCGTCGCGGGAGATGCCAAGAAAACTACGCTTTCCGCTTTTCAGCCTGGCGCCGAAGCCATTCGTCGGCCGCATCGCCCATGGTCTTGTCCACACCGTCCTTGAGCCAGGCCATGAACGGCCGGTCGAACCTGAACGCATCGCCACATTCGCGGGTGAAAAAGCGGCGCACGTTCTGTGTGTTGCGATAGGACTTCGTGACAGCGGTGGCACGCGAAATCGCATCCGCATGCCAGTCGAACGGTTTCATCCTCAAATCCTTGCGGCCAGCGTCATCCGACGCAGCCACAGGGCTAACAACTGCGATGCTGGTCCGCAAGCGCCCAAGCCAACAACGGGAAGAAAGCTAGAACTTATCCAGATCCTGGTGCCTGGCCTTGATCTCGCGCACCGTCCGCGACGACGAGCGCAGCACGATCGTGTGGGTGGTGATGGTGTTGCGGCCGAACTTGACGCCGGCAAGCATGTTGCCGTCAGTGACACCGGTGGCCGCAAACAGCACGTCGCCGCGCGCCATGTCTTCCGTCCGATAGACCCGCTTCGGATCGGAAATACCCATCTTCGCGGCGCGTGCCACCTTTTCCGGCGTGTCGAGGATCAGCCGGCCCTGCATCTGCCCGCCGGTGCAGCGCAACGCCGCCGCTGCCAGCACGCCCTCCGGTGCGCCACCGGTGCCGAGATAGATGTCGATGCCGGTTTCATCGGGATCGGTGGTGTGGATGACGCCGGCGACGTCGCCATCGCCGATCAGCCGGATCGCGGCACCCGTGGCCCGTACGGCGTCGATCAGCTTGGTGTGGCGTGGCCGGTCGAGGATACAGGCGGTGATGTCCGACACCGCGACGCCCTTGGCGCGGGCGAGGCTGGCGATGTTGTCGGCCGGCGAGGCATCGATATCGATGACGCCGTCGGCATAGCCCGGACCGATGGCGATCTTGTCCATGTAGACGTCGGGCGCAAACAGCAGGCTGCCCTTCTCGGCGATCGCGATGACGGCGAGCGCATTGGGCAGGTTCTTGGCGCAGATCGTCGTGCCTTCGAGCGGATCGAGCGCAATATCGACCGCCGGGCCTTTGCCCGAGCCGACTTCCTCGCCGATATAGAGCATCGGCGCCTCGTCCCGCTCGCCCTCGCCGATCACCACCGTGCCCCTGATGGCAAGCCGGTTGAGCTCCTGGCGCATGGCATCGACGGCGACCTGGTCGGCCGCCTTTTCGTCGCCACGCCCGCGCAGCCTGGCGGCCGCGACGGCGGCGCGTTCCGTGACGCGCACCAGCTCCATGGTGAGTATCCGGTCAAGGCCGGCGACAATGTTCTGGGCCACGTTCATCTGGCAATTTTCCTCGTTGATATGCGGCCTCCCGCCGGAGGCGCGTCTCTTTTGTCAAACGAGCATGACAACGGCAAGACCTCTCGGGAGTTTTATCGAATAGCCAGCAATATCAATCGATTAATCCGCATTCTTGAAACGAGGCCGGCCCGGTCGTAAAGAACCGGGCCGGCTTGTAAAGTGGAAAATCGAGCCGCTGCGGCCTAGAAAACCGCAAGGTATTTGAGCAGTGAAATGATGCCGATGATGATGACGATGATCTGGGCGATCTGTCTCATCCGGGCGTCCAGCGGCAGGCGCTGAACCAGATAGAGAACGAGGATGATGACGAGGAACGTGATCAGGATGCTGATCAACATCGATGAAGCCATGGTGCCCTCCTGGCAATGATATGCTGAAAACAGAGAAATGAGCTGGCAAGGCCGGCTCCATCACTCCGCGGTCAATACCAGCGGCGCGAGTTGTCGTTCATCGACTGGCCAATGGCGAGGCCGGCCAGAAAGCCGAGCAGGCCGATCACGCCGATCACAGCCGTCGTCGTACCGGGATTTTCGCGCGCGACATCCGACACCGCCTGCGCCTGGCTGCGCAACTGCTGTGCGGTTCGCGACGCGCGGGCCGCGGCTGTATCGTACAAATCCGAAGCCTGCTCGCTGGCGTCGTCGAGCATTTCCGCGCTCCGCGCTGAAATGCTCTTGTTGATCTTGGTGATCTCCTTGCGCAGTTCGGCGATCTGCTTTTCCAGCGTCTTCTGGATGTCGTCGATGTGAGGGCTGTCGGACTTGTTGGTATCGGCCATGAAGCGGTTCCTTTGGTTGCTGACCAAGGAAACGGCGCCCACGCGAATTCGTTCCGGTCGGTCGTGGCGGCTAGCCACCAGACCGACGCGCAATACCGGCGGGATTCCTGTCCCGCGCGGCGACCTCAAGAGGGAAGCTACCCTGCCCGCTCAATGCGGATGACCTGCGGCTTGTCGGTCAGATGGCCATCCTTGGTGATGCCATCAACGGCTTTGCGAACGGCGGCCTCGGTCGTCTCATGGGTGACGAGGATCACCGTCTTCTGTGCCTCCGCCTCACCGTTGACCGCGTGCTGGACGATCGATTCCAGCGAAATATCGTTATCGGCCATGCGCTTGGCGATTGCCGCAAACACGCCGATGCGGTCATGCACGGTCAGCCGGATGAAATAGCCGCCGGCATGGCTGCGCATCTGCGCCTTCTTGTAGGGTTTCAGCTCCTTCGCCGGCCGGCCGAAGACCGGACCGTGCTGGAAGCCGGGCCGGCTCTTGGCGATGTCGGCGATGTCGCCGATGACCGCCGAGGCGGTGGCGTTGCCGCCGGCGCCGGGGCCGGAAAGCAGCAATTCACCCAATATGTCGGTCTCGATCGCCACCGCATTGGTGACGCCGTGCACCTGCGCGATGACCGAGGCGGTCGGTACCATGGTCGGGTGCACACGCTGCTCGATGCCGCTGTCGGTGCGCTGGGCAACGCCCAGCAGCTTGATCCGGTAGCCGAGATCGCCGGCCGCGCGGATGTCGGCCTGGGTGATGTTGGAAATACCTTCCATGTAGATGTCGTTGGCAGCGATCTTTGTGCCGAACGCAAGGCTGGTCAGGATCGACAGCTTGTGCGCGGTGTCGTGGCCCTCGATGTCGAAAGTCGGATCGGCCTCGGCATAGCCGAGCCGCTGCGCGTCCTTCAGGCAGGTGTCGAACGAGATGCCCTCGGCCTCCATGCGGGTCAGGATGTAGTTGCAGGTGCCGTTGAGGATGCCGAACACGCGGTTGACCGAATTGCCGGCCATCGCCTCGCGCATGGTCTTGATGACGGGAATGCCGCCCGCCACCGCCGCCTCGTAGTTGAGCAGCACGCCGCGCTTCTCGGCGATCTCGGCCAGCGCCACGCCATGCTTGGCCAGCAGCGCCTTGTTGGCGGTGACGACATGACGGCTGGCTTCGAGTGCCGCCTTCACCGACGACCGCGCCGGCCCCTCATCACCGCCGATCAGTTCGACGAACACGTCGATATCGGCTGTCTGCGCCATCTTGACCGGATCGTCGAACCACTTTGCCGAACTGACATCGACGCCGCGATCGCGTTTCTGGTCACGCGCCGAAACCGCGGTGACGACGATGTCGCGCCCGCATTGCCGGGTCAGTTCCGCCGCCTTGTCGCGCAGCACGCGCGCCACGGACGCGCCAACCGTGCCAAGACCGGCAATTCCAACACGCAATGCTTCAGCCATGGCCGGCGACGTCCCTCAAGTCAGATCGAAAATGTCTGCGGCAAACTTACCGGTGAGCGGAAAGCGGCACCACATTGTTGGGTTGCTTGGCGCTGGCCGACAGGAAGCGCTTGATGTTGCGCGCCGCCTGCCGGATCCGGTGCTCATTCTCGACCAGCGCCACGCGCACGAAATCGTCGCCATGTTCGCCGAAGCCGACACCGGGCGCCACCGCCACGTCGGCGTGTTCGATGAGCAGCTTGGAGAATTCGAGCGAGCCGAGATGACGGAACGGCTCCGGGATCGGCGCCCAGGCAAACATCGATGCCGCGGGGGCCGGAATGGTCCAGCCGGCGCGTCCGAAGGCATCGACCATCACGTCGCGGCGCTTGTGGTAGATGTCGCGCACCTCGGCAATGTCGGCGCCGTCGCCGTTGAGCGCGTGTGCCGCCGCCACCTGGATCGGCGTGAAGGCGCCGTAGTCGAGATAGGACTTCACCCGGGTCAGCGCCGAGATCAGCCGTTCGTTGCCGACCGCAAAGCCCATGCGCCAACCGGGCATGGAGAAGGTTTTCGACATCGAGGTGAACTCGACGCAGACGTCGATCGCGCCCGGCACCTGCAGCACCGAGGGCGGCGGATTGCCGTCGAAATAGATCTCCGAATAGGCAAGGTCGGACAGGATGATGATGTCGTTCTTCTTGGCGAAGGCGACGACGTCCTTGTAGAAATCGAGCGAAGCGACCAGTGCCGTCGGGTTCGACGGATAGTTGAGGATCAGCGCCAGCGGCTTCGGGATCGAGTGGCGGACGCCGCGCTCGAGCGCCGGGATGAAGCCGTCGTCCGGCTCGACCTGCAGCGAGCGGATGACGCCGCCCGACATGATGAAGCCGAAGGCGTGGATCGGATAGGTCGGGTTGGGGCACAGGATCACGTCGCCAGGCGCGGTGATCGCCTGTGCCATGTTGGCGAAGCCCTCTTTCGAGCCGAGCGTCGCCACCACCTGCGTGTCGGGGTTGAGCTTCACGCCGAAGCGCCTGGCATAGTACGCGGCCTGGGCGCGGCGCAGGCCCGGAATGCCGCGCGACGAGGAATAACGATGCGTACGCGGATCGCGCACGACCTCGCACAGTTTGTCGACGATGGCCTTGGGTGTCGGCAGATCGGGATTGCCCATGCCGAGGTCGATGATGTCGGCGCCGCGCGAACGGGCGCTCGCCTTGAGCCGGTTGACCTGCTCGAAGACGTAAGGCGGAAGCCGGCGAACCTTGTGAAATTCTTCCATGGCAGTTCCAGACAGCAAAGGGGCCAGATATCTAAGGGCTTTGGGCGCGCGCTATATACTTATTTGCAGGTAGGGTCGAGGGCGGGATCGCATTTGCCTTCGATCTGCTTCAGCGTTTCGTCGCCATGCTTCTTGGCAAGATCCGTGAGCGCCGCCTGGTCGGCCACGTCGGGCTTGCCGTTCTTTGCCGCCTGCGCGCTCTCATCGGCCTTCAATTGCGCGAGCTTGGCGTTCTTCTCGGCGTCGGTGAACTGCGGCGCCGCCACCTGCGGCTTGATGTTCAGGTTCGGAAAGGTGCCGGTATCCTTCGCCCCCGTCACAGGCGCCGGGCCGCCGGTGCTGGAGCAGCCGGCAATCCCAATGAGGACGATTGCCGCCCCAATGCGGCAAAAACGTCCGGCACCGAAAAAAACAGTCTCGCCAATGTTAATCGTCATATTGTTTCCTTGGCAGCCGCGGTAGAGCGAGATTGGACCCCGTCGGATGTCCCATGTTAATATGTCAAGAAAACGCTTCGGGAGGAACCCCGCGAACCATGTCCAAGACACCCGATTCGGGCAAAGCGGAAGATGACGAGCCTTCGACCGTCGAGCAATATCTGGTGAAGGACCCGGAACGCTTCGCCCTGAACATGGCGCGCATGATCGAGCAAGCCGGCAAAGCGGCCTCCGCATGGGCTGAGCCGCGCGAAAAAGGCGATGTGCGCGATCACGTCGCCGAGCCTGTCGTCGACATGGTGAAGACCTTCTCCAAGCTCAGCGAATACTGGCTGTCCGATCCGCAGCGCGCGCTGGAGGCGCAGACGCGGCTGTTCTCCGGCTACATGACCGTCTGGGCCAACGCCATTCAGCGCACCAGCAATGCCGCGGAAGCCACCGAAGATGCCGTGAAGCCAGAACGTGGCGACAAGCGCTTCCTCGATCCCGAGTGGGGCCGCAACGCCTTCTTCGATTTCCTCAAGCAGGCCTATCTCGTCACCTCGCGCTGGGCGGCCGATCTGGTCGAGCACGCCGACGGTCTGGACGAGCACACCCGTCACAAGGCCGGCTTCTACGTCAAGCAAGTGGCCAATGCCATCTCGCCATCGAATTTCATCCTGACCAACCCGGAACTGTTTCGCGAAACCGTCGCCTCGAACGGTGAGAATCTGGTGCGCGGCATGAAGATGCTGGCCGAGGACATCGCCGCCGGCAAGGGCGACCTGAAGCTGCGCCAGGCCGACTACTCGCCCTTCGAGATCGGCAGGAACATCGCCACCACCCCCGGCAAAGTGGTTGGCCGCAGCGATGTCGCCGAGATCATCCAGTACGATCCGGCGACCGAGACGGTGCTCAAGCGGCCACTGCTGATCTGCCCGCCATGGATCAACAAGTTCTACATCCTTGATCTCAACCCGCAGAAATCCTTCATCCGCTGGGCGATCGAACAAGGCCACACCGTGTTCGTCATCTCCTGGATCAATCCGGACGAGCGCCACGGCGCCAAGGGCTGGGAAGCCTATATCCGCGAGGGCCTGCAATACGGCCTCGACATGGTCGAGAAGGCCACCGGCGAGCGGGACGTCAACGCGATCGGCTATTGCGTCGGCGGCACGCTTTTGGCGGCGGCACTGGCGCTGATGGCGCGGGAAGGCGACGACCGCATCAAGTCGGCCACGTTCTTCACCACGCAGGTCGACTTCACCTATGCCGGCGACCTGAAAGTGTTCGTCGACGAAGAGCAGGTCGCGGCCGTGGAAAAGTCGATGAGCGAAAAGGGCTACCTCGACGGCACCAAGATGGCGACCGCTTTCAACATGCTGCGTTCGGGCGACCTGATCTGGCCCTATGTCGTCAACAACTACATGCGCGGCAAGGATCCCCTGCCCTTCGACCTGCTTTACTGGAATGCCGATTCCACCCGCATGGGCGCGGCCAATCATTCGTTCTACCTGCGCAACTGCTACCTGGAGAACAACCTCTCGCAAGGCATGATGGAACTGGCGGGCCACACGGTCTCGCTCGGCGATATCACCATCCCGATCTACAACCTCGCCTCCAAGGAAGATCACATCGCGCCGGCGCTTTCGGTGTTCCTCGGCTCGAAATATTTCGGCGGCAAGGTCGAATACGTCATGGCGGGATCGGGCCATATCGCCGGGGTCGTCAATCCGCCGGCATCCAACAAATACCAGTACTGGACCGGAGGGACGCCGACGGGCGATTTCGGTGAGTGGATAGCCAAGGCCACCGACCATCCCGGATCGTGGTGGCCGCACTGGCAAAGCTGGATAGAGGCCAAGGACAACACCCGCGTTCCAGCCCGCAAACCCGGCAAGCATATGAAAACCTTGGGCGATGCCCCCGGCACCTATGTGAAGGTGCGTGTGTAACGGACTGTAATGTCTGGTGAGTTGACGGACCGGCAAAAGCGGGCGAAATGGTGTCGTCAACCACCGCGCGGCCGTAATTCGGCGATAGCTGCAAAAATACTTCCAGGCTTGCGGATTTGACACAGGTCTCGTTTCCGGATCGGAGACAACGGTCACTTGGCACCGATATCAGGGCCGCGCCAAGGATATACCGACCGGACATCGAGGGGGAATTTGACTTTGAAATCAGCAGGATGGAGCCTCGCAAAGGGAGAACGCCGCGCCGTCGTGGCAGCGCTCTGCTCCCTGCTTCTGGCCTCCTGCACCTCGGCTGGCGACCCGACGATGTCGGTTGGAATGCCCGGCTATAATGCCACTGCATCGGACATAAGCGCTGCCTCGAATGGCAAGTCGACCACCGTCGTCGATTCGACGCAGACCACGACCGAGCAGACGACCGTGATGACGGCAAGCGATACGGCCCTCCCTGAAAAAGTCGCCTATGTGCCGGTGGCCAAGCCGCAGGCCGCCTTTCCGCTGACCGCGCCGGCTGGCACCGAAACGATCGCGGGACAAACCCCGCAGTCCCTGCAGCAGCCGGCGCAGACGGCGCAGCAGAACGACGCGGTTGCCCAGCAGATTGCCGCCGCCGATGCCGGCGTGAACGCGCCGAAGCCAGCTGCCGCGCCAGTGTTGGACAATGCGGTCTACGTGACGGCAGGCGAGATGCCGCAGGCCGACGCGCCGAAGAAAAAAGGCTTCCTGGCCTCGATGTTTGGCGCCACGCCCGCCTCGGCCGCGCCTTCCCCGCTCATCAACACGAGGTCGGGCGACCTGCCCGCGGCGCAGGCCAAGCCGGCACCGGCAGCGGCAAAACCGATCATCACGCTGGCCTCGGCCGATTCCACGGCAAAGCCGCTGCAACTGGCCTCGACCGGCGGCGAGAGCGGCCACATCACGGGTAGCGATGCGCTGCCCGGCGTGCGTCAGACAGCCCTGTTCGAAATCAAGCGCAAATCCGGCCTCGATGACGAGAGCGACGTCGATCTCAACGAGGACGAGGGTCCGATCGGCGGCTCCTATCAGGTCGCGTCCGCCGCCGGCATGGCGCGGTTGGCACCCAACGGCTTGCTCAAGCAGAACGAGAGCGTCGATGTGGCTTGCCTGAAGCCGTCGCTGGTCCGCGTGCTGAAGACGATCGAAGGCCACTATGGCCGCAAGATGATGGTGACATCAGGCTATCGCGATCCGGCCCGCAACCGCCGTGCCAACGGCGCCAAGAATTCGCTGCACATGTACTGCGCCGCCGCCGACATCCAGGTCCCCGGCGTTTCGAAATGGGAGCTGGCGAACTACATCAGAACCATGCCCGGCCGCGGCGGCGTCGGCACCTACTGCCACACCGAATCCGTCCACGTCGACGTCGGCCCCGAGCGCGACTGGAACTGGCGCTGCCGCAGGCGCAGCGGTGGCGACGACGGCTAGTCGCGCCGTGCAGCGGCGCCGCGTCGCTTCGCTCCTTGCTCCGCCCGTGGATAACGAAGCGATAGGCGCGTCTCCGCCGATCGCCAAGGCATGCGCCCTGCCCAGACCAAAGTCTTCCCTCCCTTACCCTTGCCCACTTTGGCAGGGCCGCCACTCGGCATGATTGGCAGCACACCGGCGCCTTGCCGGACGCGACAACATCCCTGTTTTGGCAGGCTGGAAAAAAGTTGTCCAAGGCGGCACCTGACGGGTTGCCGGTTGGGCACAACGCCAGTATAAGCCGCTTCGTCTGAGCGCGCCCATCGTCTAGCGGTTAGGACACCGCCCTTTCACGGCGGTAACAGGGGTTCGATTCCCCTTGGGCGTACCAGACTTTTCAAGCACTTAGTGGCTCCCCCCTCGTCCGTCGAATATCCGCCGAATAAACCTCCGCGAATTTGCGTGGACGGCACCTGGTTGATTCCGCCGACGTTCCTGCGACTACCGGTAGGTCCGGGCGACATGGACGTGACGTGAAGAGCAGGCCAGGGTCGCTCTCAAACTGTAAAGCCAAAGCCGGCCACCGTGAGGCAGCGGGCGCGCAGCTATTATGGCTTGGGTGCCGATGATAGGGTCGCGGCCATTCGCGCGGAGGACGTGTCAAAATGGACAGGGACGATCGATGGCAACTTGTTCGCGATTTTCTGGCTAGGCATAAACTCGGGGCTATCAGCACTGTAAATCCGGACGGGTCTCCAGAGGCAGCCGTCATACAGGTGACGTTGGGCGAGGATCTCAACATCGTGTTCGACAGTTTTCCTGGAAGTCGGAAGCTGGCAAATATCGAACGAGACAGCCGGATCGCCATGGTGATCGGTTGGGACGAAAACGTCACCGTTCAAATTGAGGGCCGGGCCCGGCCTGCCAAGGCTGACGAAGAACAGCGGTTAAGGGATGTTCACATAGCGAACTGTCCGCTTGAAGCAGAGTTTCTGAAGCAGGGGGCACAAACTATTCACAATTCTGCCCCGCTGGATCCGCTACTCTGATTTCCGGGGCGAACCAATCGTGTTTGAGCTTACCGGCGGCGACTTGTAGGTTTGGGGAATGATCCGGCCCCAGTCAGAAAGCCCGCCACAGTGAGGCAGGCAACCGGCATGATGGTGGGCCGCCCCCAGCCTAGTTTTACTCCGCAAGCGTTTCTTCGGGCGGCGGTGTCAACACGGTGATGTCCATTCTGGCGATTCTCGATGCAGCGCCACCCTGCGCGTTAGGATCTGTGTCGCCTGTTTCGGCAACCATTGCCTTGGCGCGATGTCCTACGCTGTCGGCGCTCTTGCCTGGCGCGAATCCTTCGACTGTTTCTGGCTTTGTCGCTTTCAGTTGAGTGTCAGGTACCTGCCGATGCTGACTTGCAATAGCCGAAACCATAGCTCCCTCCTTTGGTGAGGACATGATGGTATCTGCCATGGCTGTTGCGAGACTTACCATGCGGAAGGCCCGCCACCAGAGGCAGCGGGCTTCACTATTCTCATCGGGAATTTTGATCAGATCACCCGCAGCGTTTGAACGATCTGCTGCGCAAGGCGTATGTTTGTCGTCTGCTGCTCGTTGAAGTCGGTATCGTGCTGCTCGCCGCTGTGACACCAATCAATCGCGTGCGCCTTGACGCAATAGCCCTGAGAATCGTACCCGTCTTGCGTCACGCCAAAAGCCCATAGCCAGGCAGACCACTCGCCTAACTGCCGACCAGCGGCACTGTAACCGTGGTCGCGTAGTTGATCGGAAAATCGCTGAAGTAGGGGAAGTTGATGGCGAAGGCATAGGTTGCGGTCAGATGCGCCATGCGGAAGCCACCGCTCGCCGGATCGATGGCGATCGTGACGTTCACATCCTTCAAACCCAGGGCCTGCAATTTCTGTGTGGCGATGGATTGGATGTCGGCCTGGGTCAGCGTGTTCTGAAGCTGCAGCGAGCGTGATGATGTCTCCAGCGTATAGCGAACGCTGGACACCGAGTTCATAGCCCAGCCGAAGGCGAAGATGCCGAACAGGAGCATGATGAGAAAAGGCGCGATCAGCGCGAATTCCAACCCGGCGCCACCCGATCGATCCCGTCTGAATGCGCCTGCCCTAGCGGACACGGATAACCTCCGAGTGGCCGATGACGCTGGAGCCGGAAAAAACGCCGAAGGTGAAGGGCGGCACCCAGGTGGCCGATGCCTGGATCTGAACATAGACCGATGGCACCTTCGGCCCACTGCACAAGGCCGAAGCGTCGACCACGGTCGTCCCGCACATGTAAATCCGGCTTAGCGTGACCTGGCCATCCGAGGGCCGCTTCTCCCAGCTCGAAATGGCAACGGCCTGGGTCGCCGTATCATTGGTCGATCCTCCCATGACCAGGTTCGCGGCGGTCTTCACGCCGGCGCGCATCGACATCGAGTTCGTCATATAGGACCAACCATCGGCGATGCCGAGCAGTGCCACACACAGGAAGGGCAGGACCATCGCGAACTCGACGGCGGCAACCCCCGCATCATCGCGCAGCATCGGCATCGGTCGGCGTTTCATGGCGGCTACTCGACCAGTGCCACAGACTGCGTGGCCGGAATGTCGCGCATTCCGAGGCTCGTGCAATCCTGGCTGATGGTTGAGTTGCCGGACCATTGGATCATGTCCGCAACGACCTGTGTGCATCCGTTCTGGCCGGAGAAGTTGCCGAGATAGTTCACCTGCTGCTTGGGGAAATAAAGCGCGCCCGTCAGCAGCGAAGCCGCCGTGCCGTTGAAAGTGCTCTGTCCGCCTGTGCTCGTCCTGTCACCATACATCAGCACGCCGGAATAAGTGCCTGATGTCGGGGCACTCAAAGAAACGGTGGCGTTGCCGTTCATCGACACGCGCGAGGAGCCAGCGAGGTAAATGGTGACGCCGTCACCAGAGACATTGGCGTTCGCATTCACTTTGAAATCGCCACTCTGGATGACATAGACGCCGGGCTGCAGCGTCACGGTGCCGCTGAGGCTGAGCCCGCTGCAATAGGTGCCGGGTTTCAGCGTCGACTTGTTGGCGTTCTGGCAAGGGTTCGAGGCCGCGGGGGCCGGCAGGTCGGAAAATGGATCGGCGGCAGGCAATGCCTGGGTGATCGGGGCCGCGCAGACGGTCGTGACGGGATTGCTGAGAGAGACGCCGCCCGCCGTTATCAGGCAATCGGCCTGGAGCCCCGCCGAGCCCTGAAGCTTGATGGCGTCAGACGCGATCGAGTTGGACATGACCGAGCAGCCGATGAGCTTGACGCTGGTGTTGCCGGAAAACAATGCCGCCTGCGAAGCCGACGGATCGAGCGCGAGCACGCATGCCTTCGATGCATTGGTGATGAGGGCCACCGCCCTCGCCTGTTCGGGAACCTGGCCCTGCGTGAAGAGCGAGGTGAACATCCGGTCGAGGTTCTGGCCGACGATGACCTCGACCGCCTTCTTCGCCGTGTTCGGCCCGGATGCTGGCGGCGTATTGACGACGATCGTACCGGAGCCCAGCCCATTTGATGCGGCCGACTGGGTTGCGGCCGCGACGATCGTCGGCTTGTCGGAACCTGAGATCTGTTCGAGCGCGCCGGCATAGGCAGCGGCATCGGCGGTCGCCTGCAGCCTCAGGCTGTTGTAGTACCAGTAGGAGGTTTCCACCCCTAAGCCTGCAGCACCGACGACGATCGGCAAGGTCAGGGCGAAGATGGTGGCGACGTTTGCGTTCGTACCCCGGCAAAAGCCGTTCGCTCTAAGCCGAATTCGGGTAAAGCAACTGAGGGTCATGAAATAGATTAGAAAACATGCATGTATGAACGAAGGGCTAAAAAGTTCGGTTCATTTTTGAGCAGTGATCTATTGGCTTCCAAAACAAGCTGTTTGTTGGCTAATCAACGCGCACAGGACAGCTCGGTGAGCAAAAAGCTCGCGCCCGGAGATAGTTTACCATTTGCTAACAGGGCAACTGCGCAGCGAGTTACCCGTGCCCCTGCTTGCCGGATGCCCCGGACTTCAAGCGGAAAGAATTGGTGTCGACCCGGCGGCCGCTCTGGCCGACATCTCCCTCTGTACCGCAAGGAAGAATCTGCGCACTTCATCGCTAGCCGCTATTTTGTCTCTGCCGGATCCGACCACGAGATCGAGCAACTCCGACGCCTTGGCCCTCCAGAACGAAGTGGCGGTATCGCCATGCAGGTTGTCGAGTTTGGCGGCGACTTCCCTCACCAACACTGTTTGACGATCAATCGGGAATGCGCGGACGTTTTCTGGGGACATCTTCCGAACCATGAACTGACGCAACGAATCAACCATTGCTGAACAAGCAATGGCGTAGCCGCGAATGTGGAAACGGAAGCTTAACGGCGCTGGCATTGACGCGTCCAGATCCGCCCACGGCATCGCCGTGTCCGTTCAAACGCGATCGTCGGCATTTCAATCGGGGCAGGTGAAAACGGTGGACGGCCCTCAAGCCTGCAGCGTTCTCGCCTCGCCGCCACGCTTGCGCGGCATCATCATGTCCTTGGCCATCAGTCCGCTTGCACGACAAAACGCCATGAACGCCCGGCAGGCGTCTTCGGTCTTGACCACGTCCACCGTGGCGCCAAAGCAGGCGTTGAACGCCTTCTGATAGATCGGGCCCTGACGGCGCACAGGCCAGCCCTGAAGAATATCGAGCGCCTGTTCGACGCTGTAGATCTCCTCGACTGGCAGGCCGGGCGCGGGTGCTATGCGCACCGGAACCTCGAATTGCAGTCTGTCCATGTCCCTATCTCCCGAACGGGCGTCCCAACGCCGTTCGTCGTCAAAAGTTGCTTCGATCGCCTTTGGCCCAGAAATGTGTCGTCACTGCGGTCGCGACCCCTTTGTGATCGCGACCGCGCCAAGGGCGCCAGGCTTACTGGTTCGCCGGATCTGTCTCAGCGTCGACAGCCATGCGGGTGGCGGCGATCAGCACAAACACGGTCGGCACGGCGAAGAGGCCCCCGAGGACAAGTGCCGCCATTTCCGACAGGCCGAGCGTCTCGGCAACCGCCCAATGGACGGTTCCGATGCAGATGAGCGCCTGGACGGAGAGAAACGCGGCAGCCGAGGCGGCGCGCGACAGAGTTTTGAATGTCTTGATGCGTTGTTGCATTGAAATGGTTCCGGAAACGACGCGCCGCGCGACCGGTGCACGGCCGACAGCCGCCGCACGGTCACGACGCGAACAGGGATAGATCTGGGGTGAAGCTGCGGTCCTGGACCGCTCAGGCCGCGATGGTCGGCGGCGCGCGCGGCTGATGGGCATTTGCCCGAGGCCCCGAGGGCGCTTCGTATCCTGAAACAGCCGTTTTTGGCGAAATCCGTTCAAGCCAAGGAAAGACAGCGTCGAGAACCGGCAAAGCGGGATGGCCGCTGGCGAACTTGGCCAGGGCCGGCCGCCCGGCTCGAACCTCCAGCGCTTGCGCCTTGCCGGTGACACGCAGAAGCGCTGCCGCCTCTCCAAACCGTTCCAGGCCGATGCTGGCGCCGCCCGATGCAGCATCCGCGAAGGCTGGCACATCCGGGCGGCCGAGGCACAGCATCGCCAACAGCACCATGCCCATCAGGTATGAGCAGGCTGTCGTCAGCGGCGCTTGGAGCAATCTGGTGCGCCTGGCCGCCGTGAAGGGACCCGGTTTCGAAAACATCACCCGACCTAACGCACGATGGCCGGAAAGGAAAGCAGGCTGGGCGAAACCGGCAAGACATCACCTGATACAGGGCGAATATCCCGAGGTGCGCGGCTGCATCAAGCAGTTCGTCCTTGAACCTTTTGCCTCCAAGTGCCAAATCTGGGGAGATTTTCACGTCGGCCTCTTGCAGGGCCCACCCGGCTACACGGACAAAATGGTCACCTATCTCGACGCCGCCACGGCACCACTCAGAAACACCGGCCAGATCCGCCTCTATGGCGAGGAAGGCTTTGCCGGCATGCGCAAGGCATGCGATCTCACCGCGCGCTGCCTCGACGAACTGGTGCCGATGGTCGCGCCCGGCGTCACCACAGAAGCCATCGACCGCTTCGTCTTCGAATTCGGCATGGACCACGGCGCGCTGCCGGCAACGCTCAACTATCGCGGCTACACGAAATCGTCCTGCACCTCGATCAACCATGTCGTCTGCCATGGCATTCCCGACAACAAGCCGCTCAAGGATGGCGACATCGTCAACATCGACGTCACCTACATCCTCGACGGCTGGCACGGCGATTCTTCGCGCATGTACCCGGTCGGCACCATCAAGCGCGCCGCCGAGCGCCTGCTCGAGGTCACCCATGAATGCCTGATGCGCGGCATTGCGGCGATCAGGCCCGGCGCCCGCACCGGCGCCATCGGCGCCGCCATCCAGACCTATGCCGAGGCGGAGCGCTGCTCGGTGGTGCGCGACTTCTGCGGCCACGGCGTCGGCCAGCTCTTCCATGACGCGCCCAACATCCTGCACTATGGCAGCGCCAATGAAGGCGTCGAGATGCGGCCCGGCATGATCTTCACCGTCGAGCCGATGATCAATCTTGGTCGGCCGCATGTGAAGGTGCTGTCGGATGGCTGGACCGCGGTGACACGCGACCGCTCGCTGTCGGCGCAGTACGAGCACACGATCGGCGTCACCGACACCGGCTGCGAGATTTTCACCCTGTCGCCCAACAAGCTCGACCGCCCCGGCCTGCCGGCCTAGCCTTGTTTTGCCGGTTCTTTCCGGCCCAGGAAAATGCGGAGCAGCTCGTGGGGACCGGAAGCGACGACGACGAGCGAGGCTTCTTCTCCGAAGTGCCGGTCCGGCCGGCGGCGAAAGCAAAGGCGCTCAACGACAAGCCGCACTATCTCGGCTATCTCGGCCATCGCGACCGCCTGCGCGAGCGCTTTGCCACGGCCGGCCCGGACGCCCTGCCCGACTACGAATTGCTGGAACTTGTGCTCTTTCGCCTGATCCCCCGCGCCGACACCAAACCGATGGCCAAGGCGCTGCTGGCGCGCTTCGGCACGCTGGCCGAAGTGCTTGGCGCATCGCTTGCATTGCTGCAGGAGGTCAAAGGCATCGGCCCCGCGGTGGCGCTCGACCTGAAGGTCGTCGCGGCGACCGCGCAGCGCATGGCGCGCGGCGAGGTCCATGGCCGCGAGGTGCTCTCCTCATGGACGCAGCTTCTCGACTATTGCCGCTCGGCAATGGCCTTCGAGGAGCGCGAGCAGTTCCGCATCCTGTTCCTTGACAAGAAGAACGCGCTGATCGCCGACGAGGTGCAACAGGTCGGCACCGTCGACCACACCCCTGTCTACCCGCGCGAGGTGATCAAGCGCGCGCTCGACCTCTCGGCGACCGCGATCATTCTGGTGCACAACCATCCGTCAGGCGATCCGACGCCGTCGCGCGCCGACATCGAAATGACGAAGGAGATCGTCGACGCGGCCAAGCGGCTGGGCATCGCCGTGCATGACCACATCATCATCGGGCGCAAAGGCTATTCCAGCATGAAGGGCCTGCTGCTGATCTAATGCGATGAGGCTATACGCTGGCGAAGTCGTGCTTGCCGGGAGAAGCCAGGCATTCGCGCGTGACATATCGGTGGCGCCGCACTGGATCGCACCCACCGACTTCCCTTGTTTCAACGCCTTTCCAACAACCACGCGAAGACTGTTACCGTGCCGCTGGTGGGCAGACTAGGACCATGGTCCGGCCGGTATGGGACTTCAGTGCCGAGACGGTCTCATGGCGTTGATTTATATTGGAATATCAAATGGTTATGGAGGTCGTTGGTTGTCGGGCTCGCGCATTGAAACCGCATTTGTCTAAAGTTTATTGCGCACGATTAGTGAATCCTCATATGACGCTGCTCTAGCGGTTGGGCGGAGGTTCCTCAAGGAGGAGATATCATGACAAACCGAAAAACTCTGTTCGCGGCGCTCGCCGCATTGGCGCTTCTGGCGTCTCCGGCGCTCGCCGGAAACGGGCACGGCAACGGCGGTGGCAATGCTGGCGGCAATGGTGGAGGCAACGGCAACGGGCACGGCCACGCTGGCGGCAACGGCAAGAGCGGGGCTTCGCATGGCAAGTCTGCGTCGGCCCCGGGGCGGGCGGCCAAGACGGTAACGGACACAACGGCCGACACCACGGTCAATACGAAGTCCGTGCACAAGGACAAGAACATCCATGCCAAGCTTGGCAGGCTGAACTCGCTGCAGCGCAACATCAACGCCTACATGAACTCCAAGAGCAAGAAGTTCGCCGGCATTCAGGCCTTCGTGACGCAGTCCGCTATAGCCAAGAACGCCCAGATCGCGGCTGACGAGGCGGCCGCGGCGGCGGACGACGCCCAGGATAAGCTGAATGCCCTGAATGCGCAGATGACCACGCTGCAGGCGGACCCGTCCGCCACGCCTGCACAAATCCAGGACCTGAACGATCAGATCACTGCACAGCAGGCCGTTGTCGCCGCCGACAACGCGACGGCCGCCCAGGCCCAGGCGGCGGCTGACGCTGCAACGGTCGGCACCGATCAGGCATCGCTCGACGCGGCGCTGGCGGACATGGCCAACAAGCCGGTCGACGCCGATGTCACGGATTGGGCCGAGGGCGTCCTTGCCGGCAAGATCGACCAAATGGCCGACGCGCTCCAGAAGGCGGGGACACCGTAGGTATCGCGACCCAAAACAGCAGTCTAGGAAGACGCCGCCGGGCCTCGCCTGGCGGCGTTGCTGTTTCCTGGTCTCGACTTTCACGTTGAACAAAGCGTCGCGATAATTTCCTCAGGGCCAATGCGTCCCTTGACAGCACTTGCGCCTTGATTGGCGAAGTCGATCCAGCCCTCGTTGAAGCCGTCCAGCATGCGCATGCGTGGGCCCGGATTTTTCATGCCTTGGGAGAGGAACAGGCCCTCCCAAGTGTCCCGGGGCACCGTTTCGACCCGCACCGGCCGCCCCAACGCCTTGGTGAAGGCGATCGCCAGGTCGTTGGGCGAGACACGGCGCGGGCCTTCGAGTTCGACCACGCGCCTGCCCGTCCAATGCTCCTGGATCAGGTCCGCCGCAATCCGCCCCACATCGCTCGTCGCGACCATCGCGAACGGCTTGTCGGCAGGCATCAGGAAGCTCGAGATCACACCTGTGTCGCGTGCGGAGGCGACATCCCACATTGCGTTTTCGAGGAACCAACCCGGTCTCAGGAAGGTCACCGGCAACGGCAGCGCCGAGAGCGCCTCTTCCAGCATCGTGCGCTGCGACAAGAGATTGTCCTGCGCTGCATCGGCTCCAATCGTCGACAGGCAAAGCACTCTGTCCGGCAGCGCGGCCCTCAGCGCTTCGACGATGGCGTCGATGACCTTGCGAGCCTCGGGGTAGCCGGGCTCGGGGTCGAACTCCGATGGGGGCAGGATGAAGACCCCCTCGGCGCCAGTGAACGCAGCTGTCAGCGCCTCGGCGTCCTCAAGTCCGGCAAGTACGACCTCGCAGCCGCGTGCCGCCCATTCTTCACCTTTGTTGGCGTCCCTGACCACGGCGCGGACAGGCCGGCCCTGTTCCAGCAGGGCGCGGCCGAGCGCTCCGCCGACTTTTCCAGTGATTCCGGTGATGGCATACATCGTCGTTTTCCAATCTCTCGTTTGTCTGGGGTAGTGGATCAGGCGAGATCGAGCCCGCGGTAGAGACCGCGCTCGAACTCGCCGTAGAGCGCGACGATCCGCTCGTCGAAAAAGGGCAGGACCTGGGTGAATAGCGCGCCGGTGATGTGCTTCACCGGGTCGAGCCAGAAGTAGCAGTTGAGCAGGCCTGCCCAGGCGATGCTGCCGGCGGAGCGCCCGTTCGGCCCCGGCTGCGTGTTGATGTCGAAAGACAGGCCCCATTTATGCGGCTGTTCCGGGAACTGGTCGAAGCTGCGGGAATAGGACGGCTGCGCCGAGCGCATCTGCTGGACGTTCAGCTCGCCGATCTGGTTCTGCATCATCATGGCGACCGTCTCCTGACGCAGGATTCGGACGCCATGCAGCGCGCCTCCGTTCAGCAGCGCCTGCAGGAACGCCATGTAGTCTCGCGGCGTCGAGAAAGCACCGCCACCGCCCATGAAGAACTCTGGCCGCTGCGGCATCTCGAAGGGCGCCGGCTCCAGCCCGCCGTCGGCGCGGCGATTGTGGAAGGTAGCGACGCGCCGCTTCTGCCCGGCCCCGATCAGAAAGCCAGAATCCTTCATGCCGAGCGGCGCGAAGATATTCTCGCGAAAGTAGATCTCGAGCGACTGATCCGACACCGCCTCGACCAGCTTGCCGACCCAGTCCATGCTGATGCCGTATTCCCACCGCTCGCCAGGCTCGAATTCGAGCGGAGCCGCGAGGGCAGCATTTTTGCAGGTCGCGATGTCGGGCGTGCCCGTCACCTTCTCGTAGCGGGTCAGAGCCTCGCTCCAGATCGAGTAGGTGTAGCCGGAGGTATGCGTCAGCAGATGGCGCACCTTGATCGCACGCCTGGCCGGCCGCAGTCGCGGCGTTCCGTCCTCGGCGAAACCGTCGAGAACCTGTGGCGCGGCCAGTTCAGGCAGATATTTCGCCGCGTCGTCATCCAGATGCAGGCGGCCCTGCTCGATCAGCTGCATGCAGGCCGCCGCCGTGAAGGCCTTGGTCATCGACAGCATCCAGAACACCGTGTCGAGCGTCATCGGTGCGCCCGTTGCGACGTTCGCCTTGCCGAAGGCACCCTCGTAGACAATGCCTTTCGGTGTCGCCGCGACGGCGATGACGCCGGCCACGTCGTTCTTTGAGACGCCTTCCCGCAAGGCGGCGTCAATCGCCTTGAACCGCACGGACGAACCGGCCGCCGTTGTTCCGGCCAAAGCGGGGCTGACCGTGTCGAGAGCCAGAATGGCTCCCAGCATTCCGCCGCGCTGAAGCATCGTCCTGCGTGTGAGGTGGTCCATGGCTAACTCCTTTCCGGATCGAAGGAAATCCGATCTGCTCGGCCGTTCGCCCCGGCGTTGCCAGGACGTCACCCTTGTACATCGTGCCATGACGTGATTCACGCGCATAAGGATCAGTGTTAAAGTGACTCAGATTCACTGCTCATCGCGTTAGGCTCCTGCGGAGACGTGCAGGGCGAAGGAAGATCGAATGGTTTTCGATACAAGGCTTCTGACCGGTGTCGGTGTCCTGGCAGCGGTAACGGAGGCAGGGAATTTCGCCCGCGCCGCGGAGATGCTCGGCCTGACGCCGTCGGCGGTGAGCCGGGCCGTCGCGCGCCTGGAAGCGCGGGTGGGTGTTCGGCTTTTCGATCGCAATCCACGCGAGGTCAGCCTTACCGAGGAAGGCCGCCGCTTCCACACGCAGGTGATGCCGCTTCTGGCTGGCCTGGATGAGGCGGCCGCCGAGGCCGCGGGCGCGGCGGCGGTCGTGCGCGGCCGGCTGCGCGTCTCGGTCGACCCGTGGTTCGCGCGTATGGTGCTTGCATCGAAGCTGCAGGCGTTTCTGGTTCGCTATCCCCTGCTGTCGATCGATTTCCTGACCAGCAACTATCGCCAGGAGATGATGACTGGCGTCGACGTGGCGGTGCGCTTCGGGCCTCCCGATGAGTCATCCCTCATCGTGCGCAGGCTGCTGGAGACCCGCATCCTGACGGTCGCCGCTCCGGCCTATCTCGAAAAGCACGGCGAGCCGCGATCACCCGATGATCTCGTCCAACACGAAGCGCTTCTCTTCCGCGATCCCCAGACCGGCCTGCCCTTTCCCTGGGAGTTCCGGCGCGGCGGGGAGGTCAAGGAGGTCAAGGTCTCCAGTCGTCTGGTGATGGATGACCCTTCGGTCGCGATCGCCGCATGCCTGGCCGGTCAAGGCATTTTCCAGAGCCTCGCGATCGGCTTGGCGCCTCTACTGTCGCGAGGTGAGCTTGTTCAGATCCTGCCGGAATGGTCGGAGGAACTCTATCCGCTCTATGCCTATCATCCCTCGCGCCACCTCCCGCCGGCGAAGGTCCGGGCGCTTCTGGACTTCATCCAGGAGATTGCTGTCGGCGCGTAGTCGATCCGCACGGTTTCGCGGAAGCTTTTGGCTGCCGGCACTGCAAAGGATTTGAGCGCCATTCACGCGAGCGCTGCGGATCCGGGGCGAATCGGTGTTGCAACTGCCGGCAACCATCAGGCGGAAAGGCCAATCCAGCATGAGGGCCAGGAAACGGCCTTTTCGAAAGGTCGCGGCGGCAAAAAGGGCGCATTTTTCCCGTCAAGATAGTCGGCTCTGGAATTTCGATCGCAAATCAAGCATGATGACCTTGGCATTCGCCGGGACAGCTTCGCGCGCCCTCGAATGCCGGGAGGACGGGACATGGCCGTAGCGCTTGTACTCGTTTTGGTCGTCGTGGGCTCGGTGTTGTTTCACCTCCTGAGCCCATGGTGGTGGACGCCGATTGCCTCGAACTGGAGCTATATCGACAACACCATCATCATCACCTTCTGGATCACCGGCGTCGTCTTCTCCGCGGTGGTTCTGTTCATGGCCTATTGCGTCTTCCGCTTCCGTCATCGGGACGGAAACCGGGCTGCCTACGAACCGGAGAACAAACGGCTCGAATCGTGGCTGACGATCGTCACGGCGGTTGGGGTCACGGCGTTGCTGGTTCCCGGCCTGTTCGTCTGGAGCCGGTTTGTCAACGTCCCGAGCGACGCAACCGACGTCGAAGTCGTCGGCCAGCAGTGGCAGTGGAGTTTCCGCCTGCCGGGCAAGGACGGCAAGCTTGGCACATCCGACACCCGTGACGTCACCGCCGACAATCCGCTGGGCGTGATCGCCAGCGATCCCAATGGTCAGGACGATGTCGTGGTCGAGGCGGCTGATCTGCATTTGCCGGTCGGCAAGCCGGTCAAGATGCTGCTCCGCTCGATCGATGTGCTGCACGATTTCTACGTGCCGGAATTCCGCGCCAAGATGGACATGATCCCGGGCTCGGTCACCTATTTCTGGTTCACCCCGACCAAGACCGGAACCTTTCAGGTCTTGTGCGCCGAACTTTGCGGCCAAGGCCATCCTTTGATGCATGGTGTGGTCATGGTCGACACCCAGCAAGACTATCTGGCCTGGCTTGGCCAGCAGCAGACTTTCGCCCAGTTGTCGGCACCCCAGCAAACGGGCTCGGCAGACCAGGCGCCGGGCAAGACGACGGCGTCAGGTTTGAAAATTGCAGCAAAGCTCGAAACGGTCGGGTCTCGCTGAAAAGGACACGGAGGTGTTCCTATGGTCGACATCACGCCTGCAGATGGCATCCCGCCGGCCGAAGTCGCGGAGGTGGAACTCTACCATCCGCACAGTTGGTGGACGAAATACGTCTTCTCGCAGGACGCCAAGGTCATCGCCATCCAGTATTCGGCGACAGCGACGGGGATAGGCCTGGTCGCCCTGGTGCTGTCCTGGCTGATGCGGCTGCAGCTCGGCTTCCCAGGTACGTTCGACTTCATCACTCCGGAAGCCTACTACCAGTTCATCACCATGCACGGCATGATCATGGTGATCTACCTGCTCACCGCCCTCTTCCTCGGCGGCTTTGGCAACTATCTGATCCCATTGATGGTCGGCGCGCGTGACATGGTCTTTCCCTATGTCAACATGCTGAGCTACTGGATCTACCTGCTCGCCGTGCTGGTTCTGGTGTCGAGCTTCTTTGCGCCAGGCGGACCGACAGGGGCCGGCTGGACCCTCTATCCGCCGCAGGCCATCATGAGCGGCACACCAGGCGGCCAGGACTGGGGCATCATCCTGATGCTGTCCTCGCTGATCCTGTTCATCATCGGCTTCACGATGGGCGGCCTGAACTATGTGGTGACTGTGCTGCAGGGCCGTACGCGCGGCATGACAATGATGCGCCTGCCGCTGACCGTCTGGGGCATCTTCACCGCGACCGTCATGGCCCTGCTCGCCTTTCCGGCGCTGTTCGTCGCCTGCGTGATGATGCTGCTCGACCGCGCCCTCGGCACCAGCTTCTTCATGCCGGCGATCTCCGAGATGGGCGAGCAACTGCAGCACAATGGCGGCAGCCCGATCCTGTTCCAGCACCTGTTCTGGTTCTTCGGCCATCCCGAGGTCTACATCGTGGCGCTGCCGGCGTTCGGCATCGTATCCGACCTGATCAGCACCCATGCTCGCAAGAACATCTTCGGCTACCGGATGATGGTCTGGGCCATCGTCGGCATTGGCGCGCTGAGCTTCGTGGTCTGGGCGCACCACATGTACGTCAGCGGCATGGACCCCTATTTTGGCTTCTTCTTCGCCACCACGACGCTGATCATCGCCGTTCCGACCGCCATCAAGGTCTACAATTGGGTGCTGACCCTATGGAGGGGCGACATCCATCTCACCATACCCATGCTCTTTGCCCTGGCGTTCATCGTCACCTTTGTAAACGGCGGGCTGACCGGGTTGTTTCTTGGCAACGTCGTCGTCGATGTTCCGCTGTCCGACACGATGTTCGTCGTCGCCCATTTCCATATGGTCATGGGTGTCGCTCCGATCCTCGTGGTTTTTGGCGCGATCTACCATTGGTACCCGAAGGTCACCGGCCGGATGCTCGACGAGACGTTGGGCCGGTTCCATTTCTGGGTCACCTTCCTCGGCGCCTACCTGATTTTCTTCCCCATGCACTACCTCGGCCTGATGGGCGTGCCGCGGCGCTACGCTGAACTGACCGACATGACCATCATGACGGAGTCGGCCCACCACCTGAACTCGTTCATCAGCATCATGGCCTTCATCGTCGGCTTTGCCCAAATGGTGTTCCTGTTCAATCTGATCTGGAGCATCCGCCATGGCCGCGAGGCCGGCGGCAATCCGTGGCGGGCCACGACCCTCGAATGGCAGACGCCGCATACACCGCCGACGCACGGCAATTTCGGCAAGGACCTGCCGATCGTCTATCGCTGGCCCTATGACTACAGCGTACCGGGCGCCAAGGAGGATTTCATCCCGCAGAACATGCCGGGCTCCTTCGGCCCCTCGAGGGAGCCGGCATGAGCGTCATCCTGGTCTTCCTGCTCGTCATTGCCGGGTTTGCCGGATGGTGGCTTTCGCACCAGAGGCTGACGACCAAGCCATGGCTCGAACAAGGTCTGGCCGGCGATTTTGTCGGCCTCGACCGGTCGGCGCTGCCCACCGCCAAGATCGGCCTCGGCGTCTTCCTCGCCGTCGTCGGCTGCCTGTTTTCGCTGTTCACCAGCGCCTACTTCATGCGCATGGGCCTGTCGGACTGGCGGCCTCTGCCGCTGCCGCGCCTGCTCTGGCTGAACACGGGCGTGCTGGTCCTGAGCAGCATCGCGCTGCAATGCGCCGTGGTGGCGGCACGCAACGGTCAGATCGACATGGTCAGGCTCGGCCTTGCGACGGCCGGGCTCACGGCGCTTGCCTTCCTGATCGGACAGCTCATGGCATGGCGGCAGATGACCGACGACGGCTATCTGCTGAGCTCGAATCCGGCCAACAGCTTTTTCTACCTGATCACCGGCATGCATGGCCTGCACATACTGGGCGGGCTGGTGGGCCTGGGCAGAACAACTGTCGGCGCATGGAACGGAGCGAGACCCGAGCGGCTTCGCCTCGGCGTCGAACTGTGCGCCATGTACTGGCATTTCCTGCTCTTCGTCTGGCTCGCCATCTTTGCCCTGCTGGCCGGCTGGGCCGCTACGTTCATCGACATTTGCCGACAGTTGCTGACCTGAAGGGATCAAGCGGATGGCAGAGACACTGACGCATATCGGCAAGACGGAGCCACGGCCCTCAGGCTGGCAAGGCATTGCCGCCGACTGGTCCTCGGATCAGCGTGCGTTCAAGAACGTGTCCTGGGGCAAGGCCATGATGTGGATCTTCCTGCTCAGCGACACCTTCATCTTCGGCTGCTTCCTGCTCTCCTACATGACTGCGCGTATGTCGACACGCGTGCCGTGGCCCAATCCAAGCGAAGTCTTTGCGCTTCGCATCGGCGGCTCGGATATCCCGCTGATCCTGATTGCCATCATGACCTTCGTGCTGATCTCAAGCAGCGGAACGATGGCCATGGCGGTCAATTTCGGCTATCGCCGCGACCGCCGCAAGACGGCAATCCTCATGCTTCTGACCGCGGCACTCGGCGCGACCTTTGTCGGCATGCAGGCCTTCGAATGGACCAAGCTGATCACTGAAGGGGTGCGGCCCTGGGGCAATCCCTGGGGCGCTGCACAATTCGGTTCGTCTTTCTTCATGATCACCGGTTTCCACGGCACTCATGTGACGATTGGGGTGATCTTCTTGATCATCGTGGCGCGAAAGGTCTGGCGCGGCGATTTCGACACCGGACGGCGCGGTTTCTTCACCAGCCGCACGGGCCGCTATGAGAACGTCGAGATCATGGGGCTGTACTGGCACTTCGTCGACCTGGTCTGGGTGTTCATCTTCGCATTCTTCTATCTTTGGTGAGAGGCAGACATGGCAGAAGCAACCGCAAACGGCCTCGGACAACACGCGCTACATGCTGGTCATGCACATGAGGCGCCGGCGGCCGTCGCCCACGCCGACGAGCATCAGGAACATCCTATCAAGCTCTATCTGGTGGTCTGGGCTTGGCTGTTCATCCTCAGCACCTGCTCCTACCTGGTCGATTATTTCGGCCTGCAAGGCTATCTCAGATGGTCGCTGATCTTGATCTTCATGATCCTCAAGGCAGGGCTGATCGTCGCCGTCTTCATGCACATGGCCTGGGAGCGGCTGGCGCTGGCCTATGCGATCATCCTGCCGCCGATACTGGTGCTGGTGTTCACGACAATGATGGTCTTCGAAGCCGACTACACCCTTTTCACCAGGCTGGCGTTTTTCGGATCCGGGCACTGACGCGCAAACCCGTGCGTCGCGAACTCCGGCAAGGAGGCCAAGATGACGATCGCAAACAGGCTGAAGGACTTCATCGACGGCAAGGGCATTTCCTACGACACCGTCGCTCATCATCGCACGTCAACAAGCCGGCAGTCGGCCATTGCCGCGCATGTCCCCGGCAGCATCATGGCGAAATCCGTGGTCGTTCACCACGAGCTTGGCTATACGCTGGCCGTGGTTCCAAGCACCCACAGGATCGAACTTGGCAGGTTGCAGGACGTCATGGACAAGCGTCTCGGACTCGCTTCCGAAGACGAGGTGATTTCGCTCTTCGGCGATTGTGACACCGGCGCCATCCCGCCGATCGGCGCAGCCTATGATGTGCCGGTGATTGTCGATGAAAGCCTTGGCGATGCCGCCGATATCTACTTCGAAGGCGGCGACCACAGAACGCTGGTGCATGTCAGCGGCAAGGATTTCCGCAGCCTGACCATGGGCGCATACCAGGCCAGCTTCAGTCACCCGGCTTACTGACGGTTTCGATCGGACTGCACCGGCCCTTCGCCGGTGCAGTCCGGCAGAACCTTCCTCAACTCGCCGGTCTGGCGGGCGACTCCACGACCTTGCGGTAGACATGCCAGGTGGCGTGACCGAGGATCGGCAATACGACGGCCAGTCCGGCGAACACCGGCAGCGAGCCGATGATCAGGGCAACGGCGACGATCAGTCCCCAGACAGCCATGGTGATCGGGTTCGCCAGCACCGCACGCACCGAAGTGTGGATGGCTTCGTAGGCGCCGACGTCGCGGTCGAGCAACAATGGGAAGGCGACGACCGTTGTGCACAACACCACCACGGCGAAGACGAAGCCGATGACGTGCCCAAGGATGATCAGCGTCCAGCCGCGGCCGGTGGCAAATATTTCATTGATGAAGCCGGATATCGATTCTGGCGGCGCCGGGCCGAAAAGATATTCGTAGAACATCTGCGCGGTCAAAAGCCAGGCGATGAAGATCGCAAACAGCATGATTCCAACCGCCGCGATGGCCGGCAGCGCCGGAGAATTCCTGACCTCGAAAGCGTGCCTCCAGGAGGTGTCGAGACCGGCCT
Organism: Mesorhizobium sp. P2_D5; assembly: GCF_056404355.1. Taxonomy (NCBI): domain Bacteria; kingdom Pseudomonadati; phylum Pseudomonadota; class Alphaproteobacteria; order Hyphomicrobiales; family Phyllobacteriaceae; genus Mesorhizobium; species Mesorhizobium sp. P2_D5. The sequence goes on from NZ_JBFUEE010000004.1 coordinate 526,346, forward strand.
CCCGTCTGCGGCTGATTTCATAGAGGCCGATCGCCGCGAACGGGCCAATCAGCGCAAACCCGGAGACCAGCGGAAAAAGCAACGGCAACGCATTGGCGCCCGAAGTCCAGGCGGCGAGCACGACACCCACGAGCGGATAGATCAGGCAGAGAAATACGATGTGCGATGGTTTGACCATGAAATCGTCGACGCCTCGTTTGAGCGCGTCGAAAAGGTCGGAAACACCGATTTTTCGAATCTTGGTATGTTCCAGCGTCTCGCTGGCGCCTGCGATCACATGAAAGCTTGCCATGACCATTTCCCTCCAGACCAGGTCCGGTAAGGTCGCGGTTTTGCGGTGCCGTCGTTCTGCGAGACTGGCCACGCAAAACCGCGACCTGCACCGGAATCAACATACTCCCTTGCCAGGGACTTGTCGCCCTTTGTCAGAAGAGCTCCGGCGGGTAGCGTCTCAGTTTGATGTCGTCGGACCTCCTCGCCGGCGGCAATGCGCATAACGCGGACGACGTTGCCAGATCACATCGGCGGACGCTTCTGGCTCTTGGTGCGCTTGGCTTGGCTATCGCCCTGAAGCGGCGGGCATGGCAGATCGGCATAAGAGCAGAAAACGCAGCAATCACCCGCTAAGGGCTTCAAGAGTACGCCGCAGTTCTTGCATTCGTAGAAGTGAACGCAAGCGTCGGCCGGCATCGTTTCCACAGACTGATGGCCGCACTCTGGGCAAGTAAGGGTGCTCTCAAGCTTCATTGCCACTCCCATGCATTGCACCAAGCATAGTGGAGGTCAGGATCTGATGCGACAAACGCAGCGTCAAATTTCAAACTGAGCCACTACCCTCGAGCGGTCTGGCTAGCTCTGTTGGGCCTTCTTCGCTATTCTGATACAGCGCCGCGCGCCCTTTTTGGCCGCGCAAAGGTTGAAGGTCATGGACGGAAGGACGCTTCTCATACTCGGCCTTGGCATAGTCGCCCTGCTGATCCTGGGATTCTGCGCAATACCGTCGTGACGTTCGAGCAGGCCCTGCTCTGCAACGTCTTCAATGTAGCAATTACAGTTCGGCCATCTCGATCCGGCGGGTTTCCGTTATGCCGTCAACCTCCGGCTGACATGAACGCTCGCATTGCGATGGTGTCGGCAAGCAGTATGGCAAAGATCGCGAAAAGATAAAAAATCGAGAAGGCAAACAGCGCCTTTGCAGGCTTCATCTCCTTGTCGGGAACCACCAGAACCTTCCAGGCGTGCCAGATGAACCCCGCACCCAATGCGGCCGAGGCAATTCCATAAAACCCGCTCGCGAATCCGAACGCCCAGGGCAGCACGCCGATTGGCGCCAGCAGCAGTGAATAGGCGAACATCTGTTTTCTGGTCGAGGCCTGACCGGCCACGTTCGGCATCATCGGGATGCCGGCAGCGGCGTAGTCGCCGACCTTGAACAGCGCGAGCGCCCAGAAATGCGGCGGCGTCCACAGAAAGATGATCAGAAACAGGATGACGCTTTCAGCGCTGACGGCGCCGGTTGCGGCCGCCCAGCCAATGACAGGAGGAAGAGCACCCGCCGCGCCGCCGATGACGATGTTCTGCGGCGTCGAGCGCTTCAGCCACATCGTATAGATGACGACGTAGAAGAAGATGGTGAAGGCCAGCAGCGATGCGGCAAGCCAGTCCACCAGCACGCCGAGCGTCATCACCGAAAGCGCGGAAAGCACAAGGCCGAAGCCGAGAGCTTCACCCGGCGTGACGCGGCCCGACGGAACAGGCCGCTTTGACGTGCGCGACATCAGCGCGTCGATGTCCGCGTCGTACCACATGTTGAGGGCCCCGGCCGCTCCTGCTCCGATCGCGATCGCACCGATTGCAATCACGGCGATGACCGGATTCATCGCGCCAGGCGCCGCCATCAGGCCAACGAAGGCGGTGAATACGGCAAGCGCCATGACCCGGGGCTTCAAAAGCGCGAAGAAATCACCCGCCGTCGCTTCCGAGAGACGGATGCCGGTATCCTTGAGGCGGTTTTCCCTAGTCGACATCTCAGACCGATGGAAGCGCGCGGGCGAGCCAGGTCACTTCGAGAACGTTTTCAGATAGGCAATGACGTTGGCCACGTCTGCATCGTTCTTGAGGCCGGGAAACGCCATCTTGGTCCCTTTGACCATGGCCTTGGGATCGTGAAGATAGGTGGTCAGTGTTGGTTCGTCCCATTTGACGCCGGATTTGCCGGCCGCGATCATGGCATCGGAATATTTGAAATCCGGATGCGTGCCGGCGACGCGGCCGATGACGCCATGCAGCGAGGGACCGATCTTGTTCTTGTCCTCGTCTGCGACGTGGCAGACCTTGCATTTGGTGAAGACCTTCTCGCCAGCCGCAGCATCCTGAGCCTGCGATGGATTGGCAACGAAGGTTGCAACAGACACGACGGTGAAAAACGCGACCAAACGCATGACTTTTCCTCCCTGATCGTCAAATGTGCCTAAGATAATCTGCGCATACCGGGGCCACCAGCAACGCGCCTTGCACGGCAGAACAGATTATCGGATTCTCCCCCAAATGGAATTTCGGCACCTATGTACCACGGATTCTGGCCGGCGGGTAGAAGAGGTCGGGCGCGCAAAGGTTTAGGTCGTCTGCAGCAGCTCAGGGCACATTCGTGTTGCAGCTGCCGGCAACCTGGCTGACGGCTTCATCGAACCCCGCGAGGTCGAAATCGGCCTCCCCTCGCCCCGACAGCAACCCGAACCGCCAGGAAAGCTGGAGCCGGTTTGCGGCGCCGAGCCGTTTGATGCCGTCGGCGCCGTCGCGCATCAGCCTGCGGCCGCGCGGCCCGACCGACCAGCTTTCATCGAACTTGCCGCCCTGGTCGAGCGTGACCGACACGGTGATCTTCCGGCTGGCCGAGACGGTGTCGTTCAGTTGCAGCCATTCGGTCCAGCGCGGTTCGCTGTCTGCCCGGCAACCAATGGTCAGGATCGGGCTGTAGCTCAACGCGCCGCCGCCTGTGATCAGCTTGTTGGTGGCATAGAGCGACGCCGTGACGAGACCGTCCTCGGCCGTTTCGAACCGCCAATTGTCAAGCACCGCATCGGCGCGGGCGATGCCGCAGACCGAAACGAGGACCAGCGCCATTGCCGAGGCGTGTCCCACTTCGACGAACAGTCTCAACGCGCGTCTCCGACGACCCAAGCGGCTTGCGATAGAGGATAATCATCAAAGCTTCGTATCACCACTGGCCACCACCCGCGAAGCGTTCCGGCTGTTGCAGTTTAGCAACGAAAAAGGCCGCCTCAAAGGGCGGCCTTCGTCGGTTCTACGGAGCGCCGGGCTTATTCGGCGTCCTTGGCGGCCTTCTTCTTCGGCGCGGCCTTCTTCTTGGGCTCTTCCGCGTCGTCGGCCTTCTTGTCGTCAGCCTTCTTGGCGGCGGCCTTCTTCGCCGGCTTCGCCTTGACGGCGGTGTCGGTCTCCTCGTCGTCGGCCATCAGCTCTTCCTTGCTGACCTTGACATCGGTGACCGAGATCTGGCCGAGCAGATGGTCGACCACCTTCTCCTCGAACATCGGCGCCCGCAGCGTGTTCAACGCTTCCGGGTTGCTGCGGTAGAACTCGAAGACTTCCTGCTGCTGGTTGGCCGGATAGCGTCGGACCTGCTCGAACAGGCCGCGCTGCAGCTCCTCGTCCGACACCGTGACGCCGGCCTTCTCGCCGATTTCAGCCAGCACCAGGCCAAGACGCACGCGGCGCTCGGCAAGACGCAGATATTCGGCGCGTGCCTCGTCTTCCGTCGTCTCTTCGTCGGCGAAGGTGCGGCCGGCCGCTTCCAGGTCGCGATTGACCTGGGCCCAGATGTTGTTGAACTCGGCGTCGACGAGCTTCGACGGCGCCTCGAACGAATAGGACGCGTCGAGCTGGTCGAGCAGCTGGCGCTTGACCTTCTGGCGCGTCATGGCGCCGAACTGGTTTTCGATCTGGCCACGCACGACGTCGCGCAGGCGCTCCAGTGATTCCAGGCCAAGGTTCTTGGCGGTCTCGTCGTTGATTTCCAGTTCGCCGGGCTGGGACACTTCCTTGACGGTGACGTCGAAGGTCGCTTCCTTGCCGGCAAGATGCGCCGCCTGGTAGTTTTCCGGGAAGGTTACGGTGATCTGCTTTTCGTCACCGGCCTTGGCGCCGACCAGCTGATCCTCGAAGCCCGGGATGAACTCCTTCGAGCCCAGCACCAGCGGCTGATCGGTGCCGGCACCGCCATTGAAGGCCTCGCCGTCGATCTTGCCGACATAGTCGATGGTGACGCGGTCGCCATTGGCGGCCTTGCCGGTCTTCGGCTCGTAGCTGCGTGCCGATTCGGCAACGCGCTGGACCTGCTCGTCGATCTCGGTCTCCGGCACGTCGAACACCTGACGCGTCACCTTGATGTCGGAGAAATCCTTGATCTCGATCGCCGGAATGATCTCGTAGTTGAGGCGGAACTCGAAGTCGGCGCCGCCGGCCAGGATCTTCTCGGCCTCCTTCTCGTCCTCGGTCATGATCACTTCGGGCTGCATGGCAGCCTTTTCGCCACGCCCGGTAATGATCGTGCGGGTCGAATCATTGAGGATTTCGTTGACCACTTCGGCCATGAACGACTTGCCGTAGACCTTGCGCAGGTGCTGCACCGGCACCTTGCCGGGGCGGAAGCCGTTGATGCGGACCTTGTTCCTGGCGTCCGAAAGCCGCGCCATCAGCTTGGCTTCCATGTCACCGGCCGGCACGGTGACCTTGATCTCGCGCTTGAGACCGGAGTTGAGTGTTTCGGTGACCTGCATCGTAAAACCTTTGTTTTCACCAATGAGACTGCCACGGCCTCTGCCGCTCACAGCCTGCCGGTATAATCTTGCCGGGAATGGCTTTTGGTACGGAACCTGGCGATTTGACCGAAAATACGGCTCAAACTCTCCCAAACTGCGTTCCAAAATGTGAATAAGTTCTTGTTTTTCCTACTTCTTATCACATTTTGCAGAAGCGGATCGTCGCGTCCCGTCACATTCGACACGCCTTTTGTCACAGGCGAGGCTAATTTTCAACCATCTTCGCATTTCGGCGAACAACCAACATTTTTGGCCCTGACCCAACCCTTGGTCCTGACCCAACACTTGTTCCCGACATTGACAGAATGATGGCTACATGGGATTGCCGGTCCATGCGGATGTGGCGGAACTGGTAGACGCCCTGGATTTAGGTTCCAGTGCCGAAAGGCGTGGGGGTTCGAGTCCCTTCATCCGCACCACTCTTCGCGCTTTGCGTGGCGGGCCAGTTGAAGCTCGCTAGATGAAAGAGTGTCCTCCTACGCCTCGAACGCCCTCCCTGTGAACCACGCGGCCAGGTTCGCCAGATCAGGCCCCAGCACGCGATCGTCGCCGACAGGCGGCACGATAGCTCTGATGTCATCGACGAATGGCTGCAGCGCCGGCGGCGCGGCGCGTTCGGTGACGTGCAGCGCCTGCGAGGCCATCATCGCAAGCATCGCCATTGCCGCATCGACGCAGCGGCCCGCGGTCGCCTCCTTGGTCCATGCGAAGAACGCCGTGGTGGCGACGTCGTCCTGTCCGGCACCGGCCGATTCCGTTCCCGGAATGAAGGTGCGTTGCGCGGCGAGCTTGGCCTGCTCGAGATAGCCGGTGATCGCCATCGGCACATAGCCGACACTGCCGTGGCCATCGCTGTCGGCCCAATGCCGCCCGGTCATCAGAAGATCGGGCAGCAGCGACACCTTGCCGTTCAAAAGCTTGGAGGCATGACGGTCACAGAGCAGGCAGATGTCGGCCCATATCGCCGCCAGATCGTCCAGCGCCGGTGTCGCCATGGCGTTGTGATAGCCGCCGGTGCTGATGCAGCGGCCGAGCGGATGTGCGTCGTCGGACGGGATGTAGACCGGATTGTCGGATATCGCGGCCAGCGATACGGTAGCCGCCCGCTCGGCAGACGATAGTGCACGATGCGCCTGGCCGAGAACGCGCGGCACGATCCGATAGCTGACCGGCGCCTGGTAATTGCGCCGCCCGTCTCCAGCGCCGACCAGAAATACCCGCAACCCCTGGAGGGCCGCGGCTTCATGGTCGTCACCCCAGAGCGTATCGAGCGCAGCGTCGTAGTGCTCGAGCGGGGCGCGAAACGCTTCGATCGACAGTGCGAACACCTTGTGCGCCATGCGGATGCGGCGGCGAGCCGCGAGCGCCGCGTCGGCCACCAGCGCGGCGGCGCAGGGCGAGCCGTTGATCAGCGAGCCCCGCTCCTTGACCTCGAGGTCGAAGCGCGCCGAAAGCTCGGCAAACAGCGGGTAGAGCGCCAGGATCTCGCCGGCGCCGCCCTGGCCGGAGGCCGGTACCGTTGGCATCGGGCCACCGTCGAGCATCGCGGCAACGGCGAGCGCGATGCGTGGGGTGGTGGCTGCGTTGCCCTCGATGAAGTTGGTCAGCCGGGCAAGCGCGATCGCCCGGACCACCCGATCGGGCAAGGGATCGCCGAACGAGGTGGCGGCGGCGAACGCCTTGATGCGCGCATGGCGATCCCGCTCGTCAAGTTCGAGCTTGCGGCTCGCCAACTCCCCCATGGCTGTGGTTACGCCGTAGATGACCGGTGGCGGATCGGATTCGATAAGCCTGAGGAACGAGGCTCGGCATGCGGCGATGCGCTGCAACGCCTTCTCGCCGATCTCTACCGTCTCTTTCTTCCAGGCGACACGAAAAACCGTGTCGAGGTTGATGTCTTCACGCGTCGACAGGGTGATTGGCATGCTTCTTACCGTCCAGGTGGGAGACCGCCGAGGGAGTCCGTCGACCGTCCCGATCGACATCATTGGTTTAGTAGAGCGGCTCCTCGAACAGTATCTTGTCGCCATCCACCAGCGCCTTGATCTGCGCGGTGCCGTCGCCCGCGAGAGCGAGGCGGATGCCGAACGGGCGCACCCGCATGTCGTTCTGGATCGCCGTCCCCTCGCCTTCCGGCAGATAGAAGCGCTCGATGCCGTAATCCGGGGCGATGGTCATGCCTTCGCTGCGAAGATCCCAGCCCTCCGCGACGTGGCCTGATATGTCGGCCTCGTCGGCAGCGGCCGGCGTCGGCGCCTTGCCGAACCAGGCAGTGGTGGGCTGCCAATAGCCGTCGGCACCCTTCTTCAGGCGGACGACGATCGGCGTGTCGTCACTCGAAAATTTGTCGGCCGGGATGTTGGCGATCATTTTCACCGGTATGCGCGAAATCGGATAGCCAAGGATAATGTAGTCGCCGCGCAGAAGATCGCGCGGATCGACGGGTTCGATCTTCAGCAGCACTTCCTTGCCGTTGCGCAGGATCGCCGCCCTGCCGGCGATGATCCAGCTCAAAAATCCGATCTGGACGAGCGCCAGCACCAGCGCCGAGATGATCAGCCTCTTTCCGGTCATCATGCGGTGGCTCCCTTGGCGGCTGGGCCCTTCATGCGTTTTTCGATGCGGATGATGACGAGCGCGAGGATGCCGAGCAGCACCGCAGCGGCCAGGAAGAAGCCGGCCGTATCGAGCATCGATTGCAGCATCACCACATAGATGATGGCGATTTCAAAGGCGAAGCCGGCATAGGCAAGCCAGCGCAACCCGCGGCTTTCCCGCCCCGCCAGCACGATTGCAGCGACGATGCCGGCCAACGCAATCACCGAAGCGATGGCGAATCCGCTGTTGTAGGTGCTTTCATCAGCCAGTTCGAACTGGACCATAGCCAGGCCGGTGAGGAAGCCGAGCAGCGCGTGCAACGGCAAGCGGCCGCCGAGTTGGACGATGCTGTCGACCGGCTCCGGCGCGAAGACTGATGCCGCGAACAGCAGCGCCGAGACGATGACCAGGGGGTTCGCCACCTGCAACGTGGCGTGGTCCATGCCAAACAGGACGAGGTAGAACAGCAGCGACAGGATGATCAGGTGCCGCGCCGGCTGGCTGCGGGTCCAGAACGAGACAGCAAACAGCACGATCGCCATGACCACGAAGAGATGCGGAAAATCGCTGCGGCTGTAATAGTCGAAGCCTTTCAGGAACAGCCAGGCATCGGCGATGCCGACCGCAGCGACAGTCAGCGGGTTCGAACGAAGCGCGACCGCCGCCAGTGCCGTGCCCGCGCCCCAGGTGACCAAGGCCGACGTCATGTCGCCGGAGAGATGATACATCTGGCCGATCAGCGCGATTGAACCGCCGAAGGCCGCCGCGGCCACGATCCACAATGCCTCGCCGATCGCCGCATGGTCGCGCGTCTTCAACAGCGCGCCGCCGACATAGCCGCCAAGGATGATGGCAAAAAGTGCCGCGACCCGCGCCAGCCTTGGGATCGCATCCCAGTTGGCGGCGACGAAAATCAGGATGGCGGCGCCGAACAGCAAGGCGGCCATCATCGCCAGGATCGAGCCGAAGCTGAGCGATTTGCGCTCGTTTGCCTCGACATCGCGCGTCAGGGAATCGGCGGTCGCGGCGTCGATCAGGCCGGCCTGCCGCCAGCGCGCGATATCCGACCTCACTCGTGACGAATAGCCCGCCATGCCGCTTCTCCCCCAGCTTGGTCTTTTTTTCAACCGACCCGGTCAAACCGTTGACGCAACGGCATTTTCCGATTCGGGCTTCTTTGTGTCAGGTCCGTGAACGCGCGTTAATGCTGCATTGCACAATTTGCATTGCTGCCATGCAGCCATAGCGCTTTTAAATCGATATAGGCCCGCCTATCTATGCTTCGTACACAAAGACGGAATGATCCGAAAGAAAGACGAAACGAGAAATACCATGAACCTGATCCGCAACTACCGCAACTGGCGCCGCTACAGGGACACCGTGTCCGAGCTGAGCCGCCTGAGCAACCGTGAACTGACCGACCTCGGCATCAGCCGCAGCGACATTCCTTACGTCGCTCGCAAGGCGGTCTAATTTCTTCGGACCGCAAATGGTCCGAACAAGTTTTGAAAAGAGAAAGACAATGAACCTGATCCGCAACTATCGTAACTGGCGCGTCTATCGCGAGACGGTTACCGAGCTGGGTCGCCTTTCGAACCGTCAGCTGCATGATCTTGGTATCGTCCGCGACGAAATCAAGATCGTAGCCCGCCGGGCGATCTAACCAGAATTTCGCCAGGGTCGACCTCCTCCCCGACCCTGACGGATCCGGTCAACCTTCACCTCCTCCCGAGGGTTGACCAACAAAACGGCGCCCGCCGCACCTCCTCCCGCGGCGGGCGTTGTTCCCCCGGGGCAAAACGAATTTTGCCCCAGAGGTTTCGCCCCTTTCAAAAATGGCGAAAGAGATTTCGTCAAAGCCGACCTCCTCCCCGGCGATGACGAATACGGTCGGCCTTCACCTCCTCCCGAGGGTCGACCCCAAAAACGACACCCGCCGGACCTCCTCCCCCGGCGGGTGTTGTTGTTTTCAGGGGTTGGTTGCACCGCAGCCACTTGCCCTGCGCCACGCGCGGCAATTGCAATCACCGCTCCAAGCGATTATTCCGGCGCTCATGAGCAAAAATCCCATCCACATCATCGGCGGCGGCCTCGCCGGTTCTGAAGCCGCCTGGCAGGCAGCCGAGGCTGGCGTGCCCGTCATCCTGCACGAAATGCGGCCCGTTCGCGGCACCGATGCGCACAAGACCGATGGCCTGGCCGAGCTGGTCTGCTCCAATTCCTTCCGCTCCGACGACGCCGAAAACAACGCCGTCGGCCTGCTGCATGCCGAAATGCGGCTGGCCGGCTCGCTGATCATGAGCGCCGGCGACGCCAACCAGGTGCCGGCCGGCGGTGCGCTTGCCGTCGACCGCGACGGTTTCTCCGACGCCGTGACGAAAAAGCTCGAAGGCCATCCGCTGATCACCATCCAGCGCGAGGAAGTGCCGGGCTTGCCGCCGGCGGACTGGGACCAGGCGATCATCGCCACCGGTCCGTTGACCGCGCCTTCGCTTGCCCAATCGATCGCGGAGGCGACCGGCGCCGATGCGCTGGCTTTCTTCGACGCCATCGCGCCGATCGTCCACTTCGACACGATCGACATGGACATTTGCTGGTTCCAGTCGCGCTACGACAAGGTCGGGCCGGGCGGCACCGGCAAGGACTACATCAATTGCCCGATGGACAAGGAGCAATACCTTGCCTTCGTCCAAGCGCTGGTCGACGGCCAGAAGACCGAATTTAAGCAATGGGAAGGCACGCCCTATTTCGACGGCTGCCTGCCGATCGAGATCATGGCCGAACGCGGCGTCGAGACGCTGCGTTATGGGCCGATGAAGCCGATGGGGCTGACCAACGCGCACAATCCAACGGTCAAGGCCTATGCCGTCGTCCAGTTGCGGCAGGACAATGCGCTGGGCACGCTCTACAACATGGTCGGTTTTCAGACCAAGCTGAAGCATGCCGAGCAGGTGCGGGTGTTTCGCACCATACCGGGCCTGGAAAACGCCGATTTCGCCCGCCTAGGCGGCCTGCACCGCAACACCTACATCAACTCGCCGACCTTGCTCGACGCTTCGCTGCAGCTGAAGTCGCGCCCCGGCCTGCGCTTCGCCGGCCAGATCACCGGCTGCGAGGGCTATGTCGAAAGTGCCGCGATCGGCCTGCTCGCCGGACGCTTCGCCGCCGCCGAAAGGCTCGGCCAGGCACCGTCCCTGCCACCGCTCACCACGGCCTTCGGTGCCTTGCTCAACCACATCACCGGCGGCCACATCGTCTCCGAAGACGAACCGGGAAAACGCTCCTTCCAGCCGATGAACGTCAATTTCGGCCTGTTCCCGCCGATGGAAGCACCGAAGTCAGAAGGCAAGCGCCTGCGCGGCAAGGACAAGACCGTCGCCAAGCGGCAGGGGATAACCGCACGGGCGCGCGCCGATTGCCGGCAGTGGCTGGGGCTGGCATCCCAAGCGGAAGCAGCCGAGTAGCCCTGCTCCTCCCTTCAGTGCGGTCGCACATCCGCGACCGTTGGCCGTGGCAAGTTGAGCATCGTGGTTGCTGCCGCGAACACCGCGTCCGCGATGTGGGCATGGCCTTCCGCGGTCGGATGGAACGGACCGCCCAGGCAAACCTCAACCAGATCGAGCAACGCCCAATCCTGCGGCGGCGGTGGCGTGCCGCTCGCCTTGGACTGCACGAAAAGGCAGATGTCGTTGATGGTGCGGAACCAGCGCTCGCGCGGCGCGTAGGCACGCGTGTCGCGAGACGCCTTGAAATCGGCATCGCGATAAGCGGAAAATGGCTCGAATTCCGACCATTTGTCCGGTCGCGGCCCGTCCGCATGGTAGTAGGGCAACATCAGGCTCTCGGCGGCCGTGACGCCGCTCGACAAGCTCTTTTGCGCACAGATCCCATGCTTGGCGAACGCGGCACGCTGGGCATCGACGAAATGCCAGTTTCCCGCGTGGGCGGCCTCGCGCGTCGCCGGGTAAAGCACATTGTTGGCGAAATCGCTGATGGGACGCAGCGTAGGCACGTCGATCGACAGCACCCCGCCGACATTGAAGCCTTCAAGCCTTTCACGCGGTGTGGCTTCGCCGCAGAGCCTTCCATCCTGGTTGAATTCGATCTTGGGAAACGCGGTCAGCACAATGTTGGGCATTCCACCATTGCTGGCGATGGGCAGCGGCGCCAGCGCCTTTCGCAAGGCGGCAAAGCGCGCCGGCAACTCCTTTGCGCGGATTCGCGCCGTGGCGACATCATGCGCCTTGGCGATCCGCGCGACAGTTCGAATGACTGACGCGCCGAGGGCGTCGGCGCGCAAGCTGCTGTTGACGTTTGCGTATGGAGGCCTTGTCTTGGTCAGCGCTTCCACGATGAGCGGTGTGAAGCCGACGTCGTTTCCACCGATGGACACGATCAGCATGTCGATCGTCCGCAGGAACCGCCCCGGCTTGCAGTCGAGGAGTTTGGCGCTGCGCAATGCGCGGCCTCGCTCGTCGGTGAGCGGCGCGTCGAAAGTCACTGTACGGGTTGCATGCGTGCGCAGAAGATCGTCCCGGCACAGTTCGATCATCAGCCGATCGATCTGCGGCAAGTCGCGACGCAGTTTGCCGCCCGACGAAAAATAGGAACTGTTGACTGCCTCAACCCCGGCATAGGGAAAAAGCAGCCCTTCCGTCACTTCGGCTCCCGAGCAGGCAAAGCCGAGAAACGTCACCGCACTGTGCTTGGGATCGGCAAGAGCGACCTGCAAGGCGGTGCGCAGATGATAGCTATAGGCCGAACGATGGCATTTGCGGTCGAGCCAGCCAGCCGGCGCATTCTGATAGCGGACCGGCAACGAATAGGCTGGTACCGATTTGATCGCCTGGGTGTCGGGGTCGTAGACGAAGGAGATGTTGAGAAGTCTCCGTCTTGACAGCGGATCGATCTCGACCGGTGTATCGGGATTGCCTTCGCCCGACGAAAAACTGTCACCGATACCGGCGATGAGCCGGTCACGAACCCAGATGGCAGGTTGCGAAAGCACCGTGCCGTTCGGCAGGGTCACAGACACATCGACGCCGCGCGCAGCTTCCGGGATATCTGGTTCAAAGGGAATGCGCGCTTCAAAGAGCGCGGCGCAGGGCTGTTCCGCCGTCGCCGAAAGCCGGCCACGGCCGGCAATGAAAATCGGCCGCGCGGCTTGCCACCGGCAGATGCCGGACGGCGCATCCGTCAAGCTGAAGACAACGGTGTGCCCTTGCGGGCGCACGTAGTCGGTACGAAGCGCGGTTCCGAAACTGTCGCTGGCGCAGGACGAATGCCACTGTTCTCGGGCGTCCCAGCAGGTGGAGCGGCGACGATTGACAGGGTTCGCCCAGCCGCGTTCGGGCCGGCCCGCGCCCTTGGGATTCGGATAGAGCGTGGCGTCCTGTTTGTACCACTCTCGCAGCCAGCGCGGATCGTTGAGCAGCCGTTCGAGATCAGAAACCGCCGTAGCCGTTAAGGCGCCGCCATGGGTTGCCATGACCTCGGCCATGGCTTCCCGCTGCATATCGAAATCGGTGGTTTCGGTGAAATACCGGAAAGGATGCTTGACCCGCCAGTCGATGGCTGGCGCAGCGTAAGTCAATGTTGTGGCTAACAGAAAAAAGCAAGTGGATACAAGACGAAGCATGATCACCACCCCCAAAAGTACTAGGACGCCAAAAATAGTATCAAGCCATCATGCTGTCAAATTGCCACCAGGTCGTAGTTTACTTCACTATTCGGCCGGCGCAGCACTCGCCTCCGGCAAGCCCGGCTTGCCGGCTTCGCCCGGATTCCGCCTGACATAGGCGGCTTTCAGGCTCTCCGAGGTTTCGCGCGAGCCGTCATGGCTCCAGCCCGGCGGCTTGATCAGGTAGTTCAGCCGATCGCTCAAGCTCAGCCCCGGTGCAAAGGCATCTGTGAACATCCCGATCCATTCGTGGAACGCCACTTTCAGCGGATTGAAGGTGCCGAGATTCTTGACGATGCCGTAGCGCGGCTGGTCCTCTTCCAGCTCTTCGACGAAGGTGCCGAACAGACGGTCCCAAATAATCAGCGTGCCGGCATAATTGGCGTCGAGATAACGCGGATTGGTGGCGTGGTGGACGCGGTGGTGCGACGGCGTGTTGAAGACCAATTCGAACCAGCCCCACATCTTGCCGATCGTCTCGGTGTGGATCCAGAACTGCCAGACCAGGTTGAATCCGAAGGTGAAGGCAATCACCGCCGGATGGAAGCCAAGCAGCACCAGTGGCGCCTGCAGCACGAACATGAAGGTGAACAGGCTGGTCCAGCTTTGTCTCAGCGCCGTCGACAGATTGTAGTGCTGGCTTGAGTGGTGGTTGACGTGCTCGGCCCACACCCAGCGCACCCTATGCGCGATGCGGTGGTAGACATAGTAGCGCAGGTCATCGAGCAGGAAGGCTGTCAGGAACACCCAGACCGACAGGCCAAGGTTGAAGATGCGGAACTGCCACAGCCACAGCAGCGCCCAGTAGGACACCACGCCGAGCAGCAGCCCGGCGACGACATTGCCGGTGCCCATCATCAGGCTGGTCAGCGTGTCGCGCGTCTCGAACGAGCCCTTGGCGCGGCCGCTGCGCACCAGCCAGAGCTCGATCAGGATGGCGGCAACGAAGAACGGGATGGCCAGTTGGGTGACCGGCGGAAAGTTGTAGCTGTCCATCACGCCGCCTCCCCGGCGGAATTGGAATGTTGCGGATCAAGCGCCTTCAGCAAGCCTTGCGCATCTGTTGCGCTGGCAAAGCGGAAGCGGCCGCCCTTCCAGGTGAAGTCGGCAAGCCGAAACGAGACCGTGTTTGCGTCGCCGGCAGTCAAACCCGTGACGTCCCGAGATGTGACGATGCGGGTCAAAAAACAGTCGCCAACGCTGTGAACGATGCCGGTGCGCCCTCGCCCGAGATCGAGGAACGCCGTCCCGGCATCCGCTGTCAGGCGAACTGTTGCGGCCACCTCGTCGGGAAAATCTTCGGCGAAACGGCTCATCGCCTGATCCGTGCCGGCAAGCGTGGCCGTCTTGCTGCCGCCGGTGAAGTGTACGGCGGCGACCGACAGCGCAATGCCAAGGGCGACGATCGCGACCAGCAAAGGCAAGCTCATGGATGCAGTATCTCCTCCGGCCGGTCTGTCGTCTTTGGCAACAGTTTTGGCCGGGAGACTCCTTAACATGATTGACGTTTACGTCAAAGTGCCGGCCAACCCTTGCCCGCGCGCCGCAGCAGCAGCCAATGCCGGCGCAAAGCCGACAGTCGCGCCACGCCATCGAGCGGCGAGCCATTCTCCATTTTCCTGAGATAGGCACGCGACAGGGCCAGCGGCAGAAATGCCTGATGCAACGACACCGGCAGAGCCGATGCGCCCTGTTCGAAAGCGGAAAGATGGTCGCGCGCCAGCGCCATCATCGCTGCCACCGCGCGTTTGGCGCCAGGGCCACCATCGCCGGCAACAAACTCTTCCGGCGAAGATCCAGCCGCGGCCAGGATATCGGCCGGGACAAAACATTGCCCGCGTTTGCGGTGCAGCGGCAGCAAAAGCAGCAGGCCGGTCATCGCCTGCGCACAGCCTGCCCTGCCCGCCAGCTCGGCAAACCGTGGCGCCGCGACGGGATCGAGCACCATCGCCGCAAGCTGGATAAGTGCGGCTGCCGTCTCGCCGCAATAACCTTCCAGATCGGTGCGCGACGGCATCGGATCGTCGTAGAGGTCGAAAATGCGCGCTTCGAGCATGTTGTCGAAGGCCGGTTTCGGCAGGCGGTAAGCGGAAATCGTCGCCTTCAGTGCGTCGGCAACGGGGTGGCCGATGCTTGCGCCGTCATCTTCAGCGGCAATGACATCGCGCCACCATTGCAGCCGCACCTCGCCAGGCAGTGCTTCGTGGATGCGATCGCGAATGCCGGCGATCTCGGCATTGAAGGCGTAGAGCGAAAGCAGCGCATCGCGCTTGTCGGCCGGCGCGTAGAGTGCGGTGAGATAGCGGTCGTGGTCGGCGGCGCGCACCGCATCCATGACGATTTTGGCATTCTGAGACATGTCAATCGACGGCGATGAGCGCGGCGGCCACAGCCCGGTCTTCCGCCAGCAGCACATTGTAGGTCCGCACCGCGGCACCGGTCGACATCGGATCGGACGCAATGCCTGCCGCCTTCAGCGCGGCCCGTAATGCTGCCGGCAATGGCCTGAGTTCCCTGCCCATGCCGACCAGCAGGATCTCGACCTTGTCGGCTTCGGCCAGCAGCCTGTCGAAATCCGCTGCCGTCAGCGCCAGAGGATCCGCCGGCTCCCAGCCATGGATGCCGGATGGCAGGCAGAGTAGCGACCCGCGATGCGACATATCGGCGAAGCGGAACCCGCCATTGCCATAGGCCTCGATCGGCGCGCGGCCGGGGAAATGCGCCTCGCGGATGACGATGCCTTTGCCGGTCACCGTTCTGTCACCCCTTCGGGGCCGCGCGTCAGGTCGCGACCGCCTTGCTGCCGCCGACCGGCTTTTGCTCGTCGCTTTCAGCCTGTGGCCGCAGCTTGAACAGGATCAGCAGCGGTGCCGCGATGAAGATCGACGAATAGGTGCCGAACACGACGCCGAACAGCATGGCCATGGTGAACGACCGGATCACCTCGCCGCCGAACAGCACCAGCGCCAGCAGCGCCAGGATCGTCGTCACCGAGGTCAGCGTCGTTCTCGACAGCGTCTCGTTGATGGCGTTGTTCAGGAGTTGCGGCAGCGGCATGCGCTTGTATTTTCGCAGATCCTCGCGAACGCGGTCATAGACCACGATCGTATCGTTCAGCGAATAGCCGATGATGGTCAGGATCGCCGCCAGCGACGACTGGTTGAATTCAAGCCCGGTGATGACGAAGAAGCCGATGGTCATGACCACATCGTGCACCGTCGCGATGATGGCGCCGACCGCGAACTGCCATTCGAAGCGGAACCAGACGTAGATCAGGATGCCGAGCAGCGCGACCAGCATGGCAATGGTACCTTGCTTGGCCAATTCCCCGGAAACTGTCGGTCCAACCACTTCGACGCGGCGGAAATCATAATTGTCCTGCAGTTCGCCGCGAACCTTGTCGATGACCGTCTGCTCGGCGTTCTCGCCGCCATCCTGGGTGCCGACACGGATCAGCACGTCGTTCGGGTCGCCGAACTGCTGCACCTGCACTTCGCCGATGTTGAGTTCCGAGAGCCTGCCTCTGATGTCGGCAATATCGGCGTTGCCGCTCTTGGCCTTCACCTCGATCAGCGAACCGCCCTTGAAATCGATGCCGTAATTGATGTCGACGGTCATGAACAGCACGACCGACAGGACCGACAGCAAGCTGGACAGTGCGAACGTCCAACGGCGGATGCCCATGAAGGGGATCTTGGTGCCGGGAGGAATGAAGGTCACCGGCGCCCTCGGCAACTCCTTCGGACGTGCCCGGCGCAGCCAGATCGAGACCAGCAGGCGGGTGAAGGTGAAGGCGGTGAAGACAGTGGTCAGGATGCCGATGGCGTAGGTGATGGCAAAGCCCTTCACCGGCCCGGTGCCGAGATAGAACAGCACCACCGTAGCGATCAGCGAGGTGACGTTGGAATCGACGATTGTCGCCAGAGCCTTCGAGAAACCGGTGTCGATCGCCTGGATCACGGAGCGGCCGTTTCGTCGCTCCTCGCGGATACGTTCGTAGATCAGCACGTTGGAATCGACCGCCATGCCGATGGTCAGCACGATACCGGCGATACCCGGCAAGGTCAGCGTTGCGCCAAGCAGCGACAACAGCCCGACGATCATCGCAACGTGCACCGCCAACGCGATGTTGGCGAGGAAGCCGAGGAAGCCGTAGGCAACGAACATGAAGGCCACGACGAGGACCGAGCCGATGATGCCGGCGACCTTGCCGGCATGGATGGAGTCCTGGCCGAGCCCTGGTCCGACGGTCCGCTCTTCGATCACCGTCAGCGTCGCCGGCAACGCGCCGGCGCGTAGCAGCACGGCAAGATCGTTGGCGCTCTGGGCGGTGAAATTGCCCGAAATCTGGCCGGTGCCGCCGAGGATCGGCTCGCGGATCTGCGGCGCGGAAATCACTTGATTGTCGAGGATGATGGCAAACAGCTTGCCGACATTCTGTGCCGTGGCCTGGCCGAAGCGCGCCGCACCTTTCGAATCGAAGCGGAACGAAACCACCGGCTCGTTGTTCTGCGAATTGTATGTCGCCTGCGCATCGACGAGATTTTCGCCCGAAACGATGACGCGGTTTTCGATCAGGTAGGGAACCGGCGGATCGTCCTGCGAATACAGCACGGAAGAGCCGGCAGGCGGGCGGCCATTCAGCGCGTCCTGCACCGGCATCGACTGGTCGACCATCTGGAAGGTCAGCTTGGCGGTCTGGCCGAGGATTTCCTTCAGCCTTTGCGGGTCCTGAAGGCCCGGCACCTGGACAAGGATACGGTCGTCGCCCTGCCGCTGCACAATCGGCTCGGTCGTGCCAAGTTCGTTGACGCGGCGCTCGACCACTTCGATCGACTGCGTCAAGGCGGTCGACGTGCGGTATTTGATGCCGGCATCGGTGACGTTGAACTTGAGCAGGCCGGGCTCGGAATCGTCGAGCGTCATTTCCTGGATGGAGCCGCCAGTGAACAGGCCGGCAGCGACCGGATCGGTCAGCGACTTCAGCGCTTTCTTGGCGGCATCGAGCTGGGCGGGATCGGTGATGCGGACCTGCAAGGTCCGACCCGTGCCGGCAAGCCCGGTATAGCCGATCTTGGCGTCACGCAGCAGCGTCCGGATTTCGTCGCGCGTCGTCTCCAGCCGGTCCTTGATCAGGTCGTTCTGATTCATCTCCAGCAGGATGTGCGAGCCGCCCTGCAGATCGAGGCCGAGCGTCATCTGGCGCTTCGGCACCCAGCTGGGAAGTTGGGCCAGAGTGCTGGCGGAGAACAGATTGGGCGCGGCGAGGATCACTGTGATGGCCACGGCCACCCAGATCAGGATCATCTTGAAGCGCGAAAAATAAAGCATATGGCGTCGTCCGTCAGAGCGTATCCGCGGATCGCTCCGCCTGAAATTCGGTTACTTCTTGGCGTTCTGGTTCGCCACAGGCTCGCCCTTGACGCGCACATCGGCGATCGTCGAACGCAGCGCGGTCACCTTGGTGCCACCGCCGAGGTCGATCTCGAGTTCGTTTTCGTCGATCACCTTGGTCACCTTGCCGACGAAGCCGCCGCCAGTGACGACCGTGTCGCCGCGACGAACCGCGGCCAGCATCTCGCCGCGCTTCTTCAGCTGCGTGCGCTGCGGCCGGATGATCAGAAAATACATGATCACGAAAATCAGGACAAACGGCAAAATGCTGATGAACATGTCGGGAGAAGCCCCAACGCCTTGGGCGTATGCCGGTGTCACGAACATCGAGGTACTCCTGAATTTTGAAAACAGCCGCCACCCGTCCTTGTGGAGTTTGGCGGCCCCTTGAAATTTGGCCGGAATATAGTCGGTAAAGTTGCCAATGCAACTGCGTGGCCCGCCAAATCGGCTGCTTTTCCGGCCTGTTGAGCCGTGTTAGAGCATGATCGCGAACAGCACGAGCCGGTTTTCGGAAAAGATCACGCTCGAACAAAAGGTTGCAACCGGTTTCGAACCCGGCGGAATCGGCACGCTCCCCACTTCAAAACGCGAAAAACAAAAGACCGACATGACCGACAGCAGCATTGACGCCCTCAACAAGAAGCTCGACAGCCTGATCGAGGCGGTTAGCCGCCTCGCCCCGCCGCCGGTGCCTGAAACGGACATCGGCGGGGCCGACTGCTTCGTCTGGCAGGCCGATCCCGGCTATCTGGAGCCGGTGCGGAGGGTTAACCGCGTCGACATCGGCCTGATCCGTGGCGTCGACCGCGTGCGCGATATCCTTGTCGACAACACCGAACGCTTCGCTGCCGGCTACGCAGCCAACAACGTGCTGTTGTGGGGCGCGCGCGGCATGGGCAAATCGTCGCTGGTCAAGGCCGTGCATGCGGAGATCAACGCCAGGGCCAAGTCCGACCTGCCGCTGAAGCTGATCGAAATCCACCGCGAGGACATCGACACGCTGCCGAAGCTGATGGGACTGCTGAAGTCAGCCCCCTTCCGCTTCATCCTGTTTTGCGACGACCTCTCCTTCGACCACGACGACACCTCCTACAAGTCGCTGAAGGCAGCGCTCGAAGGCGGCGTCGAGGGCCGCCCGGCCAACGTCATCTTCTACGCCACCTCGAACCGCCGTCATCTCTTGCCGCGCGACATGATCGACAACGAGCGCTCGACCGCCATCAACCCGTCCGAAGCGGTCGAGGAGAAGGTCTCGCTCTCAGACCGGTTCGGCCTATGGCTCGGCTTCCACAAATGTTCGCAGGACGAATATCTCGACATGATCGACGGCTACGTCCGCCATCACGATCTTTCCGTCGATCCCGAGACGTTGCGCGCCGAGGCGCTGGAATGGGCGACGACGCGTGGCAGCCGCTCGGGCCGTGTCGCCTGGCAGTTCACCCAGGACCTGGCTGGACGGCTTGGCAAGCCGCTCAAGGATTAGGGTCGGAGAAAAGCCACTGAAAAAGCCCGCTCCTTGCGGGGCGGGCTGAGCCGGCGGGCCGGACTGGAGGTCAGACGGCCCGCAAAATCGCTTTCTTGTTCTATTCGAGACAGCCCGACTATTCGAGATAGCCAGAGGGGTCGACCGGGGCGGAGTTCTTGCGCACTTCGAAGTGCAGCTTCGGCGAGTCCGTCGTGCCGCTCATGCCCGACAGCGCGATTTCCTGGCCGCGCTTGACCTTCTGGCCGCGCTGCACCTCGATCGAGCTGGCATGGCCGTAGACGGTGACCAGGCCGTTCTCGTGGCGCACCAGCACCGTGTTGCCGAATTCCTTGAGGCCATCGCCGGCATAGATGACGACGCCGTTCTCGGCCGCCTTGACCGGCGTTCCCGTCGGCACGGCGATGTCGACACCGTCCTTGCCCGAGCCGAAACCGGAGATCACGCGGCCGCGCACCGGCCAGCGCATCTTGCCGATGCCGGTTGCATCCGGTGCAACCGCGTCGTCGTCCTCGGCCTGCTGGATGACCCTGGAATCTTTCTTCGGCGGCGTGTAGGACGCCAGCGTTTCCGACGGCGTCGTCTTTGCCGCGGGCTGCGTGGTCGCCGTTGTCACCGGATCGATCTTCGCCGGCTTGGCGCTGGCGACGGTCGCGGTTCCGCCCGCCGGCACCTTCAAGGTCTGGCCGATCTTGAGCAAGCCGTCCTTCATGCCGTTGGCCTGCTTGAGCGCAACGGTGCCGACACCGGTCTTCCTGGCGATCGAAGAAAGCGTGTCGCCCGACTGGACCGTGTAGGTGCCGGCAGCGCCGGTCGCTTTGGCCGCGGCCATCTGCGGCTTGGGCTCCTTGGGCTGGCTTGCGGCGGCCGAAGTATCGACCTGAGCGGCGGACTTGCCCTCCTTAAGCTTGGGCTGCTGCGGCAGGACGGCGACCTTGGCCGGCGCGGTGGCCGGCAGGTCGTGCTTGCCGTTTTTCGCCGGCTTGGCGTCGGCGACTTTCGCTTCCGATTTGCTGGAGTAGGCATAGGCCGGGATGACCAGCTTCTGGCCGGTCTTCAGCCCCTTGGTCGGGCTCAACCCGTTGACCTTCATGATCACGTCGGCCGGCACCTTGTAGTGCTGCGCCAGGCCGGAAATCGTTTCGCCATCCCTGACGACGATCTCGGTTGCATGCGGCGTGCCGGCCGCGGCGGCGCGCGGTGCGTCGGGCTGCGCGACCTTGAACGGCGATGCCGCCGGAGCGACGGTGCCGGTCGTGGTCCGGTCGACATGCGGCGCCGGGGCCAATGCGGTGCGGACCGGCTTTGCGGCAGGCGCGAGTGCCGGAGCCGGCTGTGCCTGCGCAACGGGCGGAGGCAGCGGCCGCGTCGAGACCGGTTCGAGACTGGAGCGGCTGACCGACTGCGTATGGCTGCCGTCGACCGGAGCGGCCTCGACATCGCCCGGATAGGCCTGCACGGCGTCCTGCTTGTTGATGATGGCGCGCTGATTGTTGGTCGACGAGGTAAAGACGTCATCGACGCTGTTGAAGCGCGAGGCCTGGGAACTGCACCCTGCCGCAGCGCCTGCGACCATGAGTACGGCACAACCACGCATCAGGTTGCGTCCGTTTGTCTTCAAAACACTGAGTTGCATCGCACTAACCCGCACATACCCGGTACAAACTAGGCATGATTAAAGCGCGTTAATGTTACTCGTCGGTTAACCCCATAGAATCCGATGCGAATTTTCTTAAAATATTTGAGATCGCTTGCAGAGTGCCGAAGCTATGCTCAGGCCGGGCTGGCTAAGTCGACTCGCCGTAACCGGATGCAGCGGTTTGCGGCCTCACAATTCGCAGGCCGGCACCGCATAAAAGATTACTCTAGATGACGGCGGCGACGCTGCGCAGGATCGGCTGCAGGCGCACGAGGCCGATGTCTTCGCGTTCGAACCGGCTGCCGACCTTGGTCAGCTTGGCCAGCACCTGTTCGCCCTCTTCGGGTCCGATCGGGGCGATGACGATGCCGCCGCTCGACAGTTGGTCGAGCAGGAAGCGCGGCAGGCTGTCGAAGGCTGCCCAGGCGACGATGCGATCGAACGGCCCTTCGTTCGGCAGACCGCCGGATCCGTCCGCCTGGCGCACGATGACATTGCCGATGCCGAGCGCCTCGAAGCGCTGCCTGGCCTGCTCGACAAGCGTCTTGTAGCGGTCGGTGGTGACGACCCGCGCCGCCAGCCGCGACATCACCGCCGCCGTGTAGCCCGAGCCGGTGCCGATCTCGAGCACGCGGTTGCCCTGCTCGATGGCGAGGGCTGAGATCACCGCCGCCTGCAGGTCGGCACCTTCGATCGCCTCGCCGCATTCGATCGGCAGCATGCGGTCCGACCAGGCGATCGGATGGAACTGGGCGCCAAGGAAACCGCGCCGCGGTGTCGCCTCGAAGGCCGCGATCAGCGCCTTCGGCACCGTCCCCCTGCCGCGCAAACGCAGCAGAAAGGCAGCAAAACCTTCGCGGTCGTCGGTTGTGAGGCCCTGGTTCATGCAAGCGCCTTGCTCAGTTGGTCACGGATTTCATGCGCGGTGAGGTCGAGCTGCAATGGCGTCACCGACACCAGCCTGTTGCGCAAGGCATGGAGGTCGGTGCCTCGCTTGCCTTCGACCGGCTCGCGGCCGAAACGCAGCCAGTAGTAAGGCAGCCCGCGCCCGTCGCGGCGCTCGTCGACCCACAGACTGTGCACGAGCTTGCCCTGCGAGGTCACCACAGTACCTGCGACTTCTTCAGGAAGGCAGTTCGGAAAATTGACGTTGAGCAGCACGCCGTCCGGCAGCGGCGTCGCCACCAGTTTCTGCAGCAGTGCAGGCGCCAGCGCTTCGGTCGTCTCGTAAGGGACGACGCGATCCTCGCCGACATAGCTGTAGCCCTGGCTGAGCGCGATCGAGCGGATACCGAGCAGCGCGCCTTCCATGGCGCCGGCGACGGTTCCCGAATAGGTGACGTCGTCGGCGATGTTGGCGCCGGAATTGATGCCGGACAGGATCAGGTCGGGGGCGCCGGGCAGGATCTTCTTGACGCCCATGATGACGCAATCGGTCGGCGTGCCGCGCACGGCAAAATGTTTCTCGCCGATCTTGCGCAACCGCAGCGGCTCCGAGATCGACAGCGAGTGCGCATAGCCGGACTGGTCCTGCTCCGGCGCCACCACCCAGACATCGTCGGACAGCGTGCGCGCAACCCGTTCGAGCGACGCTAGGCCCTCGGCATGAATGCCGTCGTCATTGGTCAGCAGGATGCGCATTATTTCGATTCGATCTTTTCCCGGCCGCCCATGTAAGGCCGCAGCACTTCAGGAATGGTTACGCTGCCATCCTCATTCTGGTAGTTTTCGATGACAGCTATGAGCGCGCGCCCGACCGCGGTGCCCGAGCCGTTGAGCGTATGGACGAAGCGGTTGCCCTTGCCGTCCTTGTCCTTGTAGCGGGCGTCCATGCGGCGCGCCTGGAAATCGCCGCACACCGAACAGGACGAAATCTCGCGATAGGCATTCTGGCCGGGCAGCCAGACCTCAATGTCATAGGTCTTGCGCGCGCCAAAGCCCATGTCGCCGGTGCACAGCGTCATGGTGCGGAACGGCAGCCCGAGCCGCTTCAGCACTTCCTCGGCGCATTGCGTCATCCGCTCGTGCTCGGCGAGCGACGATTCCTGATCGGTGATCGAAACCAGCTCGACCTTGTAGAACTGGTGCTGGCGCAGCATGCCGCGCGTGTCGCGCCCGGCCGAGCCTGCTTCCGACCGGAAGCATGGCGTCAGTGCGGTATAGCGCAGCGGCAGCTTTTCATGCGCGGTGATTTCTTCGCGCACGAGATTGGTGAGAGGCACTTCAGCGGTGGGGATGAGGTACAATTCAATCTCACGGCGCGCCTCGGCAAGCACCGCATTAAATTCGTCACCCTTTTTGCCCGTAGCGCTCTCCAACAAGTCGAGTGTTTTCTGACCAACGTCCTCTTTTCGGCGAGATTTCTCGGTCTTAAACAGGTCGTTCTCAAATTTCGGCAACTGTCCGGTGCCGAACATCGCGTCGTCACGCACCATCAGCGGCACCTGCACCTCAGTATAGCCATGCTCGGTCGTGTGCAGGTCGAGCATGAACTGGCCGAGCGCGCGCTCCATCCGCGCCAGCCCGCTTTTCAGCACGGTGAAGCGTGAGCCAGACAGTCTCGCCGCCCGCTCGAAATCCATCATGCCGAGCGCTTCGCCGATCTCGAAATGCTCCTTCACCCAATTCGGACGCGTCGGCAGCTTGCCGACGATATGCTTGACGACATTGTCGTGCTCGTCCTTGCCGACCGGCACATCGTCGAACGGCACGTTGGGCAACACCGCCAGAGCGTCGTTCAGCGTCTTGTCGAGCTCGCGTTCACGCGCCTCGCCATTCTGGATGAAGGTCTTGATCTCGCCGACTTCGGCTTTCAGCCTTTCGGCAAGCGCCGCATCGCCCGAGCGCATGGCGTTGCCGATCTCCTTCGAGGCGGCATTGCGGCGCTCCTGCTTGGTCTGCAGCTCGGTGACGTGTTCGCGCCGCGCCTCGTCCGAGGCGATCAGCCCGTCGACTGTGGACTGCGCCTCGCCGGCCGACCACGAGCGCTTCACCAGCGCCTCGACAAGGGCCTTCGGGTTGTCGCGAATCCATTTGATGTCAAGCATGGTTTGAACGCTCCTGGGTAGCATGTCGCCCAAAAGTGCGCAGCGGTTGACATGCTTCAAACAAAACTGAAACGCATCGCCACGATGGCGATGCGTTTCAGCCAGAGGGCGTAAACCGCATCGTTGATCGATGCAAGATCAGGCGTGATCAAGCCAGGGCTTCGATCTCGCTTTAGCGCGCTTTACCGGGGATGGCGCGAGAGCCGGAAAAAATAAAAAAACCCGCCTTGCGGCGGGTCGTTGGCGCAAATCAGCACCATGCCCAAATCTATAGCATAATTGCCGTCACAAGGCAATCGATGCCAAGCCCGCCGCCCCCCGGCGGGCGCCGCGCCATAGCCTATGTAGAGGACTTTTCGGCCACCTCTTCCGCCGCGTCCTGCTTCTCGCGCGCCACCCGTTGCTTTTCCTGATCGCGCTCGATCAGCCGCGCCGCCCAGATGGAGACCTCGTAGAGCAGGATCGTCGGAATGGCCAAGCCGATCTGGCTCATCGGGTCGGGCGGCGTCAGCACCGCCGCGACGACGAAGGCAATGACGATCGCCCATTTGCGCTTTTCGGCCAGCGCCTTCGACGACAGCATGCCGACGCGCGTCATCAGGCTGGTCACCACCGGCAGCTGGAACACCAGGCCGAAGGAGAAGATCAGCGTCATGATCAGGCTGAGATATTCCGACACTTTCGGCAGCAGCGAGATCTGCACCTGATCGTCGGTGCCGGCCTGCTGCATGGCGAGGAAGAACCACATCACCATCGGCGTGAAGAAGAAATAGACCAGCGATGCGCCCATCAGGAACAGCACCGGCGATGCGATCAGGAACGGCAGGAAGGCGTTGCGTTCGTTCTTGTAGAGGCCGGGCGCGATGAACTTGTAGATCTGCGTGGCGATCAGCGGAAAGGCGATGACCATGCCGCCGAACATGGCGAGCTTGACCTGGGTGAAGAAGAATTCCTGCGGCGCGGTGTAGATCAGCTCGACCTTGTGCGGATCGAGCCCGGCCCACTTCGTCGCCCATTTGAACGGGACGACCAGAAGGTTGAAAAGCCTCTTGGCGAAGAAGAAGCAGACCAGGAAGGCGACGAAGAAGCCGCCGAGCGACCAGATCAGCCGCCGGCGCAGCTCGATCAGATGCTCCATCAGCGGCGCCGACGATTTCTCGATCTCGTCTCTTTCCTTGTCCGAAACGCTCACTTGGCGGCTCCAGCCGTCTTCTTGGCCGCCGGCTTCTTCGCCGCGGCAGGCTTCGGTTCAGCTTTCGTCCCAGTCTTGGTAACGATTGTCTTGGTAGCGATTTGCTTGGTAACGATCGGCTTGGTCGCGACCGTCTTGGCCGCAGTGGGCTTCGCAGCCTTTTCAGGCTTTACCGCCGCCTTGGACACAGGTGCGGCCTTGGCGGTCGCCGCCTTTGCCGGCGCGGAAGCCATCGTGCCATTTGCCGACGCCTTGGCAGGCGCTTTAGCCGGCGCTTTTGCCGGAACAGCCTTGGCCACTTTCTTCACCGCCGACGCCTTCGCCGCGACAACCGGTTCGGCTGGCACTGACACCGTCACCACCGATTCATCGGTCATTGCCGGGAAAATCGGCGCTGCTGGTGCGGCTTCCGGCCCGCTGACGCCAGGCATGGTCGTCGCGCCGTTCTTCAACGGCTCGGCCGCCTGCGGCGTCGAAGCGGCTGGCGCTGTCGGATCGTCTGCCGGCTTGGGTTTCATCACCGCGTCGACGCCGGAGCGCACATCGGCCGCCGCCTGCTCGAACGGATTGAGCTGCTTCCTGATCTCGGACATCGGGCTGAGGCCCCTGAGCTCGTCGACCGACTTCTTGACGTCGTCGAGCTCGGCTTCCTTCAGCGCCTCGTTGAACTGCTTCTGGAAGTCGGCCGCCATGGCACGCAGCTTGGCCGTCGTGCGGCCGAAGGTGCGCAGCATATTGGGCAAATCCTTGGGCCCGACGACCACGATCATGACGATCGCGATGACCAGCATTTCGGTCCAGCCGACTTCAAACATGGCACTCTGTTCCGACTAGAACCTTTTGGCTCAGCTCTTGCTGGCTTTTTCCTTCGCGGCCGAAACGGTCTCGTCGGCGCGGTGTTCGACGGTGCGCTTGTCTTCGGCAACGTCGTCGTCCGCCATGCCCTTCTTGAAGCTCTTGATGCCCTTGGCCATGTCACCCATCAGCTCAGGGATCTTGCCGCGGCCGAACACCAGCAGCACGATCACGAGCACGATCATCCAGTGCCAAATCGAAAATGAACCCATAGCAAATCTCTCTCGAATGTTTTCCCTGGCGATGATCTATGCGTTTTCGCGTTGGGATTCAAACACAACTGCGACAGAGTTTATGAAAGGGTGGCGGATGTCACGCATTTTCGGCGTGATGGCCCGCTACGAATCCGCGCATCCTCGACAGATTGGCCGCGATTGCCAGTCAATCTTCCGTGACGCGCGGCGTCAGCAGGCCGAGTTCCTCGAGGTCGATGTCGGTCAGCGCATCCTCGTCGTCGGCCAGCGCATCGGGATCGGCCGGCGGCTGTGGAATGGAGAAATTCGACGGCATGCGGCCCGAAAGCAGCCCTGCCCCTTTCAGTTCCTCCATGCCGGGAAGGTCGCGGATTTCCTCCAGCGCGAAATGGTCGAGGAAGGTCTCGGTCGTGCCATAGGTGACAGGGCGTCCCGGCGTTTTGCGTCGGCCGCGCATGCGCACCCATTCCGTTTCCAGCAGCGTGTCGAGCGTACCTTTCGAGGTTTCGACACCCCTGATGTCCTCGATCTCGGCGCGCGTCACCGGCTGGTGGTAGGCGATGATCGCCAGCACTTCGAGCGCGGCGCGCGACAGCTTGCGCTGCTGCACCGTGTCGCGGCTCATCAGGAAGGCCAGGTCACCGGCGGTGCGGAACGCCCAGGCGTCGCCGACGCGCACCAGATTGACGCCGCGCCGCGCATAGATTTGCTGCAGGTCGGCCATCGCCAGGGCGATGTTGATGCCATCTGGAAGGCGCGCCGCCAGCTGCTTTTCGCTGACAGGTTCAGTGCTGGCGAACACGATCGCCTCGGCCATGCGCACGGCTTCCGCCATATAGAGGCGCTCGGCCGGGTTCTGGACCTGCTCGGCTGGTTCCTGGGGAAACAACTCCCCTTCCGTTTCGTCATCGACCTTGAACGGGATAACCGAAGCGTTGGCGCGCTCGCTCATGATGCCACCTCGACTGCCTTGATTGCCTGTGCGCGGCCGCGCAGGTAGATCGGCGCGAACACGTCGTCCTGCCGCATGTCCATCTTGCCCTCGCGCACCAGTTCCAGCGTGGCCGCGAACGAGCTGGCGATCGCCGTGCGCCGCTCCTCGGGGCTGGTCATGTATTCGATCAGAAAACTCTCCAGCGCCGTCCAGTCGCGCACCGCGCCGACCAGCCGGGTCAGGATGTCGCGCGCGTCCTTGAGCGACCAGACACCGCGCCTGGCGATCGTCACATTGTTAATCGCCTGCTTCTGCCGCTGCTGGGCGTAGGCGGTCAGGAGATCGTAGAGCGAGGCCGAATAGGCGTTGCGCTTTTCGACGATGACCATTTCCGGCATGCCGCGCGCGAACACGTCGCGGCCGAGTCGGTTGCGGTTGACCAGACGCGCCGAGGCGTCGCGCATCGCCTCCAGCCGCTTCAGCCGGAACTGCAGCACCGCCGCCAGTTCCTCGCCGCTTTCGCCCTCGTCGCCAGGCTGCTTGGGGATGAGCAGCTTCGACTTGAGGAAGGCCAGCCACGCCGCCATCACCAGATAGTCGGCGGCAAGCTCGAGCCTGAGCGCCCTCGCGGTCTCGACAAAGGTCAGATATTGCTCGACCAGCGCCAGGATCGAGATCCGCGCCAGATCGACCTTCTGGGTGCGGGCAAGATGCAGCAGCAGATCGAGAGGACCTTCGAAGCCGGCCACGTCGACGACCAGCGACGGATCGCCGGTGACGCGGGAATCGTCGTTCTCGGCCCACAGACGGTCCATCGGTGCGGCCTTCGCGGCCTTGCTTTCCAATGTTTCCGCCACTTTCTCTCGCTTCCTTTGTCAGGCCACCGCATCGAAATAGGTGGCGAATTCTGCGCGTATCTCGGTTTCTTCAGCCGCGTCGTGTTTCCTAATATAGGTCAGCGCCCGTTTTGCGCGCTCCAGTGACTTGCCCTCAAGCCCCGTGGTGCGCGACGCGATGCCGGCCATTTCCTCGAAAACACCGTTGCAGTGAAGGACCAGATCGCAGCCCGCCGCAAGGATCGAGGCCGCCTTTGTCGGGAAATCCCCAGAAAGTGCCTTCATCGAGGTGTCGTCGCTCATCAGCAGTCCGTCGAAGCCGATTTCACGACGGATGATCTCGTCGATGACCTTACCGGATGTCGTCGCCGGGTTCTTCGGGTCGATGGCGCTGTAGACGACATGCGCCGTCATCGCCATGGGCAGATGGTTGAGCTCCCGGAACGGGGCGAAATCATGCCGTTGCAGATCGCTGAGCGACGCATTCACCGTCGGCAATTCGAAATGCGTGTCGGCAAGGGCGCGCCCATGGCCGGGAATATGCTTCATCACAGGCAGCACGCCGCCCGACATCAGCCCTTCTGCGGCAGCACGGCCGAGTTCGATCACCGGTCGCGGCTCCTTGCCATAGGCACGCGCGCCGATGACGTCGCTGGCGCCTTCGATCGGCACGTCGAGCACCGGCAGGCAATCCGCCGTGATGCCGTAGCGCAGCAGGTCGAACGCATGCAGCCGCGCCATCAGCCAGGCCGCGCGGGCGCCGGCATCGTGATCGTCGCGCCACAGCGCGCCGAGTGCGCCACCGGCAGGATAATTCGGCGCCAGTGGCGGCCGCAGGCGTTGCACCCGGCCGCCTTCCTGGTCGATGAACACCAGCGCGTCCGGACGCCCGATACAGTCGCGCATCTCGGCGACCAGATCGCGGATCTGCTCGGTCTCGCCGATGTTGCGCGCAAACAGGATGAAGGCCCACGGGCATTCGTTGCGATAGAAATTGATTTCTTCGCGAGTAAGCGATTTCCCGGCACAGCCGAGGATCATGGATTTTGATTCGGTCATGACGGGAGTTTAGGGCTTCGCGCGATCAAAGGGAATCGTCCCCCGCCGCATGCGCTTGAAGACAGATCTCATCCACATGAAAAAGCCGGCGCGGTCTGAGACCGCGCCGGCTTTGATTGGTTGACTTCAGTTGCTAGCGCGAGACGAAGCAATTGCCGCCGGCAGCCTTGTAGCTGGTGCACAGGTTGATCGCGTCGTTGCGCGACTTCGCCGGAACGCGCACACGGTAGAACGTGCCCTTGCCGGCAATCTCCGCCTTGACGATGTTGGCGGTGCGGCCGGAAAGCACGCTGCCGTAGCGGCGCTGCAGATCCTGGTAGCTGGACTGGGCGCTTTCGACCGTCGGCTGCGAAGCGATCTGCATCGACCACGAACCACCGCCGGTCGCGGTTGATCCCGGATCGATGGATGCAACCTGGTCGGGCTTGACCTCGCCGACGACATCAACCGGCTGGTCGGACGGGCGCTGCGGCGCGACCGGAACCTTGGCAGGTGTGTTTGCCGATTGGGCCTTGGCCTCGGCCTTGGGCGCCGCCGCCGGTTTCGCTGCCGGCTTGAGGGCCGGCTCGTCGTCTGCCTGGGCGGTGGCGGGCGTCACGGTGCCAGTTTGGTCCGCATCGGCCTGGGACGACGGGGTAACTTGCTGCGGCGCCGGGTCGGCCGGCTCAGCGGCTGCCACTTGCGGTGCCGCGGGCGCCGGATCATCACGCGGCACCAGCGAACCGTCTGACTTGACCACCATGGTCCTCACCTTGCGCGGCGCAACCGCGACGACATCGGCGTTGGTGCCCTTGTCGGCCTCCTGCAGCACCTGCGCGATGCGATCTTCGGATTTCGGTGCCGGCGCCGCGTTATCGGCCGGCGCCGCGCTGGCGGCCGGCGCGGCATTGGCGACCGGCGCGGCGTTGCCGTCATCCGCTCCAGTTGCCGCGGCGTTCTGGTCGGCGGAAAGATCGATCGCGCGGGCGGGATCCTTGGCCTGCACATCCACCGGCTCTTCGACGTTGGTGACCAGTTTATCCTGGACAGGCTCGGCGGGCTTGGTCCCCTTGACCACCGCGTCGTAAACCTTGTTATCCTGGTTCGGCACCACTGTGCCGCCCGGATTTTCCGGCTTGACCTTGATCGGCGCGTTGTCGGCCTTGACGATCACCGGTGCATCGCTGCCGCCCTTGCCGCCGAAAGACAGCGCAAAGGCGCCGAGGCCGCCAGCAACCGCCACCGCGCCGACAACAGCTGCAACGAACAGGCCACGTCGGCGCGAGGGCCTCGCGGCCTCCCGCTCGCCGAGACCCGGAACAGCCATAGCCTCATCCAGTTCGGGATCGTAGTCGAGTTCGTCGACGGTGAAATCGTCCGCCTGTGAAACCGGCTGGCTGCCGGGCAGATTGTTGAGGTCGAAGCCAGCGGCATCCGCATAGCCTGCCGACGCTGTCGCACGGGCAGGCATTTCGGCCGGCCTCGCGGCATACGTCCGCGCTTCCGGCTGGTAGGCCGGCTTGGCCCCGTCATAGCCCGGCTTGGCCCCGTCATAGCCCGGCTTGGCGCCGTCATAGGCCGACTTGGGTTCCTCATAGCCGGCATTGTGGGGTTCATCGCTATAAGCGGCACTGCTTGCGGGAGCAGGAGCGACCTCCACCGAATTCATCTCGGTGAGAAGGCTGGAGAATTCCGCGTCGAGATCGTCATAGGCAGGCGTCGCCGGCTTGTCTTCCTCGAAGTGCAGTTCCGGGATGTCGAGATCGTCCGCCAACGCCACGACACGCTCGGGCACGTCGATCGTCTCGACATCGGGCATGTCTTCGTAGTGCGAGGACTGTCGCGGTTGCGGCACGGATACAGGGGCTGCAGGGGCGACGGTCTCGACCGGCTCGCTCGAACGGTAGGATGGCACTGCGGCGACTGCCGGTGCCGCGGCCCAGGGTGTTATCGAAGCGGTCGGCTGAGCGCTAAATGCCGGCTGCTGCGGAACCGGCGTCACGCGGCTCCACGAACGGGTCGGCTCCGTCGGCTCGGAGCGTTCCGCCAGCCAATCATGAGGATCGTCCTGATCGTGCCGAGAAGCGGCTGCGTCGCGCGAATCCAGGCTGTTCGCCAAAGCCGCGTCGAACGCATCATCGTCGAAATCGACATCGCCGTGCGCGGTGACATGCGAGCGCTGATCCTGCTCCTGCAGGTCATCGAGCTGTAGAACGTCGAGATCCGAATCTGCGGCCTGGACAGCTTCAAGGCGGTGCTGCTCCTCAGGCGCGTGTCCGTCGATATCCCATTCGAGGTCGGCGAGATCGGCCGGCTCCTCAGTGGTCTCTGCAACTGCGGCGACGGGCGGTTGAGCGGCGACGACGACCGGCCGAGCCGCGACGGGCTCCCTGGCCGCCGGCACCGGGCGCGCGGTCATTGCACCCAGCAGTGCATTCAACTCGTCTTCCAGGCTTCGTTCGTCCGCGATCGGCGAATCCAACGGCTCGGCCGCAACGGCGGCTGGCGCCAGCGGCTGGACCGCAGCGGCGGCAACCACGGCGACCGGCTCTTCGTCCGTTTCGGCAAACGAGTCGTCCAGGTTCAGGTCGAACCCATCGTCCAGCGAGCCTTCTGGGTCGGAAATCTCGCCCTTCGCGTCCGCGGTATCGGCAAGCACATCATGCGCTTCCGGCTCCTGGAAGGCGACCGGCTCATCACGACTGTCGAAATCCATATCGACATCAGCCATGGCGTCGTCGAAATGACCGGCAAAATCCTCGCTCGATATTGCCTGGGCGTCACGCGCAGGCGCTTGCGCCGGCATGGCGTACTCGACAGGTTCCGAAGCCGCCGGTTCAGCAGCCGCATCGGACTGCTCCACTGCCCAACGGTTGTCGAGCACCAGCTCGTCTTCGAGCGAGATCGCATCGTCGAATTCAGGATCGGAGGCCGGCCCAACAGCAGCAGGCTCGACTGCAGCAGGCGCGTCGGCAATGGCCGCGGCGTACCGGACTTCGTCGGCTTCGTCGTCAATCCGGAAGTCATGATCGAGCGACGCGGCAAGCTCGTCCTCGATCGGCTGGTCGTCCTCGAAGGGCGAAACGTCTTCGAGGGAACTGGCGACGGCATTGTCGAGATCAGAATCGAAAGCCGGCTCTATGGCAGGCGCGGTTTCGGCAGCGTGAAAATCCGCATGGCTGGCGACATCCGCATGGCTGGCGACCGGTGCGTGGTCGTCGAGATCCGCCATGTCCAGATGGAAATCGTCGTCGAGCGACATCGCAAGATCGTCGGCCATCGCGCTGGCCTCGGCTGTCGACTCATGCGCCTCGGCGACTGGAGCGGCGTCGCTGTCGTCAGCGCCGAACTCGCCCATCAGTTCCTTCTCGAGATCGATTTCGAAATCGTCCTCTTGCGCCGGCTGACCGGCGACGGGCGCTTTCGGCTGGACGGGCGCTTGCGGCTTGACCGGCTGGCGCGGGTCGAATCCCATGATCCTGGTCAGTTCCGCGAACGGATCATCTTCAACGATGTCGTTGTTGTCGGCTACTCTCAGCTGGGTTCTGTCTGCCATTATTGTTCCCGAACTCGCACTCATTCGGACGCCATGGACGTCGCGTAGGGTTGGCCCTTACCAGCGCAATGTGGGCAAAAGGTGACAGGTTTTTTAGTCAAACCTAACGCATTTCGGTGGGCGCGGCGGCTCCGATCAACGTCAGGCCGGACGTCAGAACGTCCGAGACAGCCTGCACCAGCCCTAGTCTGGCATGCGTCAATTGTCGGTCGTTAACCTTAACAAAACGTAAGTCTGGATTTTCTGTGCCACGGTTCCAGTGTCCGTGGAAACTAGAAGCCAGATCATAAAGGTAAAATGCCAGCCTGTGGGGCTCCAGCGCAAGTGCCGCCGACTCGATCAAACGCGGATATTCTGCAAGCTTGCGGATCAGGCCGATCTCGCCCTCGTCGGTCAGCATAGTTACGGCGGACGCCAGGCTGTTGCGATCGAAATTGGCCTCGCCCAGTTGCTCGCTCGCCTGCCGGAACACCGAATGGCAGCGCGCCGAGGCGTACTGCACATAGAACACCGGATTGTCCTTGGACTGCTCGGTCACCTTGGCGAAGTCGAAATCGAGCGGCGCATCGTTCTTGCGGTAGAGCATCATGAAGCGGATCGCGTCGCGGCCGACCTCCTCCACCACTTCGCGCAGCGTCACGAAATCACCCGACCGCTTCGACATGCGCACAGGCTCGCCCTCGCGAAACAGCTTCACCAATTGGCAAAGCAGCACGGTAAGCTTCACCCTGTCGCCGGCAATCGCGCGCGCCAAGGCCTCCAGCCGCTTGACATAACCACCATGGTCGGCGCCGAGCACATAAATCAGGTCGACGAAGCCGCGGTCGATCTTGTCCTTGAGATAGGCGACGTCGGCGGCGAAATAGGTGAACGAGCCATCGGACTTGACCAGCGCCCGATCCATGTCGTCGCCGACGGCGGTCGAACGGAACAGCGTCTGCTCGCGATCCTCCCAATCGTCGGGCTTCTCGCCCTTGGGCGGCGGCAGCTTGCCCTTGTAGATGTGCCCCTTCAACGTCAGGTCGCTGATCGCCGAGCGGATCTTCTTGGCGTTGTCGGCGTGCAGTGTACGTTCGGAGAAGAACACGTCGTGATGCACGTTGAGCACAGCCAGATCCTCGCGGATCATCGCCATCATCGCATCGATGGTGCGGTCCTTGACGATGGCCAGCGCCTCGTCATCCGGCATCTCCAGCAACGAGCGGCCAAACTCCCTGGCCAGCGCCTCGCCGACAGGAACCAGGTAATCGCCGGGATAAAGTCCTGCCGGAATCTCGCCGACATCGTCGCCGAGCGCCTCGCGATAGCGCAGCATAGCCGAACGGCCGAGCACGTCGATCTGCGAGCCGGCATCGTTGATGACGTATTCCTTGGTCACGTCGTAGCCGGCGAAGGCCATCAGGTTGGCGAGCGCATCGCCAACCACCGCGCCCCGGCAATGGCCGACATGCATCGGGCCCGTCGGATTGGCCGAGACATATTCGACATTGGTTTTCCTGCCACCACCAACCGTCGAGCGGCCATAGTTGCGGCCTTCGCCAAGCAGCGTCGTCAGATGCGCCTGCCAGAAACCGTCCCGAAGCCTGAGATTGACGAAGCCGGGCCCCGCGACCTCGGCGGCGGCAACGTCCTTGTCCCCACGCAGCGCCTGCGCCAGTCTTTCGGCCAGCGCGCGCGGATTCTGGCCGGTCGGCTTGGCCAGCACCATCGCCGCATTGGTCGCCAGGTCGCCATGGCTGGCGTCGCGCGGCGGCTCGACGGCAATGCGCGACAGGTCCGGCGAAACGCCATCATTGTCTTTAAGATCAAGCGCTTCGACGGCTTTTATGATTCGCGCGGTGAAATCGGCGAAGATGTTCATTTGGACTGGCTCTGGCGGCTTTGTGGCGAATCCGGCTCGTTGGCCGGCAAAATCGAGCCCGCCCTAGCTCAAATCCGGGGTTCGGTCAAACAAACGCCGATGTTCCTTGAGCGCGTAGGTGTCGGTCATGCCGGCCAGGAAGTCGGCCACGCTGCGCGCCTTGATGCGATCGTCGGCCCGATCGAGCCCCTCTCGCCAGCCGTCAGGCATGGCGCGCGGGTCGGCGAAATAGACGTCGAACAGGTCCCTGACGATCTGCTCGGCGTCGGCGCGCACCCGCATCACCTCCGCGTGCCGGTAGAGGTGCTTGTAGAGGAAGGCCTTCAGTTCTTTCTCGAACGCAGCCATTTCGGTCGAAAAGGTCACCATCGTCTCCCCGGCTGCCCTCACCGCGTCCGCGCTCTGCGGCTTGATCCGGTCCAGATTGGCAGTGGTCGAAACAATGACATCTTCGACCATGGCGGTGATCTGGCGCCGCATCAGTTCGTGGCCGGTGCGCACGTCATCGAGCGCCGGATAGCGGGCGCGCACGCCCTTGAGGATCGTTCCTGGCAGCGAGACCGTCTCCAGCATGTCCAGCGTCAGCACCCCTGCCCGCAAACCATCGTCGATGTCATGCGTGTTGTAGGCGATATCGTCGGCGATCGCCGCGCATTGCGCCTCGATGCCGGCAAACCGGTCCAGCTCGAGATCGTGCAGCTCCGAATAATCGCGGATCGCCTGCGGCACCGGCCCTTTCAGGCCCTGGCCATTGCCATCGGTCAGCGGTCCATTGTGCTTGACCAGGCCTTCCAGCGTTTCCCAGGTCAAGTTGAGCCCGTCGAATTCGGCGTAGCGCGCCTCCAGCCTCGTCACGATGCGCAGCGATTGCGCATTGTGGTCGAACCCGCCCCAGGCAACCATCTTCTCGTTCAGCGCGTCCTCGCCGGTGTGGCCGAAGGGCGTGTGGCCGAAATCATGCACCAGCGCGACGGCTTCGGCGAGATCCTCGTCGCCGCGCAGCGCCCGCGCCAGCGCCCGCGCGATCTGCGCCACTTCGATCGAATGGGTCAGACGTGTGCGATAGTGGTCGCCTTCATGCGCGATGAAGACCTGTGTCTTGTGTTTCAGCCGCCGGAACGCCGTCGAATGAATGATGCGGTCGCGATCGCGCTGGAACAGCGTGCGGGTCGGGCTTTCGACCTCATCGAAAAGCCGCCCGCGCGACTTTGCCGGATCGCAGGCATAGGCGGCGCGTGGCCGATAGCCGAATCCGATGTCGCCCAACTCGTTGGTCATGATCGATGCCGCAATTGATTGGTCTAGTTGACTTGGCCGCTCGCGCTTCATACCTATCATGTGAAACCGAAAGCAAGGTGACGCCCATGGGCGCGGATGCCAAGACTGCCATGAAAGTCGACATGACCGAGGCCGCCGCCAGGCGGATCGCCAAGATTGTCTCTGGCGAAGCTGGCAAGACGGCGCTGCGCGTTTCGGTCGAAGGCGGTGGTTGTTCCGGCTTTTCCTACAAGTTCGACCTGGTCGACACGCGCAACGACGACGACGTCGCCATCGAAAGGGATGGCGCCACGGTGCTGATCGATGATCTGTCGCTGGTCTATATGGGCGGCTCGGTGATCGACTTCGTCGACGACCTGATGGGCCAGTCGTTCCAGATCCGGAACCCGAACGCCGTCGCCTCCTGCGGCTGCGGCACGAGCTTTTCCATATAGAAATGTCCGCGATCGGTGCGGTCCGCCAGATCGCGCTGTCGGCCGGACGTGACCTCGACGTAACGCTGGCGTTCTGGCGCGAAGTGCTCGGTATGGCCGTGCATGCCCGCTTCGATCCGCCGGGCATTGCCTTCATCATGGCCGGCGATGTGCGCTTGCTGTTCACCGACGGCGTACCGGCGGGAACCGTCTATCTCGACATGTCGGGCCTCGACCATTTCCATGCCGAGGCAAAAGCCGCGGGCGTCCCCTTCACCGCGCCGCCGACGCTCGTCCATAACGACACCGAAGGCCAGTTCGGTCCGGCAGGGGAAAGCGAATGGATGGCCTTTCTAAAGGACCCGGCAGGCAATACGATCGGCCTGGTCGAACGCCATCCGCCGCAAGAACCCCACTGAACAGCATCGAGACCGTCATGAAAATCGTCACCTGGAACATCAACGGCGTGCGCGCCCGCATCGGCAACCTGACCCACTGGCTGACCGAGAGCGCGCCCGACATCGTCTGCCTGCAGGAGATCAAGACGCTCGACGACCAGTTCCCGCGCGCCGAGATCGAGGCGCTTGGCTACAATGTCGAGACCCACGGCCAGAAGGGCTTCAACGGTGTCGCCATCCTGTCGAAACTGCGCTTCGACGAGGTCAATCGTGGTCTGCCCGGCGACGATGCCGACGAGCAGGCGCGTTTCATCGAAGGCGTTTTCTCGACCGACAAGGGCGCGTTGCGCATCGCCTCGCTCTATCTGCCGAACGGCAATCCGATCGATGACGATAAGAAGTTCCCCTACAAACTATCCTGGATGGAGCGCCTGGAGCGCTGGGCACAGGAGCGGCTGAGGCTGGAAGAGGCCCTGGTTCTGGCCGGCGACTACAACGTCATTCCCGAGCCGATCGACGCCAGGTTTCCGGAGAACTGGCTGGGCGATGCGCTGTTCCAGCCGCAGACGCGGCAGGCTTTCCGACGGTTGCTCAATCTTGGTTTCACCGAGGCGGTCCGCGCGGTCACCGACAGGCCCGACACCTACACGTTCTGGGACTATCAGGCCGGCGCCTGGCAGAAGAACAACGGCATCCGCATCGACCATCTGCTGCTGTCGCCGGAAGCCGCCAACCGCTTTTCCGCGGCCTCGATCGAAAAGCATGTGCGCGCCTGGGAAAAGCCGTCCGACCACGTGCCGGTGGCGATCGACCTCGCGCTGCAGCCGGCCTGACGGAGACCCTGTCCAGCAGGCCCTGACGCCGGACACGCAGGCATTTGACCTCATATGGTCACATTCCGGCGCATGATGGGGGATCATCATGGCGGCCGGGGTTCCCATGAGCATTCGAATTGTTCTTTGTCCGATCGGCTTGGCATTTGCCATGGCCGCGGTCGTGCCGGCTTTCGCCGCCCCCGAATGTCTTGCCAATGGAAAATCGTATTCGGTTGGTCAGGTCGCCTGCCTGACGGTCGCCGACCAGAGCCATCTTGCCCGCTGCGACATGGTGCTCAACAACACGTCGTGGACCAAGGTCGGGGACAGCTGTCCTGAAAACACGATGGCGCCGCATCTCCATGTGACGCCGATCTCAACGCCGGCCCCCAGCATGGTGCCGACGGAACCGACCGAGAATTGATCAAAATCGAGCACCTCTGGTAAGGCCAGCGCAGGCCGCGAGACTACTGGTCCGCGCTGCCGCCCTTGGTGAGGATGTCATCGGCCAGCGAGATCGCGGTGCGGCGGTCGGCTTCGCCGGCGGTGGCAAATGCCTCTTCCTGCATGCCGCGGATCCACGGCTGGTCGGCCGGCGAAGCGCGTTCAAGCGCAGCCGTCATCATCGCCAGGCCGCGAACGATCTTGCCGCTCTGGAACAACAAATGGCCGAGCGTCGCCTGGGCGCCGGCATGGCCCTTCTCGGCGGCAAGCTGGAACCAGCGCCCGGCCTGCTTGACGCTGGCCTTCACCCCGCCCTCGCCCTTCAGGAACATCTGACCCATCTCGAACTGTGCGTTCGGATTGCGGTAGTTGGCGGCGGCGCGCATGTAATATTCCTGGGCCGCCACCTCGTTCTCGGTGACCGGGCTGCCGGGAATGCCCTTGCGCAGATAATCGCCAAGCGCCACCAGCGCGTCCGAGACATAGCTTTCCTCGGGCGAGCCGGGCTCGACATCCTGGTCGACGATCTCCGAGAAGAACTTGAACGCCTCATAGTCATCGCGCGCCACGCCGTCGCCCTCGGCATACATGCGGGCAAGCTTCCAGGTGGCGCCGATCTGGCCGTTCTCGGCGGCGTATTTATAGGCCTCGGCGGCCTGTTCCTTGTGGCCGTTCTTGTAGGCGGAAAAGCCGAATTGGAACACCGCCCATGGGCTGGATTGCGGCTTCACGCCGGTCTTGTCGTCGAACACCTTGTCGTCAAAGGCCATGGCCTGGCCCACGGCGCCAAAGGTCGCGCCAAAAGTGGCGAACACGACCAGTGCCGAAAAGACAGACGACCTCAACAACTCAGATGTCCGCATAACAATGTGTTTCTTTCGCACCGCCCGGATGGGTGACCGCGCCATCGCGCGCCGACCCAACCGTCTGTGCATATTTCCATATCGCGCCCGATTGATAGTCGGTCGTGCGCGCCTTCCAGGTCTTTGCCCTCGCCGCCAGTTCGCTATCGGACAACGCCACGTCGATCGTGCCGTTCACCGCGTCGATCGAGATTACGTCACCATCCCTAAGCAGCCCGATCGGGCCGCCCACCGCTGCCTCGGGCCCAACATGGCCGATGCAGAAACCGCGCGTCGCGCCCGAAAAGCGCCCGTCGGTGATCAGCGCCACCTTGCCGCCCATGCCCTGGCCGTAGAGGGCTGCCGTCGTCGACAGCATCTCGCGCATGCCTGGGCCGCCGCGCGGCCCCTCGTAACGGATGACGAGCACCTCGCCTTCCCTGTAATTTCGCTGCGTCACCGCTTCGAAACATTCCTCTTCCGAATCGAAGCAGCGCGCCGGGCCGGAGAACTTCAGCTCCGACATGCCTGCAACCTTCACGATCGCGCCTTCGGGGGCGAGGTTTCCCTTCAACCCCACGACACCGCCGGTTTGGGTAATGGGTGTGTTGGCCGGGCGGACCACATCCTGATGTTCATTCCAGGCAACGTGCTCCATATTTTCGGCCAAAGTACGGCCGGTCACCGTCATGCAGTCGCCATGCAAATAGCCGTGGTCGAGCAGCGTCTTCATCAGGAGCGGAATGCCGCCGGCCTCGAACATGTCCTTGGCGACATATTTGCCGCCTGGCTTGAGGTCGGCGATGTAGGGCGTCTTCTCGAAGATTTTCGCCACGTCGAACAGGTCGAACTTGATGCCGGCCTCGTGGGCGATCGCCGGCAGGTGAAGTGCAGCGTTGGTCGAGCCGCCGGTGGCCGAAACCACGGTCGCCGCATTCTCCAGCGCCTTCAGCGTGACGATGTCGCGCGGCCGGATATTCTTGGCGATCAGCTCCATGATCTTTTCGCCCGAGGCGAAATTGAAACGGTCGCGCATCTCGTAAGGCGCCGGCGCGCCGCAGGAATAGGGCAGCGCCAGGCCGATCGCCTCGGCAACGGTGGCCATGGTGTTGGCGGTGAACTGGGCGCCGCAGGAGCCGGCCGACGGACAGGCGGCCTGCTCGATTTCGAGCAGCTCGGTGTCACTGATCGTGCCGACCGAGTGCTGGCCGACCGCCTCGAACACGTCCTGCACGGTGATCTGGCGGCCGCGATAGCTGCCGGGCAGGATCGAGCCGCCATAGATGAAGATCGACGGCACGTTGAGACGCACCATGGCCATCATCATGCCGGGCAGCGACTTGTCGCAGCCGGCCAGCCCAACCAGCGCATCGTAGCAGTGGCCGCGCATGGTGAGTTCGACTGAATCGGCGATGACCTCGCGCGACACCAGCGACGACTTCATACCCTGGTGGCCCATGGCGATGCCGTCGGTGACGGTGATGGTGCAGAATTCCCGCGGCGTGCCGTTGGCGGCCGCGACGCCCTTCTTGACCACTTGCGCCTGGCGCATCAGCGAAATGTTGCAGGGCGCTGCCTCGTTCCAGCAGGACGCGACGCCGACCAGCGGCTGCGCAATCTCGGCCGCCGACAATCCCATCGCATAGAGATAGGAACGGTGCGGCGCACGCGCCGGACCGACGGTCACATGGCGGCTCGGGAGCTTGGCCTTGGAAATAACTTTGGCGTCCATACTCTTCCTTGCCGCGGGCGGTGCGGCCTGCCCCATCGCCGAGCCTTTTGGCGCGTGTCCCGAGACAAGATCGAGGTGCGCCGGGTTTATGGCGGGAAATGGGCAATTTCCTTGGCCTGAGTCTTAGCGCAGGGGTTGTTCAGAAAGTGTTGCCAAAACGTCACAATCGCACGAGGCGAAAGCGCTGCGGCTTATCTGCAACGCAGCTTGGATGCCAGGGCGCAAACGGCGCCGGCCCAAACAAAAAAAGCCGGGCAATGCCCGGCCTTTTTTCTTTTCACTTCAGATGGTTACCACTTGACCTTCAAGGAAGTGGAGATCGCCGAAACAAGATCATTGCCAAAGTCTGCGGTGTATTCGGTACCGTAGGTAACGCCGTCACTGCCGACGACCGAATGGATCGATCCGCTGGTAAGCACGCCCAGCGCGCCACCGAGACGAACTTCGATGTTCTGGGTCGGCGTGTAGGCCACGCCGCCGCTCACCGTCCAGGTGTCGGTCTGTGCGCTCAGGCCGGTGGTCGTACCACGATCCCAGGTGAGAACCGCCGCCCCACTCCACTGATCGTTGAATTTATGGCCGATGCCACCGGAAACCGTCCAACCATCGCGGTAGAGCAAGTCAAGCGAGGTGGCGCGCACAGGGCTGGTCGTCGTGCAGGCAATGAGCCCCTGGGTCGAGGTCGGGCAGAACGGAATGCTCTGCAGATCGCTCCAATTCACCCATTTGATGGATCCAAAAGCCAACCAGCCGGGAGCGATGCCTGACTGAAGCTTGAGTTCAACAGAGTCCGGAACCTGCGAGGAACCATAGACGTCGGTGACGTTGCCGAGAAGCGGATTTGCGGGATTGATAAGCCCAGGCACCTGGGTCAAATCAAGCGTTCCACTCAAATTGTCGAGCTTGACCGACGAATTGTAGACCAGGCTGGCGCGCAAGGCGATGTCCGGGATCTCATAGGCGACACCGGCACGCCATCCCCATCCATCTCCTTGGAGATCAAGGCGGCCAATGCCTGTGCCGAGAAAGGCGGGAATGGGAGCAACCAACTGTTCCTTGAAACCCGAAACGTCCTCATGGAACACGCCGCCGATGAAGCGAAACTGACCTTTGCTGAGGTCCATTTTGTAAGAACAGGTCGCGCTGAAGGCTTTGCTCTCTACCTTCGTCTCGACATTGCTTTGTGCACCCGCCCAGTTCGCACCAGGATTGCTGAATGCACCGATTGGCTGGGAGTAGTCGCCCAGGCAATCGACCGGTCCCATGCCGATCTTGATGCCGCCGTAGGGCACCCAATAGCTTTCGGTATCGCGCGCCGTGCTGGATTTGCCCAGCGCATTGAGATTGCCGTCAGTTGGATCCGTATCCGTTGCATTCTTCAGGTCTCGTTGCGGCATCACATAGGTGCCGGAAAGCTCGCCTGTGACCTGCGCCGGATCGAACAGCAAGTCGATGTCGTAGCCGCCGCGCTCCAGGCCGCCAGCATGCGCCGAGTTCAACGCCGTCCCGATCAAAGCCAGCGAAAAGCACCCCGCCCCCAGCAGTGCTTTATGTCGCAAAATAGTCATGAATGTCCTCCCCGAATTCGAGTGCGGCAAGCTAGAACCAATTCAGGTTAACGGTGCAATAACGAATTCCTGGGGCGTACATGTACATGTTCGCCAAGCGCATTTTCGACACAAAACAAGCCACTGCCGTTAGGCCAAAAAACCGCCTCCGGAGTGTGTGCCGCCCTCAAAACGCGAGAAAAATCCGCCCAAAAGGCTCAAAAATATATGTTTTTGGGGATTCACGGCCCTATTGTTACATTATGGCAACAATGGGGCCAAAACTTTCCGTTTACGTCAACATTAACGCAGCGGAATGCCTATTTTCGAGGCAAGAAGGTCCTGATTTCGAAGCCGCCGAGGCGCCACGAATCTGCCCTCAACCAGCGTCGCGAACCCTCGTCAACGCCACCGAAAGCTTGTCCTGCGCGTCGCGGTACTCAGCGAGTTTTTCGCGCTCAGCATCGACGATCTCGGCCGGCGCGCTGGCGACGAATCTCTCGTTCGACAGCTTCTTGTGCAGGCGCGCGATTTCCTCGGTCACCTTGGCCAGTTCCTTCTGCAGCCGTGCCGCTTCGGCGGCGAGATCGATCAGGCTGCCAAGCGGCAGGCAGATCGTCGCCTCGTTGAGCACGATCTGCGCCGAGCCTTTTGGGGCGACATCGGCCAGCGAGATGTCGCCGACCCGCGCCAGCCGCTTGATCGCCGAGTCTTCGCGAACAAGCCGTTCGCGGGTCACCTCGTTGGCGCCGACCACGACCAGCGGCGCGATCGCCGCCGGCGGCACGTTCATCTCCGAGCGCACCGAGCGGATGCCCGAGACGAGATCGACTAGCCAGTTGATGTCGGCGGCAGCCTCTGCGTCCTCGAAGTCCGGCGACGGCCACGCCGCATGGCACAGCAGCGAGGCGCGTTCCTTGCCTTCGCCAGCGGTCTGCGCCCACAGTTCCTCGGTCATGAACGGCATCATCGGATGCAAGAGCTTGTAGATCTCGTCGAGCACGAAGGCGACGCAGGCGCGGCTTTCGGCCTTGGCCGCCTCATCCGTGCCCATGAACACCGGCTTCAGGAGTTCCAGGTACCAGTCGCAGAACAGGTTCCAGACGAACCGGTAGGCCGACCCAGCCGCCTCGTTGAAGCGGTATGAGGTGATGCCGTCCGTGATCTCGCGCGCCGCCCGTGTCAGTTCGGTGAGGATCCAGCGGTTGACCGCAAGCTTGGCATCGTTCAGCCAGAAATCGTCGTTGCGCGCGACTTCGTTCATCTCGGCAAAGCGCGTCGCGTTCCACAGCTTGGTGCCGAAATTGCGATAGCCGGCGATGCGCGCCGGATCGAGCTTCACGTCACGGCCTTGCGCCGCCATCACCGTCAGGGTGAAACGCAACGCGTCGGCGCCGTATTCGTCGATGAGGTCGAGCGGATCGATGACGTTGCCTTTCGACTTCGACATCTTCTGCCCGTTCTTGTCGCGCACCAGCGCATGGACGTAGACGGTGTGGAACGGCTCCTCGTCCATGAAATGCAGGCCCATCATCATCATGCGGGCGACCCAGAAGAAGATGATGTCGAAGCCGGTGACCAGCACGTCGGTCTGGTAGTAGGTCTTCAGCTCGGGCGTCTCGTCCGGCCAGCCCAACGTCGAGAACGGCCACAGCGCCGACGAAAACCACGTGTCGAGCACGTCCTCGTCGCGGATCAGGATCTCGCCCGGCTTGAAGTTCTCGAGCTTGTCTTCGACCCAGGCCTTCCATGGCCCTTCCAGCGCCAGATAATATTCGATCGCCGCACTCAGCGCCTCTTCTTCGGTCTTCTCGACGAAGACGCGCCCGTCCGGCCCATACCAGGCCGGAATCTGGTGACCCCACCACAGCTGGCGCGAGATGCACCAGGGCTGGATGTTTTCCATCCAGTCGAAATAGGTCTTTTCCCAGTTCTTCGGCACGAAGTTGGTACGCCCCTCGCGCACCGAGGCAATCGCCGGCTTGGCCAGTTCCGCCGCGTTGGCATACCACTGCTCGGTCAGGAACGGCTCGATCGGCACGCCGCCGCGGTCGCCATGCGGCACCGCGTGACGATGCGGTTCGACCTTTTCCAGGAAGCCGCCATCTTCCATCAGCTCGACGACCTTCTTGCGCGCGACGAAGCGGTCGAGGCCGTTGAGTTCATCCCAGACCGCTTGCCGCTCCGGCGTCACCTCGAGACCGGCGAGGAAATCCTCATTGTCCTT
Organism: Mesorhizobium sp. P2_D5; assembly: GCF_056404355.1. Taxonomy (NCBI): domain Bacteria; kingdom Pseudomonadati; phylum Pseudomonadota; class Alphaproteobacteria; order Hyphomicrobiales; family Phyllobacteriaceae; genus Mesorhizobium; species Mesorhizobium sp. P2_D5. The sequence continues at coordinate 571,190 of NZ_JBFUEE010000004.1, forward strand.
GAGGCTTATCGCCGCCGCGACGGTGAGGATGTTGATCGCCGGCAGCTTGTGGCGCTTGCCAACCTCGAAATCGTTGAAGTCATGTGCGGGCGTGATCTTGACCGCACCAGAACCTTTCTCCGGATCGGAGTACTCATCAGCCACCACCGGGATCTTGCGGCCGACGATCGGCAGGACGATGTTCTTGCCGACCAGATGCCGGAAACGCTCGTCGTCGGGGTGCACGGCAACGGCGGTGTCGCCCAGCATCGTCTCGGGGCGCGTCGTCGCCACGGTGATGAAGGTTTTCGGATTTTCCGGATCGAAGACCTCGCCCTCGATGGGATAGCGGAAGTGCCACAGATTACCGTTGACCTCGTGCTGCTCGACCTCGAGATCGGAGATCGCGGTGAGCAGCTTGGGATCCCAGTTCACAAGGCGCTTGTCCTTGTAGATCAGCCCTTCCTTGTAGAGCGTGACGAACACTTCCAGCACCGCCTTGGACAGGCCCTCGTCCATGGTGAAGCGTTCGCGCGACCAGTCGGCCGAGGCGCCGAGGCGCTTCAGCTGGTTGAAGATCGCCCCGCCCGATTCGTCCTTCCACTCCCAGACTTTTTCGATGAACTGCTCGCGCGTCAGGTCGCGGCGGTGGATCTGCTTTTCCATCAGCTGGCGCTCGACCACCATCTGCGTGGCGATGCCGGCATGGTCCATGCCCGGCTGCCACAGCACGTTCTTGCCGCGCATGCGCTCGAAGCGCACCAATATGTCCTGCAGCGTGTTGTTGAGCGCGTGGCCCATATGCAGCGAGCCGGTCACGTTCGGCGGCGGGATGACGATGGTGAAGGCTTCCGCCCCCTCCTCGGCCCCGGCGCCGGCGCGGAACGCGTCGGCCTCTTCCCAGACTTTGGCGATCTTCGGCTCGACGGTTTTTGCGTCGTAGGTCTTTTCAAGCATGGGAAAATGGTCCGCGCTGTCGGGAGTTTTGCTGGTCCGGTGTAAATCGGAAGGTTTTGGCCAAGTCAACCGCAGGGGCTGCCTTGGATCACTACAGGCAAATAGGTGTGGCCGTGTTCATTTCAACGGAAGGCCGTGTCCACACTCGGCACAAAACTTCGCCATTTGCGTGCGGTAAGGCTTTCCGCAGGCCGGGCAGTCAGGGCCGTAGTCGGAACGGCGCACATGCAGGAGCCAAAATGTATGGGCGAGTGCAACTCCACTGCACTCGCGATAGCGATCGGCAGCCGGATGCTTCATTTCTTTCTGGAGACCATTCTTGGAAACGAACTGCTTAACCTGCAAGTAAAGGACTATCGGGTCGTCGACGATCTTCAGATATTCCTCGTCCGTGAGCATTGGAACCTCTGCCCGCAATCGATAACTGTAAGTCAGCCTTCTATCCATCGCGCAAGAATAACAGCTGCACATGGCTTTGAAAGGGCGGATCCTTGACGACTGATCTCAGCCATCCTACGCTGCCAACGCTGCTGTAGGGCGCATCGGCTTCCGGCCGGAGGGGCATTGCCCGCCTACGCCACCTCAACCCCGCAGTGCGCCCATGCCGACCCTCGAACACCACAAGAAACAGGCCAAGCTCTATCTCAAATGGCATCGCGAGCGGTACTATCCCGTCGCCGCTGTGATTGGATGGCTCTTGCCGCGTTTTCGCGATCTCAGCGACAGCCAGATCCTCGATCACGGCTTCAAGCTTGCCGATGCCCAGGAACTCGTCGCCAGGAAGTCAGGTTTCGAGAGCTGGCAGGCGCTGAAGGAAGGCCCTCAAACCGTGACCGATCGTGCAGCACCAGACGCAGCAAAACCGCATCTCGCCTTTGCCGAGCCACAGCTCTTTGTCTGCGACATCGTAGCGGCCTGTGATTTCTACCGGCAAAGGCTCGGCTTCGAGACGCGCTTCACCTATGGCGAGCCACCCTTCTACGCCCAGATCATCCGCGATGGCGCAAGGCTCAACCTGCGCCATGTCGACAAGCCGCCATTGGCCGCCAATTCGACCGATGACCTGCTGGCGGCGACGATCATACTCGACAACATCAAGGCGCTGTTCCTGGAGTTTCAGGCAGCCGAGGCTCCCTTCCACCAGACATTGCGAACCGAACCGTGGGGCGCCCGCACGTTCATCGTCAGGGATCCCGACGGCAACCTCATCTGCTTCGCGACCAGCGCGGGCTGACCCATCGACAAAAAACGCCGCCTCGCGGGCGGCGTTTCGAGGGTGATGGCAATTGAGACTACTGCGCCCCGCGCGCCACGCGCTCGATCTCCTCGCGCACCAGCCGCTCGACCAGTGTCGGCAGATTGTTGTCCAGCCAATCCTGCAGCATCGGCCGCAGCATCTCTTCGGCCATCTCGTCGAATGTCTTCTTGCTGCGGCTGGCAAACGCATCGGAGAGCTCACCAAAGGCGGCGGCAACCTGCCGGCCCGTGTGCTCGGAAACGATGGCCGGACGCGGCGCATCGCTGGCCACCGCCGGTCGCACCACGCTTGCGCCCGGATGAGACGGCTCGGTGGCTGCTTCGGCAGTCGGCTCGTCCCTCGGAGCCTCCACCGGCGGCTGGACAACCGGCTTAAGGGCCTCGCCTTTGTCCGGCACCGCTTTGGCTTGCTCGCCGACAGCGGGGATCTCGCGCCGCCAATCGGCTACGGGGGCGTCGGCGACAGGGCGCACTGCCAGCGAGTCGGCAATAGGACGCGCTTCCGGCGCGTCGGCCATGACCGGCGGGGTCGGCTCGGCGGCGACCCGGGCGCTGACTTCTGCAAGTGTCATCGATGGCTTTGCCGGGACGGGCTCGGGGCGCACCGGCGTTTCCATCCGCGTAATCACCGGCTCGACTGCCGGCAATTGTGCCTGGACTTCCGCCAGCGTCACCGGCTTCCTGATCTCTGGGGCCTGCAGGTCGGCTCGGAATGCCTCGACGTCGGCAACTGCACCGGCGCTCGCCGCCGGCTCCAGATCCTGGCGCAGCTCATCGGTGTCGCCCGGCTGCTTGCGGCCGCCGTCACTGTCCTCGATGATCCTCCTGATGGAAGCCAGTATCTCTTCCATGGAAGGTTCGCGCTGTGCGCTGCTTGCCGTCGCCATCGTCACATCCGCCGCCCTAGTGACCCGTTGCAGATTTCCGCTCCGGCAAAGCCGGATCGAATCATGACGCCAGCGTAACCGACGGATCGCCGCACGAGAATCCCCAATCTGGGGACTTGTGGGATTTCAACAGATTAGACCAGATACCGAACCAACGGGGAGTGGAGCCAAAGAGCTGGCTCAGGCAGGAGGGACCGAAAAGTCCGAGCCGAACCTCTCAGCGGCCGTCCGGCGTACGCAGGCCGAACCATTTGTCCTTGACCGCGTTGTAGTGCTCTTCAGGTCTGTACTTCGTCACCTGCAAGCCAAGGCGGTCGACGGACAGGCGACCGGTCGCCTGCAGGATGGCATAGCTCGCCACCACCACATCATGTTCAAAGCCAGCCTGGTTGATCTCCGCGGTGATGACCGTTGCCTGTGCGTTGAGGACATCGAGCGTGGTGCGCTGGCCGACATTGCGTTCTTCGATGACGCCGCTCAGTGCTAGCTTCGCGGCCTCGATCACCTGCTTGTTGGCCGTGAGCTGTTGCTGCGCGGCAGTGTACTCGGTCCAGGCGGCGGTGACGGCCTGGCGCACCTGGTCGCGACTGACGTCGACCTCGATGCGCGCCTGGCTGAGCGATTCCTTGTCCTGGCGCACAATCGCCGATTTACGGCCGCCGGAATAGATCGGGATGCTCAGCGTGGCCCCGATGTTGGCCGAATTGGTGGTGCCGTCCTGCGACGCGAAGGCGCCCGGTACAGTGTTGCGATAATCGCTCGAAACACCCGCGCTTGCAGTCAGCTGCGGCAGCAGCGCGCCTTCGGCCGACTTCACCGAAAACGCGGCCGCGTCGACCAGATGCTGGGTGGCAAGGATGGCCGGGTGCTCGTTCGCGGCCACCTCGACGGCAGCTGCGAGGCTCGACGGCAACAGTTTTGCCACCGGGGAAGCGGCTTTGAGCTTGCCCGGTTCGTCGCCGACGATCTGGCGATAGCTTGCGGCACTGGACAACGCTTGCGCACGGGCGGCGCTCAACGATGCCACGGCGGCGGCCCGCGAAGCGTCGGCCTGCGCGACGTCGGTACGCGTGCCTTCACCAACCTCAAAACGCGAACGCGCCGCGCGCGCCGTCTCGGTCAGGAATTGCAGGTTCTGCTCGGTCAACACGGCGATCTGGCGGTCGCGAATCACGTTCATATACGCCTGCGCCGCGCTGAACAGGGTGTTCTCTTCGGTGTTACGCAGCGTTTCGACAGAAGCGCGGACCTGCGCTTCGGCGGCGGCGACATTGTTCCTGGTCTGAAAACCGTCGAACAGCGTCTGATTGATCTGGACGCCAAAATTGCCGGTGGTCAGCCGCACGCTTGAGTTCGTGCCGTTGAGATGGCTGCTTGAGTAGTCGATGTCCGCCGACCCGTTGATGGTCGGGCGCCATCCCGACTTGGCGATGGCAACGCTCTCGTCGGTGACGCGGACGCCGGCCCGGGCCGAATTCAGCGAAGAATTGTACTGATAGGCCTTTGCCAGCGCGCCGAGGATAGATTCCGCCGAGGCCGAGAATGGAGAAAGCGCGGTCGCGGAAACGAGGACGGCGGCGAAAAGACTCTTGCGTATAGGCAGGACCATGTATCCCTCATTCGTTGTCCATGGGAACCACGCCACGCCGGCTTCTCCTTCTTGAGCAGCCGGCGCCGCGTGTTCAATGTTCCCTGCTGCTCAGCCCCAAAGTGCCCCCAGTTTTGCGGATCAGCAACGATTTCAAACACAAGCGACCATGACAACGCCTATCCTGCAAGGCAAAATCATTCAGAATTCGAAGGCGCGAATACGTTCGAATCCCGGTAGTGGCTTAATTGCCGCATTAAATGCGCGTCTTCCGGTTACAACCCCCCCCGCTTTAAAAAAAAGCCGGGCCACGCCGGAATTGCCCTGGCCTTCGACGGCAACGAGTCGGCCGCCTTCGGCAAGCTGGTCGAGCAGCGGTGCCGGCACGTCCGCGACGCTGCCGCCGATGAAGATGACGTCATAGGGCGCCTTGGCCGCATGTCCTTGCGGCAACGCCCCCTGGACTACGGTCACATTGCCGCAGCCGAGCGATGAAAGCGTCGATCTGGCGGTCTCAGCCAGCGCCGCATCGCTTTCGATCGCCACAACGGACTTCGCCAGCCGAGACAGGACGGCCGAGGCATAGCCGGTGCCGCAGCCGACATCGAGCGCCGAATCGGCCGGGCTGATCTCGGCCAGTTGCATGAGCTTGGCCAGCGGCGAGGCTTCCATGAGATAGCGCGCGCCGTCCGCGCCGGCGGCAATGCGGATGTCCTCGTCGATATAGGCGAGATCGCGCTGTTCGGCGCCGACAAAGATTTCTCTTGGCACGACAAGCATCGCTTCGAGCAAAGGCGCGCTGGTCACATCGGTGGTGCGAACCTGGCCGTCGACCATCTTGACGCGAAGCTCGGAGAAATCAGCGCTCATGTTCCAACCAATCCGCTTGCCGCGCCAGAACCGCGGTTCATTACGATCGGAACTTCAGGCCCCAGCGCTGGTGCGCGGGGGCCCGGGCATTGGAGGCCTCGCCCGGAATCGAACCGGGGTGCAAGGATTTGCAGTCCTCTGCGTAACCACTCCGCCACGAGGCCTCATTGCTCCCGGCGTTCCACCCGGTTCCAATAGGTTGCGGCGAAAATGCCGTCAAGCGGCCACCCGTGCATTCCGAGCGGTTTCCTCTCGCCGGTTTGGGCAGCGTCCCGTCAAATCCCAGGCCCGGGCCTGACGACGATACGTTAGCTGCTTGTTAAGCATGGCTCGACGCCGGAAGAAACTCATTCAGCAGCCCATACGTTGAACATGGCGGGAGACATGCCATGCGTCGGACAACGGCAGCAAAAGGCAAGGCAGACGACATGAATGCGGCGTCCGGCCTGTCGCTGCCGCAGTGCGAAGAGCTTTTGCGCTACGCCATCGACCGCCTGTGCATCGGGAGCGCGAGCAGCCTGTTGCCGCGTGACCGGGCAAAGCTCGCCTCGGCGGCTGCGATTCTCAAGCAGATCCGCGAAGCGCTGGAAGAGCACGCCGGGCGCTGAGACCGGGCGCTGTCGGCCTCAATCCGGCCGGCGGCGCCGTTCCCACCAGACAACGAAGCGGCGCCGGTGGCGGCGGACCATGGCGAATTCATAGGACAGCACCAGCAATCCAAGCGGCACCATCCAGAAGCCGAGGATCGGCAGGAAACCCAGAATGCCGCCGATGGTCAGCACGATGCCCATGGTGATTCTGAGCCCGCGCGAGCGCGGCATTTTGAACTCACGCCCGAAAACCGAGATTTTCCGCGCCGGCATCTGGTTGTCTTGTGCTGTCATCGTCTCGAAAGATTAACCCTTTTGACCGTTCAGGAGCACCGTTGAATCTAAGCCGCAACCGCGCTTTCGGTTCCATATCCCCAGCAAGACGGCTAATATGAGGGCATCCGCGAACGATTGCGAGAAACGCCTGAGCGAAAAAGCCTCGGAAAAATGCGAAATGCTTCTTTGCAAAGCGGAAAAGGGTTTGCTATAGGCTGCGCCACTCACATGAGAGCCTCTGTTCCCCGGTAGCTCAGTGGTAGAGCAACCGGCTGTTAACCGGTTGGTCGCTGGTTCGAATCCGGCCCGGGGAGCCAACTTTTCCAAGCACTTACCGAATCTGCAAAATCGCCATTTTTGGCGATAGGTACGGTATAGGTACGCAACTCGACTTCGCTAGGCGCTGAAGGAGAGAACGTCCATGGACTATGTTTTTGATGAACTGATTGGCCTGCTGCGAGCCCAGCCGACATGGAATTGGCGCCCAACTGCGATGGCCTGGGCGTTTCGCTTGGCAGGAAACGTGACGATCGGCGTGGCGATCGGCGTCGGGATAGCAGTCGGTCGCGCCCTCGCCGGCTGATTGCGGTGCCAAACCTTTCCTGCAACTATCGGCAGGCCCGCGCGACAAAAGGGGGTGGGGCAGTGAAATCTCTCATCTACTGGTTGGTCAGCGTGGACTGGCTCAACGTCGCCGGCGTATTCGCGACGGTGATGGCCCTTGGACTGTCGCTGCATTTCTGGCGACGTCAGTTTCGCCCAATCATCACGGCGATGGTTGAGACGCACCACGGCGGCAACGAGGCTATCGCGTACGACCTGGTAATCCTTAACTCCGGATCGATCCCGGCAAAGAACATCAAGCTCTTCATTAGCGATCAGAAAGCGCTTGAGGCGGCGCTTGGTGCCGGAGCCAACGACGAGAACAAGGGCCTTTAGTTGGCTTGTTTCGAGCCTTCCAGGGTGATCCGTCTCCTCGACAACGGTGCTCGGACGTCCTTTTCTTTTGGTCTAACCCATAGAGATCTGCGTCAAAGCTTTTGGATCGCGCAGGCCGAGTTTCCGATTCAGATCGAATATGAAGGTTGGTTCGGAAAAAAATATCAAAGAGAGGTGAACGTCTTGCAGATCGCCGGTTCTGACAGTTTTACAGGCGGTATGTGGGGACCACCCAAAACACTCGCAGTAAGTCGGCGGAGCCAATAATAAAAAGCCCGCCACCTTAAGGCAGCGGGCTGGCCGCGTCGCTGGATAAAGAAAGGCCCGGAAGCCGAAGCCGCAGTCAATTATAGCCAGTTTGAAACCACGGACTGGTGTCATCATACCCTAAGCGCGGATTATAATGATCCAGGAAGTTTGCCCCATTTGGCTGTCGCGCAACCACGGTGCCTGTCGATTTACAATCCAGTTTCGGGGTCGGCTTGCTGCCAGCCTTCATATGAGGTGTAGAACACGAGGTTGCAGCCTGATGAGCTGTGGCCACTTTTTTCTTCTCTTTCGCAACAGCTGCTCCGGTGGCGGCCAATACCATTGCTACGCCAAAGACAATGAGTTTCATTGAAACGCCCTTCAACCCTTGTACAATCCGATATGATTGCGCCCAGTTAACGTAACGTCAAATCACCTTTTGTCGGCAACGACGGCGAACAGTGCCAGTAAAAAGAGCCCGCCACCGAAGCAGCGGGCCAATTCGAAACTTGGTTTCGGTTTCAGTAGAAGTCGGGCTGCTCCCGCTCATCGTCGCCTTCGCGATCGTCTGCCGGTTCGCAAAGCATGACGCCTTTGCCGTGATTCTCGCACCAGCCGAGCAGCGGCTCGCTTTCGGGGTGGTTCCAGGTGTTCTGATCGACGATGACTGCCTTGCGCTGGTCGACATGTTCCGTCCAGCCAGGTTCATACTCGTCATCGTCCCAGCCGTCGTGCGGTTCGTCCAGCACGTCGCCTCCATGCTCATTCTCGGCCTCGCAATCGTCATGGCTTGTGCCGTGAACAAACAGGGGATTCACTACGAAACCGGTCCGATCAAGAATCTTCGGATGGACGCGATTTTTGACAACCTTGCCAGTGCCAGCGGCCCGCTGCCAGGGCACGGCAACGGGCCTTTGACACAAGCCGGACATGGACTTTGGACAGGCATCCGGCCGGCATTTTCAACGAGAGATGCGAAATTTTGTTCCCGCGCTTCTCGCATTTTACCACCATTGCCTGTCGTGATTGCGGCGCTACCTCACTGGGCGTAGGATCGCCCTGGGGAGAGGCAAAATGTCTGTTATTTGGGCAGGTGGAACAGCCATCGTCGTTTTGGCGTTCGTCGCGGTCGTGGCCATGGATTACATGAGCAACCGACCGAAACCACACTGAAGGCTCTAGCGCTTTTTCGGCTTGGGCGTGATCTCCTCAACCCTAACCTTGTCCCCGATCTCCTTGGCTAGCGCGAACGCCTTTTCCTTGTCCTTGGTCGTTAGAACAGTGCACCAGTGCGGTTTCTCGAACACGCTGACGATGTAGGTCGTCACCGGCTTATCTGTCATCTTAAACGGCACCATCCTTAGAGTAATGGCCGGTGAAGTTGGGGCTTCTTGGGGGCATCAAACCACACCGGCCACTGCGGGCTTTTTTGGTTTGGACGTCCCCCGCGCTGCCCAAACTATGGGCACAATAGCAACTGAGCAATTAAGCCTATTGGCTGGACTAAGACTGAAGTCCCAGCCCAGCCGTCTAGCGTCGATCGAACGTAGATTTCCAGTCGCGGCTGCGCTTCGCATTGATCCCTTCGTAATCAGGAATCACAGTGAAAAATACCGGCCGGCGATCACGAGCCGGTCGATATTTCAGCTTCTCGACCTGGCCGGCTACCTTGCCACGAAGAGATTGCTCGCAATGCATTTATGGACCGGGCAATAATCTGTGTCGGTCGTCGGCACGCCTGCGCCAGTAGCCACCTCGCCAGGACCGCATTGCTTCTGCCCGCTGACATAGAGGTCGTAGCGCGTCAGGCTGAGGTTGAATATGGAGCGGTAGCGAATGACGGTGGTGCCGTCCTGCTTCAGTAGTGCCTGAACTTCGGCGCAACTCAGGCCGGCGATATCCCTGCGCTCTTGCGCTTGAGCCTGCACCACGAGGAAGAGTAACGGAATTGCAATCGCGATCGGCTTCATGGCGCCCCACCAGCGTTTTCGCCCGACCGATGGTGTAGACTTGACCAACCGATATGAAAAGCCCTCTGCCTTTGGCCTCGCCAAAGGACGCATGCGTTCTATGTCATCGATGGTCGAAAAGATCTGTTGCAGGCCATTTCTAAGCGCCGTAGACCCTAGCGCCTCTTCGTGGTTTGAGTTTGAATAAGCCTCGTCTTCACCCCCGTAGTTGATGGCCCCTTGAATAGGTGACACGATCATGAGCATGGGTTTAGACCGCCAACCGCAGGTACGCCGGACGACGCCGCCGTCGGAAAGTGTCGTTGCGGGCTGGTACGAGAACGCCAGCTTACTCGATAGCTACAGCATTGACATGAGTGCATCGGAACAGTCGAGCATGCGCGAGCTGGCGACGCGGACACTCGTCAATCCACCGGCGTGGCAAAAGGCATTGATCGCGCTGCGCGACGCCATGGTTACGCCCTTTGGCATCAAAACCTCCGGTACGGTCAGGACGTCCCGGGACAGCCATCAACGGGTGGACTTCTTCCCGGTGCACTGGGAGGGCAAGGACGAAATTGTGCTCGGAACGGATGACCGACACCTGGACTTCCGGCTATCTCTGCTCCGACGCCATTCTCCAATAGGCACGTTGCTCATCGCAACAACCGTTGTGCATACCCACAATGCCTTGGGCTTCACCTATCTCAACGCGATCAGGCCTTTTCATCACCTCGTGGTCAGGGCCAACCTGGCACGCTGCGCACTGAGGAAGTCCGCGCCCCTGGCGTAGCGCCTCAGATGTTCCTCTCGATATGAGCCTCGATCGGATTTGGGCGCCGTAGCTCAAATCTCTTAGCTGCCATAAATGTCAGCACGATAGCGGCAGCTATAGTTGCAATGACGGTGGTGGTAAGGGCTAGACTTCTCACCATCTTCACTCAACAAAGCCTACCGCTGTTTCACCTTCGGCGTTATCTCTTCGATCCTGACCTTGTCGCCGATCTCCTTCGCCATGGCCAAAGGTTTGGCTTTGTCCTTGGTTGTCAGCACCGTGCGCCAATGCGGTTTCTCGAAGACGCTCACAACGTAGGTTGTTACGGGCTTATCAGGCATCGCTAAAATATAGCCTACCTGTCGGTGGCGTCTAGCACGGCGCTTGGTTTGCTTCACGCGGGCGTCACAATAGCGATGCAGATTAGTAAGCGCTGAAGGGGGTTCGATCGATCCCTCCCCCCTTCGGGGTTCCCAATCGATCCTCCCAAGGCCCGGCTTCAAACCGGGCTTTCTTTTTAGCTCTCTAGCTGCCGTTAATACGCTCGGCAATGGCGAACGCCTGTAGGTTCTTTGCCTTGCCGTGGTCCTCGTCTGCATGGGCAATGATCGAGAAGAATGCGGCCCTGGCGATATCCTTCTTCGAGGCTTTTGGGTGCTCTTTCCGAGCCGCTTTGACCAATTGCTTCGGTGTCATTTCTGGCGTGACGATCCGCATGAGGGTGTCGCCTATCGCCTGCATCTCTTCCGTGTCCATGATCGGAACCCCCAACTAACCCACCAGGCGGGAACATAGCAGGGCGGTTGGGACGCTGCCACCAAACTTGCAGGCAAAAGAGCCCGCCACCTTTCGGCAGCGGGCCAGGGTCTTATGGAGTGCTGGGGATCAAGCCAGCATAGGGCAAACGAGCGCGTAAGCCCGGAGGTTCCGCGATCAAACCATAGGCGTCTGAGGGTGTCGGCGCCCGGCCGCGTCTTGTTAGGGAAATGGCCGGTGCGGTTGGGCTCTTTTGGGGTGGCGGACCACACCGGCCAATGCGGGTTTTTGGTTTGGACGTCCCCCGCGCTGCCTAAACTATGGGCACAATAGCAACCGAGCAATTAAGCCTATTGGCTGGACTAAGACTGAAGTCCCAGCCCAGCCGTCTAGCGTCGATCGAACGTAGATTTCCAGTCGCGGTTGCGCTTCGCATTGATTCCTTCGTAGTCAGGAACCACAGTGAAAAACACCGGCCGGCGGTCTGGGCCTGCAGCCTTTGCACGACGATCAGCCAACGAGCCTCCGCAACGGAGGCTATTCCTGATCCCGATAGCTGGCAGGCTCGCCTTGCAGTCGACTGCGCGCTGCGCGATGCTGACCCTTGGTGAAAAGGGAGGGGAACTTGCGCGCATTCAACAAAAAGGAAGCCATTAAAAGGGACGACGAATGGCTGCTTTCCACGATCTTTAAGATCAGCGATCCTAACGATCCGACACCATTCTTACAGAGCTTCTGCAATGCACTGCCGGAACGACCATTAATCACAGAAATTAGGGAAGCTGAAGCTTTGCTCAACATGCGAGGCAATAAGGTGAAGAGCTATTGCCTTGAAACAGCGATTGGTCGGTTGCGAGCAGTCAAGATGTCTGAGGGTATGGTTCATGCGCCATTCGAAGACATCGACATATCCACACCAAAAGGTAGATTTGCTTTCCTGAAGACTGCTAATGCATGCATTCCAATCGAGTGGGAGCGGAGTATGGAGCATATCGGGTACGCAGAGTACGCCGGGACCGTTGGAGCCGAGATGCTTCGAGAAATATCGAAGCCGAAACCGATTAATTTTCACGCAAGGTTCACCCACCCGAGTATGGGGCTCAAGGAGCCTGAAGGTTATTGCTTTCTGTTTCGACTAGAAGATCAGTCCGAGCTCTTTCTAATGATATCTGACAACGGCGCTATCCTAACGGCGCCCGAACCGCCATTTCAAATCATTGCCGGCAGGTCGAAAGAGGAAACAGAAACAGCACTGGCGGATTTTCGTGCCAGAAATCGCGAAGAGCTCGATCCGAGGCGCGCTTTGGCTACCGCGGGAGAGGCAGTTCCGGTTTATATGCCCAAAGACTATCCTCTTATCCGGGAGCTTCCTGGCGCCGACGATATGCCTGCGACTTGGGAAGAGTGGCGCGCAAATTTAGAAGTATCGCATATAGCGAAGCAGCCTGGGTTTGCCCGCTACAACGTGCGCATCAGACCCGACCTGTTCAAAGCATGGCTGGAGGCCAATTCGCTTTCGGCGTCAGAGCATTCAAGGAAGCGCTACGCCCAGAATCTGTATGATGATGGGCTAGAGGCTCGACGAAATGCCTTGGAACAGGAGCGACTTGCCCGAGAAAAAGCTGATAGAATAGCTCATCCGCCATTGGTGGATAAAGTGGTAGGCTTCATGCGTGCCTTGGTCAGCTTTCGTAGGCAACCCCCTTCAAGTCGGCACTGACCCCGAACCTCACCAGCGTGCCGATCGCGATCCTAAGCGCTGCGCGTCCAGCCCGACCACGGCTCTCGACAAGCTCGCAGTCGCGCACACTGGGAGCGCAGACTGGCGGTTAGCGTGCCACCGGCTTAAGCGACGCGCGCAGATGATGTCCCGCAATGGGTCAATGCGTCTGGCACCACTATTGCATGGTCCTCGCCGGCGACGAAGAGGCGTCGTAACACTCTGCCTCGATGTCGAGGGAGGATCACTTTGTTCGTTGATTACTATGAACTTTTGGAAATCAGTCCGAACGCCAACTCGGAAACGATAGAACGGATATTTCGTTATTTTGCCATGCGCTACCATCCCGACAACCGGGATACCGGGGACGAATCCCGCTTTAGTGAAATCATAGATGCCCACAATACGCTCAAGGATCCGCTCAAGCGCGCGCAGTACGACATCGAGTATAAAGAGCATTTGAACATTCGCCGCGGGTTGAGCGAGGAAGCCAGCAACACCAAAGGCATAGAACGGGATGCCGTCATTCAGGCCAAAGTGCTCTCGCTCCTCTATGTCAAACGCCGACAAGACGTGAACAATGCTGGTGTTGGCGATACAGAACTCGAACGCATGGCAGACTGCCCGCGTGAACATCTGGAGTTTCATCTTTGGTATCTGAAAGCCAAAGGCTGGATAGGAAGGATCGAAAACGGGACGTTTGCGATCACCGTGGAAGGCATCGACCGCACCCATACCGAACTTCGTCGTGAGCCTGCCACCAGACTCCTGGACTTCGCAGGCTGAAACCCTGCACAGCCTCGCCAGTTGCGTTTCCCGCCGGCCGCTGTCCTAGACCCCCGAACCACACCGCGCGTCCTGGCGCCCACCTGTGGTCGCATGCCACCGCAACCAAACCCGCTCTGCCTCTTGCCTGTAGATATGCCTCGCGTCAACAAGCAGCGACAGGTGCGAAATTACTCCCCTGACGTTCTGGGGGATATTATCGGCCAAAAGAAATAGACCGCCACCAGAGGCAGCGGGCCAATGTTCTCGGCAGAGATTTTGATCAATTCATCGGCGAGCGCTATTCCCCAAGTAGCCGACGCGAGGCATCCCGTGCTCCTGTCGCGTTCGCCATCGCCACCATCGTGTCGGCCGTGACGATGAACTCGCCACGCATATCTTCTCTTGGCATTCATAGCCGCGCTGGTAGGCGAAGTAATATACCCTGAATAGCACGGCCGAGACCTCCTCGGAGCGGCGGGTAAGTCGCGCCATCCGTCGATTGGATGAAGCGGGCTCATCTATATTGGCTAACGCGCGACGAGCCGCCGACCGCGCCAGTCAGGCGGATCAATTGGGCTCTAGTCGTCCCGGATGTCGGCTTCCAGTCGCGGTTCCGCTCCCTCTGGAGGCCCCTTGGGATGCCCGGTCGCGGCTCGCCCCCCTGCATTTGAGCAGATGAAGAGGCTGGCAGAGGGCAGGACTAAAGTCTTGCATGACAGACGCAAAGGTCTGGGTCAACTGCTTAAGTTCTACCAACACCCATCGGCAGTTCGGTTACTTCAGTCAATCAGGATATATACATACTCCGCAGGATCAGTTTTTAGGCGTGTTCGATCTGCATAAAGATGTCCCCCTATCGAATTCCGCTAAAACTATACGAGGATCGATCAACATCTCCCATGCATGGAATGAACTTAGGTATCAGAAAAATGCGAAGAGAAGATTTATATAGCGGGGTATGCCAAAAATATACGGCAACCCAGATGAATAACGGTCACTTGACCGCGGAGAAAAATGAGGTCTATTGTCTTCCCACGGGGAAATATTTGCGGCAGGGTTGGGGGCGCTGCGATGTTTCATTTTTTGCGCGAATTCTGGAATGATCAACGCGGTATCGCGATGATCTTCGTCGCCATTATGTTTCCGGTTCTGATCGGTTTTTCCGTATTGGCGATCGATGTGGCTCGTGTCAACGGGCTCCAAAACGATCTGCAGAAGGGCATCGACGCGATGGCCATTGCCATTGCGGCGGAACTTGACGGCCGGGCGGATTCGATCACCAGAGGCAATCTGGCGGCCGCAACTCTCGTCACCAACAACACCAAGTTTTCTACGGCAGACAATCACACGCTCACTCTTGCAGACGTGAAAATCACTTACCTGACCGGAATACCTGCCAGCGATGACATCCCGTTGACCGCCGATGGCGTCGACGGCAACGGCGTCAACTGGGCAAGCACTGACCCTAAGGCGGTACAATTCGCCGAAGTGACGGTGAATGCCTCTGGTCTGGCGGATGGTGCCGGTGCCTTCGAGACGATCTTCCCTGCAAGCTTCATCGGCAGCGCCGACAAGATCGATATTCAGCCCCAGGCCGTGGCCGGGTTCGTCCAGTCTATCTGCGAAACCGTGCCAATTTTCATGTGCAACCCGTTCGAAACGACGACGCCCGCGACCAGCAAAACCATCCAGCAAGCCTTCGCCGCCGGCCTCACCTATAGCCGCGAATACCGCATCCTCAAGGTTGACTCGAACCCTGGTCCCGGCAACTTCGGACTAATCGACAACAATTTGACCTCGCTGCGAGATGCCCTCGCAATGGGCACCGCAGGCACTTGCTATCAACGCGATAAGCTCACCACGAAAACCGGCGTCACTTTGGGTCAGGTCAACGCTGGGCTCAACGTCCGCTTCGACATCTACAGTTCCTCGCTGAAGAAGAATGACAAGGACTGGCGATATCGGCCGGCGACCAATGTGCGCAAGGGAGTTGACAAGACCGCCAACTGCAACAAATACAAGGCAAACACAGACGGGACGGCAATGGCGCTACCGCCAGGCAATAGCTTCGATTCCGCCACAGGGATGACGAATTCGACCTGGGATCGCAGCAATTATTGGCTGATCAATCACGGTACGGCATACCCCAACGTCCCGAGCACCACCAACCCGACCGGCGCCGCTGTACCGGCTTCCAGATATGACGTCTATAAATACGAGATCGCGAACGGGCTTGTCGGGGACAAGTCCAAGGCGCCGACAAAGGAGACCGGCGTTCCAGCCTGCTTCAAAGGAGCGACGCCAACCCTGGATCCCGATCGCCGGTTGCTCAACATGGCGATCGTCAACTGCATCGCCAACCAGGCCAAGATCAATGGCCATACCCAGCTCAAGCCTGATGGCTATACCAGCGTCTTCATAAACAGCCCCATCCAGAAGCAGGATAACAGCAAGGACGATGAAGATTCTTCGGCCGGCGAGAAGCCAATCAGCCTAGAGATTGTCGACGTCGATGGAGGGTTTGCCAATAACACCCTTGTAGACAAAGCATTCCGAAACGAGGCGCAGCTCTACAGATAGGCGGGACGGGCTCCATCCGCGCCTTCGCCCTAGACTTTGCCGCAAAGCTCGCTGGTGGCCTCGCCATCGGTATCGGCATTGCTATAGGGCACCCACTGGCCGGCTGAGTGTCGGGTCTACCGCTTCGTTCCTTCCTTAAAGCCCAGCTCTAACCTGGCGCCTTGCTGTGGCTTACCAGGCAGCGCTTTTGAACGTCGTCAAAAACACAGTCGTCGCAAGTTGTGCAAATAACGGGATATATCTTCCACCAAAGGGCTATTTCTATAGTTAAGTCGCCAAAATTCCACGCAAAATCATCTGGTTAGCTCGATCATCCAAGCGCTTTCGGAGGTCATTCCAGTTAATGATGCGTTAAAATCCCTTTGACTCCAGCACTTCTTCAGCGGTAGCTAAATAACCCTCGACGGAGCTTTGAGCTTAGGTCGGCTCCGGGGTTGAAAGTCAACAAGGGGGAAGGAACATGCGTAAGTTCATTCAGCAGTTCCGCGATGAAGAGTCCGGCGCCGCGATGGTTGAATATTCCATTCTCGTCGGTATCATCTCTGCAGTGTCGCTGCTCGCGATCCTTGCCATCGGCGGGTGGGTTGGTGATCAGTTCACCGGTCTCTGCGCTAACCTCAACACCAAGGGCGTCACTGCTGGTGGCGGTGCTGGCGGCGATTGCACGCCGTAGTGACTACGCGCGCCGCCGTCCGATTGAACCCGAGCGGCGCACTCCAACTTGGGTCGGTGCGAGCGAATCGCCAGATAGCCAGATAGGTTGGCCTTGGCGTTCGATGAGAACGCTGTTCATTAGCAGTGTCTAAAGGTTTTCGATGTAAAATAGGGGTATGGACAATCTGCTAGACGACCTTGAGCATATTCTGACCGCCCCGCGAAGAAGTCTGCAGGACCGTTTTTGGGGACTGTTTCTTCTGGCGGCTGTGGCCGGTGCAATCGCTACCACCACCATGGTCGAGGTACGATTGTGGCTCCAGCCAAAAGCGGAATCTATCGTCATCGAGGACGCCACCACTTCACAGCCGAACTTACCGAAGCCTGCGGATTATCGGACATGGCGTAGGGCGTAGCAGTTCTCAAGTCAGCCGTAACCTTCAGCCTATGCTTTTTTGCCGCGGCGTGACGGCCGTGTCTATCTCAGACCAACGATTCGATCTTCGCGAGGCCATAACTGACGTTGCCGCCGCCTGACGAATAGCTGGAGACGTTCACTATCGCTGCTTCGCTGACGCCGCTCTTGTAGTAGCCATTCAAAGGGGCACCGGGGCTGCTGTCGATCTCAACGGCAGACGTTGCGCTGGTGGTTTTTCTATGACTTCCGACGGCCACTCGGTTCCCCCAGGTCCCTCAAGCGAGAGGTTGCCACGTTTCTTCAGGAAGTGATCGACGCCGATTCTCTTGTTGTCGAAGCCGAACGGCAATGCGGCAACCTGACCGTACGGGTTCGACATACCGAGATGGAACGAGCGCGGTTCGCAGGTTTTGAGCGCGGTCTTGCAATTGCCGGTCTTTTAATTGCTAGCATCGGCGTCGCGGCAACTGTGGTTCAGGCGTGGGCCGCCGTTGCTTCTTTGCCCTAGTCCGACCCGGTTGAGCGTTTCCCCTCTACATCGCCGCCATAACCGCCTCGATGCTCGCTGGCGCCGTCTGGCGCTACCGGCAGCGCGATATGATCGGCATGGCCGCCTGCCTGCTGATGGCCACCCGGGGGGCCACATCCGTTTTCCGGTTAGGTCGAGTGAACCAGACCTTCAATATTAAATGAGCGACTGCTAATAATATGGCTACAACTTAGGCCGTGCACGATCCAAATTCAGCAAGTCAGGACCATCGACGGCCGTCAATCCAGCGGCGGGAACGAAGTGCCTCAGTCACGAGCCAAGCACGACGAGCCAATCTGGGTACCACGTCTGCTCGACGTTGGGCTAAGACGCAAGCCAGATGATCTGGCACTTGTTAGCCCCGAGGGCAGCTTGAGTTGGCAAGAACTCGAACGCGCCAGCAAACGCTATTCCGCTGGCTTGCTGGCCTATGGGCTGAAGCCGGGCGACAGAATTGCGTCGCTCATGCCCAATAGCGCTGCGCTGATGATTCACTACCTCGGCTGCTTCAAATCGGGGATCGTGGCAGTACCCTTGAACTACCGATACACGCATCCCGAGATTGATCATGGACTCAAGACGAGCGGCGCTCGGGCGCTATTGGCCCATGTTGACCGTCAGGAAGACATCGCTTCCAGTATCGCGCGGGACTTGCCACTTGGGGTCATCAACTACGGCTCCGAGCACGATCGCCATTCAAACTTCGCGACGCTCTTGGAGAGCCCGATCGCGCCCGAAAATTTGCCTATGCCTGCGCCTACTGATCCTGCGGTTATCTTTTTCACTTCGGGCAGTACCGGCCCGGCAAAGGGCGTAGCCCATAGTTTCGAAAGTCTGGGCAGTATGATTGCCAGCTTCGCACAGGGCTGCCAAACTGCGGCAGACGACATCGTTCTGCTGAGCGGATCCATGTCGCACATCGGAGCGCTCCTGGACGCTCTCATGGGACTCGCAGCCGGCGCTCGTGTCGTCGTCCCGCCAAGCTTCGATGGACCCAGGCTCCTGTTGATGCTGCGCGAGCATCGCCCAACCATACTCATCGCTTTGCCCTCGGTCCTCTTCGGGTTGGTTCGGGCGAAGAATGCCAGGCGCGAAGACTTTTCGTCATTCAGACTGCTCTGTGCCGGCGGCGATAAGGTGCCGCTCGAGCTGGCGCTCGAAGTTACTGCGCTCAGCGGCTTGTCCGTCAATGAGCTGTACGGCATGTCTGAAATTGGAGTTGCCACGATCAACCCTCCTGACGGGCTCAACAAAGCGGGTTCGATCGGGCGTCAGATTGTCGGCTACCAGATATCCATCCGCGACGATAACGGCAATGAACTGCCTCCCGGCGCTCAGGGGCGCCTTTGGATCAATTCACCTTGCAACATGGTCGGCTATTGGGGTGATGCAGATGCAACGCGTGCCACCATCAGGGATGGCTGGCTGGACACCGGCGATGTGATGAAGATAGACGAGGACGGATACCTTTGGTTCTGCGGGCGGCGAAAACAGATCATCGTACACGATGGCTCGAACATCAGCCCGCAGGACGTCGAGGAAGCCCTTATGCGGCATCCCGCTGTGGCAATCGCCGGAGTTGTCGGGGTCCCTGACACCGTCCATGGCGAAAATGTCCACGCGTTCGTAACTTTCAAGCCAGGCGCCGTGCAGCCAGCCCCGCAGGAGCTTATCCATTTCGCTCGTGCCAGCGTTGGCTATAAGGCACCCGAGAGCGTTTTTTTGCTGGATGAGATGCCCCTCAGCGCCACGGATAAGGTTGATCGGGTGGTGTTGAAGAAGTTGGCGGAGCGCCTTCTGAAATCGGAAGCATCAACAGGGTAGGCATCAGAGGGGAGCTCGCTACTCCCTTCGGGGAGCCTGCTTGCGTTTGGGCTCGACTGGCGCGATGTTGGCCTTGGGGAAAGTGGAGGGGCAAAATGATCTCAAAATCTCGCGAGTACACAACGCCAGAAATATTAATTGCTAACACAGCTCTTATCCGATCGCTTTTTCTTATCTTAACGCACCGTGGTGTCTTGAACGATCAACTACTCGATGTGGTGTTCGCGATGACAAAGGAAGATATGAATCTCGGCGTGGGCGTGGATTCGCAGTTCACCAAGGGAGCTTGCGCCTTCGTGGACATGATGCGGGACAACATGAAGCCGAGCGCGCCCAGCCTGAAGACCAAGATGTAGGCGTGGTTCCGATCTACATCGCCGCGATCACCGCCTCGATACTCGCTGGCGCCGCCCTAGTGAAAATCCGCTCAGCGCTTCTGTAGCCACTCCGAAAGCCCCACCACAGGTCGCTCCCGTGGCGGGCTTTTCAATCCGGGACTAATTCGGGCGGAGCCCACTCTCTAGTATCCACGGGGATAATAACCCCAAGCACTCCTGCGGTAGCATCGAACGCGCCAACGACCATGTCGCCAATAGCTACGGCAGACCCTTCTCCAACCTCGGCGGGGGTAGCGGTAGTGGACCCGATCCACTTCTGCCGGGGTACCGTCGTTGTCGAAGGTCTCGGCCTCTGGCGCCTCGAGTTCATCGAGAATGCCGCTTCTGGCGCCTGGAACGCCGGCCACTGCGTCGATAGGCCGAACTGCGCTTGCAAATGCCGCTGCCCCTGCAATGCCAAACATTGCCGTCAACAAGGATCGCCGATCCATACAAATCTCCCGCTCTCGCCCGCAGGAAGAGCAGGCATTTCCATGCAACGCATCTAGTCAGGCGTAGTTCCCGATCACGCATTGCGGATCTTCGCGCTTCATAATCTATCGTTTGCACGGCTAATTTTGTCGCGGTCAGCGGCGTGATCTCCTCGATCCGTGCCTTGTCGCCGATCTCCTTCGCCATGGCCAAGGCCTTGTCTTTGTCCTTGGTGGTTAGCACCGTGCGCCAGTGCAGCTTCTCGAACACGCTGACCACATAGGTTGTTACAGGCTTATCAGGCACCGCTAAAATGTAGCGCACGCACTGTGTACGAAAGCAAGCCGGATCGCGCCTTAGTTGTGGTTGTCCAACAAGATGGCAAGCTTTCTGGCTGCGGCGCTTTCGACAATCAGTTCCTCCAGCCACATATCGCCGACGCGCGATTTGTTGACGCCACGCCTGATTACACGGAGCGCTTCAGATATCGAAACTGCGGTGGTCTTCGCGTGATCATCAAGATACCGGCCGACTGCAATCACGGCATCTGCATCGACGTCGATGGGCAAATCTCGCATGGCACCCTCCCGCTGGGCCGCTGGTGCCTCGCGAAGGAATGGCCGGCGCAGGGGATGCTTGGGGAAGCGAAGCCGCACCGGCCATCGCGATAGCGGGAAAGGCCCCCGCGATGATAAATCTATATTGTTTCAGAAGTCTCGCAATTAAGACTGAAGTCCCTCGTTTACTGGCCCTAAAGACCCACCGTTGCGACCATGGCTTCTCGGCCGTAGGATAGTCGCGCGTGGGGGATCGAAATGTCTGTCATCTGGGTAGTTGGAACAGCCATCGTCGTTTTGGCGTTCGTCGCGGTCGTGGCCGTGGATTACATGAGCAACCGACCGAAAACACACTGAAGCCCATCGGCCACTCTCAACAAGACCACTGCGGCTGCCTCGGAGACGCTGGGAAAGATGGATGCTACCCGCGTCACCAAGGAAGCAAATTGGGCGGGCCTAACGCAACCAAGAAGTGAAGACGCCCGGCTACGCTAGGCAGCCGCGGCCTGACTTCCTACCCTCCCTGCCCCACCCGCCCGGTGCCAATTGCGGTGCCGGGTCATTCCTGCAACTATCGGCAGGTCCGTGCGACATGGGAGGGGTTGAGGGTGGCGAGCGACGAAACGTCCGCGCATATTGAGCGCCTCAAAAAGAGACGTTGGCAGGCTCTTGGCATTCTTCTGGTGGGTCTTCCCTTGGCTATCTTGCTTGTAAAGTTCTGCAAGGCAGAAGGCTGGAATAGACACATCTACATGCCCATCGCAGGAGGCATCGGAATCCTGGTGGGGCAAGTCTCCACCGTGATGGTGCAGCGATTAAGGGCCAAGAAATAAGCCTTCCGACAAAAGAGCCCGCCACTTGGGGAGCGGGCCATCGTTTCGCTCGCGAAATGATCAGGCGGCGGTATCTGCCTCTTCCTGTCGGTATAAGCGTTTAGCCTCCGCCATCACCTTTTGATGGCAAGCCGCAGCATTACCGGCCAATTGCTCTGCCATGTTGCGGGCGATCCACAGCAGACCCAGAACTTTTTCCCGCGCAGGTCAGGCCCCGCACTGTGCCTGGCCTCCCGCTGCTGCCGGATGCCGGGCCGCTTTAATACGCAGCGCCGATCTCGATATGCGGCGCAAAGAAACAGTGTGTGTCGCCCTTCCTGAAACGTCCCTGATCCAGGTTGAGAAATTCCGAGTGATAGATGCAGCGGTGATACTGCCGATCATGGCTATGTTGCACGCGGCGAAGCGGGATGAACTCGCCAGTGGGGAGATAGATATAGCCGCCCGGCATTTCTCTGACTTGAGATTCCGGGATCGGTGCGCACTCTGAGCCTGCGCAGCAGTCGAAGCCAGTGACGGGGTCCTTCTTCCCCGTATACCATTCGTGAGCCATGGCCTCAGTCGAAACGACGGCCAAGACCGGCACGAGAATCTTGACTGACCTGCGCATATGTCCCCGCGCGATCCAGCTTTGGCAGTCCGCGCCATCCAGACGCAAAAGAAATGGCCGGCGGGGTGCTTGGGGTTGTAAGCGAGCCGCACCGGCCATTGCGGGATTAGGTTTTCGGGTTGTCCCCGCACTGCCTAAGCTATAGGCATATTAGCGATAGCTCAACTGAGACTGAAGTCCCAACCTCGTGCTACCCTGCCATAGGAGACCGCGCCGGTCCGGTCCCAAACCATTGAATGAACGGCGCATCCTTGCCGGTGATGTCCTCGACCGTCTTCAATAGCGCTTCGTGGTGCGCTGGAGCGCCCGGCAATGGTCGCTGCCAGGCGATAGAAGCGGCTGGACGATGCTCCCGTGCTGCCGTTCCGCCTCCACCGGAAAGCGCTCGATTTCAGCCTCTGCAAGCTGCTTTGTGAAGTTTGGTCCTGGCCCGCCACCGTAAGACAGCGGGCTCGATCGTTTGAACCCATTCCGCAGTCTCAGCATTGAGGCTATATTGCGTGGCGGAGGCGAAGGGCGATGGATACGGTAACGTCTGCCATTATGGTGCTGTTGTCGTGCAGCCCCGATTTGATGCTATGCCGAGCGCCGGCCGCAAAGCCCATGATCTTTTCGACCACATCCCAATGCGAAGAAGCGTTGGCTGAGCACATATCGAGAGTTCCGCACGCTGGTCAAAAAACGGTTGGGCGTTGCCAGGTGATCAGAGATGAGAATGATATCGCGAGATGGGGCGTCTCGCCGAATGGCGAGCTATTCTACGCCAGCGCAGCGGACGTAATCCGGACAGTGGTCTCGACCGCAACCCCTGCCCCTGCAAAGAGCCGACCTGCTACAGTGCGCGTCACGCGTGGTAACGGTTCCGGCTCGGTGACAACGTCGTCGTACACCGTACTTAGCACCGGCTCAGAGTGAACCAGGGAAAAGCCCGCCACGTAAGGCGGAGCTCTCCGACACACAAGAAGTCACTGTGAGACATGGTCGACCAAGCGGGAACGGCGTATAATTCGCCAGCCGGCGAGCCCCAACCCCGCGCCGGTTAGGCCCGGTGGTCAAACCCCAGCCCCCCGCCCTTGGCCGCTGGGCCGCTAGTCGCCTCGCGAAGGAATGGCCGGTGCAGACGACGAGGGGTTGTAAGCGAGCACCGGCCATCGCGAGAAAGCCCCCGCTGGTGATAAGTCTATATTACATTAGCAATCACGCAATTGAGACTGAAGTCCTTGGCTTGCCGGCCCTAAAGACCCAAATCGTAATGAGCTAAGCGAGAGTTTCCAGTCGCGGTTGCTCAGAGCCTGCGGCAAGTGGCGGGCGTTCTTAGAGGATTAGGCTGCTATCAGGACGGCGATACGATGCACCATCATCAAGGGCTTAGGAAGGTGCTCGGGATTGATGAGGAAAGCGACACCGACGGGGGCGCTTACGCCAAGGCTTCCGCGATCACACCATAGGCGTATGCATCTCGATTATATTAGCTTGTGCTTGTAGTACCTTTTCCGCCTGGGCCGGCGTCCTCCATCCCAACATCCTGCCCAACGGTGCGCCGGCGGAAAGTGAGGAAGCATGAGCAGCTTGGGCGTATGGGTCGTACTCGCTACGGCGACCATCGCGATCGTTTACCTGTTGTCGTATGTTTCGATCAGAATGTAGGGCAGCAGCGGCCATCATCCTAAAGGTTGTATTCCGACAACTCTAGCGAGAGCGCTATGCTCACTTCTCGGCGTCGCTTCCCTCAAAGCGCCGCCGGTGAAGGCTCGGCGCCCTTTTTGGTTTGTTCAGTGTAAAAAACAGGGCGCCGGGCTGGCCGCACCGGCCAGCGGCTACGCTTAGGACTTGCCGAATTCACGCGACTGTAGCGCTGGAGGCAAAAAGAAATGGCCGGTGCGAGGGTGCTTAGGTTGTGAGCGCACCGGCCATTGCGGCATAGGCCTTTTTTGTACCCTGTCCCCGTCGATGGCACCTAAGGGCGCACCTCACAGACCGCCAGATCCACCCCCAGCCCAGGTGACTATCTGGGAAAGACCGGCGATGTCGCCATAGATCATCGAACCTTTGACGAGAAAACATTTGTCACCCAGGACTTCGAAGAGGTGGTTTGACGCGGTGCAAACCGGCAGCTCCACCTTGCGGCCCTTGGCATCGGCATGGCCGATGCTGATCGCGAGGATAGCGATAGCAATCAGAGTCGTATTGCTCATATTTAGCCCCCCTAGAGCTAGCAGGCCCCTTGGGCAGCAAAACCGGATTGCCGCCCTTTGCCTTGCCATCAAGTGGAGCAGCGGGGTAAGTCGCGCCATCCCTCGATTGGATGACGCGGGCTCATCTATATTAGCTAGCGCTGATTGACGTCGCTGACCGCGAGGTTGGACATAGGCCGACGCGAGCCTCGCCATCGTCCACGCTGGCGCATATTAGCAACAGGCTGTATTATGCCTGCTGGAACTCTTTGAGGGAGGTTCCGATGCGAATGGTGCTCGTCGTCATCGCCTTGGCTGTCGCCTTCGTCATTTGGGATAGGCTGGCGAATGACGGCCGGTACACGGCTGCCGTTGAACGCAGTTTCCGGGAGGCAACCGCCGATCTACCAAGCGGTTATGGCACCGGGATCACATTTGACGACCTCGCGAAGCGCTGAACGGTGCGAGGATGCCCCCCGTAAGTTTCACTCGCCGGCCAAAGCATCGCTGCCTTTCGGTGCGTCGGGGCCTGATGCAACGAGCACCTCCACATAGCCGGCGTAGATCATGTCACTTTCACGTTGGCGATCGAAAGGTTCGCCGCGCAACGTGACCTTTCCATTCCTTAGATCGTCTTCTTGCCACACCTATGATGCTAAAATGAGGTTGTTCCTTGCTCTGGGGGTGGTTTCGGCCTTGGCTGGCTGCGCGCCCCAGGCTGATGACTCCAAAACCTATACGCTGTACCGAAGCTCCGCTGCCGCCGAAATGCGTATCCATGTGGCCACGTTCGATGCGACCGAGGCGGAGGCGTACAACAGAGAGAATTGTCAACTTGCGGCCAGTCTGTTTCGGGCGCAACCCGGTGTCGTTGTTCGATATTGGTGCGAGAAAGGGCGATACAGAGGGTAGCTCGGCCTCCCACCTCGACCTACTTCCAATGCATGTGCCGGCTATCCCAATCGCTAATTTGATCGAATGAGCCCGTTCTACTAGCGTGCCAAAATTGGCGCTCGTAGCTCAATCTAGGACAGAGCGGGACCTTCCCGGGCAGATGCAGGTTCGAGCCCTGCCGAGTGCACCACCACCCGCCGCTGATGGGGCAGCGGGCCGAGTGCCTTGCGAACAATGGTGTTCGACATCGGATCTTCGCCAATTCGATTTAGTGTCAGGCTCTAGTGCTTCCGTAAGAGCAAGAATTCTGATATCACGGTTTTATGGCAAAGCAGGAAACCGTGGCATCAAAGAAACGGCGGGGACCGGCCCCGACTGGAAAGGGCGTGCCAATCATGGTCCGCCTTCAACCGGACATGCTCGCGGGCGTCGATCAATTTGCTGCCGAGCATGATGTTTCGCGACCTGAGGCCGTCCGACTGATCATTCGTGACTGGTCGATCAGATACCAAGTACTGAAGGCCGAGTGAAACCCTGGACGACTTCCCGCGTGCCCTCGCAGCAGCCGGGGTCAAGTCAGATGGTGCGGGACGGTGCGCACGCAGATGGCCGCCGAATACTCGCGCTACGTGGCAGGGACCGGTGGCGACGAGCTTGCCGCCACCAAAGGCAATCTCGGTCACCAGATCACGCTGCGCGACCTCAGCGATAGCGTTACGGAGATATGCGCTCTGAGCTGGTGGACCGATATGGAAGCGGTAAAGGCCTATGCGGGCGAGCAACCCGAGCGGGCCCACTACTATCCCAAGGACGATCAGTACCTGATCAACAAGCCGGAATTCGTTGAGCATCACGTCGTCGTCTATGGCGACCTCCTGAGCCCCTAGGACCCTTACCAGGGTGTCCTGCCCAGTCAGGCTGGTCCTCTCTCCTCGCAGATATCTCACACGCTCGGGAGAGACTTTTTCTCACGACGGCGTTTGGCAAAATCAGCCAGATCCCGCCACATCGATGACAGCCTTGATCAGACCGGACTTCTGCTGTGCCCAGATCGCAATATCGCGTGGGCTGTCACGCAGGGTCGTACGATGCGTGACGAGTTCGTCGATTGGTATTTTTCCAGCGCGGATCGATGCCATGACGTGCAGAAAGTCGGCGCGCGTCGCGTTGCGACTGCCGATCAGCATCATTTCCCGCTTGTGGAACTCTGGGTCGGAGAAGGTTATGTCGTCCTGCACGACGCTGACCATCACCATGACGCCGCCATGGGCAACATAGGCGAAGGCAGACCGCATCGAACGGCTGTTTCCCGTTGCGTCGAAGACCACATCGAAACCTGTCCTGGCGGTTCGCTCTGCTATCGTCTCGACAATCGAACCCTTCGACCCGTCGATCACCAGAAAACCTTGCCTTACGGCAAAAGCCAGCCGCTCGGCATCGACATCCATGACGGTCACGCACTGCCGCGCTATGCGGGCAAAAAGCGCGGTACCGAGGCCGATTGGCCCTGCGCCGATAACCAAGGTGCGGCTGCCCGGCCCGGCCATGGACCTGCGAACCGCGTGCGCACCGATGGCCAGGAACTCGACCGTAGCCGCCTCGACCAATGACAGACCGGTCGCTGGAATGAGGTTCTGCGCCGGTACGAGAATCTGCTCGCTCATGGCACCGTCACGGTGCACGCCGAGCACCTCGATCGCGAGGCAGCAGTTCGGCTTGCCCTGGCGGCAGGCGGGACAATTGCCGCAGGCAAGATAGGGGTTGACGACGACATGTTGCCCGACCGCCATGTCCACGGGCCCGTTGATTGCCCCAATTGTTCCCGAAACCTCATGACCCATGACGCGTGGGTAGGCGAGGTACGGATGCTTGCCCTGGAAGATGTGGTAATCGGTTCCGCAGATGCCGACGTGGGCGACGTTGACCAGCACCCAGCCTTCCGGCGGAGCGCCTGGCGCTGCCTGTTCCTCGAACGCCAGCCTGCCGGGCTCGGCGCATCGGACGATCTTGATGGTGGCGTCCATAAGTGTAATTCCACCCCTTCGCTAACGGCATAATTCCTGGAGTGCGGAAACAGGAAGTGGTCCGGCGGTGCAATCCACCGGACCACTGGTGGATCACTCGAAGTCCTTGACGTTCTGCAGCGTCACGAGACCGGCGCCGGTGTCCACATTGGCCTCGACGGCTTCCCCGCGGATCGCCTTGACGACCGTGTCTATGCCAAGCTCACCCATTTTTGCTGGAAATTGCGCAACGCTGGCATCTTCCGCGCCCGACTTGATCGCTTCGATCTCACCGCAGCAGGCGTCGAAGCCGACCAGGATGATCTTGTCGTTGGCGATGCCCGCATTGCTGATCGATTTGACGGCGCCCGGGATTGGCGGGCCGCAGGCCGAGTAGATCGCCTTGAGATCGGGATTGGCGGTCAGGATGTCTTCGGTCACCGACGTGCCAAGTTCGAGCGTGCAATTGGTTGCACCCTTGCCGACGACATCGATCTTGACGTCGCCGAGGCCCTCCATCATGCCGGTCACCCGGTCGTCGAGTGCTGGCACTCCGGGAACACCTTGCAGGATGCCGACCTTGTCGCCGCTCTTGAGCACGGTCTTGAGGTACTCTCCGGCGATCTTGCCGCCGTTGAGATTGTTGGTCGAGACCAGCGCTGTCTGGCCTTTCCAGTCCGGGATGCTGTTGTCGACGAGAACCACCTTGATGCCGGCGGCGACCGCCTTGTCGAGCGCCGGCGCAACGGTCGGATCGACCGGAGTGATCGCCAGACCCTTGACGCCTTGCGTGATCATGGACTCGATCAGGGCGATCTGCCCTTCGATGTCGGTCGCCGCCTGGCCCTGGCCGGTGACCAGCTCGATCTCGGGATGGGCGGCGGCGTATTTCTTGGCTGCATCCTCCATGGTCGAGTAGAACGGCACCGGGAATTTCGTAATCAGGCCGATCTTGATCTTGTCGGCGGCCGAAGCCGGCATCGCAAACGCAACGGCGATCGCCAGCCCGGTGAACAGTTTTCGGTTCATTGGCATTCCATTCCTCCCTTGGATTGAGGCGTCTTCCGGCGGAAGTCGCTTCAGGCATTTGCGGACCGGAACAGTCCCCAAATTTCGAGCGAGTCAGGCCCCAACGATCATGGAGACCAGCTCCTGCTTGTTGTCCTTGGTCGGCACCAGTTCGCCGACCTTGCGGCCCTGGCGAAGCACCACGGCGCGGTCGGCAAGCTCAGTGACGTGTTCCATGTTGTGGGTGATCAGGATGACGGCGTTGCCCTGGTCACGCAGCGTCGCGACCAGGTTCAACACTTGCCGCGATTCACGCAGGCCAAGTGCGGCGGTCGGTTCGTCCAGGATCACAACCTTGCGGGCAAACACGGTCGACCGGGCCACGGCGATGGCTTGCCTTTGACCGCCCGACATCATGGCGACGACGGCGTCCAGCCTTGGCAACGTGACCTTCAGATTGGCGAGCAGAATGCGCGTTTCGGCATCCATCCTGCGCTGTTGGAGAAATCGCATGCCGCGAGGAAGCCATCGCGGCCCGGCCAACTCGCGGCCGGCAAAGAAGTTCTGTCCCGGCGTCAGATTGTCGAAAAGCGCCAGATCCTGATAGACGGTCTCGATGCCGGCGAAGCGCGCGTCCGCAGGGGAGCGTATCTGCGTTGGCGCACCGTCCAGAAGGATCGCGCCGGCATCGAGTTGGTGCACCCCGCTGATGCATTTGGTCAACGTCGACTTGCCAGCGCCGTTGTCGCCGAGAAGCCCGAGGATCTCGCCGCGTCGGACCTCGATGCTGACATCGTCCAGCGCCACGACTGAGCCGAAACGCTTGGTAGCGCCGCGCACCGCCAGGACGGGATGATCCGCGGAGGCTGAAGGATCGACGCTGGCCGCAACGGCGCTCATGACTGCCTCCCGGCCTGCATGACCCGCACGCGGCCTTCGAGATAGTTGCGCAGCACGTCGGCCTCGACCGCGATGACGATGACCACGCCGATGACGATGAGCTGGAAGAAGACGTTGACGTTGAGCAGGTTGAGCGCGTTGCGGATGACGCCGATCATGATGGCGCCAATCAAGGCATGGCCAAGATGTCCGCGGCCGCCGAGAAAACTGGCACCGCCTATGATCACCGCCGCGATCGTATCCAGTTCCAGCAGATTGCCGAACAAGGGCGAACCGGCATCGGTGCGGCCGGCAAGGATGACCGCACCGATGCCGGCGCACAGACCCGAGATCACATAGACCGAAACCAGGACCCAGGACACCGGAATGCCCATGCGCACGGCAGCGTCGGGCCGGCCGCCGACGGCATAAATCCAGCGCCCCCAGACCATCGTTTTGGCCATGACGAAAAGCACCGCGGCAACGCCCGCAACCACAAAAACCGATCCAGGCAGGCCCCAGACCGCCTCGCGGCCAAGCGCATCGATGGCATCCGGCATTCCAGGGATGGCGCGCCCTTCGGCCAGCTGGAGCGCCAGCCCCTTGGCGATGCTTAATGTCGCCAGCGTGATGATGAAAGGATGCGGCAACCGGCCGAAGACGTAGAAGAGCCCGTTGATGGTGCCGACCGCCGCCCCGCAGCCAACCATCACCGCGATCACGACGAAGGCGGGAGCGCCGGCATGAAAGCTGAGCGCGCCGACGACGGAAGCCAGTGCCAGGTTCGAGCCGACGGAGAGGTCGATCCCTCGTGTCAGAATGACCAGATGCTGGCCCATCGCCACCACCGAGATGACGGCGGTCTGGGCGAGGATGTTGCTAAGGTTGCGTCCAGTCAGGAAATAGGGGGACAGAAAACTGAGAACGACGATCAGCAACACCAGGATGACGACCGGACCGGCGCTCAGCAGGGCCAGGCCAAGCGCGAGGCCGGGGACGGCTTCTTGCTTCTTGGGTGCTGGCAATGCCGCGTCGCCGACAGTGGTGCCGGTGTTTCGCGTTTCAGGCAAAGTTCCCTCCCCGCCGCGGCCTGTGCAAGCCGCGCCGTCAAAAACTCATGCTGTATTTTAGTTCCCTCTTATCGATAAAAAACAACCTGCATGACTTGGTCAAGTTGTTTTTTATGGATAAAGTTCATGGTAGAAAGGACAAGGTCTTGCTCAGAGGAAGATCCGATGCGAACCGACACTGTCTACAAGAAGGCTTTCAATCGCGTCGCCAGTATGCTGCGCGACGGACAACTGACCGGAGAGCTCCCTTCCGAAAATGAGCTTCGACGGAAAATGGGAGTCAGCCGCACGACTGTCCGAAAGGTCTTGGGAGAACTTGCCCACCGCGACCTCATCGCCGAGCGCAGCGGTGTCAGGACGGCAGGCCGTGCGGTCGAGGATAGCGATTACTATCCCGACGCCGAAACCACCTCGCGGGCCAAGCATGTGGAACAGCAGTTCATGGAATGGATGCTGCGGGGTGACACCAGACCTGGTACCAGCATCAACGAACTGGAGCTTGCGCGTCAGTTCGGCGTGGCGACCAACGGAATTCGTGAGTTCCTGATACGCTTCAGCCGGTTTGGACTGCTCGAGAAGAGGCCGAATACGGGCTGGCTTTTCAAGGGCTTTACGGAAGATTTCGCACTTGAGCTGTTCGAGATCCGGGTGATGTTCGAGCTACGCTCGGCGCATCTGTTTTCACGACAGCCCGACACGTCTCCGCTGTGGGAGAAGCTGGGCGTGCTCAAAAGCTCGCATACCGAACTGCTGAAGCAGATTGAAAGCCGCTTTCACGACTTCTCCAGTCTCGACAACCGGTTCCACCGGCTCATAAACGAGGCTTCGCCGAACCGCTTCATCGACGATTTCTACGATATCATCAGCTTCATTTTCCACTACCACTATCAGTGGAACAAGCATGACGAAAAACAGCGTAACCAGGCGGCGATCCTGGAGCATCTCGCCTATATCGATGCGCTCGAAAGCCGCGATTCCGAGCGGATTGAGCGGGTCTGCCGAGCCCATCTGGCTTCGGCAAGGGAAACATTGATGCGTTCGCTGATTGTATTCGATGGGATGGACACCAACGCCTGGCAAGACGTTCCGATCGCACAAGCGCTCTAGTTTATCCTGGTGCCGCTCTGGGCGTCGAACAGGTGCACCTTATGCACCATTATCTCCAACTTCACCTCTTGATCAGGTTTGAACAGTGGCTGTTCCCGGATTTCGGCAATAAGATCGACGCCATTCGCATTTAAGGTAAGTTCCTGGGCCTCGCCGGTCGGTTCCACCACCTGAACCGTTGCCTTTGCGTGGGTGCCGCCGACCGTGATGTGCTGTGGGCGAATCCCGTATACCACCCCTTCCCTGTCACTGATCCGAGCGCCATCGGCCAAGGGCAAGCGCAGGCCCTGCTCGGCGGCGAATGCGCCATTGTCAATTCGGCCCTTGATCAGGTTCATTTCCGGTGAGCCGATAAAGCTCGCAACGAAAAGGTTGGCAGGGTTCTCGTAGAGCTCGGAAGGGGTACCGATCTGCTCAACCTGGCCTCGGTTCAGCACCACTATCCGGTCGGCAAGCGTCATCGCCTCGGTCTGGTCGTGCGTGACGTAGATGCTGGTGCGCCCGAGCCGTTGGTGCAGCTTCTTGATCTCGGCACGCATCTTGACGCGCAACTTTGCATCGAGATTGCTGAGCGGCTCGTCAAACAGGAAGGCTGCCGGGTCGCGCACGATCGCGCGGCCCATGGCGACACGCTGGCGCTGGCCGCCAGACAGCTGGCGCGGCATACGACGCAGCAGATCCTGCAAGCCGAGGATTTCGGCGGCTGCCTTCACCCTCGAGACGATCTCTTCCCTTGGGACCTTGGCCAGTCGAAGGGCGAAGCTCATATTGTCGGCCACGCTCATATGCGGATAGAGCGCGTAGCTCTGGAAGACCATCGCGATGTCGCGCGACTTGGCGGGCATCTCGTCGACGACGCGCCCGCCTATGCGGATCTCGCCCGTCGTCTGTTCTTCCAGGCCGGCGATCATCCGCAGCAGAGTTGACTTGCCGCAGCCCGAGGGACCGACAAGGACCACGAACTCGCCGCTGGCGATTTCAATGTTCACGTCGCGAAGAACTTCCACGGCGCCGAAGCTCTTGCCGAGCTGCTCTATCTGGATTGCGGACATCTATTTTCCTCCCGTGCAGGCCCTGCTCATTTTCGCTGAGCGTGCCGCCATGCGCGGTATTCGGTCTCGCCCTCCGGGCTCAACGGGTAGTATTTCCGCAAATCCCCTCCTTCGGCCAAGCGCGCGCGGGTAAATTCTTCCCACTCGATATGCTCGCCGGCAAGCGCGACCAGCTTGGGCGCAAGTGCGATCGGCACGACGACCACGCCGTCGTCGTCAGCCACTATGATGTCGCCGGGTATGACGAGCACATTCGAGCAGGCGATGGGGACGTTGACGGCGAAGGGGACAATGTTGGTCTGGGCGTGGAAATTCGGCGTCGCCCCCCTCACCCAGATACCGATATCCAGGGCCGCGGCCTGGGCAGAATCGCGGATGCAGCCGTCGACGACCACCCCGGCCCCGCCGCGACCTGCGAAATAGGTGAGCATCATCTCGCCGAAGATGCCGCTGCCCAGATCGCCGCGCGCATCGACGACAACCATGTCGCCCGGCTGCGTGGGGTAGAGAACGTGACGGTGGAGCTGTCGCTCCGGGTCCTCATACTCTGTTTCGTTATAGAGATCTTCGCGCTTCGGCATGCATTGGAGCGTGAGAGCCGGGCCTGCCGCCGTGCGGCCGGGCCTCAACGGCCGCGGGCCCCGGATGTGCGGATCACGAATTCCCATCTTATGATAGAGCTCACTGGCCAGTGTCGCCGAACCGATCGCTGCAAGCGCATCGACCAATTGCCTCGGTGGCCGGGAAATGTCTGATATCGCCGGTATTTGGTCCGCTTCCACTCGTCGTCCTCCCTTAGCGCAGCACCACTTTTATCCACCGCGCCGGTCTCACTCGCCTAACCAACTGTCATCGAAAGCATCGAGCGCATTGCTCCCTTGCCCGCCGCTCAGCCACGGACCGCACCGGTGGTCAGGCCTTTGACCAACAGCCCTTGGGCAAACCAGACAAACACCAAAGTCGGGATGACCATGAGAACGCCGGCAGCTGACATGGCGCCCCAGTTGATGCCGAACTGCGAAACGAAATTGGTGAGCCCGACCGGCAGGGTCTGCGCGGACTTGCTCGACGTCAGGGTCAGTGCGAGCAGTAAATCGTTCCAGGTGAAAAGGAAGGTGATCACCGCACTGGCCCCGATGCCAGGCGCGATCAGCGGCGTGACAATCTGGACCAGCGTGCGCATCGTGCCGGCGCCGTCTGACTGGGCAGCTTCCTCGATCTCTCTCGGGACATCCTGGATGAAGCCCAGCAGAAGCCAGATGGCGACAGGCAGTTTGGCAGCCGTATGGGCGAGGATCAGCGCCCAGACCGAATCCAGGAGGCCGATTGCCGCGAACACGGCGAAGAGCGGGATGGCGAGCGCGATGACCGGGATCATCCGCATGATCAAGAGCAGGCCGAAGATCAGCATGACGCCCGGCATCCTGAAGCGCGACAGGGCATAGGCGCAGGGGATGGCCAGCAAATGGACCAAAATGACGGTCACGAACGATACGATGACCGTGTTCCAGACATAATCCATGGTGTCATATTCGCGGAAAACCGACACGTATTGCGTCAACGTCGCGGTCACGGGAATGATGTGGACCGGCACGGAGAAGATGTCGGCCGAGCTGCGGATCGACGTCAGGAACAGCCACACCAACGGAAAAATGGTAAAGGCGATGGTCAGGATGAGAGCGAGGTAGCGTCCGGCAACGCCGGCTGTGAACCGGCGGCGGCGGCGTGTTGGCTTGCGATGCGTGCTCACGGCCGCAGTGTCCATCAGATGGCCCTCCGCTTTGCGATCAGCCACGGCACTCCGTAGAGCAGGCCGAGCACGACCAGGGACATCCCCAGAGCAATGTAGGAAACCGCCGCCGCGTGCCCGAAATCCACGGCCTGGAATGCCAGCAGGTAGGCGTAGACGGTAAGCAGGTTGGAAGCGCCCCCCGGCCCGCCCTGCGTCATCAGCCAGACGACGTCGAAGGTTCGGAACGTGTCTATGATACGCAGCATCAACGCGATCATGATGACCGGACGCATCAACGGCAGAACAATGTGCCAGAAGCGCTGCCACGGCCCGGCGCCGTCCACCGTCGCGGCTTCGAGCGGCTCCTGGGGCAAGGATTGCAGGCCGGCCAGGAACAGCAGCACCATCAGCGGCGTGTTCTGCCAGACATCAGCGATAATGACCGAGACCAGGGCCCAGGTCGGGTCACTGAGCCAGGGAATGCTGGGCAGGTTGAACATGCGCAGCAATGCATCAACAAGACCGTATTGCGTATTGAAAAGCCACCGAAAATTGAGACCGACGACGGCGGGAGCGATCATCGGTGGCACCAACAGCAATGTGCGGGCGAGCCGCATGCCCCGCAATTCTCCGTTGACCAGCACCGCGATCGCCATTCCAGCCACCACCTCGACCGTAATCGAGACGACGCTGAAGATGATCTGGTTTCGAAGGGCCTGGTTGAACTGCCGGCCAAACAGCTCGTCCGTGTAGTTTCCTGTCCCGATGAACGGCGCGGAGCCGCTCAGATCCCACCGGAAGAAACTCATGAGAAACGAGTACCCCAGGGGATAGACGAAGATGGCGAGCATAACGACGAAAGCCGGGCCGGCCAGAAGGTACCCCTTCTGCCAGGTGTAGGGCAGCGGCGAACGCCGCCGACGCCCCGACACCCGGCCCTGCGGGATGGGCGACATCCTCAGTCGTAGGCTCCGGCCCGACGCATAGCGTCTTCCGCTTCCACGGCCGCCTGATTGAGCGAATCGCTTGGCGAAACCTGGTCGGTGAGCGCCTGTTCGATGGCCGAGAACATCAAGGTGCAGACTTTTGAGAAGCCAGGCAGCTTGGGCCATTCCTTGCCGTTCGCGATCGTCGTCTCTAGCTGCTGCAGCCATGCGGCCTGCGGGCCTTTCGCCGCCGCGATCACCTCCTTGGCGATCGCCTGACTGCTGGGGAAGTTGGTGAACTCGTCGAACTGCAGGCGCTGCGCCTCAGGGCCGACCGTATACTTGATGAACTCGACCGCGGGATCCTTGCGCCCCGACTGGCCGTTGAGGGCCATGGCGTGCGAGATGGCGCAGGAAATTGCCGCTTTGTCCCGTACATAGGGCGCGCTCGACCACTTGCCGACAACGCGGGAGGTGTCCGGATTGGAGAGAGTGGCGAAAGCGCCCGGCCAGTCAAAATTGGCGTAGACCGTTCCAGACGAGAATTCAGTCGAATTTTCGTTCCACTGATAGCCGACGGCATCCGGGGGGACGATTTTGTGTTTCTGGACGAGGTCACGGTAGAATGTGAGGGCCTTGATCCCGGCTTCGGAATTGAAGGCAGGTTTGTTGGCCTGATCGACCCAATCCCCGCCGGCCTGCCACAGCAGATCGCTGAAGGTACGCTGGGCCGGATCGCCCTGCCCCGGGACAACCAACCCGTAATGGCCATTGCCGGTGAGTTTCAGGCCGACGTCGACGAGTTCTTCCCAGGTCTCGGCCGGCTTCAGGCCTTTCTCCTGGTAGATGTCGCTGCGGTAATATTGAACGCGCGCATCCATGTTGCGCGGAATAGCCGCCAGATTGCCGTTTTTGGGATCGCGCAGATATTTGACCGCGACGGGATAGAAATCCGCCAATTCGGACTCGCTGAAATAGCTGTTCAGCGGCGCAAAATGGCTGAAGTAGGAGTCAATCTGCGCCGTGTGGGTGCTGTAGACGTCATATTGGCTCGATCGCGCGGCGCTCAACGTGACGACCTTCGATGTCAGCGGCGTGAATTCCAGCAGATCATAGCGGACCTTGACGCCGGTCTTCGCCGTGAAATCCTGGACAATCTTCTCCCAATATTTGGGATAGAGCGGGCCGCCCGTGATCAGCAGCGCCGTAATCTCGTTGGCCTGCGCCCTGGCGATCCATGGCGCGGCGAGCGATCCTGCCGCCACCGTGGCGCCAGCCACCAGGAATTTGCGTCTCGATAAGTTTCCGGACATCACAATTTCCTCCTTGATCATGATTGGTCGGCCCTTTGGGTCGAGCGACGACGTTCAGCATTCCCGTCAAAGTCCGCGGCGGCTTGCTCCTCCCGCCAGGAGACTGTCTGGATCACTCCCGTGCAGACACCACCTTTGCCCTGCAGTGGGCCTATGGCCCTCGCCGGCTTCTGGCGGAGATTCTGTCATTCTCTTGTCGGTCTTCCGGTGTTCCGTTTGTTCCGGCGCGCTTTGCTACGCGCATACATTTCTCCTCACGGAAACCAGGCGACCCTTGCGAGCCCGCTGGACGATTGAGCAACGATGACCGCCGCGTTCAGCGACAGTATATCGATCCTCATCTCGGGTGGCGAACGCCGGGGTTGGAAATCTCCAACGTCCAATCCTCCCTTCCCGCGGCACGAGTTATAGGCTAGTGAGCATTTTTATGAGATAGTTGACTGCATATCTAGCCATCTGCCTATAAGCTTATCAGACAAGTGGATGTTAATGATGGATGCCATGGAGGTCAAGCTTCAAACTTTGCCCAAGCAGGTGGCAGGCGTGCTCGCGCGTCGCATCGCCACCGACGGTGTTTCCGGGGGCCAAGGACCGTCGGAGCAACAGATCCTGCAAGAATTCGGGGTATCGCGCGCCGTGGCGCGCGAAGCGTTGAAGATTCTGGCTTCCCTCGACATGATCGAGATCGCACAGGGACGGCGCGTGGTGCTGCGTCCGGCCGAGGAATGGGACTATCTCAGTCCATTGCTCATCGACTGGCTGCCGCCCGAGCAGATCCGGCAACTGCTGGCGGAAGCACACGCGACGCGAATTATCATCGAACCTGCCATTGCCGCCATCGCTGCCAAGCATATGACGAAGGAAAACCTTGAGCGTCTTGGCATACTGCTGGCAGCCATGTCCGCGACCGAGGACAATCCGGATGCCTATCTGAAGCTAGACCTCGACTTCCACATGGAGATTTGCCGGTCTACCCAAAACAGGATCCTCGACCGCTTCATGTACTCGTCGCGATGGTGGCAGGCGGCGAGCCGGCGCGTCAGCAATCTGATGCCTCATGCCCTGTCCTTCGCGACGGAAGATCACAGGGCAATCTATGAGGCACTCGTTGCGCGCGACGCAAAACGTGCGGAAGAAGCAATGCGCCGGCACCTGAAGGCAACCACCGCCGTCGGGTTACCGTATAAGGATTAGCCGTTTGACCATCCCTGGTGCGGCGCGGCCAGCAAACGCACTGGCCGCGCCGTGGCGTGTTGGGAGGACACGGCCGGATTCAATGCATGTCGCCCAGAACTGGGCCCGGTCTTGGGGCAACGACATGCAAAAGCGCATCGCCTGAATTCTTTCAACGCGGCGCGCTTTAAGCCCTTTTCGCTTCCCGCTCCTGGCGCTGCCGGGCGCGAAAACCAAACATATCGCCCTTGTCCTTGATTTCCGCCCAGATAGGCGTGGTATGCTTGTCGATGGCGGCGACGTCCGCGTCGGAAATCGTCCAGCCTACGCTCTCGATGTTTTCCTCAAGTTCCCTGACAGTACGTGCGCCGACCAGCGGCGAACTCACGCCTGGCCTGCTGGTAAGCCACTGGATCGCAAGCTGTGGCACCGTCTTGCCGTAGTTGGCCGCAATCGGCTTGAGGGCGTCGACAGCGGCGACGGCTCGCTCGTAGGTGCCCGGCTGGAACAGCACGGTGGTGCGCCGCTCGTCTCCCTCGACGAACTTGGTATCCGGCGAGAGCAGGCCGGTAAGCAGCCCCTGGGCAAGACCACTGTAGGGCATGACGCCGATATTGTGCTTGCGGCAATAGGGCAGAGTTTCCGCCTCAACCTCGCGCCACAGCATGTTGTAGGGAGGCTGGAGCACGTCGATGACGCCATACTGGCGTGCGCTGTTCATTTCAGCAGTGCTGAAATTGGAAACGCCGACCGCCTTGATCCGCCCGGATGACCGCAGCTGTTCCATCATTTCCATGGTCGGGCCAATCGGGAAGTCCGCGTTCGGCCAGTGGACGAAATAGATGTCCACATAGTCCGTCTGCATCCGTCTCAGCGAGCCGTCGAGCGCCGCCTCGAGCGCCGCGGGTTCGAGATGGTTCGGGGCAACCTTGGTCGCGATCACCGCTTTTTCCCGGTTGCCGGCGAGCGCCTTGCCGACAACCTGCTCGGCATGGCCATGCCCATAGGCTTCGGCCGTGTCGATCAAGGTAATGCCGAGTTCCATGGCGCGTTGAATCACCCGTATCGATTCCTTGTC
This sequence comes from Mesorhizobium sp. P2_D5, assembly GCF_056404355.1. Classification (NCBI taxonomy): domain Bacteria; kingdom Pseudomonadati; phylum Pseudomonadota; class Alphaproteobacteria; order Hyphomicrobiales; family Phyllobacteriaceae; genus Mesorhizobium; species Mesorhizobium sp. P2_D5. The sequence goes on from NZ_JBFUEE010000004.1 coordinate 609,973, forward strand.
ATTGGCCGCGCCCCAGAACGCGCCCGACATACCCCAGGTACCCAGGCCAATCTTGGATACCTTGACCGACGACGATCCTAACTGTCGCTGTTGCATTTGCTCCTCCTGATCGGCGGCATGCCCGTCTTGGCACGTCGCCCAGTTTGCCTCGACATTTATAGACTTATATGCTCGTCTGACAAGTAAATCGTGACCTGCCGCTTATTTTTGATCGGAGATAGAAATTTCCACCATCCGGGCCGTTAAACCGTCCTGCGCCGGCGCAACAGCCAAAAACACATTCGGCAAAACGGTCGGAAAAAGGGGTTTACGTTTCATCTTCTCTTCTTATATGCTCATCGGACAAGTTGAGGCCTTACCCGCAAGGTGAGTGCACAGGTATGGGTGAGTCACCCTCGGGAGGAGCTTCGATGAAGATCGTGGACATCAAGACGGCGGTCGTCGCCTATCACGGCAAGGCGACCCTGATCCGTATCGATACCGACGCCGGTATCTCCGGCTATGGCGAGGCAAATCCCGACGCGGGCGCGGCCGCGATCGTCGGACTTATTTCGGAATTGAAGTCGGAACTCATTGGCCAGGATCCCCGCAACGTCGAATATTGCTGGGACAAGATCCGTCGCGACCATGTCTTTTCCGGTGCGCAGGCCGGCGTCTTTCTCATCGCGCTGACCGGGCTTGAAATGGCGCTGTGGGACGTGGCGGCGAAGGCGGCGGGGCAGCCGCTCTATCGCATGTTCGGCGGCAAGTTCCGCGACCGGATAAGGCTTTATGCCGATTGCGGCCACGGTGATGACGAAGCGGGATCGCCGCAGGGGTGCGCAACGCGCGCCCGCCGCATAGTGGCCGAGGGCTTCACGGCGGTGAAATTCGACATCGACAACGTGCGCCATCCGGCAAAGTTCGATGCGGTGAACCACACCATCAACGGCGCCGAGCTCCGCTCAATGGTGGAGCGCGTTGCGGCGGTGCGCGACGCGATCGGTCCTGACGTCGATCTCTGCATCGACCTGCACGCGCGCTACGACGTACTCAGCGCCAGCCGCATAGCGTCGGAGATGGAGCGGTTCAACCTTTTGTGGCTGGAAGAGCCAATTCCGGCTGAGAACGTCGAGGCCCTGAAACAGGTCCGCATGCGAACCAAGACGCCAATCTGCGTCGGCGAAAATCTCTACCTGCGCTGGGGTTTCCGCGAGCTGTTCCAGAATTATGGCGCCGACATCATCATGCCCGACGTGCCGAAATGCGGCGGCCTTGCCGAAAGCCGCAAGATCGCGAACCTCGCTGAAATGTATTATGTGCCATTCGCACCGCATCTTGTGTCGACACCGCTTGGCACGATGGCGACATGCCATGTGTGCGCGAGCGTGCCGAACTTCCTCGTGCTGGAGTGGCATGCCCTCGAGGAGCGGGAAGCGTGGGATAGCTATGTGCGCCTGCCGGATGGCGCCAGGTCGATCGTCGAGGATGGCCACATCGTCATACCCGACACGCCCGGCATCGGTGTCGAGCTCAACATGGACGGCGTGCACAAATACGCCGTGCCTGGTTATGGCATCTTTGAATAGGCGCTGACCGGATAATGTGTGACCGGGCGGAAATGCCTTCTGGCCGAGTTTCTGCCGCTCGACGCATAAGGTCCGTTGGGAGGAAACCATGGGCAAGCGGATCGTTTTCACCGGTGGCAGCGGCAAGATCGGCCGCCACGTCATACCCTATCTGCTCGAACGTGGGCATCAGGTTCTGAACCTCGACCTCACACCTCTCGATGTGCCTGGGGTGGAGACTGTGATCACCAACCTTGCGGATGCCGGCGAGACCTATAATGCGCTGACGCTGCATTTCGGCTTCAAGGAATATTTCGGCGGAAAGGGCCGCGGCCCGGTCGACGCCGTGGTCCATTTCGCAGCGATCCCGCGGATATTCCTGCGGCCGGACAACGCCATGTTCGCCGCCAATGTGCAGTCGACCTACAATGTGATCGAGGCCGCCACCAAACTCGGCATCCGCAAGATCGTCACAGCTTCCAGCGAAACGGTCTATGGCGTGTGCTTTGCCGAAGGCGAACGCGACTTCACATCGTTTCCGGTGGAAGAGGACTACGACACCGATCCGACCGACAGCTATGGCCTTTCAAAAGTCCTCGGCGAGAAGATCGCGCGCTCCTTCGCTACCCGCACAGGGAGCGATATCTACGCTCTGAGGATCGGCGGCGTTGTCGAACCGCAGGACTACGCCCGGTTTCCGGAGTTCCTGGCCGAACCCTCAAAGCGGCGGCGCGACGGCTGGACCTATATGGACGCGCGCGACCTGGGCCAGATCGTGCATTTGTGCATCGAGAAGGACGGTTTGGGGTTCCAGGTATTCAACGCCGTCAACGACAACATCGTCTCGGACACACCAACGGCAGAGTTTCTCAAGAAGCACGCGCCCGACACGCCGATTACTCGCTCCATGGGCGTGTTCGAGGGGCCAATCTCAAATCGAAAGCTGCGCGAGGTCCTGGGGTTCAGACAGGAACATGATTGGCGAACGCGCCCGGCGGGTTCATGACGGCCCACGACGTGGCCCATCGAGGGAACCGACGCATCCCCTGAGGAATGCGTCGGGCCAGGCTCACGTGTGGCGTATTTCCGTTCCCAGCACCTTCAGGCATTCGCGGATGAAGGCTGCAAGCGCCGTCCAACCTTTGGCCGAAACCATCGTCCCATCCACATAGGCATCGGTCGGAGAGAGATCGATGTAGGTGCCGCCAGCAAGCGTCACCTCCGGCTCGCAAGCCCCTAGCGCGCCGACCTTCTTGCCGCGGACGACGCCGTCCACGGCAACCAGGATCTGGACGCCGTGGCAGATCGTAAATATCGGCTTCTTCGCCTCGTGGAAGTGGCGGACCATCGCCTGCACGCGCTTGTCGGTGCGGATGTATTCCGGTCCGCGCCCGCCGGCGCAGTAGACCGCATGATATTGGTCAAGCTGCTTCTCGGCCTCGGAAAAAGTCTTGTTGATCAGTGCGTTGTGACCGGGTTTTTCCGTGTAGGTCTGGTCGCCTTCGAAGTCGTGCAGCGAGGTCTTGATCAAGTCGCCGGCGTTTTTGTCGGGGCAGACGACATGAACAGTGTGGCCGACGGCCTCCATCGCCTGCTGGTAGACGAAGATTTCATATTCCTCGGTGAACTCACCTGTCAGCATCAGGATTTTTTTGCCTGGCATGGCTCTTTCCTCTCGGTGTTTGTGATGGGCAAGGCGCACCCGCGTCTTGCCCCTAAGGGGTCGAAGTCGGGATCAGAACGGGGAGTCGGGGAAGTAGTATTCCTTGGCGTTGGCCTGGGTGATCAGCGGTGCGTCAAGCTTGACCGTGCCGCGGACCGGCGCCTGGCCAATCAGATTGGCGACGGTCATATAGATTGCCGTCTTGATCATCGACGGCGGGTATGGCGTCTCGACCGGCGTCATTGCATCGCCGTCGATCACTTTCTTGACGATATCCTTCATGCCGTTGCCGCCGAGCGCCAGCTTGATGTCCGTCCGGCCCGACTGCTTCACGGCCTCCAGCACGCCGAGCAGCATGTCGTCATCGTTGGCCCAGACCGCGTCGATATGCGGATACTTGGCCAGGTAGTCCTGCATGAGCTTGAAGGCTTCGTCGCTGTTCCAGTGGGCATACTGAATGTCGAGTACCTTCAGGCCGGTGCCCTTGATCGTATCCTCGAAGCCCTTGATGCGCTCGTCGTCGATGACGGTCGGAATGCCGCGCAGCACGACGAGGTCACCCTTGCCACCCAGCTTGTCGATCATGAACTTCGCTGTGTTGGTGCCCACCGCGATATTGTCGCCGGCGAGGTAGAGGTCCTGGATCGAGGCATCGGTCAGGCCCCGATCGACGACGGTGATGAACGTCCCCATGTCCTTGATGGCCTTGACCGGCTGCGTCAGTTCCTCGGACGTGTACGGCAGGATGACCAGGGCATCGAGCTTGCGGCTGGCGGACAAATCCTCCAGCGCGCTCACCTGCTCTGCCGCCGATGGCGAGGTCTTGACGACCACCTCGACATCGGGAAACGCCGCGTTGATTTCCTTGGCGGCAGCCTGTGCGTGGTAGACGATTCCAGCCGTCCAGCCATGATCCGCCGCTGGGATCGAGACCGCCACCACCTTCTTGTCGGCTGCAAGCGCCTGGCCGGCCAACAACAGCGCGCCAGCAGCCGCGGCCGCGACCCATTTTCTACTAAACATCAACTACCTCCCAGAGATATGGACCAGACAACACAAGGCACCCGTCGGGTCCGAGGACGGGTTATTTCGAAAACCGCTGCACGAGCATGGCGATAATGATGATGACGCCCTGCACCGCGGCGACCAGGTATTCGGAGACGAAATCGGACAGCACCATCAGGTTGGCGATGAGCTCGAGGATCACCGCACCTGCGACCGTTCCCCAAATGTGGCCCTTGCCGCCGCGAAGGGCGGTCCCGCCGATGACCACGGCGGTTATCACCTGCAGCTCCCACAGCACTCCGGTGGTCGGGGTCGCCGCTCCAAGCCTTGGCACGTAACAGATGGCGGCGACGGCGACGCACACGCCCTGGATGACGAAGGCGATGGTTCGCGTCTTGATGACCGAGATGCCCGAATAGCGGGCGACGTCCTCATTGGCGCCGACAGCCGCGCATTTGCGGCCGTATTTGGTCTTGTAGAGTACGAAGGCGCCGATCGATGCCACAACGGCCGAAATCAGGATCGGAACCGGAATGCCGGCGAGGGTACCGAAATAGACCGGCCTGTAGGCCTCCCGCAGCGATCGATCGATAGGGATCGTGCCGCCATTCGTCATATAGGTGATCAGTGCCCGAAAAATGCCCATCGTGCCGAGCGTGGCAATGAACGGCTCGATCCTCCCGACGGTGACGATCAGACCGTTGGCCAGTCCGCATAGCAGACCTGCGGCGACCGCCATCGCCACACCCGCGGGGATTGCCCACAGACCGAGGCTCGGCGCCATCATGTTCATGAACATGATCGTAATGCCCGCGATGAAGGCGACCATCGAACCGACGGAGAGGTCGAGGCCGCCGGAGGAAATCACGAACGTCGCGCCAACGGCGATGATCGCGACGTAGGCGCTGCGCGTGACGACGTTGCCGAGATTGGTCGCCGAGAGGAAATCCGGATTGACCAGAAAGCCGATGACCAGCAGCGCGACGAGCGCGAGGAAGGGTCCGGCATCGGCCCACGAAACATGGTATTGTCGTTCGGTGCGGGCTGGCGTGGAACTTGTCAGTGCGGTCACGGTTTTCCTCCGGGGGCAACGTCGTGACCCCTCTCGCTGGTCGCAAGCAGCGCGATGTTGCTCTCGGTCATCGCCTCACCCGATACCTCGCCGCTGATCCTGCCCTCCCGCATCACCAGGATGCGATCGCAGATGCCGACCAACTCCTGCATCTCCGAGGAGATGACGACGCAGGCTTTGCCCTGGTCGACCAATTCCTGGATGAAGGCGTAGATCTGGGCCTTGTTGGCGATATCGATGCCGCGCGTCGGCTCATCGATGACGACGACTGAAGGTTCGGTCAGCAGGACCTTGGCCAGAAGCAGCTTCTGCTGATTGCCGCCTGAAAGCTGTCCGGCTTTGACATTCAGGCTCTTCACCCGGATGTCGTAGCTGGAAACGGCTTGCGCCAGCGCCTGCGCCTCGGAGCGCCGTCGAACCATGAGACCGGGATGAAAGCGGGCAAGCGCGGATAGAGTGAGGTTCGGCGCCAACTCTTCCTGCAGGAGCAGACCCTTGCCCTTGCGGTCCTCCGTCAGGTAGCCGATGCCGGCATCCATGGCTTCCCGCTGCGAACGAATATGCACTGGGGAACCGTTCAGCTCGATGGCCGCATTCGCCGGCCGCAAACCCAGGATGCCTTCGAAGAGCTCGGTCCGCCCTGCCCCGATCATCCCGGCAAAGCCGAGGATCTCGCCCTTGTGAACGGTGAAGGACACGTCCTGGACGTAGCCGGGCACCCTTGCGTTCCGCACGCTCAGCATTGGCTGGTTCGTCCGCACTGCGCGCTTCTGCGGATAGAGCGCGGCGAGCTCACGCCCCACCATGAGCCGCGCCATGTCGAACTGGCTCAATGAATGCCCCGGGTAGGTGCCCACCATCTTGCCGTCACGCAAGACAGTCACCTTGTCTGCCAGCCGCTGAACCTCGTCGAGGCGGTGACTGATATAGAGGACGGCAATGCCGCGCGACTTGAGGCCAAAGATGATGGCGAGCAGGCGCTCGACTTCCTCCCCGGTCAGCACCGCTGTCGGCTCGTCAAAGATGACGAGGCGATGCTCGTCGAGCAAAGCACGGGCGATCTGGACGAGCTGGCGGTCGGCCAGTGAGATGTCTCGCACCAATGCGGTTGGCGACACCGCGCAGCCGATCTCAGCCAGTTTCGCCACTGCGATACGACGCATGCCCTTGTCGTCGACAAGGCCGCCCCTCGTAAGTTCTCGGCCGAGGAAAAGGTTGTCGGCAACGGTGAGTGCTTCGGCCAACAGGATTTCCTGGTGAACGAGCGCAATGCCGGCTGCCTGAGCCTGATCAGGCTTGGTGAATCGCACCCGATTTCCGGCCATGGACAACATGCCTTGGGTCGGCTCGATGTAGCCGGACAGCAGTCGCATGAAGGTCGACTTGCCCGCGCCGTTCTCCCCGATGATCGCATGGATCTCGCCTGGCAAGATATCCAGCGTCACATCCGAGAGTACTGTGACCGGGCCGTATTTCCTTGAAAGGCCCTCGGCGCGCAGCACGGGCTCAGCTTGCCGTTCAGGCCGCGCCGGCAAGGTGCCGGTATCTGTCTCAAATCGCATGGCAAGGGACATCGCAACGGCTACTCGAACGCGGGCAGGAGCCGGTCCCGGGAATTCTCGATGTGCACACGCATCGCTTTTTCGGCGGCGTCCGGGTCACCCGCGGAAAAGGCGGCGAGAATTGCCTCGTGTTCGTCGAGCGCCTCTTCGGTCACTCGCGAGTGGTACATCAGGCGGAAGATGTGGAAGTGGGTATGCTGGTGATTCAGGGTCTCGCGAATGAGCTCGTTCTGAGCGAACTCCACGATCTTGTCATGGAAGATCGCATCCTGGCGGGCGAAGTTCGAATAGCGCAGGCGTTCGTCCTTCCCCACTCGCCGGGCCATGACGCCTGCGGCCTCCTGCAGCACGGCTAGACGCTCATCATCGAGCGTTGCGGTGGCTTTGGCTGCCGCAGCGGGCTCGAGCAGAAGACGCAGCTCATAGAGCTCGTCAAAGCGGCGGCGGGTGATCTGCGGTGCGGCCCGAAAGCCGATCAGGTGGGTCTTGACCACCAGCCCCTCGCCTTCCAGCCGGCCAAGCGCTTCGCGAATGGGAGTATGCGAGACGTTGAATTCCTTGACGAGATTATCGACGGTGATGCGCGATCCCGGAGCAATCCGCAGTGACATCAATTGCCCGAAGATCGCCTCGTACACGTCGCCAGCCAGGCTGTTGGCACGCTGAATGCGGCCGCTCAGGCGGGCTTCATTGTCAACCGTCAGGTCGGGGTTCTGCATGGTTTTACCTCTTGACAGGAGCACCCACTAACATGATGCTCCGGCCAATTCAATACTATATCCTATACGATTTTATAGGGGATATCCGTGAAACCAACTCAAGGCGCCGCGAGAGCAGATCTCGCGCTTCCAGGCATCGTCCCCGGTTTCGGGGCGTCCGGCAGGCGCGCTCGCGCTTTGAACGACGACTTCGAGATCGGGGCCGGTCTCTGCCCCAATTCACTCAGTTTTCAACCTCTCTTCGAAGGATTCTGTCCATGACGTTGTTCGCAGCCGTGCGCCTGCCGCGCGAGATCCTGTTCGGCAAAGGCCAGCGCCATGTGCTGCCCGCCGTTGCCGCCAAGTATGGACGGCGTGCGTTCGTCTGCACTGATGAGCGTTTCGCCACGACAGCTGAGTTCGCCGTGATTCTTGCCGGCCTGCGCGAAGCCGCGGTGGAGACGCTGGTCTACGATCGAACGCTGCCGGATGTGCCCCGCGATAGCGTCGCCGCCTGCGTTGCGGAGGCGATGGACTACAAGCCGGACATGGTCATCGGGATCGGCGGCGGCAGCTGCCTCGACATGGCAAAATGCGCCGCGCTTTTGCTCAGCCATGGCGGCAGGCTTCAAGACTACTATGGGGAGTTCAAGGTGCCGGGCCCTACCCTTCCCGTGATCGCTGTGCCGACGACGGCTGGCACCGGCTCGGAGGTGACCCCCGTCGCCGTGATATCCGATCCGGAGCGAACGCTGAAAGTCGGCATCTCGAGCCCTCATCTCATTGCCGCGGTGGCACTCTGCGATCCGGATCTCACGGCCACATGTCCACCTTCCCTGACGGCGATCGCCGGTGCCGACGCGCTGACGCATGCAATCGAAGCCTTCACAGCGGCCAAGCGCGGCACTGATCCAAATTTGCCGCAACGACATGTCTTCGTCGGCAAGAGCGCCCTGACCGACCATTTCGCACTTCTGGCCATCAGATTGCTGGGCCGCAGCCTGGAAAAGGCATATCGCGACGGATCTGACGAAAATGCACGCGCCGACGTCATGATGGGGGCGCTGGCCGCAGGCTGCGCATTCGGCACGGCTGGAACAGCTGCCGCTCATGCGGTGCAGTATCCCGTCGGCGCTCTCACTCACACGCCGCATGGGCTCGGCGTCGCCACCATGATGCCTTATGTGATGTCATACAATCTTGCGGCAGCGTCTACGGAGATTGGTGAAGTCGGCACCGCCCTCGGCCTGTCCGATCGGAGCAGCAGCGGACCTGATGCGCTGGCGCTTGCCACCATAAGCGAGGTAAGCCGGCTGTTCGGTGCCATCGGCATCACGCCGACATTGGCTGAACTTGGTCTTCCCGAGGACAGGATCGACTGGACGGCCGAGCAGGCGTTCGGCATCGACCGGCTGATCAAGAACAATCCCCGCCCCTTCGACCTCACCGCGATGCGACAACTGATCAGAGCCGCTTACGACGGCGATATGTCTGCAGCCACGATGCGACAGGAGCTGGTCCAATGAACATTTCCGCAGACATATTCGACGAGGATGAAAGTATGTCCGACTACGCCACGTTTTCGCACGGTCTCTACATTGGTGGCCGCTGGCAGCCGTCGTCGGATGGCCGTGTGATTGAAGTGATCGATCCATCGACCGAGGCGGTGATCGCGGCGGTTCCCGACGCCACGCTCGCCGATGCTGCCCTCGCCGTCGACGCGGCTGCGAAGGCAGCGGCCGGTTGGCGTGAAACCCCGCCACGCAGGCGTTCGGAAATCCTGCGGCGTTGCTTCGAACTGATGACCGAACGGGCGGACACGTTGGCTGCGCTGATCTCGCTGGAAAACGGCAAGGCACTGCGCGATGCGCGCGGCGAAGTTGCCTACGCGGCGGAATTTTTTCGCTGGAACGCCGAGGAGGCTGTTCGCATCAGCGGCGAGTTCGGTCTCGCCCCCTCGGGCGCGAACCGGATCGTCGTCGACTATCAGCCCATCGGCATTTGCGTGCTTATCACGCCATGGAATTTCCCCGCCGCCATGGCGACACGCAAAATCGCGCCGGCGCTCGCGGCAGGCTGCACCGTGATCTTGAAGCCCGCCAGCGAGACGCCGCTGACGGCCTACGCGCTTGCAGCCATCTATGAGGAAGCAGGCGTGCCGCCTGGCGTCGTCAACGTCCTGACGACCTCAAGCCCCGGTTCGGTGACGGCCGCCATGCTTGCCGACCCAAGAGTGAGAAAACTGTCATTCACCGGCTCGACAGGCATCGGCCGCGTGCTCCTGGCCGAAGCCGCAAAACACGTCATCTCCTGTTCGATGGAACTTGGCGGCAACGCACCGTTCGTTGTGTTCGACGACGCCGACCTGGAGGCAGCGCTCGACGGTGCGATGGTTGCCAAGATGCGCAATGCCGGCGAAGCCTGCACCGCCGCCAACCGGCTTTACGTCCAGGCCGGCATCCATGATGCCTTCGCCGATGGATTGCGCAAACGCATGGCAGCCCTCCAAGTAGGCCCTGGCACAGACTCGGAAACCGAGTGCGGCCCGATGATCACCAGGAAGGCCGTGGACAAGATCGATCGGCTCGTCCAGGACGCAGTTGCCCGTGGCGCCAAGGTTCTGTGCGGAGGGACGGTCACCGAAGGCAAGGGCTACTTCTACCCGCCGACAGTGCTTCGCGACGTGCCCCCTGACGCCGTCATGGCCCATGAGGAGATATTCGGTCCGGTGGCTCCGCTTCTGCGCTTCGACAGCGAGGCGGAAGTGATCGCAAAGGCCAACGACACCGAATACGGCCTCGCCGCCTACATCTATACGCGCGACCTGGGCAGGGGGATGCGTGTGGCATCGAAGATCGAGTCGGGCATGATCGCCCTGAACCGCGGCCTGATGTCGGATCCTGCGGCGCCCTTTGGCGGGGTCAAGCAGAGCGGACTGGGCCGCGAAGGTGGGCAGAAGCACGGCGTTGCCGAGTTCATGGAGGCGAAGTACATCGCCGTGACCATCTGAGCAGATACGATGCAAAAAGATCCGTTCCGCATTCGCGATCACGTGGCCGAGTTCGACGCCATCGTCGCCGAGATTGTTCGCCGCAGCACACAAAGCAGGGCGAACATACCCATGGTCGCCGACGTAGCCTACGGACCTGATGCAACTGAAACCGTTGATCTGTTCTTCCCGAAAGGCAAACGCGAGCGCCTGCCGGTGCACATGTTCATCCACGGTGGCTACTGGAGGATGTTCTCCAAACGCGACTATTCCTATGTCGCCGAGACCGTCACCTCTGCAGGTGCGATCGCGGTCATTGTCGACTTCGCCCTCATGCCCGCCGTTAGAATGGCGGCGATCGTGGACCAGGTACGCCGCGCCAGACAGTGGGTAGCCGACCACATCGCGGACTATGGGGGCGATCCCGGCCGGCTGACCGTTAGCGGTCATTCAGCCGGAGCGCATCTGGCAACAATGCTTTTTGACGACGATAGCCGGCCATCCGGCATTAGAGCCGCACTGCTGCTTGGCGGCCTCTATGACCTGAAACCATTGCAGACCTCATTCCTTGCCAGCGAAATTGCGATCACAGACGAGGAGGTCCGCCTGTTCTCGCCGATCAGCGAAACCTTTGATCCATCAGTGGCTGTCGAGATCTCGGTCGGAGCCGACGAAACGCCCCCCTTCCACGGCCAGGCCGCAATCTATGCGGACCACCTGGAGCAACAAGGACTGGATGTTTCGCGCACGACCCTTGCAGCGGCCAACCACATGAGCAGCGTCCGCGACCTTGGCTTGGCCGGCACCGATGCCGCGTCACTGCTGGCCCGCCTCGTGGCAGCCTGAAACCGGTCAGCCATGCCGGCCATGCCCGGCATGCAACTAGATATGTTCGCGAAGCGTGTCGGCGATCATGACATCAACACTCTGTGCCGACACTCCGAGGATCGCCTCGGAATCGGAGGAATCGACCAGCAGCGGACTTTCGAAGAGGTAGCTCATTTCCACGAGTTCGTGCATCCCCAACGCGTCCATCTGGGCATGCGTGTAGGTGCTGACTTCGGGAAGTTTTTTTCCCAGCATCGCCGAGGTCTTCTCCATGACGACCCGGGGCGAAGCATGCTGGGACGGAACGTGAAATGCACGCCCCCATTCTCCAGCATAGGATGAGGCAGCCACAAGTGTTCTGGCCACGTCCTTCGTGAAGGTCCAGGCATGATCCGCATCAAGATTGCCCAGGAAGGTAACGGGTTTCGCCTCCAACAGAGAAGGCAATGCCAACATCGAGAAGTAGGTGACTGCGCCGTACCCAAGGTAATCGCTGGAACGAACCTCAATGGTGGGAACACCGGCGCCAAGGGCTCGCTGCCACATTATGGTTCGAACGGTGCCCTTGCGCGAGGTGGGATCAAGCGGCAGATCGGGGCGAAGCTGGCCCTTGGCATTTGCGCCGTATCCATAGAGATTTCCCAGAACGATCAGTTTTGCGCTGACCATCTCGGCCGCGCGCGTGACCCCATCCATGATCGGGAAAAAATCAGTTGGCCAACGGTCATAGGCGGCCATGGCACACATGAAAATGGCGTCCGCGCCCCGGCCAAGCCGCGCAAGCGCGTCGGCGTCCGTGGCATCTGCCTGGACCGAGCGCACGTGCCTCAGATCAACGGAGCCGACACCGCGGCTTGTGAGAACAACGTCATGTCCGTCTTCTCCAAGCAGGCGAGCGGTTTCGAGCCCCACCGGACCGGCGCCCACAACAACATAGGTACTCATGTCAAATCCCTTCGAACATTGCGATAGCGTCAACGTTAGCGAGGCAACGCATTGAAAATCGCGCGGCATTCGCCAAATGTTCAGCATGTTTCGCCAATCGTTGAGGCCGCCCATGCATCCGCAGTTTGCTTCGTCTGCGGCCAACGCCGTTACCGTCGCGGCATTGCAGGTTGAGGCCGGCAGCTTCCAATTGCCCCAAGCCCATCGGCACCGCGTCTTCGTCCACGCAAGCGCCGCGACGCGTTCCTATTGCAGCCAGGTTGGGAGGTATTTCGTACGGCGCGCCGGCGATATCGATCTCGTGCCCGCGGGAGAGGAAGGAGGATTTGAAGCCGAGACGCGGTTCAACACCATTGAACTCAGCCTCTCACCAGCCTTGATGGAGAACGTCGCAGCGGAACTGGGTTCGGGGAGCCTTCGACGGCTTGAGACGCGTCACCTTCTCCGTGACGAACGGATTGAGCATCTCGCTCGCGCGCTCGAGAACGATTTCCGCTCAGGCACACCTAGCGGATCGCTGTTCGCGGACAGCATCGGCGTTGCGCTGGCGGTTCGCCTGCTGGGTCTTGATGAAAAGGAGACCGAGCGAGCGAGCCGTCTGTCCGAGATCCAACTCAAGCGTGTAGTCGATTTCATCGAAGCCCAAATCCAAACCCCGCTGTCCCTGGAAACATTGAGCAGGGTCGCTGGGGTCAGCAATTCACACCTGAGAACCTGGTTCAAAGCTGCGACGGGACTGACCGTTCATCGCTATGTGCTTCGTCGCCGGGTCGAAAGGGCGCGTTTGTTGCTGTTGGCAAGCGACTTGAGCATCAGCGAGGTGGCGCATCTGACGGGCTTCGCTCACCAATCGCACCTTTCCCATTGGATGCGGCGCGAGATCGGCGAAACGCCTCGCGGCATCAAGCGGTCGCGCTCCGTTGCCTGACGCGTCAGGGTCCTGAGCCTAGTAACCGTAGTAAAGCCCCAGGCCCCGCTGCAGGGCCGACGCCAGATGCGCCTGCATCGCCGCTGCTGCCGCCTCCGGGTCACGTGCCTTGCATGCCAGGATGACCTGCATGTGCTCGCGCAGGGATTGCAGCACGAGTGGCACGGTGACTTTTCTGTCCAGCCGGATCAGCCGAACGTAGTTGTGCAGCCGCTTGTAAGAACTCTCGATCAATGGATTGTTCAGGCTGGCAATGATGGAGTGATGCAGCAAGGTCTCGAGTTCCTCGAGGTCGGCTCTGACATGGTCGGTGAGCCCGGTGCGCTCGATCTCTTCGATGGTCGCCAGATGTCGTCGTTCCAGTTCCGCTAATTCCGCCTCTTCGGCCGTTTGCGCGTAAACACCTGTCGCCGCCCGTTCCAGAATGCTGCGAAACTGATAGGTCGATCTGGTCAATTCGAATCCGGGCTTCACGAACTGGATGCCCGACCGCGAGTGGATGATGACGATCCCCTCCGCCTCGAGCAGCTTGAGTGCATCGCGCAGCGGCGCAACCGGGATCTGGAGCATTTTGACGAGATCGCCCTGCGACAGAAAAGCCCCTGCGGGGATCTTTCTGTCAAACAGCGTTTCGAGAATTCGCGTGTAGGCACGATCGCCAAGGCGTTGGCCCGCTGCCGCTCCGTCGTTTCCGTCGGGCTTCCTTTCGCGCTCAGCCACTTGCTTCACCTCTCTGAATCTGAAATATCTAAAAAACATTCTGGCATATCAGATATAGAGACTTTAATATGCGCATCGCAGAATACCGCATCACTCGTTATCAATTCGCTCGTGACCGTATCATAGGTGACAGTCAGGTGCGCATCGATGCGGTTCATGTAGCCGCGCTCGAGCTCGTTGGCGAGGACGGCCAAACCGGACTGGGCTTTGTGCAGAGCTTGTTTCACCCTTTACCCGCCCAGGCCGAGATCGTCCGCGTTTTGAGGAAGAGGTCTGGTCCGGTCTTGTCGGACAGCCGCCTTTGGCGCTCGTGCACCGGGTCCAGCGGCCCCGCGGCGGCAACCGGCGCCTCTTCGGCTTGCCTTTCGAAGAAGCCCTTCAGGTTGCCTTGTGGGATCTGAGCGCCAAGCAGGCCGGCCTACCGTTGCACAGCCTGCTGGGAAGCCGCCGCAAGCGCGTGAGAGCCTATGCCTCAGGTCTCGATTTCCACCTTGGCGACGATGAGTTCCAAGCGTTTTTTGCCCATGCCGACGCCCTCGGGTACCGCGCGTTCAAGATCAAGGTGGGGCACCCCGATTTCGACCGCGACCTGTCCCGGCTGGAGCTGTTGAGAAAGACGGTGCGGCCGGGCGCATCGATCATGATCGATGCAAACGAGGCTTGGGGCGCAAAGGAAGCATCGGTAAAACTCCATAAAATTCATAACCTTGGCTACGAACTCCTATGGGTTGAGGATCCGATTCTGCGCCATGACTTCGAAGGCCTTCGGATGCTCAAGGGGGCAACCCCCCAAACCATGATCAATTCAGGCGAATATCTCGATGCCGCCGGCAAGCGCCTGTTGATGCAGGCCGGGGCGACCGACATGCTGAATGTTCATGGGCAGGTGACCGACGTGATGCGCATCGGCTGGCTGGCGGCTGAACTCGGCATCCCGGTGACCCTTGGCAATACGTTTCTTGAGATCGGGGTGCACATGGCCTGCGCCCTGCCCGAAGTCGAGTGGCTCGAATATTCCTTCCAGAATCTGAACCACCTTGTCGAAGAGCCTATGGCAATCGTCGATGGGTGGATTCAGGCCCCCGAGCGCCCGGGCCATGGCCTTGTCCTCTCCGAAGCGGCCCGCAGGCAATGGGCGCAGCCAGACGTGCTGCCGCACGATCAACTCGACAGGCCGCCTGTCGACGCGCGAACCGCGCTGTAACCATAACGCCTGTTCCGAATAGCCTGACCTGTCGAGTAGATGGCGTTAACGCTGTTGTGATATTTCATATTATGTGATTAATATCTCAGATAGGAGGTCGGCGGACGTTACAAAAACCGACGTAGATTCCTATGCGTCCACAGCTGACCAGATTGGGCCCAAAAAGGACACCGGGCGTCAGGACGATTTTCCCCGGCTCGATGGCACATTGATTGACGGTACTGACGACGCAAATGGTAAGCCTCGTGCGGCAGCGATAGTTGATGTCCTGATCAAGGGACTATGACGAGTATGTCAGCGGCTTCGGAAGGCATGGCGGCCACGTAAGGCTCGGTCTCGCTTCAGTCGAAGAACCCGGCGTCCTCTTCCAGCAGATGCTTCTTGGCGGCCTTGGCGTCGATGTCGAGACCAAGCCCGGGGGCTTCGAGCAGATCAATCATCGAATCCTTCACAATCTGCTTGGGCAGGCCGATGACGATGTCGTTCCACCATGGGTCGGAGGCGCTCGGGTATTCGAAGGCGATGTAGTTGGCGGGCAAGGTGGCGCAAACGTTGATCAGCGCGCCGAGACCGAGGAGGCCATTCGCGGTGCCGTGCGGCGCCATCAGGATCGAGTGCATATAGGCGTGCTCGGCGACCCATTTGAGCTCGGCGATGCCTCCGATATCGGCGGGGTCCGGACCGATGACGCGTACTGCCTGCGTCTCGATCAGTTCCTTGAAGTTGTGGCGCAGGTAGATCTGCTCTCCCGTGTGGATGGGCGTGGAGGTGGATGTGGTGAGTTCGCGGTAGGCCTGCGGATTGACCCACGGCACATAGTCGCCCGTCAGCATGTCCTCGAGCCACATCAGATTGTATTTTTCCACCGCCTGCGCGAAGCGGATGGCGTCGGGCAGGAACCAGCCGGGGCCGCAATCCAACGCGAGCGAAACCTTGTCGCCGAGCACTTCCTTCATGGCGATGACGCAGTCGATCATATGCGCCATGCCGCGCTCGCTGATCTGCCCCTGGTCCATCGCGCCGTGATAGGTCGGCGGCTGCCGGACACCGTAATGGAAGTCGGGTACGCTCGTCTTCATGTTGGAGTGGAAGCTGATCCCCTGCTTCACCATGAAGAAGTTCTGCGGCTGCTCCATCATCCATTTGACATCCGCCGCACAGTCCTCGGGCCTGTCGCCGGTCCTTTTTTTGCGGATGGAGCCGTTATAGACCCGCACCTTGTCGCGGACCTTGCCGCCGAGCAATTTGTAGACCGGAACGCCTGCCGCCTTGCCGGCGATGTCCCACAAGGCATGCTCGATTGCAGAGACAGCGGCGCCATAGGGCTTGAACGAGCCGCGCTGGCGGATCTTCAGCATGCAGCGCTCTACGTCGGTCGGGTCCTCGCCGATCAGCGCGTCGCGAAAATGCAGCACCCAGGGCTTGAGATAAGGCTTGGTGTACTCAACCTCGCCAAGGCCATAAAGACCTTCATCGGTGACGATGCGGACGATGGGGTGCTTGCCGATGACGGCGCACCTGAGATCGGTGATCTTCATACTTTCCCTTTCCTACACTGCCTCAAAACGTGAGGCGGTCAGCTCCAGGTCCGGTCCCAGGAATATTCGTCGTCCCAGTGGTCGGTCGGCTGCCAGATGCCTTTGACACCGTCCTGCAGGTGTTGGCTGATGACTTCATCGACCACGTCGTCGATGCCCAGGCCCGGCTTGTCGGGCACTGTAATGAACCCGTCCTTGACCAGCGGCTTGGGCAAGCCGGTGACGATGTCGTCCCACCAGTCCACTTCCACGCTATGATACTCGAGCGCCATGAAGTTTTCCGTGGCCACCGCGACATGCGCAGCGGCCATTGCCGCGATCGGGCTTTCCGCCATGTGAATGGCCATGGCAACGCCATGGTCCTGCGCCGCATCGCCGATCTTCTTGGTTTCGAGGATGCCGCCGGTGGTAAGCAAGTCCGGATGGATGACCGAAATCCCTGAGTTGAGCAGCGGCTCGAAGCCTTCCTTGAGGTAGATGTCCTCACCCGTGCAGATCGGCACGGACGTTGCCTCCTGCAACCGCCGATACTGCTCGGTGTACTGCCAGGGGATCACGTCCTCGAGCCAGGCTGGCGCGTATTTCTCTATCCGCCGGGCGAGACGGATGCCGTCCTGCAGCGAGACGTGCCCGACATGATCGATAGCGAGCGGGATCTCGTAGCCGATCACCTCGCGGACCTCGTGGATATATTGATCGAGCAGGTCAATGCCCTTTTCGGTGAAGTGGAGGCCGGTGAAGGGATGCGGGACGTTCTGCGCGTCGTAAGCGGCATTACGCGCCCGGCGCTCGTCCAGCGTGCCTGCTCGCCCGCGGCCGGCATGCGTGCGGAAACCGTCGAGCACGCCGGCCGGCGCGACGACCGCGCCTGGGATGTGGGAGATCTGCGCCAGCCCGAGGTCCATCTTGAGGAAGGTGAAACCGAGGTCCATCCGCGCCTTGAGCCGCTTTCCGGTCTCGGTGCCGCTGGGCTTGTCCGCGTCGGTGTCGCAATAGACTCGCACCTTGTCTCGGAACCGTCCTCCAAGCATCTGGTAGATCGGCACGCCATAGGCCTTGCCGGCGAGGTCCCAGAGAGCGATCTCGATTGCCGAGACACCACCACCCTGCCGCCCATGACCGCCAAATTGCTTGATGCGGCGGAACAGTCGGTCGATGTCGCAAGGGTTCTCGCCAAGCAACCTACTTTTCAGCATCAGCGCATAGGTCGCGCTGGCGCCGTCGCGCACCTCGCCAAGGCCGACGATGCCCTGGTTGGTGTAGATCTTGATAAGCGCTGAGGTGAACGGCGCGCCGACGATTTCGGCGACGCGCAGGTCGGTGATGCGCAGGTCGCTGGGCCTGGAATTCGTGTTCACCCGATTGAGCGCCCCGTCGGCTCCACCTGTCTTTGGCATGACTTATCCTCATTCTGGTCGGCAGGGTTTGTCGAAGGCACGCCGGGGCGGCATGGAGCGTTGCTTAGCCCAGCTCGATTTCGTTGGCCTGCAGGTAGTCGCGGTTCATCTCAACGCCGAGACCAGGCTTCGACGTCAGCTTGAGACTGCCGTTCGAAACGTCGAGCGGTCTGTCGATCAGGTGATCGTATTTGCCCAGGTTCCACTCCGACGTTTCGAGTTTGTAGAAGTTAGGCACCGTCATCATCACCTGCGCTCCCGCAACCACGTTGATCGGCCCCGCGGCGTCGTGCGGCGAGACCGGGATGTAATAGGCTTCGCACAGGGCGGAAATCTTCTTCAGTTCGGTAATGCCGCCGGTCCAGGTAACGTCCGGCATGATGTAGTCAGCGAGCTTGTTCTCGAGCACCGGCACGAAATCCCACTTCGTGTGGCCGCGCTCGCCCCACGAGATAGCGGCACTGACCTTCTCACGCACCTGCTTGAGGGCGTTGAGGCTCTCTGGCGGGCAAGGCTCCTCGAACCAGTCGATCTGGCCGGCTTCCTCAAGGCTCCGGCACAGGCGAATGGCGGTGGGAACGTCGAAGCGGCCATGCGCATCGATCAGGATGTCGACATCGGGGCCTGCCGTCTCGCGGATCAGCGCCGTCAGTTCGGCCGCTTCGCGCTCGTCCTTGCGGGTCATGCTGCCGTCCAGGTAGCCGTCCCGCTGTTCGCGCGACAGGCCGTCCGCGGTGCGACCCTGATGGGGGAAAGGGTCGAACTTGAGCCCGGTGTGTCCGGACTCGACGATGTCTCGAATTTCGCGGACCACGGCCTCCTTGCTGGTAAATTTGGCCTGGTTGGGATGGGTGTAGAGCGCGATTTCATCGCGTACCGGTCCACCCAGCAGTTCGTAAATCGGCTTACCAAGGACTTTGCCCCGGATGTCCCAGAGGGCTATGTCGATGGCGCTCACGCATTCGACGGCGGCGCCGCGGCTGCCCATATAGGTGAAGCTGCGGAAAATCTTGTGCCAGAGGTGCTCGATCCGCGCGGGATCCTCGCCGGTCACGGCGATGCCGATCTGCCGAAGGATCGTGCAGAGAGCGCGGTTGGCGAGCCTGGTGGTGGTTGTGATCTCTCCCCAGCCGCTCGCCCCCTCATCGGTCGTCACTTCGACGAACAGGTACTCTCCCCAATATGAAGCATCGGACTTGATCAGCCACGGCCGAACGCTCGTGATTTTCATCTCTCAACTACCTCTATCTGATTGTCAGGCTAACGATGTTCCAGATCGGAGAGTCTATCCGGCCCGAGCGGCGTTGCGCGCACGCATCTGTTCGAGAACATGCCGGCCGGAACCCTCGACATGGCGGGAAATGAGGTCGGCGGCCTTGTCCGCCTCTCCCGCCTTCACGAGTGCGATGAGTTCGCGATGCTCGCGAAGGATTGCGGCGCGCCGTGCGAGCGTGAAATTGAATCGCCGGCTCACGGCCCGCAGCACCTCGCGATGCTTCCACCAAAGCTCGGCGGCATGGCGGTTATAGTGCCGCTGGTACATCACGGTGTGAAAGGCGGTATCGAGTTCACTGTGCCTGAACGTGTCGGCAAAGTTGTTCTCTTCAATCAGGCCTTGGATACGTTCGAGTTCGGCAATGTCTTCGACGGTCGCCATATTCACAAACCATCGCGTCAGGGCTGGCTCGATCAGGACTCCGATCTCGTAGATATCGCGGACAAAATCCTGATCTATGGGCCGGACACGCGCCCCGCGGTTGGCGACAAAGGTGACAAAGCCCTCCCCGCGCAACAGCTGCAGAGCCTCGCGCACGGGGTTGGTCGAGGTGCCGTGGCGCCGGGCGAGATCGGTCACCACAAGCCGCTCGTTGGCGGCGAGCCGCCCCTCGATGATGTCTTCCCTGATCAGTTCATAAAGCGAGGCGCCCTCGCTGGAGGCCCCGATGGGATCAATCCCCGCGGGTGGCTCTGCTTTGAAATCGCTTGTTTCGGCCAAGGCCGGCTCCCCAATTCAATACACACTTTGATCGATATCACGCACGGTTTCCATAAACAATGTACGATTTATCGCGTTGACAGACAATCCATGATCTGAAAACGTACAAAGCGCTCGAAGGGATACACAGAACAGGAAGACGTTCCGCGATCGAACGAGCATGGACCGCTTGCCCCGAAGCAAAGCGGCATGGGAGAGAACCTGGAGGATACCTATGACGAGGATTACACTCGGCGGTGCCGTCCTGCGCGGCACTGTCTCCACTGCTTTAGTGGTATCGCTGTCCGCGTCGGCGCTGGGTGCGCCGCCGGTCGACTTGAGCAAGTGGTCGCCGGAATATGTGCGTTCCATTGCGGGCACGCAGGATTTTGATACGGCGGCCGATTGCGGCAAAGTCACCCCGCTCGACTACAAGGGGCGACTGACTTTCTGGTATCAGGGCGTGTTCGAGGGCGATCCCGACCTCCTGCGCCAGTACTACAAGGAATTCTTCGAGACCTTCCGCAAGACCTATCCAAACATTCAGCTCGAGGAACAGGCCCTCACCTACAACGACCTTCTTGACAAATTCCGCACGGCGCTCCTGGGCAATGCCGCGCCGATGGCGGTCCGCCTGCAAATCCTGGGTGGTACCGAGTTCGCCGCAAAGGGCTATCTGCAGCCGCTCAAGCCCGAGGATGTGGGGTATTCGACCGAGGATTTCTGGCCCGGCGCCATGAAGGCGGTGACCTGGGACGGGGTGACCTACGGCATTCCAACCAACAACGAGACGATGGCGTTCATCTGGAACGCCGACGTCTTCAAGCGTGCCGGCCTCGATCCGGACAAGGCTCCGGCGACCTGGGACGACGTGGTCAAATATTCCAAGCAGATCCACGACAAGCTCGGCATTTCCGGTTACGGCCTCGTGGCTCGCAAGAATGCCGGCAACACGCCGTACCGGTTCATGCCGCAACTGTGGGCCTACGGCGGCGGCGTCTTCGACGAAGCCACCGCAAACCCGACCTACAAGGAGGTCGAACTCAATAGTCCCCAGAGCAAGGCGGCGCTGCAAGCCTCGTACGATATGTATGTTCGCGACAAGTCGGTTCCGGTGTCGGCACTCACCAACCAGCAGGCCGATAACCAGCCGCTGTTCCTCGCCGGCCAACTCGGCATGATGGTCTCGCACCCGTCCGACTACAACGTCATGCTAGACCTGCAGAAAAAGGCAACGGGCACCGACAAGGACAAGGCGCAGACCGTCATCGACAACATGCGCTACGGGCTGATTCCGACTGGTCCAGACGGCAAGCGCGCCGTTGTATTCGGCGGCTCGAACATTCACATCCTGAAGCCCGAATATGTCGAGGGCGGCAAGGTGGACGAGCCGGCTGCAAAGGCCATCATCTGCATGTGGACGAGCCCTGAATGGTCGCTGAAGATGGCCTACGCCGGCTCGAACCCGGGCAACCTCAACGGCTTCAAGACCAAATGGATGAAGGAACGTCTGGACAGCATCAAGTTCCTCGATGTCACGACGTCGATGCTGCCATACGGCATCCCGTTTCCAGCGCTGCCGCAGTCTCCCGAGATCATGAACATCATCGTCCCGGACATGCTGCAGAATGCCCTGACCGGAGCGATGACCGTCGACCAGGCAGCGGACGACGCGGCCGAAAAGGTGAAGAGCCTGGTGGAAGGCAAACTCTAGTTTGAACCTGGCTTACGATTCGACCGGCCTGCACCGACGGTGCAGCCGGTTCGTTCCAAGGAAAATAAGGGCGCGCCACAGTGACGATCGTGACCGGTAAGGCCGAGGCTCGCCGAAGATTGCAATCCGCCAGGTCCGGCGTGCTGCGGAGGGTATGGGAGCATCGCGCCGACTACGCCTACGTGCTCCCGGCGATCGCCGTGATGCTCATCGTCATCGCCTATCCGATCTATTACACAATCGAGTTGTCATTCTTTAAGACGCCGCCTGGCCTACAGCTGCGCGACAAGATCTACGTCGGTTTCGACAACTACACGAACATCCTCACCAGTCCGGTGTTCTGGAAAGTCACCTGGAACACTATGATCTGGACACTGGCATCGACTTTCATCTCCTTCGTCCTGGGGTTTGGCTCCGCGCTGGCGCTCCACCGCGACTTTATCGGCCGCGGCGTCCTGCGCGCTATCCTGATCATTCCCTGGGTTATCAGTGCGGTCGCCGCCTCCTACATCTGGAAGTGGATCTACCATTCGGACTTCGGGGTCATCGGTGCGGTGCTGGTCGGTCTCGGATTGGCCGACCGGCCGCCGAATTTCATCGACAACGTCAGCACGGTGCTGCCCTCCCTGATCGTCGTCAATATCTGGCGCGAGTTTCCGTTTGCCATGATCATGATGATGGCTGGCCTGCAGACCGTCCCCGAACAGCTGCTGAGCGCTGCAAAAGTCGACGGGGCCAGTGCGTGGCAGCGCTTCTGGCACGTCACCTTCCCGCATCTGAGCAGCGTCTCGACGGTGACCATCCTGCTGCTCGCAGTGGCCAACTTCAATTCCTTCATCATCCCCTGGATCATGACCGGCGGCGGGCCGTCCAACGCATCGCATATCTGGATCACCCATATTTATGAGCTCGCCTTCGGACGACAGCTCTGGGGCGTGGCATCGGCCTATTCGGTGCTCCTGTTCCTCATCCTGATGACGCTGGGCTACTTCTATGTCCGTGCGCTAAGCGGCAACGAACGCAAAGAGGGGAGCGCATGAGCACGATTGCCGAGACAGCCCCTCGGGGTCAGACCCGTCGCCGTATGCGCGTCGACGGATGGCGGTGGGGCGGGCGCATCTTCCTTGTGTTCATGCTGCTTTACACCGCGTTGCCGATGATCTGGATGCTGCTCACTTCGATCAAGTCCGGCTTCGCGGCGATGCAATTTCCGCCGCAATGGTGGCCAGACGAGCCTACCCTAGCCAGCTACCAGAAGCTGCTCGATCCGCAGAACAGCGTCGGCCAGGACTTCCTCCGCTTCTTCTGGAACAGCCTTTTCGTCTCGACTGCCACGACAATCCTTTCGGTGATCGTGGCTGTCCCGGCGGCCTACGCGTTTTCGCGCTTCCGTTTCCCCGGCCGCAACTTCCTGTTCTTCGCCGTGCTGCTGCGCAACATGTTCCCGGCTGTGATCTTTCTCGTGCCGCTGTTTATACTGATGCGCATGCTCGGGCTGGTGAACACGCATGGCTCGCTGATCCTCACCTATCTCACTTTCGGCCTGCCGCTGGCGATCTGGCTGCTCAAGGGCTTCTACGACAACATCCCGGTGCAGCTCGAGCAGGCGGCGCGCATCGACGGGGCAACGCGGTTCCAGGCCTTCATCCTGATCGTGATGCCGCTTTCGACGCCCGGGATCATCGCCACCGCGATCTATTCCTTCATCGGTGCGTGGAACGAGTACATCTACGCCTACACTTTCCTTTCCAAGAACGAGCAGCTGACCTTGCCGGTCGGCATCCAGCGCTTCTTCTCGGAGAACACGACGGACTTTCCGGGCCTGATGGCGGCCAGCTTTATGATGAGCGTGCCCGTCGTCGTGTTGTTCCTCGTCCTGCAGCGATACTTCGTACGCGCCCTTACAGAAGGCGCGGTCAAACACTAGGGAGTTGCCGATGGCCCACGTGGTCCTCAAAGATCTCGTCAAGACCTATGGCGGCTTCAAAGCTGTCAACAACGTTTCGCTGACGGTCAACGATGGCGAGTTCGTCGCGCTCGTCGGTCCTTCAGGCTGCGGCAAGACAACCACGCTCAATCTCGTCGCCGGGCTGATCCCGATCACGTCGGGCGACATCGTCATCGGCGACCGGGTGGTCAACGACCTCGACCCCAAGGACCGGGACATCGCAATGGTGTTCCAGAACTACGCGCTCTATCCGCAGAAATCGGTCTATAAGAACCTGGCGTTCCCGCTGCAGATGCGAAAACTGCCCAGGGACGAGATCGACAAGAAGGTGAAGGACGCGGCGCGAGTGCTCGACATGACGCACCTGCTCGAGCGCAAGCCGCGCGAACTTTCCGGCGGGCAGCAGCAGCGTGTAGCCCTGGGCCGTGCCCTCGTCCGCGACCCGGCCGTGTTCCTCATGGACGAGCCGCTCTCCAACCTCGATGCCAAGCTGCGCGTGCAGATGCGGTCGGAGATCAAGCGCTTCCACCAGGACCTCAAGGCGACGATCATCTATGTAACGCACGACCAGCTCGAAGCGGTGACCATGGCCGACAAGATGGCGGTGATGAACGGCGGCTTCCTGCAGCAATACGATTCACCGGCGCAGGTCTTTGCCCATCCGATGAACATGTTCGTCGCAAGCTTCATCGGCAGCCCGGCGATGAGCCTTATTCCGCTGCAGGCATCGACAGCGAACGGCAATGCCGTGTTGACCAGCGCAGAGGGCTGGAGCCTTGAGCTCTCGCCGCGCAACGCCCGCAAAGTCGCGGGGGCAGCGACCAAGAAAGTCGTGCTCGGCGCACGTCACTCGACGATCAAGCTCCACAGGAGTGCAGTGCCAGGCAGCGTCCCGGCAAAGGCCTACACGGTGGAGCCGACCGGAGACGTCACCTTCGTTCAGGCGTTCCTGTCCGGTGCCATAGTCAATGTCAGCGTGCCGCCGACCATTGCCGTCGCGCCCGACGAGCAGATCTGGCTCGAGTTCGACCAGGAGCGCATGCATCTGTTCGACGGCGAAACTGAAATGGCCCTCAAGGCCGATTGAGACCAGGCGGATGCCTGTGGGACGTGGGCTTGGATGACTACGAAGCTTAAGATCACTGCGATCAAGCCCTATCCGGTGTGGGTGGGAACGCGCAACCAGATGCTCGTCAAGGTCGAGACCGATCATGGCATTTTCGGCTGGGGCGAGAGCGGCTTGAGCGGTCGCGAGAGGGCCGTGGCCGGCGCGGTCGAGCACTATCGCGAGTTTCTCATCGGCCGCGATCCCATGCAGATCGGGCGGATCTGGCAGGAAGTCTATCGCAGCCAGTACTTCGAAGGCGGACGCGTTCTGCAGGCGGCGATTTCCGCCATCGACATCGCCCTTCACGACATCAAGGGCAAGGCGCTTGGAGTGCCGGTGTACGAACTGCTCGGCGGCAAGCAGCGCGACCGCATCCCCACCTTCGCCTCGACCGGAGACGAGGCCGAGGGCGATGTTGCCATCGAACGAGCCCGCGAACTGCGCGCACAGGGGTGGCAGGCGATCCGCTTCTTCCCCGTGGGGCAAAGCAGCAGGGACATCTTCGAGCCTCGCGAATCGATCGGCGTTACCGCGACCATGCTGAACAAGGCGCGCGAGGCGCTGGGCGACGACGTCGTCCTCGGCATCGACTATCACCATCGGCTGTCGGTGGCCGAGGCGGCGAGCTTCTGCAACAAGCTTGGCCGTGGCGTGCTTGATTTCCTCGAGGAGCCGATACGCGACGAGACACCGGAGGCCTACGAATCCTTGCGGACCATGACCGACATCCCCTTTGCCATCGGCGAGGAATTTGCCAGCAAGTGGCAGTTCCTCCCCTACATCGAGCGCGGCATCCATCAGTTCAACCGGCTCGATATCTGCAATGTCGGCGGGTTCACCGAGGCGATGAAAGTCGCTGGCTGGAGCGAAGCGCACTATGTGGACCTGATGCCGCACAATCCCCTTGGCCCAGTGTGCACGGCCGCGACCATGCATCTCGCCGCCGCGGTACCCAACTTCGCGTGGCTTGAGACTAGGGCGCCCGAAAGAAAGCTGGGCTTCAACAATTCCGACTTCTTCCCTGTGCAACCACAGCTCGACGGCCCCGACTATCCAGTCAGCGACCTGCCGGGGCTCGGCGTCGAGGTCAACGAAGAGGCAGTCCAGGCGGAGAGCTTTCGTTTTTGGGAAGCGCCTCACCTTAAGCGCCGCGACGGTTCTGTTACCAACTGGTAGTTCCATCCACCGGAGTCTAAAATGACGCATACCCCCGACATTACGCGACCGCCTAAAGACCTGATCGACGCGCTAAGGGAAATCGGCGCCGCGACGGTTGCCGGCACGCTTGGCCACATGGGCTTCCGCAATCCGCACATGGTTGGTCCCGTGCCGCAAAACCACGGGAAGTCGATCGTCGGGCCGGCGCTGACGCTCCAATTCCTGCCGCAGCGGCCGGACCTCTTCAACGAGGGAGAATATGCCGATCCGGAGACGCAACTGCACCGGCACGTGCTCTATCACGCGCAGGAGGGCGACGTGGTTGTGGTCGACGCGCGTGGCGACATGAGCTCGGGCGTCTTCGGCGATATGATGTCAACGTATTTCAAGGGCAGAGGCGGCGCGGGCATCGTCATCGATGGCTGCATGCGCGATCGGCCCAATGTCGAAAAGCTCGATCTGCCGCTATGGCTGCGCGGCTGGACGCCAAATTATCATGTGCAGACCAGCATCTATCCCAATGCCGTCAACGTTCCGATTGCCTGTGGCGGTGTCACGGTGATCCCCGGCGACATCATCGTCGCCGACGACGACGGGGTGGTGGTGCTTCCCGTGGCAATGGCCGCAAAAGTGATCGATGAATCGCAGAAGCATCACGATTGGGAGGAGTTCTCGCGAGCGAAGCTCATGGCGGGCGGGTCCTTGCAACGCTATTATCCGCTTCATGACGATGCCCGCGGTGAGTACGAGGCGTGGCGAAAAGCCAACCGCCTGGAGAACCCAAGTTAGCGCTTCCCTTGCGGGCAGCGGACATTCTGGCGGCAACGCCGGCGTCTACGCAACAACTGGGAGTGGAATTTCGCCGTAGGCGTCGCTTTCGATCTGGCAGCCTGGACTAGCGAGATCCAGCCCCCGAAGTACGCCGAATGTCACGCCAAATTGGCGACACCAATGAAGCGCCGACGCCAGGCGTAGTAACATTCTCCCGGCTGCCAAAATGGCGTGCTGGCAGCGGGCGATCGGCGCTTCGCCCTTGGTCTGGTTCACGACCCACTTCAATGATTCCGACCAGTGCGCGAACAAACTCAACCATATCGTTTGCCGTGATGGCTGCCTTGTCGGGGCTTTG
Source organism: Mesorhizobium sp. P2_D5 (assembly GCF_056404355.1). Lineage (NCBI taxonomy): Bacteria > Pseudomonadati > Pseudomonadota > Alphaproteobacteria > Hyphomicrobiales > Phyllobacteriaceae > Mesorhizobium > Mesorhizobium sp. P2_D5. Next base: position 637,101 of record NZ_JBFUEE010000004.1, read on the forward strand.
CCCAACGTGCTCGGCGGCTTCGCAACATGTGCGGCGAATGAGATCGTAGTGTAAATCTCTCTCATCCTCCGGCAACGCGGCCAATTTCATGGCCCTGCGATGGATCAATCGCAGCAATTGTTCGAGAGCTGTTCCGACACTCATGCGTTTTCCCAGCATTGGTCGAGCGTCCCGCTGCTCCAAGGACGCGCGTTGGAACGTCGATGGGGAGGGTATTCCCCGTCCCCACGGAAAGGCTGCACCACAGCCGTTAATATATCGTTGCTGGCTAATATAAGAAGCTTCATCGAGCCGCGAGCGCGGAGTGGCGACTGATCTTGTTGATGAAGGTAACGTTGCAAAATCCGGGCCCGTCCAAACGCAACAACCGTGGTACACGCGGATCGCCAGGCGAACTCGGCCCTGCAACGTGAGAATCCCATGCGAACAGTGTTGCGCACCCTCTTCCTCGGCCTCGCCGTGGCCAGTCTGTCTCCCGCCAGGGCCTCGGCCGGCGATTGCGGGGATGTTGTCGCCCTGGTGCAGCAGGCCTATCCCAAGGCCAAGAGGAGCGTCGACGCCACCTCGCTGACCCTCGAACCCCATATCAGCATCCCCCTGACGCTCCCGGACTACGAAAACCCAGTTGGCCTGGTCTGCAAGATCTGGCCTGCCCATGATGACCTGCTGCTGGTCGCAGTGCCGCTGATCGACAGCACCGTATCCAGCGATGACGGGCATGTTGGCGATATCGAGCTTCTGGTCGTCGACAGGAAGAGCCTGGGCGTGCGCCAGCGCCTGCTCCAGCCCGGCCTGATGACCGATGACGCCATCGCCATCCGCAAGGTCGAATTCGATACCGGTCGCTATCGGTTGGCACCCGATGTCTCCGCCTTTGGCCTGCGCATCGAACTGGCAACCCATTCGCAGGCCAATCCATTCAACGAAACCGGCCTGCGGCTCTATGCCGTCGCCGGCGATGCCTTGCGCTTGGTGCTCGGCGGCCTAGCCGTGGCCAGCCATGGCGGCGAAGGCGACGCCAGTTGCGCCGGATCCTTTCATTCCAGCCAGGTCAGCCTGGCGATGAGCGCGGCGAGCCACCACGGCTATCACGACATCACAGCGATCGAGCAGGCGGATACCGACGAACCCTTGCCCGACAAGGACAGCGAGTGCCAGTCTCATCCCGGCAAGTCCGTAAAGCGGACCTACCGGCTGCGCTACGACGGCAATCGCTATCCGGTTCCTGCGGCGCTCAAGGCAATGGAGCCGTGAGAACGCCGCTCGCGTCGACAAGGCCTGCTTGCACGCGGGGGCCCGCCGCGCGATAGATGTGTTGCTTTGGAGGATTCATGCGGAAAATCTTGGCATCGGCATTGCTGCTGGCGGTCGCGTCATTTGCACACCCCGCCCTGGCGCTGGACAGCAGCGGCACGCCCGTCGTCGTGACGCCGCTGGCATCACGCACGACGACAGCTTCCGGCCAGCCGATCACGCTGCCGCAGAAGAACGTGCAGGTTCTGGTGTCGACTTATGACATCGCGCCGGGTGCGACCTTGCCGGTCCATAGACACCCCTTCCCGCGCTACGCCTATGTCCATGCCGGGACGCTGAAGGTCACCAATGTCGAGACCGGCAACAGCAACACCTACAAGACCGGAGATTTCATCATCGAGATGATCGGCCAATGGCACCAGGCCACCAACATCGGCGATGGTCCGGTCAAGCTGCTGGTGATCGACCAGGTCGAGGAAGGCGCCAAGAACACGGAGTTGCGCCAGTAGCGGCCAAGGCCGATGCACCTTTGCTGCAGGGCTAGCCCCAGGCGCCGACCACCTGCCGTGTCGTAGCGTTGAGCCGGTTGAAGGCGTTGATCAGCGCGATCTGGATGACCAGGGCGGCGAGCGCCTTTTCATCGTAATGCCGGGCGGCTTCGTCCCAGACATCGTCCGGCACCGCGTCGGGCCGGTCGGCAAGCCGTGTGCCGGCCTCTGCCAGCGCCAGGGCTGCGCGTTCGGCATCGGTGAAGTACGGCGTCTCCCGCCAAGCCGCGAGGGCAAAGATGCGCTCGTCTTTTTCGCCGGCCTTCTTCAACTCGCGCGCATGCAGGTCGACGCAGAGGCTGCAGGCGTTGATCTGGCTGGCGCGCAGATGGATGAGCTTGCGCGTCACATAGGGCAATTCGGCCGCTTCGGTCGACTTGTCCAGCGCCAGCAGCGCCTGCAGAGATCCGGGAATGAGCACCACCGGATTCTTGATCCTTGCTTGCATGGTCTTCTCCTATTGAAGCGTTTCGTCAGGACGTGTCTCGTCGGGCCCGGATGCCGCGCATCCAGGCTTTCTGAGGTCGGATAGTGAGATAAATAACCATCCGGTTATGATTATTCCATAACTCAACGGTTATTTGACTGTCAAGCGCGGAGTTTGCCGTCTGGCCCAAATGGCCACGCGCTGTTCACGCTTTCGCGCCAAACGGCCCGATGCTAGGGCTTGCGGCGACATCATCGATTGGATTGCCCCTTGACCGAAGAAACTCGCCTGCCGCTGATCGAAATCTGTGTCGAAGGCATTGATGGCTTGCTGGCCGCGCAGGCGGCCGGCGCCGACCGGGTGGAACTGTGCGCCAGCCTCATTGAAGGCGGCATCACGCCGAGCCTCGGCACGGTGCGCGCTGCCCTCGACCAGGCGACCGTGCCTTTCCACGTCATGGTGCGGCCGCGCGGCGGCGATTTTCTCTACAGCGAATCCGAGTACGCCTCGATGCTCGCCGATGTCATGGCGCTGCGCGAGCTCGGCGTGCCCGGCGTGGTGTTTGGCTGCCTGAACGCCAATGGCACCATCGACGAGGCGCGCATGAGTGAATTGACGCAAGCCGCCGGCTCCTTGAATGTCACCTGCCACCGTGCCTTCGACATGACCCGCGACCCCGCCGAGGCGCTCGAAGCGCTGATCCGCAGCAAGGTTGGCCGCGTGCTCACCAGCGGCCAGCGCGACACGGCGGTCGAGGGCATGTCGCTGTTGGCGGATCTGGTTCGACAGGCCGGCGCCCGCATTGTCATCCTCGGCTGTGGCGGGCTTGACCTCGGCAACATCGCCGAAGTGCGCAGAAGGACCGCGTTGTCAGAAATGCATTTCGCCGCCCTCAAGGATGTGCCGAGCGCCATGGATTACCGCAACCCGCATGTCGGCATGGGCGGCTCCGACCTCGACCGCGAGTACCGCAACACCTTGACCGACACGGATCTCGTGGCGGCCACCATTGCGGCTGCGAAGGCATGAGCGCGACCCCTGCCCCGATCAGCCTTGTATCCGCCGCAGACGAAGCGGCGATCCTCGCGCTCAACAACGAGCACGCAGCCGAACTGTCGTGGCTGGAGCCCCAACGGCTGTCTTTCCTACTCGGCGAAGCGTTTTACACGCGGCGCATCGGCGATCTCGAAGCCTTCATCATGACCTTCGACCAGGACGCCCGTTACGACAGCCCGAATTTCGTCTGGTTCCGCGAACGCTACCCCCGCTTCGTCTATGTCGACCGTGTCGTCGTGGCGGCGCAAGCGCGTGGCCGCGGCCATGCGCGCCGGCTCTATCAGGATCTGTTCGGCCAAGTTGAGCGCGCCGGCCACACGCTGGTCACCTGCGAGGTCAACACCGACCCGCCGAACCCCGCCTCGGATGCCTTCCACGCCGCGCTTGGCTTCGCCGAAGCCGGCGACGCCGTCATCCACGGCGGCAAGAAGGCGGTGCGCTACTACATCAGACGGATTTCCGACTGATACATCAGGCGAATCTAGCCTGACACATCAGGCAGATCACCGCCTGATACCTCAGGCGAATCTCCGGCTGATCCCGCTGGCGCTGGCAACACAAAGAAGCCGCAGCTAATATGAATGTTTCCGCCAACCGGAGGAAACGCGATGCCGAGCAACGTCTTTCGCTTCGACGAAAGCTGGCACATCCCCGAGGGCACACCGCAGGAAGTGTGGGAGGTGCTCTCGGATGCCGAACTGCTGCCGATCTGGTGGGGCGATGTCTACAAGGAGGTGGTTCCGCTCGACAGGAAGGGCAAGGCGACCATCGGTTCGCGCGCAAGGGCACGGGCTCGCGGCGCCCTGCCCTACGAGCTGAACTTCATCATCGAGGCCGCCGAACTCGAACCCGGCAGGCTGGTGGTGGTGAAAACCCTTGGCGATTTCGACGGGCTGTGGCGGGCGGAATTGTCGCCGTCCGGCACCGGCACCCATGTGCAATTGACCTGGCAGGTCACGGTGCTGCGGCCGATCCTCAAATTCCTGGCACCGCTGCTGCGGCAGGCCTTCGCCTGGAACCATCGCTGGACGACGCCGCGCGGCGAAGCCGGCCTCAAGCGGTATCTGACGGACAAGAAGCGCCGGTCGGCTTAGGGCCGACAGCGCTGCGGCATTACCAGTTGCGGTTGAGCCATTCGCGTGCCGGTCGCTCGACGATGTAGTAGCTGCAAAGCGCGCAGACAAAGACCCCGGCCAGCATCGGGATCGGAGCGCTGCCTTGCTCGTAGACAAATTTGTAGAACGGCTGCTGCCACAGATAGAGCGAGTACGACCACAGCCCCAGCGTCGCCATCGGCCAGGAGGACAGCAATCCGGTCAGATAGCGCGGGCTGAAATCGAGTGCGTTGACGGCCAGCCCCAGCAGCGGCACCGCGAAGAGATAGTGGATCGGCGTCGGCACTGGATCGAGGAACAGAAGAACGGCGAAGACCGATGCCGCCAGAGCCACTTGCCTGCCTCTGAAGATCGCCGGCAGCCTGCCATCGGCCTTAAGCAGGCAGATCGAGGCCGACAGCAGGATCGAGGCGATATGCACATCGGTGCGCCAGTAGGTGGTTTCGTAGTCCATCCCGAACACCCAGTACGAAACCGCTCCATTGGCCATGGCAAGCAAGGCCAGCGCCAGGAGCAGCACGACTACGCGAGAGCGGCTTAAGACGACGACGCTGATCAGCGCCAGGATGATATAGGCGTGCTCCTCGATGCAGAGCGACCAGATATGGTCGAGTGCGCCCGCCCGCGTGACGAGAATGCCGGCATAATTGTAGGTGAATGTCAGCGCGGTCAGCGCCGCCTTCCATTTGAAGGCAATGAATGTGCCGGAGAGCGCAATCATGGCGACGACCACGAAGACCAGAAGTGCCGGATAGATGCGGGAAAAACGCCGCTTGAAGAATTTCTTCAGCGGGTAGCGCTCGATGAACAGGATCTCGCTCATCAGCCGGCCGCTGAGCACGAAGAAGAATTCGACGCCCAGCACACCCAGATTGATCCCGGGAACAGGAAAGAAATGGCCGATCAGCACCAGGGCAATCGACAGGCCGCGCCAGCCATCGAGATAGGCCAGTCTTGTTCTGGCCGCTCTGTCGGCGACGGGTCGGGACGCAACGACATGCGTCGCGGAGATGTCGGTCATGCCGGCTCCCTTCGCATTGAAAGATGCTGAAAGGGTCGCAGGCCGTGATCGACACTAACAACCCGGCTCGCGTTTGGTCACTGGCATAGTGCAGTGCAATATCGCTTTGTGCAAGTGCGAGATTGTCGCTGACGCAGTTCCTGGCGAAGTATGGACGGGAATTGCTTCAAGCAAACGGTTGGCGCGCTGAGGCGATCCCATCGGAACCGGACAGTTGCAGGTCACCGCACGCGAAAAAGGGGCCGCAGGGGCCCCTTTCCTTGTGCGCGGCTGATGGTGTCAGGCGGTGGCGGCAGCCACAGCGCGCTTGGCCATCACCGCGATCAGATTGGCGCGGTAGTCGGCCGAGGCGTGGATGTCGGTCATCAAATTCTTCGCCGATACCTTCACGCCTTCGAGCGCCGAGGCCGCGAAATTCTTGGCCAGGGCTGCCTCGATCTCCTTCGAACGGAAAACGCCGTCGTCGCCGGCGCCGGTGACGGCGACGCTGACGCCATCCTTGCCCTTGGCCACGAACACACCGACGATCGCATAGCGCGATGCTGGGTTGCGGAATTTTTCATAGGCCGCCTTAGCCGGCGCCGTGAAAGTGACGGCGGTAACAATCTCGCCTTCCTTCAGCGACGTCTCGAACAGGCCCTTGAAGAATTTGTCGGCGGCGATCTGGCGCTTGTTGGTGACGATGGTGGCGCCCAGCGCCAGCAGCGCCGCCGGATAGTCGGCCGCCGGATCGTTGTTGGCGATCGAGCCGCCGATCGTCCCCCGGTGGCGCACCGCCGGATCGCCGATCAGCGACGCCAGATGGGCAAGCGCCGGGCAGGCCTTCTTCAGCTTCTCGTCATTGGCAACGTCGTAATGCGTGGTCGCGGCGCCGATGGTCACCGTCTTGCCCGACACCTTGACCCCCTGCAACTCCTTGATCTTCGACAGGTCGACAAGGTCGGAGGGCGCGGCAAGCCGTGTCTTCATCGCCGGGATCAGCGTCATGCCGCCCGAAAGCAGCTTCGCATCGCCCGCCTTGACCAGTTTGGCGGCGTCGGCGACCGAGGCGGCGCGGTGATAGTTGACCGAATACATGCTCGTTCCTCCTCAGTGTTTCGTCGTCGCGCGGATCGCTGCCCACACGGTGGACGGCGATGCCGGCATGGCAAGATCGTTGCTGCCGATGGCGTCGGTGATGGCGTTGATCACCGCCGGCGGCGAGCCGATGGCGCCGGCTTCGCCGCAGCCCTTGATGCCCAGCGGATTTCCCGGGCATGGCGTGTTCGAGGTCGAGACCTTGAACGACGGCAGGTCGCCGGCGCGCGGCATGGTGTAGTCCATGTAGCTCGCGGTCAGCAGTTGGCCGCCATTGTCGTAGTGGGCGCCTTCGAGCAGCGCCTGGCCGATGCCTTGCGCCAGTCCGCCATGCACCTGGCCCTCGACGATCATCGGATTGATGATGTTTCCGAAATCATCGGCGGCGACGAACTGGATGATCTCGGTCATGCCGGTTTCCGGATCGACCTCGACCTCGCAGATGTAGCAGCCCGCCGGGAAGGTGAAGTTCGACGGATCATAAAACGCCGTTTCCTTCAGCCCGGGCTCCATGCCGCCCGGCAGATTGTGGGCGGTGTAGGCGGCGAGCGCCATCTGGAACCATGGCACGTTTTTGTCGGTGCCTGCGACCTTCAGCGCGCCGTTCTCGATGATGATGTCGCCCTCGTCAGCCTCGAGCAGATGAGCGGCGATCTTCTTGGCCTTGGCCTCGACCTTGTCGAGTGCCTTGACGATGGCCGACATGCCGACAGCACCCGAGCGCGAGCCATAGGTGCCCATGCCCATCTGCACCTTGTCGGTGTCGCCATGGACGATCGAGACCGAATCGAGCGGCACGCCGAAGCGTTCGTTGACCAGTTGCGCGAAGGTCGTCTCATGGCCCTGGCCATGGCTGTGCGAGCCGGTCAGCACCTCGATCGTGCCGACTGCATTGACCCGCACTTCCGCCGATTCCCACAGACCGACGCCGGCGCCAAGACTGCCGACCGCCGCCGACGGCGCGATGCCGCAGGCCTCGATGTAGCAGCTCATGCCGATGCCGCGCAGCAGCCCCTTCTTGGCTGCGGCAGCCTTGCGCTTGGCAAAGCCGGCATAGTCCGACGCCTTCATCGCCGCGTCGAGCGAAGCGGCATAGTCGCCAGCGTCGTAGCACATGATGACCGGCGTCTGGTGCGGGAACGAGGTAATGAAGTTCTTGCGGCGTAACTCGGCGGGTGAGACGCCGAACTGGCGCGCGGCCGTCTCCATCATGCGTTCCATGACGAAGGTTGCTTCCGGCCGCCCTGCCCCGCGATAGGCATCGACGGGTGCGGTGTTGGTGTAGATCGCCTTCACATTGGCGTGGATGGCGGGGATGTTGTACTGGCCCGACAACAGCGTAGCGTAGAGGTATGTCGGCGTCGCCGACGAGAACAGCGACATGTAGGCGCCAAGATTGGCCTTGGTCTCGACCTTCAGGCCGAGGATCTTGTGATCGCTGTCGAAGGCCATTTCAGCATGAGTGTGATGGTCGCGGCCATGTGCGTCGGTCAGAAAACTCTCGGTGCGGTCGGCCACCCATTTGACCGGCACCCCGGTCTTCTTCGACGCCCACAGGCAGACGATCTCTTCGGGATAGATGTAGATCTTCGAGCCGAAGCCGCCGCCGACATCGGGCGCTATGACGCGCAGCTTGTTTTCCGGGGCGACATTGTAGAAGGCGCTCATCACCAGCCGCGCCACATGCGGGTTTTGTGAGGTCGTCCAGCAGGTGTAGTGGTCCTCGGCCTTGTCGTAGTGGCCAAGAGCCGCGCGCGGCTCCATGGCGTTGGGCACGAGGCGATTGTTGATGATATCCATCTTGACGACATGGGCCGCCTTCCTGAACGCCGCGGCCGTCTCGTCGGCATTGCCGATGTCCCAGTCGAAGATCAGGTTGTTGTCGGCCTCGGGGTGGATCTGCGGCGCGCCCTTGTCCATGGCCTTCGAGGCATCGACGACGGCCTTCAGTTCCTTGTAGGTGATCTCGACCGCCTCGGCGGCATCACGCGCCTGCCCTTTGGTCTCGGCCACGACGATGACGACGGCATCGCCGACATAGCGGACCCGGTCGAAAGCAAGCGGCGACCACGCCCCCATCTTCATCGGCGAACCATCCTTGGAGTGGATCATCCAGCCGCAGATGAGGTTGCCGATGCCGTCGGCCTTGAGCTCCTTGCCGGTCAGCACGCCGATGACGCCGGGCATGGCTTGAGCCTTTTTGACGTCGATCTTCTTGATCTGCGCGTGCGCGTGCGGGCTGCGCACGAAGGCTGCGTGCTTCATGCCGGGAACCACCATGTCGTCGACATAGCGGCCGGCGCCGGTGATGAATCGTTTGTCTTCCTTGCGCGCGACCCGAGCGCCAACACCTTCAATGCCCATCAGAAATTCCTCCCGAAATGCTGAAATAGCGAATAGTGAGTAGTGAATGGCGAATTGTGGTGAGTTGGCGTTTTGTCAGACTGCTGACTATTCGCTACTCCCTATTCGCTACCCACTTCCTTCTCACGCCGCTTGCCTGGCTTTGCCCTTCGACCCCTTGGACATCGTCTTCGATGCGGCAAGGATCGCCTTCACGATGTTGTGGTAGCCGGTGCAGCGGCAGATGTTGCCCTCGAGCTCTGTGCGCACCGTCGCTTCGTCGAGGCCTTCGGGGTGGCGGTTGATCATGTCGGTCGCCGTCATGATCATGCCCGGCGTGCAGAAGCCGCACTGCAGCCCGTGATGTTCCTTGAAGGCGGCCTGCACCGGATGCAGATCGGCGCCATTGGCCAGGCCCTCGATCGTCACCACGGTCGACCCGGAGGCCTGTACCGCGAGCATCGAGCAGGATTTGACCGCCTTGCCGTCGACATGGACGACGCAGGCACCGCATTGCGACGTGTCGCAACCGACGTGCGTTCCGGTAAGGCCGAGATTTTCGCGCAGGAAGTGAACCAGAAGCGTTCGGTCCTCGGCAGCGCCACTGACCCGTTTTCCGTTCACCATCAACGAAACGTCCGACATGCTTCCTCCCTGGGTATCAACCTTGGTCATCACGCTGCCGACGCGGTGTTGCCGCTTCGGCCATGGTTATTCGTACACTGCACAATGGACAAAAAACAGCACGTCGCAAACTCGTTACATTGTACTTTCGGTCATGGGCTGAGCCCAAACGCGCGGCCCCGGTCGCCCATTGCCAAAACAGGGTTTGAGGGCAACAATGTTATCAGACGCCCGCGCGCCCGACGCGCATAAAACAGCGTCGGAGGAAATGCGGAGAACACCGCTGGCCAGTTCACGGACGCGCTATGCATGCGGCCTGTCGGCGCTCACCACGGATGAGCCCGACATGGACGCATTCGCCAAGGCGATCGCGTTGGAGGCTGCGGCAATCGACGCCGGCTTCGCGCTCCTGTTTTTTTCCCAGAGCCTGGTCGAGGCCGACACCCTTTCCCGGGCGCTCATGAGCCACGCGCCGGCGCTTCATCACGCGGGCTGCTCGACCGCCGGCGAGATCACGCCGCAAGGCCTCGAGGATGGCCACGTGCTCGCCATGCTGCTTCCGTCCGCCGCGTTCACCGCCGTCAGCGTGATGGTCGACGATCTGTCCTCGTCGGGCATGGACAGGATCACCAGCGAGGTCGAGGCCTTGCGGCGGTCGCTGCGCGCGCGCCTGGGTTGCGACCGCACCAAAGGCACCTTCGCGCTCTGCTTCATCGATGGGCTCTCCTATGCCGAGGAAGCGGTGAGTTCGGCCATCCATTGGGGCCTCGACGACATACCGCTGCTCGGCGGCTCGGCCGGCGACGACCTGAAGTTCGAGACGACGCGCCTCATCTCGAACGGCAACGTCACCTCCGACAGCGCCATCATCGTGCTGATCGCCACCGAAATCCCTTTCCACGTCTTCAAGACCGACAATTTCGTTCCCACCGACGAGAAGCTGGTGGTGACGGCGGCCGATCCCGATCACCGCATCGTGCGCGAGTTCAATGCCACCAACGCGGCGGAGGAATACGCCGCGTCCGTCGGCATCGTTGCGCAGACGCTGACGCCGCTGAGTTTTGCCTCGCATCCGGTGGTGGTGAAAGTGGGCGGCGAATATTACTGCCGGTCGATCCAGAAGATGCATCCCGATGGCTCGCTGTCGTTCTTCTGCGCCATAGACGACGGGGTCGTGCTGTCGATCGCCCAACCCAAGGACATGGTCGAATCGACGCGCGCGGCGCTCAGGGATGTCGAGGAGCGGCTTGGCGGCATCGACATGATCCTCGGCTTCGACTGCGTGCTGCGCCGTCTGGACGCGCGCAACCGCCAGGTTTTTCGCGACATCTCGGAGCTCTACCGGGTCAACAATGTCATCGGCTTCGGCACCTATGGCGAACAGTACCGGTCGATGCATTTGAACCAGACCTTCACCGGCATCGCCTTTGGCGAACGACAGGCGGCGGAATAAGATGCCGCTCAGGGACATCAACGATCTCGAAAAGCTGAAGAAGATCAACGCCGCACTGGTCAGCCGCGTCGAGCGGTCGATGGACCAGCAAGGCAATGCCTTCTCGCTGTTCCAGACCGCGATTTCGCTGGAAAATCGCGTGCGCACGCGCACCGAGGAGCTGCATTCGACCTTGCGCCGGCTGGAGCAGTCGAACATCGACCTCAGCGCCGCCAAGGAAAACGCCGAACTGGCGAACCTGTCCAAGACCCGCTTCCTCGCCGCCGCCAGCCATGACGTGCTGCAGCCGCTGAACGCGGCCCACCTCTCGGTTTCGGCGCTGGCCGAAGTGCAGACCAGCGACGAGGGCAGGAAGCTGGTGCGGCAGGTCGAGCGCTCGCTGGAGACGATGGAGGACCTGCTGCGCACGCTGCTCGACATCTCCAAGCTCGACGCCGGCGTGGTGCAACCCGACACCGGCGACGTCAGCCTGGAGGCGCTGTTCTCATCGCTGCGCTCGGATTTCCTGCCGGTGGCGGAACTGAAGGGGCTGTCGCTGAAATTCCGGCCGGTCAACGCCGTGGTCCGCTCCGACCGCACGCTGTTGCGCCGCATCCTGCAGAACATTCTCTCCAATGCGCTGGGCTACACACGCTCCGGCGGTGTGCTGGTCGGCACCAGGCATCGCGGCGATACCATCCGCATCGACGTCGCCGATACCGGCTGCGGCATTCCCGAAGACCAGCGCGAGGCGGTGTTCGAGGAATTCCATCGCGGCACCTCGTCGGCCAATGCGGAGCTGGACGGCGGCGGTCTCGGGCTCGGGCTTGCCATCGTGCGCCGCATGGCCAGCGCGCTCGGCCATCCCGTGACATTTTCATCCAAGGTCGGGCGCGGCACGATATTCCACATCGACGTTCCGGTCGGGATCGGCGCCCCGGCCGACGCCATCGCCAGCAGCGCCGACATGGAACGGCCGCGCGGCTACGGCCTGTTCGGCACCAAGGTGCTGCTGATCGAGAACGATGTCGAGGTTCTGCAGGCCATGACCTTCCTGCTAGAGCGCTGGCAATGCTTGGTGCGGGCCGCGACCTCGACCGACGACGCCCTCGACATGCTGGGCGATACAGACTGGGTGCCCGACATCGTCATTGCCGACCAGCATCTCGACGGCGGCGATCTCGGCACCGCCACCATCGCCGAGGTCCGCGACTATCTCGGCCGCGCCGTGCCGGCCCTGATCGTCACCGCCGACAGTTCCGAAGCCGTCGCAAAAGCCGCCCGCGCGGGCGGCATCGAACTGATGCGCAAGCCGCTGAAGCCGGCGCAATTGAGGGCGCTGCTGGCGCATCTGCTGGCTTAGAGAATGATCAATGGGATTCTTGAATATCTAGGAAATCCGGCGTCGCTACTCCAAGGTCGCACGCCTTTTTGTAATGGAGATGCAGGGTCGGACACGGACACTAAGTTGGTATTTAGTGCGGCCAAGGAGCGGTTCAAATTCGGATGAATCGCGGTGACAGTGCACTTTTTGCCATGTTCGCCTGACCATCGCTGTGGACAAACTCAAAACCCCGCCTGATCGCGAAACAACTCGGCATTGTCCAGTTTCGACACCTCGATCACCGCTTGCGTGCGGCTGTAGACATTGAGCTTGCGCAGGATTTCGGACACATGAGCCTTGACCGTGGTTTCGCCGACCTGCAGCTCATAGGCGATTTGCTTGTTGAGCAGGCCCTGGCGCAGCATCTGCAGCACGCGCAATTGTTGCGGCGTCAGCGTCGACAGGCGCTGCACCATGTCGGCGCGGTCGACGCTGTCGGCGTCGGGCGTGCGGGCTTCATAGGTTTCCGGCACATAGATCGCACCTTCCATCACCGAGCGTATGGCGGCGGCGAGGTCGCTCTTGCGCGCCGATTTCGGGATGAAGCCGGCCGCCCCATAGGACAGTGCCTCGGAAATGATTTTCGGCTCCTCATAGCCGGAGACGATGACCACCGGCAGGCGCGGATAGCGGGTTCGGAGTTGCAGCAGTCCCTCGAAGCCGTGCACGTCGGGCATGCTGAGGTCGAGCAGCGCCAAATCGAACGGCTTGGCGCCGGCCAGAAGATCGAGCGCCTCGGTGATCGAGCGCGCCTCCACCGTGTCGACTTCCGGATAGGCCATCTGCACCGCGCTGTGCAGCGCCTCGCGAAACAGCGGATGGTCGTCGATGATCAGGAACCGGGCGCGATCGTGGATTGCGGTCATGGGGTTCATTTCGGTTCAGGGGCGATTGATGCATGTCGCCCAAAAGTGGCCCCGGTTTGGGTGAACGACATGCATGAGACAAAGACCTAAAGCGCGTCGCCTCAAATCCGTTCAAACGCGACGCGCTTTAGAATAGCCTCGCGACCATGGCCAGATTATTGCCAAATAGTACATCGCCATCTCCGTCGGAAAGCGCGGCCGCGCTTTCTCGACCCATTCGCCTTGCCCGGCGGCCCAAATCGGCCGAATGTTCCGGTAACCAAGCAGAGACCCCACATGACAGCCTTCGTCCTACCCTCGCCGGCAGCATCATCGGTGGCCGTTGCCGGCTCGCCCGCGCGCTTTGCGGTGCGCCGCATCTTCTGCGTCGGCCGCAACTACGCGGCGCATGCCCGCGAATTCGGCAATGACGAGCGCGATCCGCCCTTCTTCTTCACCAAGCCGGCCGATGCGGTGGTCGATTCCGGCACCACCATCCCCTACCCGCCCTTGACCGGCAATCTGCACCACGAGATCGAACTGGTCGCTGCGATCGGCAAGCCAGGCTTCCGCATCACGCGCGAGCGGGCTCTAGATCATGTCTGGGGTTATGGCGTCGGCATCGACCTCACCCGCCGCGATCTGCAGGATGAAGCCAAGAAGACGGCGCGGCCCTGGGACTGGTCGAAGGCGTTCGACCGCTCCGCGCCTTGCGGCCCGCTGGTCCCCGCGGCGAAAGCCGGCCACCCGCAAAAGGGCCGCATCTGGCTCGCCGTCAATGGCAAGGTCAGGCAGGATGCCGACCTCGCCGAACTGATCTGGCCGATCGCCGATATCGTATCGATCTGCAGCGAGGCGGTGGAACTGGAACCCGGCGACCTGATCTTCACCGGCACGCCGGCCGGTGTCGGCGCGGTAGGCCCAGGCGACACGATGACTGGCGGCGTCGACGGCATCGGCACGATCGAAATCACCGTCGGCCAGCCGAGGTGAGCGCATGAGCGACATCGTCCTGCACAACTACTATCGCTCCTCCACCTCCTATCGGGTGAGGATTGCGCTGGAGATGAAGGGGCTGAGCTATGATTATGTCCCGCATCATTTGCGCCATGGCGAGCATCTGGAGCCAGCCTATCTCGCGGTCAATCCGCAAGGGCTGGTGCCGGCGCTGATCCTCGACGACGGAACGCTCTTGACGCAATCGCTGGCGATCATCGAATTCCTCGACGAGACCCGTCCCGAACCACCGCTGCTGCCGAAGGACGCGGCTGGCCGGGCGCGGGTCCGGATGCTGGCGCAGATGATCGCCTGCGATATCCATCCGGTGAACAATCTGCGCGTGCTGACCTCGCTGCGCACCTTGTTCGGCGCCGGCGACCAGGACATCACCAACTGGTTCCGCCACTGGGTGAACGAAGGCTTTCAGCCGCTGGAAAAGATCCTGGCTGCCTCGGCCGAGACAGGAACATTCTGCCATGGCGACATGCCGGGCCTGGCCGACATCTGCCTGGCTGCGCAGGTCACCAGCAATGCCCGCTTCGGCCTCGACATGACGCCCTACCCGACGATAGCGCGCATCAACGCCGCCTGCATGGCATTGCCCGCCTTTCAGAAAGCGGCGCCACAGAACCAGATCGATGCCGAGTAAGGCCGCCGACGCGTAGCGCCGGTACCGGCGCGACCCGGTCAGCCCGTCTGGCGGAATCGATTTCCGCTTGACCGCACGGGGAATCGGCTATCGTTTCCCACAGGCCGTTTGAAGGTTGGGAGTTGCCAATGAAAGCCGTCGTCTTCGAGAAATTCGGTGAAGCGCCGACGATCCAGACCGTTCCCGATCCGAAACCGGCTGCCGATGGCGTCGTCATCAAGGTCGAGGCGACCGGGCTGTGCCGCAGCGACTGGCATGGCTGGATGGGTCATGACGACGGCATCCGCCTGCCGCATGTACCGGGCCATGAGCTGGCCGGTGTCGTGGTGGCCGCCGGCAAGCATGTCACACGCTGGAAGGCCGGCGAACGCGTCACCGTGCCGTTCGCCGTCGGCTGCGGCCACTGCTTCGAATGCAGCTCGGGCAACCACCAGGTCTGTGAACATCAGACGCAGCCCGGCTTCACCGGCTGGGGCTCGTTCGCCGAATATGTCGCCATCGAACACGCCGACACCAATCTCGTACGCTTGCCCGACGAGATGGAATTCGCCACCGCCGCCAGCCTCGGCTGCCGCTTCGTCACCTCGTTTCGCGCCATCGTCGACCAGGGCCGGGTGACGCCGGGCGAATGGGTGGCCGTTCATGGTTGCGGCGGCGTCGGCCTGTCGGCGATCATGATCGCCAGCGCGATGGGCGCCAATGTCATCGCCATTGACCTCACCGACGAGAAGCTCGATTTCGCCACGAAGATCGGCGCCGTCGCCACCATCAACGCGTCGAAAACGCCGAATGTGGTCAAGGCCGTCAAGCAGATCACCAATGGCGGCGCGCACATATCGATGGACGCGCTCGGCCATCCCACCACTTCGTTCAATTCGATCGCCAACCTGCGCCGGCGCGGCCGCCATGTGCAGGTCGGCCTGATGCTGGGCGAGCACGCCCGCCCGCAGGTGCCTATGGACAAGGTGATCGCCTTCGAACTCGAGATCCTCGGCAGCCACGGCATGCAGGCCTATCGCTACCAGGCGATGATGGAGATGATCCGCAACGGCAAGCTCAAGCCCGAACTTCTGGTCGGCAAGAAGATCAGCCTCGAAGAAGCGCCCGCGGCTTTGATGGCCATGGGCGGCTTCGAGGGCATCGGCATCGGGGTGGTGACGAAGTTCTAGGGACAGGAGCCACCCTCCCGGAACTACCTGGCAAATTTCTTCGCGCCGAACACGCATAGCACCACACCGAGCGTCACGACCACCATTTGCGGACTGACCTGCTCATGCAGCAGCGTCGCCGCCAGTGCCAGGCCAAAGAACGGCTGCAAAAGCTGTAACTGCCCCACCGCAGCGATGCCACCTTGCGCAAGGCCGCGGTACCAGAACACGAAGCCGATCAGCATGCTGAACAGCGAGACATAGGCGAGCCCGATCCAGGCGTTGGAGCCGACGCTGGCAAAGGATGGCGGCAGCGTCGCGAAAGTCAGCACCAGCATGATCGGCAGCGACAGCACCAGCGCCCAGCAGATCACTTGCCAGCCGCCGAGCTTGCGCGACAGCGCTGCACCCTCGGCATAACCCAGGCCGCAGACGACGATGGCGGCCAGCATCAGACCATCGCCGACCGGCGAGGCTGTCACGCCCTGCATCAGGGCAAAGCCCGCGACCAGCCCGCTGCCCACGCACGAGAACAGCCAGAACGCCGGGCGAGGACGTTCACCGCCGCGCAGCACGCCGAAAATCGCCGTCGCCAGCGGCAGCAGGCCGACGAAGATGATGGAGTGGGCCGAGGTGACGTGCTTGAGCGCCAGTGCCGTCAGCAGGGGAAAACCCACCACCACGCCGAGCGCGACGATGACCAGCGACAGCAGATCCCCTCGCTCCGGGCGCTTTTGGCGGAACACCAGCAGCAGGGCGAGACCAAGCAGTCCGGCAATCGCCGCGCGGGCCGATGTCACGAAGGTTGGATCGAAATCCATCACGGCGACGCGCGTTGCCGGAAGCGAGCCGCTGAAAATCAGCACGCCGACGAATCCGTTCACCCAGCCGCTCGCCATCTTGTCCATCACAGGCTCCGTTTTGTTTCGCCCTCTATCGGGCCTGCGCCTATGGTGTCGCCAGAGACAATGGGGTACAATTTCACAAAACTGTAATGGCCAACAAGGCAGTACAGATGACGGTAACAGCGCTTGAGATTGAAGACACGGTCACTTTGGTCGAGAGCGTGATGGCGACTGTTCGCCAGCGGATTGCCGCGCGCAGCCTGACGCCGGGAGCGCGATTGCCGTCGATCCGCGCCTTCGCCAGATCCATGCAGGTTTCCAAATCCACCGTGGTCGAAGCCTATGAGCGGCTCGCCGCAGAAGGCGCGATCCGTTCCCGGCCGGGTTCAGGCTTCTATGCCGCCGGCTCGCTGGCGCCGCTGTCTCTGGCCGAGATCGGTCCCCGGCTCGACCGCGCGGTCGATCCGCTCTGGATCTCGCGCCAGTCGCTGGAGGCAGGCGATGACAGTCTGAAACCCGGCTGCGGCTGGCTGCCGGCCGCGTGGATGCCCCAGGCAGGGTTGCGCCGCGCGCTGCGCACCGTGGCGCGCGCCGATGATGCCGCGCTCGCCGACTACGGCACGCCGCTCGGCCTGCCGCCCCTGCGAAACCTGCTGGCGCGGCGCATGGCCGAGCATGGCATAGAAGCCTCTCCCGAACAGATCATGCTGACGGAATCGGGCACGCAGGCCATCGATCTCTTGTGCCGGTTCCTGATCGAGCCCGGTGACACGGTACTGGTCGACGATCCCTGCTATTTCAATTTCCACGCTCTGCTGCGCGCCCACCGCGCCAAGGTTGTCAGCGTTCCCTACACACCGTCCGGGCCGGACATCGACCTGTTCGCGCAGGCGTTGGCCGAGCACCGGCCTCGCCTCTACATCACCAATTCGGCCATCCACAACCCGACCGGCGCGATCCTGTCGCCAGTCACCGCCCACCGCTTGCTCAAGCTCGCCGATCAATCCGACCTGACCATCGTCGAGGACGACATCTTTGCCGATTTCGAACATGCGCCCGCCCCCAGGCTGGCGGCATTCGATGGTCTGAGCCGGGTCGTCCAGATCGGCAGTTTCTCCAAGACGCTGTCGGCGTCGGTTCGCTGCGGCTTCATCGCAGCGCCCCGCGACTGGATCGAGCGCCTGACCGATCTCAAGATCGCCACCACCTTCGGCGGCGGGCGGCTTGCGGCCGAACTGGTGCTGACGCTGCTGAAGGACGGCAGCTACCGCAAGCACATGGACCTGCTGCGGGCGCGGCTTTCGCGCGCCATGGGCGAGACGAGCACCCGCCTGAAGGCAATCGGCATCACGCCCTGGATCGACCAGCCGGCCGGGCTGTTCCTGTGGTGCAGCCTGCCGGATGGCGTCGATGCGGCCGAAGTCGCCCGCCGCGCTCTCGCCGACAACATCGTGCTGGCGCCCGGAAATGCGTTCAGCCTGTCCCAGACAGCCAGCCGCTTCCTGCGCTTCAACGTTGCCCAGTGCGCGGACCAGCGGATTTTCAAGGTGGTCGAGGCGGCGATGGCGCGTTGATTGCCGGTCAGCGAGATGCTGCACAGACCTCCCGCACGCAGTCGCGCAACCAGCGTTGTGCCGGATCGGCATCGAGACGCGGATGCCAGAGCATGGAGATGGTGACCTCCATGGTGGCGACCGGCAGCGGAAAGCTGTGCATGCCGGCGCGCGCGCCTTCCGTGTGCCGCTCGGGCACGCTGGCGATCAGGTCCGATGCACGCGCCAGGGCAAGCGTGGCCGAAAAGCCGGAAACCATGCACACGACAGTCCGCTGGAGTCCGAGCCGCTCAAGGGCTTCATCGATCGGCCCTTTCTCGCGACCACGCCGCGAAACACTGATGTGGCGGCCTGCCGCGTAGCGCTCGGGCGTCACGACGCCCTCGCTCAAGGGATGGCCAGCGCGCACCGCACCGACGAAGCGGTCGCGAAACAGGGCCTGAATACGCATCTCGGGTCCGGTTTCACTGGCGACGCCGATTTCCAGGTCAACCGCCGCCTCGCGCAGCGGCGCGACATCCTTGTCGGACTTCGGCGCGAAACGCAGTCGCACGCATGGCGCCTCCGCTTCGATGCGAGCAACAAGGCGCGGCGCGAACTCTTCCACGAAGCTTTCATTGGTGCGCAGTGTGAAAGTCCTGGCGAGGTCCGAAAGGTCGAGGAGCCTGGCAGGGCGCAGCAATGCTTCCGCATCCTGGACGACGCGACCAGCCTGCTGCCGCAACTCCTGCGCACGCGGTGTCGGAACCAGGCCACGGCCGGCGCGAACCAGCAGCGGATCGCCCGTCGCCTCGCGCAGCCGCGCCAGCGTCCGGCTCATCGCCGAGGGGCTGAGACCAAGACGATTGGCGGCGCGCGCCACACTGCCTTCGGTCAGCAGAACGTCGAGAGCGACGAGCAAATTGAGATCGGGCGATGCCATCGGCGGATCATAGCACATGATATGGCGTTTGGTGCACGAATAGCATGCAAACGCTGCGCCTTCCGCCATATCATCCAAGAGACTAGATCTCCGACAGCTCCGGTTCTGGAGCCGATGGAAAGGAGATCGCCTTGGCAATCGCAGAGCAAAATGAGCGCGTATCGGCGCCGCCCCAGGTCCAATCCTCCCGACGGGCGCTGGCGAGCCTTTCGCTCGCCACCCTACTGTCGTCGCTGGGAACCAGCATTGCCAGCGTCGGCCTGCCGTCGCTGATGCAGGCGTTCGGCGCTTCGTTCCAGTCGGTGCAGTGGGTTGTTCTGGCCTATCTGCTCGCCATCACCACATTGATTGTCAGCGCCGGACGGCTGGCCGACATGTTCGGGCGCCGGCCGTTGCTGCTTGGCGGCATCGCGCTGTTCACGCTGGCATCCATACTCTGCGGCCTGGCGCCGACACTCTGGCTGCTGATCGCCGCGCGGACCGTGCAAGGGCTTGGCGCCGCGCTGATGATGGCGCTGACGCTGGCTTTTGTCGCCGAAACGGTGAGCAAGGCCAAAACCGGCAGCGCCATGGGCCTGCTCGGCGCCATGTCCGCGATCGGCACGACGCTTGGGCCCTCGCTCGGCGGCCTTCTGATCGCGGGCTTCGGCTGGCGGGCGATATTCCTCGTCAACGTGCCGCTGGGCGTGCTGTCCTTCGCTCTCGCCTATCGTGCCTTGCCGGCCAACGGCAAGGCAGCCCACACCGATCGAGGCAAGTTCGACGCCGTAGGCACCGCCCTCCTGGCCCTGACGTTGGCCGCATATGCGCTGGCCATGACTCTTGGCAGAGGCAATTTCGGCGCACTCAACATCGGTCTGCTGATAGCTGCCGGCATCGGCGTCGTTCTGTTCGCCGCCGCGCAGGCGAAAGTGAAGAACCCATTGATCAAGCTTGCCGGCTTCCGTGACCTCCAGCTGAGCGCCAGCCTGGCGATGAGCCTCGTCGTCGCAACGGTGATGATGGCGACCCTGGTGGTTGCCCCGTTCTACCTGTCGCGCGGGCTCGGGCTAGATGCCGCTATGGTCGGCCTCGTGCTGTCGACCGGCCCGCTCGTCTCGGCCCTGTCGGCGCTGCTGGCCGGACGCCTGACCGACCGCTTCGGGGCCCACAGGATGATGGTTGCCGGCTTGGCCAGCCTCGCCACCGGCACCTTCCTGCTGTCGCTCGCCATGACGAAACTCGGCATTGCCAGCTATGTCGTGCCGATCACCATCACCTGCATCGGCTACGCGCTGTTCCAGACGTCCAACAATGCAGCGATCATGACCGGTGTTGGCGCCGGCGAGCGCGGTGTCGTCTCTGGCCTGCTCAATCTGTCGCGCAATCTCGGCCTCATCACCGGCGCATCGTTGATGGGCGCCGTCTTCGCCGTCGCATCGGCTGGGGAACAAGACATTCTGAGTTCCTTGGCCGCCGCCCGGGGAATGCAGGTCACCTTTCAGACGGCAACGGCACTGGCGCTGGTCGCGCTATTCCTTGCGCTGCTCTCGGCCCGCACCGTTGGCCGCGCGCAGCCCAGCGTTTCGTAAGGCTCAGGCCCCTGCCCGTTTGCGGCGCTCGTAGAGCATGACCAGCGTTTCAGCGGTGAGCGCCGGCTTTTCCTCGCCTTCGATCTCGACCGTATTGGCCGCCTTCATCAGATACTGGCCAGGGCCTCTGTCCTCCATGGACAGCAGCGTGGTGCGCAGCCTGATGCGCGCGCCGACCTTGACCGGCGCCAGGAAACGCACCTTGTCGAAGCCGTAGTTGAAGGCAGCCTGGGTGTTTTCGGGCACGATACCCATGCCGAGCGCCAGTGCGCCGATGATCGACAGCGTCAGGTAGCCGTGCGCGATCGTCGTGCGGAACGGGCTTTGCCGTCGCGCCCTCACGGGGTCGACATGGATCCATTGATGGTCGCCGGTACATTCGGCGAACTGGTTGATACGATTCTGGTCGACCGTGGTCCACTCAGACACGCCAAGCTCCTGCCCGGCCATCGTCCTCAATTGCTCGTAGGTCGGCGGCGTCTTGGGCCGTATTTCAGTCATTCCTGGTTTCCCGATAGCTTCCAACGCCTCCGGACCACGAACTGGCGGCCCCTGTCAATTCGCCCTGCGCGAATCCGTTCCGCCGACATCGGCCGCGATCATGCCATGCCGACCACCGCAACGGCAGGGTAAATCGGGATTTCTTTGGCTTTCGGGCTGCCGGCGGCAACAATGCCACCTTGGCCGGAGACCGCTACTTCCTGTCGTAGCCGGCGCGGATTTCTTCCATCGCCTCCTTGATGCGCGTGCGCAGGATGTCGACCGATTCGGTGCCGGATTTCTTGACCAGTTCAGCCACTTCGCCGGCGTTCTTCAACGCAGCCTCGAAGGATTTGCGCGCGAATTCCGTCTGTTTGGCCATCAGTTCCTGCGGATTGCCCGGCGCCCGGTAGCTTTGCGCCATCTCGGTGACTTCGCGCAGCGTGTCCTGCAGCATTTCGCGCTGCCTGGACAACAGCGAGGTCGCGCCGGCGGCACTGGCGCGGGCCGATTTTTCCAGCGCTTCGAGGTTCTTGCGATGATGCGCAAGAATTGCCTCGACATCGACGTTGGGCACTTTCAGGTCGCGGCCGAACTTGCCGAACATGTCCATGAAGGAATCGGATTCCGGTTGCTTGGCCATGATGGTCTTCTCCCCTGTCGCCGCCGATTGGGCTCCCGGACGGGAGAATAGCACCGATGTGCCGCGTGTCCATTCGGACGCAGTGGAATCGGTCCAGGGCCGAATGGGCGTCAGCCGACGAGGAACAGCCGCTCGGCGACATAGAGAACGACACCGGCAAGCCCGCCAATGATCATGCCGTTGAAGCGGATGTATTGCAGGTCCCTGCCGATGTTCATCTCGATCAGCCGTGTCAGCTGCGCCAGGTCCCAGCGCTTGACCTGGTCGGCGATGAATTTCGACACGCCGCTCTTCTGGCTCTCCACGAACGAAGCGAGCGCCACCACGAACCCCTGGTTCATGTCGGCCCGGATCTGTGCATCGCCGGCAAGATGGCGACCGACCTCGACGAACATATTGGCGAGATGCGTACGGATGATCGACTCGGGCGCCTTGGCGTCCTGCTCGATGAACTGGCTGAGGCTTGCCCACATGTCGCCGGCCAATCCCTTGACCTCCGGCCGGGCGAGGAAATCGCGTTTCAGCTTCTCGGCGCGCTTGGCATACTGCTTCGATGTCCTGAGCCTTTCGATGAAGGCTTGAGCGAAACGGTCGAATTCGGCGCGCATTGGATGGTCGGGATCGGCCCGCACCTCGTCGAGCAGCGAACCGGCCGAGGCGACGATCTTCTTCAGCAGGTAAGCGTCGGCGCGGAACAGGTTGAACAGCGACGGCAACTCCTCGCGGATCTTCTCGCGCATCGTCGCCAGCGCCTGCTCGTCGTTGAGGAACCGGCCGATCACCTTGGTGAATTCGTCGAACAGTTTCTGGTGGCGACGGTCGTCGGTGAGCGCCGACAACAGCTCGGCCGCCAGCGGCGCCAGCGGCACCTTTTCGATCTGCTCGAGCATGCGGCTGGTGACGAAGCCACGCAGGCCGGATTGCTCGACGGCGGCGAGCGTCTGAGGGACCAGCCGCACGACAAAGCGCGACAGGCCTGCCGCACGTTCGGCATCGGCGAGCCAGTCGGCGACCAGCGCCGAGAAATCGACCTCGGCAAGCTTTTCACGCACTGGTTCGGGCGCCAGGAAATTGACCTCGATGAAGCGGCCGAGATTGTCGGCGATGCGGCTCTGGTTCTCGGGGATGATGGCGGTGTGCGGGATCGGCAATCCCAGCGGCCGCCTGAACAGCGCCACCACCGCGTACCAGTCGGCCAGCCCGCCGATGGTCGCGGCCTCGGCAAAGGCAGCAACAAATCCGAGCCACGGATAGATGTGCTCGAACGATTTGGCGAGCGCAAACACCAGCACGCAAAGCGCCAGCGCCGCCGCCGCGATAAACTTTGTCCACCGCAAGGCGGAAAGCTTGGCCTCCGCGTCGGCATCGAAACGGACAGGCGCCAGCGACTGGACCGATTGTGACATGGATGAGCTGCTCCTCGTCAATCTCGGGCCTATTTAGTGTTTCATCAGGCGAAATGCCCGTTACAGCCGGTTTCGCTCGCACCTTGCTCGGATGCACACACAAAGTTGACGAGAATGTTCATCTATTGTGCCCGGCTAGTCTGGAATTGTTCCAAGGTATAGGCCATATTCCGCCCAGGCCAATGTGGCGAATCCGAAATTTCGGGGTCAGAGCCGCATCAGTAAAGTTTTGAAATCTGGCGTGGTTCTACCGCTCCAGCGCGTTGTGAGGACAAAATGCGGCTTACGCGCCAGACCAACTATGCCATGCGCATCCTGATGTATTGTGCCGCCAACAATGATCGATTGAGCCGCATCCCCGAGATCGCGGCCGCCTATTCGGTGTCGGAGCTGTTCCTGTTCAAGATCCTGCAGCCGCTGGTCGAGCACGGCCTGGTCGAAACCGTGCGCGGCAGGAATGGCGGCGTCAGACTTGGCCGTGCCGCCGAGTCCATCAGCCTGTTCGATGTCGTGCGCGTGACCGAAGAGAGCTTCGCCATGGCCGAATGCTTCGAGAACGATGCCGCCGAATGCCCGCTGGTCGACAGCTGTGCGCTGAACTCGGCATTGCGTGAGGCGCTGAACGCGTTCTTCGCGGTTCTGGAGCGCTACACGATCGCCGATCTCGTGGCGGCGCGGCCGAATGTGCGCAACCTGCTCGGTATCGACATGCTGGTTGAGCGCCGCGCACCTGCCGCCTGAGCAAGTCTCCCGAGTCTGAGTAGGTCCGTTGAGATTCAGGTCACGCTGAGTCGAGAACGAACGGAGCGTACTTTCGGGTACGTGAGTACCGGAAGCGCAGGAAACCGCCATTCGCAGGCCGCCTCACCTGAGTATCAACAGACCGTCGACTGCGGCAATACGAATGGCATGTCGCCGGCAGGCAGCACGCCGACCCTGAGCCGGCAGTCGAACACTTTTTCGATCAGGTCGTCGCTCAGCACGGCCCGTGGCGAGCCGGTGGCAGCAAGCCTGCCGCGATGCATGACAAAAATCCGGTCGGCAAACATGGCCGTCAGATTGAGGTCGTGCAGGATGGCGACCACGCCGCCACCCCTTCTGGCGAAGTCGCGGGCGATGTTCATGATGATCAGCTGGTGCTTTATATCGAGGCTGGAAACCGGCTCATCGAGGAACAGATAGCGCGGCTTGCCGTCGAGCACCGGCGCCCAGACCTGGCACAGCACGCGCGCAAGCTGGACACGCTGCTGCTCGCCGCCCGAAAGCTCCTGGTAGAAACGCCCGGCAAAACCGTCGAGGTCGACGCGCGCCAGCGCCCGTTCAGGCAGCCGCGCGTCCTCACCCGGCAAGACGCCGGAGCGGCCGCCGACAAGGCCAAGCTTGACCACCTCCCGCACCGTGAACGGAAACGACAGCGTCGTCGCCTGCGGCAGCACGGCCCGATGGACGGCGATCTCGACCGGCTTCATCGCCGAGAGATCGCCGCCGTTGAGGACGACATGTCCGGTGTAGGCAAGTTCGCCGGACAGCGCCTTGAGGAAGGTCGTCTTGCCGGACCCATTGGGGCCGACGATTGCCGTCACCTCGGCGGGGTGTGCGGCGAAATCGACACCGGCAACGATGCGCTTGCCGGCGATTGCCACGGAAACGTCCCTTGCCTCGATCATCCGAGCCTCACAGGTTCCCAAATCACAAATCAACGACGCCGCGCTTGCGCAGCAGTATCCACAGGAAGAACGGCGCACCGGCCATCGCGGTGACGATGCCGATCGGCAATTCAGCCGGCGCCACGATGGTGCGCGCGACGGCGTCGGCCAACAGCAGCAGCGAGGCGCCGAGCAGCGCCGACGCCGGCAGCAGGTAGCGATTGTCGGGACCGATCAGCAGCCGCAGCAGATGCGGGACGACGATGCCGACGAAACCGATGCCGCCGCTGACGGCGACGGATGCGCCGACCGCCGCCGAGACGCCGATGATGGCCGTGTACTTAAGCCGCTGCACCGGAATGCCGAGATGGCCGGCAGTCGCCTCACCCAGCGCCAGTGCGTTGAGACCGCGCGCCAGGAACGGCATCGCCGCCAGCGCCAGCACGATGATCGGTCCGACCGAAGCGATCTTCGCCCAGGTCGCGCCACCGAGCGATCCGAGTTGCCAGAAGGTCAGGTCGCGCAACTGGCGGTCGTCGGCAATGAGGATCAGGATGCCGGTCAGCGCCATGGCAAGCGCTGCCAGCGCGATGCCGGCGAGCAGCATGGTGGCGACCGACGTTTGTCCCCGTCGCGTGGCAACCTGGTAGAGCACCAGCGTCGTGGCGAGCCCCCCGCAAAATGCCGCCAGCGGCAGCGCAAGCGTGCCGAGCATGGCCGTCACCGGCGCCAGCACCGTGGCGCCGAGCACGATGACGGCAACCGCGCCGAGGCTGGACCCGGCCGAAACGCCGATCAGGCCGGGATCGGCGAGCGGATTGCGGAACAGCCCCTGCATGACAGCGCCGGAGACGGCAAGTGCTGCGCCGACCAGCATGCCGAGGATGATGCGCGGCACGCGGATGTCGTAGATGATCAGGCTGTCGCGGGCGCTCAACGCGGTGTCGCGGGGCACGGTGCCGAACAGCCAGTCGCTGATGACGTTGGCGGCCGATGCGTCCGATGCTCCGGACGTCAGCGACAAAAGCACGGCGATGACGAGCCCCAGGCACAGCAGAAGAATGACGATGCGGGCGCGACCCGAGCGGTCGCCTTCGGATGCACCCGCCATCACCTTCACCGGGCCGGCCATTGATTGATCGACCATGATCTGCCCGCTCAATCCGTGACCTGCCCGCCATAAAGCGAGACGGCGAGATCGTGGATAGCATCGGCCGTGCGCGGCCCGAAGCCGAGCAGATAGGCGCCGTCGATGCGGATCAGCTTGCGTGCGGCACCCGCCGGCGTCGAGGCGATGGACGGATTGGCGAACAATTCGTCGTCCGATACCGGAGGCCCGGCATTGCTCATCATCAGGATCACGTCCGGCCTGGCGGTGATGATCGCCTCGTCGGACATTTGCTTGTAGCCGGAAAAGCCTTCCACGGCATTGCCCCCGCCCGCCAGCTTGACCATGCCATCGGCGGCGGTCTCGCTGCCGGCGGCCAGGATCTTGCCGCCCTGTATCGACAGCACGAACAGGATGCGCTTGCGCTGCTTGATCGAGGCCGTCTGCTTTTCGGCCGCGGTGAGCTTGGCATCAAGCTCCCTGGCCAGCACCTCGGCCTTGGCGTCGACGCCGAGTGCCTTGCCGACGATGCGGATCTTCTCCAGGATGCCTTCGTGGCTATAGTGTTCGGGCACTTCGATGAACGGGACACTCGCCTTCTTCAGCACATCGACGGCTTCCCTGGGACCGCTGCCGTGCAGCGCAAGGATGCCGGTCGGGTTGACCGACAGCACACCTTCCGGCGACAGCTGGCGCATGTAGCCGACATCAGGCAGATCAAGTGCGGCCTTCGGATACCGGCTGGTGGAATCGCGAGCCACCAGATGCTTCTCCTCGCCGAGCGCGTAGACGATCTCGGTGATGGAGCCGCCAATGGCAACTATCTTCGAGCGATCGGCAAAGACGGTCGCACCCTCGGCGGCGTTGCCGGGTTGCAAGGCGACAAAAGCCAGGGAGAGACCGATTGCCGGTCCAAGCGCCAGCCTGAGAACAGGCGCCAGTCTGGAAAAGGAAACCATAGGTATCATCCTCAGGCTGCGGTCGGGCTAGGGATGCGCGGCAGGTGTTCCGCCAGGAATCGCCAGTCGTCGCGCTCGCTCTCGCCTTCGTGGCGTTTGCCGAAGAACTGGATGATCATCTTGCCGTCGGCATCATAGACTTCGAGCGAGGTGACGTGACCGTCCTTGGTCGGCTTGCGCACCGCCCAGACCTCATGGAGGTGGTCGGTTCGCAAGTGCAGGTGGAAGGTCTCGTCCAGTACGTTGATCCATGGCCCCATCGGCTTGATGGATTTGACCGAACCGGAATGGATCTGGATACAGCCGCGATTGCCGACAAAGCACATGATCGGCATCTCGCCCTCGGCGGCATGATGGAACATGGCGCGGACGGCGTCATTGTCGAGCCGCCAGGCATAGTCCTGGCCGACCATACGCACCGCCTGCCGGCGGCTGAGCTTCAGCGTCTTCAGCATGCCGAAGAACTGGTGCACGTCGGTCAGCCGGCTCCAGCGGTCGCGCAAATCGTCAAGATTGGCGGTGGTTTCCCCGCCATGGACCTCGTCGTCGGGGACGTGTCCAGAAATGTCGATCGTCGGCTCCTGGTTCGACGATTCGAGCGCGGCGACCAGCTTTTGGTAGGCATAGAGACTGGAGGCAGGCCGCAGATGCACCTTGTGCACCGCCTCGCCCGCCGCGTCGAAGAACTGCAGGCTGCGGCGAATGTCGTCGCCATCGCGCTTTTCCACGGCAAAGCCGTGCGCCCAGACTTTCGGGAAGATGCGCAGATCGATGTTTTCGCCGAGCACCATGGCATTGTGGTTGCCGGTGACGATCTTGTCGTAGACGCCGATCTTCTCGTGCACCGCACTTTCGTTGCGGGTCAAGGCCATGACTTCGCCGACGGCTTCGAGGCCGGTCAGGAGATCGTTGACGCGCGGCTCGATGCGGACAACCCCGTCGCCGCAATGCGCGGCGATGAGCTCGGCCTCCGAAATGCCGAGCTGGGCAGCCAGATCACGCTCGCGCGTCTTCGGATTCTCTGTCCGTGCCCGCCGGATTTCATGCGGGGCGGGTTTTACGCGCTGGTCCATGTTTCGTCCCTACTGCCTTGCCTTACTTGTTGAGAATGAGCTTGCCCTGGCGGGTGATCTTCAGCCGGTAGAGCGCGCCATGATGCTCGATGCCGATCTCGTGCTCGCCCTGGAACAGGGTGTTGCTGGACAGCGTTCGCACCGCCAGCGGAACCCGGTCGAAACGGGTGGAGGTGTCGTCGGAACGACGGACGCGATAGCGAAAGTCATTGGGATTGTGCGTGTTCATCTGGATCGATCCCTTTCCTGTGCCGGGCGCCTGGCTAGGCCTGCATAAATGCCGATTCATTTCTTGACTTGAATAATCATGTTTACTAGTCAGTGCAATACCGGAGTAAATGAGTCAACATTTAAGACGCCGGACACGATCAAAAAACGCCAGCGAGCCCCAGGCCAGCCAGCACCGAACCTGGACTTTGGAGTTGGGGCATGGGGTTGATGAATTGGGAATGGCGCGGCCGGTTTGACACTGGCCCGTTTGATGAGGGTCTTGGCGGGCGATCCACGGCAAGAGCAATGGCAGCCTTGCTGGCAAGCGTCGCGGCAGTCGCTTTGCTGGCGCCACCAGCCAGCGCCCAGCAAGCGGCGGAATCGCCGAAGGCGGAAGAGGCAAAGCCCGCCCCGGCGGGCGTAACACTGCTCGACAAGATCCTGGTGCTGAGCCGCACCGGCGAGACAGCGATCGAATCGCTGGCTTCGGCCAGCCATATCGACCAGGAACAGCTCGACCGCCGCATGGCGACGACGCCGAACGAGATGCTGCTTGGTGTGCCCGGTGTCGCGGCGCAGGCCGACGCCAGGCGTGTCAGCACCAGCATCAACATCCGTGGCCTGCAGGATTTCGGTCGCGTCGCGGTTATCGTCGACGGCGCCCGCCAGAATTTCCAGCGTTCCGACCACGGCACGCAGTCGACCTTCTACATCGATCCTGAGCTCGTCAACTCCGTCGACGTGATCCGCGGTCCTGTCGCCAACACCTATGGCTCGGGCGCCATCGGCGGCGTGGTCTTCTTCGACACCAAGGATGCCGAGGATTTCCTCAAGCCGAACGAGACATGGGCTGGCTCCGTCACCGGGCGCTATGAGAGCAATGGCAAGGGCTGGACCACCAGCGCATCCGGCGCCTATCGCTTCAACGAGAACTGGGATGCGCTCGGCAACATCGTCTACCGCAACTATAACGACTACAAGGATGGCGATGGCGATACCGCCAAGGGCACTGGCTTCGACGTGCTCAGCGGCCTGCTCAAGACCACCATCCGAACGACCGACAACAGTGAGCTGAAGCTCGGCTGGGTCGGCTCAAGCGATGGCTGGAACGAGATCAGCGGTGGCGCGCCGGTGAATGATGTGGACCTGAAGTCGAACACCTTCACAGCCCGCTACAACATCACCGACGAAGACAAGAGCTGGCTCGATCTCCACATCAACACCTCCTACAACAAGACCAACCTCGACCTGAAGAGCCTCGTCCCGCTAAAACGCTTTGATCCGGTCACCGGCCTGCCTGTGGTGCTGCCGACAGGTTCGACCTCGACCTTCAATGTCGGCACGACCAGCATCGACATCTGGAACACGTCCAGGTTCGAGACCGCCGGCGTCGCGCACGAACTGACCTACGGCGGTGACTGGGCGGGCGACAACGTCGAGACCGGCGGCACGGCCGGTGGTGACAGCTTCTACACGCCTTCCGGCAAGCGCAACGTTTCCGGCGCCTATGTCCAGGACAAGCTCACCTGGGAGTGGCTCGAAGTCATCGCCGGCCTGCGTTACGACAACTACAGCTTGAAGGATGATACCCACGAGACTTCCGGCGATAGAGTGTCGCCGCGCATCACTGTCGGCGTCTCGCCCTTCGAAAGCGCTGGCCTTGCCGGCCTGCAATTCTATGGCACCTATGCGGAAGGCTACCGTTCTCCCTCGCTGACGGAGACGCTGATCAGCGGCAACCATCCGGCCGGTGTTTCCTTCCCGTTCCTGCCCAATCCCAATCTGCGGCCTGAAACCGGCAAGACGACGGAATTCGGCGTCAACTACAAGCAAAATGACATCCTGGAGGCCGGCGACGCGCTTCGCATCAAGGCGGCCTATTTCAACAACAATGTCGATGACTATATCGACGGCGTGACGCTGTCGCCGTTCGACCCGACCAGCGGCTGCCCGTTCGGCCCAGGCATCCCGATCTGCTTCCAGTACCAGAATTTTGCCAAGGCCAAGATCGACGGCTTCGAGATGGAGGGGGTTTACGATGCGGCATGGGGCTACGCCGGACTTTCCGCCTCCATCATCAATGGTCACACCATATCCTATGAAGGCGACCGGGCAGACCTTGCCACCATCCCGTCCTCTCAGGTCACGGCTCAACTCGGCCTGCGCTTCCTCGAGGACAAGCTGACCGTCGGTGGCGAAGTGCAGTACAATGGCAAGCCGAAAGGCAATGCAGTGGCCAAGAACTATACGCTGGTCAACGCCTTCGCCAGCTATCAGGCGACCGACAATCTGAAGGTCGATTTCCGCGCCGACAATCTGTTCGATGTCAAATACGCCAACCCGTTGAACGGCAGCACGACGGTTGCTGTCTACGAACCGGGCATAACCCTGAAGCTGGCGGCAACGATGCGATTTGGAGGCTGACGGCAATGGCGAGCTTGAGGACATCCCTTCGTCTGCTGACCTCGACGTTGGCGATGTCGCTTGCGATGGTTCCGGCATGGCCTGAGCAGTCCGCGCCGGTTCCCGCGCTGGCCCTCGAACTCAACGGCGCGCAAGCCTCCGACAAGGGCTGCCGCCTGACCTTCGTGGTCAGCAACAACCTCGGCGCCGACCTCTCCAAGGCGGCGTTCGAGATCGCCCTGTTCAACGAGGCAGGCATCGTCGACCGGCTGACCGTGCTCGACTTCAAGGAATTGCCTGCGGGCAAGACCAAGGTGACACGCTTCGATCTGGCCGGCACCGACTGCGCCAAGGTCAGCCGTGTGCTGATCAACAGCGCGACGGAATGCGCCGGCACAGCCGTCGATCCGAACGCCTGCATGCGCAAGCTGAAGACCGACACCAAGACCGGTATCGCCTTCGGCGTCTGAGATGGGACTGCATCCCGCATTCCTGCAAAGCACGGTGGCACGGCCCCTGGCCGGCTTGTCGTTTGGACCAAGCGATCTTGATTTGACAAGTCCGCACGGGTCGCTGCAGGTCTCGTCCCGCGACATGCGTGACATCAGTCCCCTCCCCGAACCCGGCGCCGAACTGGCGATCGTGCCAACCGAGCCGCTTGCGCCGCCGCGGCCATCGGCCTGGAACCGCAGATGGACGGCGGCGATCATCGTCTCCTGCCTGCTCCATGCGGCGGTGGCGGCGGGTTTTCTGATTTCGCCCTCGGGGACATTCGATTCCCAGGATGCCATGCGGTCGGAGGGCAGCGATCAGTCCGGAGACAAGGTRGTCGGCAGCGCACTGGACCAGGATCCGGCGGCTGTAAATGTCAAGCTGGTGCCCAATCCACGGCCGACCAAATCAGAGCCTTCAAAGGCGGCCAGGCCGACGACACCAACAGAGCCGTCTCAACCTGTTCAAGAAACCGCCAAACAGCCGGTCGAGCCTTTGTCAGCGCCTGTCAAACAGCCTTCCGTCACGCCGGACATTCTGGTGGCGACAGCCCCGCGCACCGATGACAAGAGCATCGTTGCAAAGACTGAAACCCTTGCACAGCCGACCGTTCAGGCCGAGCCTGCCGTCGTCCCGGAGCAGCAAGCGATTCCCAGCGCCAGGCCAACTCCGGCAGCCGCCCCGCCCAGCACCAGCCAAGCGGATGAGAAGCGTGGCACGGCGAATGGCCAGGACCGATTGGCGCAGGCGGCCAGCAAGGGCAAGAAACAGAAGGAGGCAGGCAGCGCGGCGGAAGACAATTACCGCGGCGACGTCTTCCGAAAGCTCAGCCGTGTCAATCGCGGCGTCCCGCGTTCGGTACAGTTGGCTGCTCGCAACAATGCCGTTGTGACATTCATCATCGGCAGCCGCGGCGGCATTGATGACCTGCGCATTGTGCAAAGCTCTGGATCGCCGAATTTCGACAAGGTCGCGCTCGGCATCGTGCGCAAGGCAGCTCCTTTTCCTCCAATTCCACCACAGGCCGTGAGCAAGAGTTTGGCGTTCGAGGCCGAAATCGGCCCATTTTGAAACTGTCGCGGCGTCAACCATCAACACCCGAATGAAAGGAACCTCCATGTACATCGCCATGAACCGCTTCAAGGTGCAGACCGGCTCGGAAGCCGATTTCGAAGCCGTCTGGAAGAACCGCGATTCAAGCCTTGCCCAGTTGAAAGGTTTCCGGGAGTTCCATCTGCTGCGTGGCCCGGTCAACGAGACTGAAGGCTACACGCTGTTTGCCTCGCACACGGTGTGGGCGAGCCACGATGATTTCGTCGCCTGGACCAAGTCCGAGAATTTCCGTGCCGCCCACAGAAATGTCGGCACCACGAAAGTCCACTATCTCGGCCATCCGCAATTCGAGGGTTTTTCCGTCGTGGAAGGGGCCTGAGATGGCAACGCCTGCCCAAGATCCTGCGCGCAGCATTCCGATCCTGCCCTCGCCCGACATCGAGGCAACGCGCGATTTCTACCGCGATGAGCTCGGCTTTGGTGTCGTCGAGCCGGAGATGGACGACTATCTGATCGTGCGCCGGGCGACATCGAAATCCATTTCTGGAAGAGCGACGACCGCAAACTCCCCGAAGTTTCGTCCTGCTATATCAGGGGCGGCGAGGTGCCGGCGCTGCATGCCGAATTTTCAGCGCGCGGTGTCAGGCAACTCAGTCCGTTCACCGTGCGGCCGTGGAACATGAAGGAATTCCATATCCGGGACCCGCACGGCAATCTGCTGAAGTTCGGCTGCGCACCCGAAGAGGTGTGACCAGCCGGTCCTTCAGGAGCCGGCCAGCAGGCTGGCATTGCCCCCCGCCGCGGTGGTGTCGACACAGACGGCGCGTTCATGCGCATAGGCCGCCGGGTTGAGCACCTCGCTGACCAGCGGCACGATCGGCCCTGAGCGGTCGGCGATGACCTTGCGAACAATGCGCGCGGCCTCCTGAGTGCCCGAGAAGGCGACGACATCGACGTGCAGCGAGCGCGCTTCGACCGGATCCGGACGGCCGTCGATGGCGGCCAGCGGCAGGCCCTTGCCGGTCAGCGCAGACAGCGCCGCCGGTGCGCCCGGTGCAACGGCCAGCACCGCATTGCCGGCGGCGAGTGCCTGGATCACCTGGGCAAGCAGCGTGTCTTGATCGGGACCGAGGCACAGAACTCGTCCGCGCGGCGACAGCGACAGCGTGTTGGCCTCGCCGGTCGGGCCGGGCAGGTCGACCTGGCCGAAGTCGATGCCGGCGGCGGCGCCAATGGCCGCGGCACCCTTGCCGCGCAGATGCTTCCTCAGGATGGCAATCCGGTCGGGCCGCGTCGACCAGCCACCCAACGCCGGATCGGGCAGATTGTCGGCAAGTTCGGTCGCCGTGACCTTGTGGCCTTCGGCAATGTGCGTGCCGGCCTCCGGCCCCTTGCGGAAGCGACGGAGATAGTGCGGGCCGCCGGCCTTCGGCCCGGTGCCCGACAGCCCCTCGCCGCCAAACGGTTGCGAACCGACGACGGCGCCAATCTGGTTGCGGTTGACGTAGATGTTGCCGGCGTGGATGCCGTCGACGAAATGCTGCACGCGGCCCTCGATGCGCGTGTGCAGGCCGAAGGTCAGGCCATAGCCCTTGCGGTTGATGGCGGCGATGACCGCGTCGATCTCGTCGGCGTCGAACGTGGCGACATGCAGCACTGGCCCGAACACCTCGCGCTCCATGTCCTCGATGCCTTTGACCCGGAAGACATGCGGCGCGACAAAGCGGCCATCCTTCGGCGCTTCGAGCTTGGCGATCAGCCGGCCCTGCAGGCCCATCTTCGTGCAGTAATCGCGGATCGAAGTCTGCGCCTCGTCGTCGATGACCGGGCCGACATCGGTCGAAATCCGCCAGGGATCGCCGATGCTGAGCGCCTCCATGGCGCCTTTCAGCATCTCAAGCATCTTCTTCTCGACGTCCTTCTGCACATAGAGCACGCGCAGCGCCGAGCAGCGCTGGCCGGCGCTCTGGAAGGCCGAGGCCAGGATGTCGCGCACCGCTTGTTCGGGCAGCGCGGTGGAATCGACGATCATCGCATTCAAGCCGCCGGTCTCGGCGATTAGCATGGCGTCGGGCGCGGCGGTCTCGGCCAGTTGCTTTTCGATCAGCTTGGCGACTTCGGTCGAGCCGGTGAAGCAGACACCGGCGATGCGCGGATCAGCAGTCAGCGGGCCGCCGACCGAGGGCCCGTCGCCGGGCAGAAGCTGGATGACGTCTTCCGGTACACCGGCCTCGCGTAGCATTTCGACGGCACGGAAGGCGATCAGCGGCGTCTGCTCGGCCGGCTTGGCGATCACCGAATTGCCGGTGACGAGTGCCGCCGCGATCTGGCCGGTGAAAATGGCGAGCGGGAAATTCCACGGTGAAATGCAGACGATGGCGCCGCGCGCCTGCGTGCCCGGTTCGGCGTTGGCCGCCTCGGCAGCGTAGTAGCGCAGGAAGTCGACGGCCTCGCGCACCTCGGCCACACCGTCGGCCAGCGATTTGCCGGCTTCCCGGGTGGCCAGTGCGAAGAACTCGACGGCGTTGGCCTCATAGAGATCGGCGGCGCGATTGAGGATGGCGGCGCGCTCGGCCACAGGACGCTTTGCCCAGGCTGGCTGCGCCTCCACGGCGATGCGCACGGCGGTCGCCACCTGCTTGGCGGCGGCTTCGCTGACCGTGCCGACGACTTCCGCGGGTTTGGCCGGATTGACGATCGGCCGTTGCTTGCCATAACCGGCGGCCCGCGTGATCGGCTTGGCATGCCAGCGATCGGGGCCGGCGAACGCAGCCTTGGCCTTGTCGATCGCCGCCAGCGTCACCGTGTCGGTGATATCAAAACCCTTCGAATTGCGGCGAC
Organism: Mesorhizobium sp. P2_D5; assembly: GCF_056404355.1. NCBI lineage: Bacteria > Pseudomonadati > Pseudomonadota > Alphaproteobacteria > Hyphomicrobiales > Phyllobacteriaceae > Mesorhizobium > Mesorhizobium sp. P2_D5. Next base: position 672,228 of record NZ_JBFUEE010000004.1, read on the forward strand.
TAGCGCCGAATATCTGGGAAGGGCGGGCAATCGCCGGATTGGCGGCGGGGCCCTGGCTCTCGACCGTTTCGAGCGGATCGCGGGCGATGTCCTCGGGCTCGACCTCCTCGTCAGTTAGCTGATGCACGAAGGAGGAATTGGCGCCGTTCTCCAGCAGCCGCCGAACCAGATAGGCAAGCAGATCGGAATGCGCGCCGACCGGCGCATAAATGCGGCAGCGCGTGCCTTCGGCCTTGCGCACCGTCTCATGCAGGGCCTCGCCCATGCCGTGCAGACGCTGGAACTCGAAGGAATCGCGGTCCCCGGCCATCGACAAAATGGCGGCGACGGTGTGGGCGTTGTGGGTGGCGAATTGCGGATAGATGCGGTCGGTCATCGACAGCAGCTTTTTGGCACAAGCCATGTAGGAAACGTCGGTGTTGGCCTTGCGGGTGAAGACGGGATAACCGGTAAGCCCGAGCGTCTGCGCCCGCTTGATCTCGGTGTCCCAATAGGCGCCCTTGACCAGCCGCACCATGATGGTGCGGTCGTATTTCTTCGCCAGCGCGTAGAGCCAGTCGATGGCAAAGGCGGCACGCGGGCCATAGGCCTGGACGACGACGCCAAAGCCGTTCCAGCCGGCAAGCTCCGGCTCGGCCAGCACCCGGTCGATGACGTCGAGCGACAGATCGAGGCGATCGGCCTCCTCGGCATCGATGTTGAGACCCATGCGCGAATGCCGCGCGGCCAGCGCCAGCGACAACAGCCGCTCGGCCATGACAGGCAGCATCTCGTCCTTCTGCGCCACCTCGTAGCGCGGATGCAGCGCCGAGAGCTTGACCGAGATGCCGTGATTCTGGCGGATGTCCGGGCCGTTGGAACCGGAATCGAGCGAGGAAATCGCGTCTGCATAGGCCTTATGATAACGCAACGCGTCGGCCTCGGTGCGTGCGGCTTCGCCCAGCATGTCGAAGGAATAGAGATAGCCCTTCTGCGTCATCGGCCGGCCGCGCTTGACGGCCTCGGTGATGGTGCGGCCGAGCACGAACTGCTCACCCATCTCGCGCATGGCTGCCGCCACCGCCTTGCGGATGACCGGCTCGCCCAGCCGGCGCACCATGGAGCGCAGTGTGCCTTCGATGCCGCCCTCGCCTTCATCGAGGACGCGGCCGGTCAGCATCAGCGCCCAGGTCGAGGCGTTGACGAAGATGGAGCTCGAACCGCCCGAATGCGCCGACCAGTCGTGCGGCGCGATCTTATCGGCGATGAGATCGTCCATCGTCTCGGTGTCGGGCACGCGCAGCAGCGCCTCGGCCAGGCACATCAGCGCCACGCCTTCCTTGGTGGAAAGGCCGTAGGCGGAAAGGAAGACTTCCATCAGCCGGGGGTCCGACGAGCCGCGCACCGCCCGCACCAGATCGGCGGCGCGGGCCGAGATCGCCTTGCGGCCTTTCGCGGAATGCCCCGTCGCCTCGGCCAGTCGCTGCACCGCCTCGTCTTCGTCGGGCAGATAGTTGGCGCGGATCTGCTGGCGGATGGTATCTAGCGGCATGGCGGTCCCGTGGATCGAGCAAAGGGGATCGGGCCGGCGGTCACCGGACCGAATGGCGCAAGCTAGCACAAGTGCGAATTTCAGTCGGTCCGAAGAAATCGACATTTTAGGTCATTCGATCTAACATTGCGGTCGAGATTTGGCATATGGACTGTGTTTTCGATGACAGAAGACCAATTGGACCGCATCGACCGGAATATCCTGTCAGCGCTGGCAAGTGACGGCCGGCTTTCGATGTCCGAACTGGCGGCAAAGGTCGGCCTGTCGAAGACGCCGGTGCAGGCGCGGGTCAAGCGGCTGGAGAAGGACGGCTACATCAGGGGCTACCAGGCGATCATCGACCGCGAGCGCATGGGCGAAGGTCATGTCGCCTTCGTCCAGGTGAAACTGTCCGACACCCGATCCGCAGCACTCGATGCCTTCAACCGGTCCGTTCAGGCGGTACCGGAGATCGAGCAATGCCACATGATGGCGTCCAGCTTCGACTATCTGCTGAAGGTCCGCACCCGGGATATCGCCGCCTATCGCCGCGTGCTTGGCGAACGCATCTCGGCCCTGCCCCATGTCGCCCAGACCTCGACCTTCGTGGCGATGGAGACGGTCAAGGATCGGTAGATCACTCGGCCAGCGTCTTCAGGAAGGCCACCAGCGCCGCACGTTCGCGATCCGACAGTTCCAGCGGATGGATTTCGGATGTCCCTTCAACGCTGGGCGCAGCCTTTGCGTAGTGCGCGATCACCTCGTCGAGCGACGAAAACTGCCCGGCATGCATATAGGGTGGACGCGTGGCGGCACCGCGCAGCGACGGCGTCTTGTAGGCCCGGATCAGCTGCGGCCCATCCTTGACCATGAAGCGCAGCTCGCCGCAGGCACTGGCGTCGCCATCACGGTAGGCGCCCAGGCAGTTGAACGGGTCGGCCTCGACTTGGCGTACCGCATCGATGCGGCCGCGGTCGGGCGGCAGATCCGCTACCGGTGGCACGCCGGTGTTGTGAAAACTGTTGTCGGTGAAGCGCGGCCCATTGTGGCATGTCACGCAATTGGCCTTGCCGATGAACAGTTTCAGCCCGAGGATTTCCTCCTGGGAAAAGGCGGCATCGCCTTTGGCCTCGGCGCCGGTGGCGAGATCCAGCGCAAAGCGGTCGAAGCGCGTCGGCGCCGGCTCGATCGACCGTTCGAAGGCGGCGATCGCCTTGCCTATATTGGTAAAGACGCCGTTGATCGCGTTGCGCTGCGTATCACTCATCGCGTTCCAGGCGGCCTTCTCGGCATCGGTTCCGAGTGGGCTTGCATTCAACGGCATGCCGGAAAAATCGGGCAGCGGTCCAAAGATGCGCTCATAACGTTCGCCGAATCGCGCCTTCATGTAATGCGCGTAGGCGGTACGGTTTCCCGCCTGCTCCAGCGGATTTTCGAGCGGCGTCAGCGCCTGCGCCCACAGGCTGTCGCGGCGGCCATCCCAAAAGAACCAGGGATCGCGCGCCACGCCCGCCAGCGGCATGGTCCGCCGGTTGGTGTGGCCGACGCCGACCGCTTGCGGCAGGTCGTCCTGGAACTGGCGGTCGATCTTGTGGCAGGTCGAGCAGGAGACCGTGCCGTCGCGGCTCATCCCCTGATCGAAGAACAGCGTCGAGCCGAGTGCGGCGGCCGCCGGCACATCGGCAAAGCGGTTGGTGGTGTCGGGCTTCAGCGACGGCAGCGTTGACAGTGCCAGCGAGGCGACGGTCTTCTTCTCGGCGTCGGAGAAATCCGGCTTGCCGCAACCGGCGAGGACGATGGCCGCCAACAGCGCCAGAAAACGCGGAAAGTGCCTCATCGGTCGCTCACAGCACCACGTTGAACAGCACCGTGTCGGAGCCGGCCGTGGCTGAGATGGCGAAGTGCAGTTGCCACCAGCCACTCATCGTGAATTTCACACCTTCGATCCGGTAGCGCCCGTCGCCGAGATAGTCGGTCGCTTGCGGGCTGGTCGGCAGGCCGTGATTGTGCTGCGGCATGCCGCCGGAAATCGCGATCGCGGCCCCCTCCACCGGCGCGCCGGCCTTTGTCTTCAGGGTCAGCAGCCAGGATTCCAGTTCGCCTTGCCGCACGACGCCCCGCTCCGGCAAAAAACTTGCCACGAAAAGCCCGTTGTCGGTGTTCTTCGTCCGCGAGACATCCGGACCGGCAGGCTGCACCGATCGCGGCGCCGTCAGATAGACGACCGCGAGAATGCCGACCAGCAAGGCAGCCAGACCAAGACCCGCCAGAAGATAACGCCATAACGATGCCAAACCGGTTCCTCTTCTGCAGACAACGTTTTGCCGGGCGGATCGCATCCCGCCAGCCTGTGGGAAAACGCTGTGGCGGAAAAAAGCCTGCTTGCCAAGCATGGCGCTGCCCGTGGCAAAAAGCTACAGCACCGGGATCACTGGAGGATTGTAGATGGCGGGAAACGGCGTCGCCTCGATCGGCGAATGCATGCTCGAACTCTCTGGCCAGACAGGCCCGAACTGGCGCATGGGTTTTGCCGGCGACACGTTCAACACGCTGTGGGCGCTGCACGCGTTGAGCAGTGAGCGGCCAGCAACCTATGTCTCGGCGTTTGGCGACGATCCCTTCTCGCAAGGCCAGATCGCTTTCTTCGCTGAAAACGGCATCGGCATCGGTTCCAGCCCGGTCATAGCCGGGGCGCGGCCCGGCCTCTATGCGATCACTTTGACCGGCGCCGAGCGTTCCTTCACCTACTGGCGCGGCGACGCCGCCGCCCGGCAGCTCGCCTCCGATCCGCCTGCATTGTCGAAAAACCTGGAAAATCAGGCGCTTGTCTACTTCAGCGGAATCACTTTGGCAATTCTGGACGATGCCCCGCGGGCTGCGCTGTTGGCGGCCGTGGCCAGGGCGCGGGCGGCAGGCTCGACTGTTGCCTTCGACCCCAACTACCGGCCGCGGCTCTGGCGCCGGCGCGAGGATGCGCAGGCAGCGATTGCCGAAGCGCTTGCCGTCACCGACATCGCCTTGCCGACCTTTCCTGATGAGCAGATGCTGTTCGGCGATGCAACGCCGCAAGCGACCGCCGCCCGGCTTGGGCAAGTGGTCAGCGAAGTTGTCGTCAAGAACGGCGAGGCGCTGGCACTGATTGCCGGCAACGGAACATCGCACGACGTGCCGGCGATCCATGTCGCCGCCCCCGTCGACACAACCGGCGCGGGCGATTCCTTCAATGGCGCCTATCTGGCTGCACGCCTCGCCGGTCACGCCCCGGTGGATGCCGTATTGCGCGCGCACCGTGTCGCCGCCGCCGTGGTGCAGGTGCGCGGCGCCTTGGCCCCGTTCGAGGTTCTACGAACCGCTTTCGACGGCTAGGTCCGTTGAGATTCAGGTCGGGCCGAGTCGAAAATGACGGGTTCCGACAACCGGTGCGGAGCGTACGTTTGGGTACGCGAGCACCGGAACCACAGGTATTAGCCATTTGCAGGCCGGCCTGACCTGAATATCAACAGACCTTAGGGCAGCCGGAACCGATATTCCGTCACATGATGGTAGATCGCGCCGGGCCACAGCGTCGCCTGCGGGAAATACGGCCGGTTCGGCGCATCCGGCCAGACCTGCGGCTCCAGGCAGAACCCGCAGAAGGCCTTGTAGTCTCGCCCTTCCAACCCCTTGCGCGGCGTCACGTACTGGCCGGTGTAGAGCTGGACGCCGGGCTCCGTGGTCCACACCTCCATCTCGACACCGGAACTCGCCCCTTGCGTCCAAGCCGCCTGTTTGAGCGGCCCACGCGTCGGGGCGAGGCAGAAATTCTGGTCATAGGGCAGCTGTTCGCCCTCGGTCTCCATGCGCAGCGGCCGCGCCTGGCGGAAATCGAAGGGCGTGCCGTCGACCGGCTTGACCACGCCGGTCGGGATCATGTCGCCATCGACGGGCAGATAGGCGCCGGCATTCAGCATCATCCTGTGGTCGAGAATGTCGCCGGCGCCACCATCATCCAGGTTGAAATAGGAATGCTGGGTGAGGTTGCACAGCGTCGGCTCCTCGCAGGTCGCGGTGAGTTCTACGCTGAGCGTGCCGGGGATCTTCAGCCGGTAGGTGCAGGTGACGTCGAGCGCGCCGGGAAAGCCCATCGTGCCGTCGGGATCATGCAGCGTCAGCGTGACGAAATCCCTGCCATGCAGCGAAACCGTCCACGGCCGGTGGAAAAAGCCTTGCGAGCCGCCATGCAGCGTGTGCTTGTCGAGGAAGTTGCGTTCGGTCTGGTAGCGCTGGCCGGCGATGGTGAAGCGGCCGTCCCGGATGCGATTGGCGTAGCGGCCGACGACCGCACCGAAGAAGGCGGTGTCGGTCTCATAGGCTGCCAAATTGTTGTAGCCGAGCACCAGCGGCGCATCGTGTCCGGTGAGGCGCAAATCCTGGATGATTGCGCCGAGCCCGATGATGTTGGCGGTAAGACCGCCACCCCTGATCGCGAAGCGACGCACCGGCTCGCCTGCCTGCGTCGTACCGAAAACCTCACCGTCCTTCATTCGCCATGCTCGCAAACGCCAGTTGATTCAGAGAATTTCGGCTGGTTTTCTCGACTCAAGCGGGCAGGTCACAGACCTGCCCGCTTGGAGCTAGCCTATCAGAGGCCGAGGCCACCGATGCAGACATATTTGGTGTCGAGGTAGTCCTCGATGCCCTGATGTCCGCCTTCCTTGCCGAGGCCGGATTCCTTGACGCCGCCGAACGGCGCCTCGGGCGTGGTGATGAGGCCTTCATTGACGCCGACCATGCCGTATTTCAGCCCTTCCATGACGCGGAAGGCGCGGCCGAGATCGCCGGTGTAGAAATAGCAGGCGAGGCCGAATTCGGTGTCGTTGGCGAGCGCGATGGCTTCCTCTTCGGTCTCGAACTTGAACACCGGTGCGACCGGGCCAAAGATTTCTTCCTTCATGAAGCGCATCTTGGGCGTCGCATTGGCGATGACGGTCGGCTGGAAGAACGAACCGCCGAGCGCATGACGCTTGCCCCCGGCGACGATCTTGCCGCCCTTGGCAGTCGCGTCGGCAATCAGCTCCTCGACCTTCTCGACAGCCTTTTCGTCGATCAGCGGTCCCTGCTGCACGCCGTCCTCGAGGCCGGAACCGACCTTCAACCCGTTGCTCGCGGCAGCGAGCTTTTCGACGAACTTGTCATAGACGCCGGCCTGAACCAGGAAGCGGTTGGTGCAGACGCAGGTCTGGCCTGAATTGCGGTATTTGGCGGTGATCGCGCCGGCGACGGCACGCTCGAGATCGGCGTCGTCGAAGACGATGAACGGCGCGTTGCCGCCAAGCTCCATCGACACCTTCTTGACGGTGACCGAGGACTTCTGGATGAGAAGCTTGCCGACCTCCGTCGACCCGGTGAAGGTGATCTTCGACACCAGCGGATTGGCGCAGATCTCGTCGCCGATCTCGCTGGCCGAACCGGTCAGGATGTTGATGACGCCCTTGGGGAAACCGACTTCCTCGGCGAGCGCGCCCCAGGCCAGACCCGAGTACGGGGTCTGCGAGGCTGGCTTTACGACCGCGGTGCAGCCGGCGGCAAGCGCCGGGCCGAGCTTGCGGGCAAGCATCGAGGACGGGAAATTCCACGGCGTGATGGCGGCGATGACGCCGACCGGTTCCTTGGTCACCAGGATGCGGCGGTCCGCCCATGGCGAAGGCACCACGTCGCCATAGGTGCGGCGGCCTTCCTCGGCGAACCACAGGATGTAGGAAGCGGCCGAGCCGATCTCGCCCTTGGACTCGAACAGGGACTTGCCCTGCTCGATGGTGAGCAATTCGGCCAACACGTCCTGATTGTCCATCATCGCGTCGTGCAGCTTGCGCAGCAGCTTCGAGCGCTCGAGCGCGGTCGTCTTGCGCCACGACTTGAAGGCAGCTTCGGCGGCCTCGATCGCACGGCGGGTCTCGGCCTTGCCCGACTTCGGCACAGTGCCGATCTTGAGACCGGTGGCCGGGTTGTTGACGTCGACCGTCTGGCCGCTGTCGGCCTGCACCCATTCGCCGTTGATGAGATTGGCCTGCCGCATGAAATGGCTGGTTTTCTGAAGCATGGTCTATCCTCCGTTCGGCGCACTGACGGGCCGGTCTGTGAAGTCTTCGGTGAGCGTGCGCCATGGAACTGAAGCCGGCACGCCGGAGCCACTGCTCTTTACCTAGGGCAAGGCCCGCAAGCAATCGCTACATGGCATATAGGGGTTGGGCCAGCCCGAGGCGAGAGCAGGCCGACATATGGCATGAAGATCGCAGGCCGGCATTGTCTGAATATCAGCATAACCTGTCAGAAAACGTGGAGCACCACCGTCAGCCAGAAAGCAGTCGTCACGGCGGCGCAGGCCGTGGCGATGGTCATCTGGTTCGATGCCAGCGCCTGGCCGGTGTTGAACTGCACGGCGATGAGATAGGAATTGATGCCGGATGGCAGCGCTGCGATCACGACCGCCACCTTCGCCGTCAAGGGCGGCAGGCCGAGCAGCCAGACGAAGGCGAGAACCAGCGCCGGCATCAGGAACAGCTTCAGCACCGAAAGCGCCAGCGCCGGACGGACATTCCCCGAAATGCCGAAGCGGCGCAGGCTGAGCCCCATGGCAAACAGCGCCACCGGCCCGGCCGTATCGGCCAGCGCATCGACCAGTCGCATGGCAAGGTCGGGCAGCGGCACGCCGCTGAGGCGCCACGCCAGTCCCGCAAGAATGCCGATGATCAGTGGATTGATGAACAGCCGCCGCAGGAAACTGCGGATGATGCGCAAGGGGTGCATAGGCTCGCTGCCAGTCCGGCCGAACATCTCGAACAGGACGATCGACGCCATCATCATGACCGGCAGATGCACGGAGACGAGCAGCGACAGCACTTCGAAGCCGCTCGGCCCGAATATGCCGAGAATGAAGGGGGCACCGAGCAGCACGACATTGGAGTAGGCCGACGACACACCGCCGACGACCCCGGCACGTGCATCCCGTCCGAAGATCCGCGTGGTGACGAGATGGCCGGCGGCCCAGGTGATCGCTACCGCCGCGAAATAGGCGCCCCACAGGGACCATGGCGCGACGCCGTGGAAATCGGCGTTCACCATGGTCTGGAACAACAGCAGCGGCATCGCCACGCTGACCGCGAAATCGGATATCCCCTCGCCGCTCGCCGGTCTGAGATAGCCTGTGACCCCGGCGAGATAGCCGAGCGCGACAAGGCTGAAGACGAAGAGCACGGTTTCGGTGAGCGGAGACATTTTTCCCGTGATAGGCGAGCCACGGTCGTGGCGCAATCGCGCCTGAATTTGATCATGGTCGGCTGGCAGCGTTATAGAGGGTTTGGATCATCGGGGCGGGCGCGAACGACAAATGGCCTTTGTCGAAACTTCGAAGCGTAATCTTTTCCGGCAGGCGTGGCTGACAGCTTTCGCCACTGCCCTGTTTTGCCTTGCCGCAACTGCTCTGCAGGCCGGCGAAGCGAAAAGCCTGAAGGGTGTGGCGCTGATCATCGGCCAGTCGAAATACGAACATATCGCCGCCCTCCCCAACCCGGCCAACGACGCCCGCGACATGGCCAAGATGCTGACCGACCTCGGCTTCGACGCCCGTAACGTCACCGACCGCGACGCCGCCAAGCTGAAGCGCGACCTGGAGCGATTCACCGAGGATGCCGAAGGCGCCGATGTCGCCTTCATTTACTATTCCGGTCATGGCATCGAGGCCGGCGGCGAGAACTATCTGGTACCGGTCGATGCCGACATATCGTCCCTGAAGGATGCCGACGCGGCCCTGGTGCCGATTTCCGCCGTCATGGGTGCCTTGAAGACGACCGTGCCGGTGACCATCGTGCTGCTCGATGCATGCCGCACAAATCCGTTTCCGGCGGACGCAGTGGTGCGGCGCGCCCCGACCGCCTCCGCCTCGCCGATTGGCGCCGGCGGCCTGGAACCGGTGCGTGGTGCCAAGGCCCTCGGCAACGCGGCGGCGACAGACGCGAGCCTGGGCACCGTGGTCGGCTTTGCCGCCGAACCCGGTCGCCCGGCACTCGATGGCGCGGTTGGCGAAAACAGCCCTTACGCGGCCGCTCTGCTGCGCCACCTCGCCGCGATGAAAGGCACCGAGTTCGGCTCGGTCATGCGCATGGTGACCGAGGAGGTCTACCTCGACACCAAAGCCAAGCAGCGCCCCTGGGTCAATGAGAGCCTGCGCCGCCTGCTCTATTTCGGCATTGCGCCACCGGAGCCGACCGGCGACGACGGGTTGATCACCGGCGAGCGGCGGCAGCTGCTGTTGACCATTTCCGACCTGCCCGACCCGAAGCGGGCCCAGGTGGAACTGGCCTCGCTGCAGGAAGGCGTCCCGCTCGACGCGCTCTATGGCGTGCTGAAGGCGCTCGGCACGGATAAAATCCCCGAGGATCCGACGGATCTGCAAAAGGTGCTCGACGCCCAGGCCGAGCGCCTGAAGAAGATGATGTCCGAGCGCGCGGCGTTGCGCACCGACGATCCCGAGATCAAGCGCCTCGTTGCTTCCGCCGACGAGGCCATCGGCCAGGGCGCAATCGTGACGGCGCGCAAATTCCTCGATGACGCGGTCGGCCGGGTCGAGCAGGCAGGCGATGCGGTCGATGAGGCCGAAGATCTCGTCAAGCAGAAGCGCCTTGCCGATGCCGCGATCTACGCCAGGCGCGCGGATGCCTCGGCGCTGGTCTTCGATTACAAGTCCGCTGCCGGCGACTACGCCAAGGCGTTTTCGCTGGCCGAAAAATGGGACGACAAGCTGCGCTGGAACTACAAGAACCAGGAAGCCGAGGCGTTGAATGCTTTCGGCTATGCCTCCGGCGATCTGGATGCGCTGCAGCGCTCCATCGAGGCCTATCGCATCATCCTGAACTTCATCCCCAATGGCGAACAGAATCGCGACTGGGCGATCACCCGCAACAACATGGCGGTGGTGCTGCAGACCATCGGCGAGCGCGAAACCGAAACCGCGCGCCTCGAAGAGGCCGCGCAGATCTTTCGCGCTTCGCTTGTCCTGTTCGAGCGCGAGAAGGACGACCTCAACTGGGCCGCCGCGCAGAACAACCTGGCCAATGTGCTCCTGAAGATCGGCGAACGCGAGAGCGACCCGAAGCGCATGAATGAAGCGGTGGCGGCAATGCGTGCCACACTCGAGAAGCGCCCGCGCGACAAGGTGCCGCTCGACTGGGCAGCTTCGCAGAACAACCTCGGCCTGGCGCTCTATGCGCTTTCCGAGCGCGAGGCCGCCGGCGAGCATCTGACGCAAGCGGAGGCGGCCTACCGGCTGGCGCTTGAGGAATACACGCGCGAAAAGGCGCCTGTGGAATGGGCGATGGTCGAGAACAATCTCGGCAATACGCTTGTGTCGCTTGGCATCCAGCTCAACGACAAGGCAAAGATCAACGCGGCGGCCGACGCCTTCCGCGCCGCTCTCGAGGTGCGAACCCGTGAAACCTTCCCGGTCTCTTGGGCCACCAGCCGGCTCAACCTCGGCAACGCCCTAAGCGGCGTCGCCCGCTTCGACTTGGGCACCAGTGCACTTGAGGAGGCCGCGGCGGCCTATGACGATGCGCTGACGGTGTTTACCCGGCAGCGTTTTCCGATGGACTGGGCGTCGGCGCAGAACAACCTCGGTTCGATCTACCAGACGCTTGGCCAGCGCACCCGCGACGCGGCCAAGCTAGAACAGTCGGCGGCGGCGTTCCACGCCGCCCGACAGGTCTATGTCAGACGGAAATTCCCGCTCGACTGGGCAATGAGCCACTACAATCTCGGCAACACGCTGCAGCTGCTTGGAGGCGTGACCGACAAGCCGGAACACTATGGCGAAGCGATCGCCGCCTACCGCGATGCGTTGCGCGAATACAAGCGCGAGACGAACCCGCGGCAATGGGCGCTGGCCCAGGCCGGCCTTGGCTCGACGCTGCACTGGCTGAGCATGAGCAACGCCGACCCGAAGACCCTGCTCGAGTCCATCGCCGCACGGCGGGCGGCACTTGAAGTGTTGACCGTCGAAGTCGCACCCGTCGACTGGGCCAATGCCCAGAACGGCATCGGCATGAGCCTTCTCAACCTCGGCAATCTCCAGCGGACCGACAAATATCTCGGCGATGCCGAGGCCGCCTTCACGGTAACGTTGAAGGTGTTCACCCGCGAAAGCCAGCCGATGCAGTGGGCCTTCGAACAGAACAATCTCGGCGACATCCACTGGAACCGCGCCAGCTATGGCGGCGGCAAGGCCGAATATCGAAAGGCGATCGAATTCTTCGAGAACGCCAAGCAGGGCTTTACCGAAGCCGGCTACACTTTGCCCATCCCGTTGACCGACCAGAAGATCGATCTGGTGAAGAAACAACTGGCGAAGAAGTAGGGCTCTGCCCGACCGCGCCTTGTCTTTCGGCTGGCTTTACCGTCCCTATATGTCGAGTCACCGGAGCCCATGCCGGGAACCGGAGAAGGATAGCCTATGATTCGATTTTTGTTGGCTTTGCTTCTCATCGCCATCCCGGCCGCGGCCCATGCAACGGACGCCGGCTGGGCGCTGTTACGCGACGGCGGCCATGTCGTGCTGCTTCGCCATGCCATGGTCACCGGTACCACCGATCCGGCCAATTTCGACATCGACAGCTGTGCCACCCAGGTCAACCTGTCGGCGCGCGGCAAGCAGCAGGCGAGCAAGATCGGCGCCTTGTTTGCGGCGCGGGCGGCACCCATCGAGCGTGTGCTGTCCAGCCGCTATTGCCGCTGCTTCGACACCGCGCGCATCGCCTTCGAGGCCGAGCCGGAGCTGTTTGCGCCGCTCGATCTCCTGAAGGGGGATGAGACGCAGAAGGCGGCGCAGATCGCGGCAATCATGAAGGAAATCCGCGCCTATTCCGGCTCCGACAATCTGGTCATGGTCACCCATCTGGAAGACATCGTGGCGCTGACCGGCGTCTCGCCACGTGAAGGCGAGGCCGTGGTCGTCGAGCCGCAGGGCGATGGGCTGCGCGTGCTCGGTCGGGTCACGTTCTAGTCGTGGCGATGACCGACTGACGCGTCGGTGAGCAGCCACGCATCGATGCGGACTTGCCACGCCTGGATCATGCGCGCGAACGCGTCCTCCGTCAGCGCGATAGATACGACCTGCCTGACGCGTTCAGGGCGGTGAACGTGTAGGCGATCGATGCCTCGGTGCCGCCGTCAGCCGCCGGATGGCAGGCCACCTCGACAAATCCGAAACGTGAATCCGGCGTGACCCTGACATAGCGGACACGATGCCCGACAGGATCCCAGTCAGCGCAGGCCCAGAGAGTCGTCTCATCACCATGGGCGGTCCGGAAGACCATGCCTTGCTGCGTTTCGCCGTCCTGCGGATGCAGAAACTCCGGATCCCAGCCCTCCACCCACAAGGTCTCGCCGATCGGCGAGAACAGCGGAAAGACGCGATCGACCGGACCGGAAAGGACGATGCTGTGGCAACGCTCAAGATGGCTCGTCATCCGCCTTCGCCCTTCCGTTCGGTCAGACGGTGGCTGTCCGCGGCGCCAAGCTCCAGCCCATAGATGCGCTTCAATTGGCCGATTGTTTCGAGCGTCGCCGGCGAAAACGGCGTCTGCCCTTCGAAAGCATGCAGCACGATGCCCTCGATGAGATCGCCGAGGCTCATGTCGCGGTGTTCGGCCAAGGCCTTGAGGACCTTCACCAGTCGCTTTTCCAGGCGAACCCCTGTCTGCACGCGCTCTATATCCATAGCCATTTTGTACCATGGTACATTGGTACACGCAAGCGCTCGCCGGCCACTGCCGTTTGTGTTGCCGAAATGCCACCACTGAAAGAAGCCGCAAATTGACCACGACAATGCCGCTTGCGACAACCCGTCGCAGGGGCTATAGGCGCGCACCCGGTCACGAAAACCGAAGTGAGCACAACGGTTGGAGCTTTCGTCTCCGCCCGTACAGGCGGCTTTGCCGCCCTGTATACGGCGCCGCTTTGGGGATTGGGATCGCGGATATAGCTCAGCGGGAGAGCGCCGGATTTGGGTCCGGAGGTCGCAGGTTCGATTCCTGCTGTCTGCACCACGGATAGCTCAGTTTGGTAGAGCATCAGATTTAGGTTCTGATTGTCGAAGGTTCGAATCCTTCTCCATTGGCCTGATAAGCCAGCACCCTGCCGCGGTGTTATCTGAAAAACGGTCCGGGGACTGGAATGCTGAAGATCTGACGGACGGCCCAAGCCTTAGGGCGTGGGTCATCCTGAAAGTCTGACGCCATCGGCTCGCGGCCAGGCCCGCGGTGATGGTCAAGGCGCAGCGTCGCCGGCAAGGGAGGCCAAGGCCTCCGGCGCCCGCTTCGCTGCCTCGCGATCCGCTCCCGCAGGTCCGCCACGGATTGATGCCACCAGTCCCCGGATCATTCGTGCCCGGACCATGACGCAACGAGAAACGAAGGGAAGATCGACGCATGACTTGACGCCTCGCATGGGGCCATGCCCGACAGGAGTAAGACAATGACCATTCTCGACAAGGTTCTTGGACGCGAGCGCGTCCTCGTAAGGGAAAGCGAACGTGCCCTCACCCTGTACAAGGGTGAGATCAAGGCTGTCCTGCTGCCGGGCGAACATTGGCTCGCCAACCGGCGCGGAAGCCTCGAGGTGTCGCGGCACGATCTGAAGAACCCGGAATTCGTTTCGGCATACGAGAAGGCGTTGTTCGACAAGCTCCCGGATGTGGCCGCGCGTCACTTCACCGTCGTTCGCACCGGGCGCACGGACGTCGCCGTCATCGAGCGTGACGGCAACCTGCATGCCGTGCTGGCGCCGGATCGCAAGCTCGTGCTGTGGACGGATGCCGGTCCGTGGAAGGTGACGCTGATCGACACGTTGGCCGATCTGGCCATCGATGCGGCGGTCATGCGCCGGCTCGGCCAGGCCCGGAAGGCGGAACTGATGTCCGTCCATCCGGTCGTCGACGGCCAGGCCGGACTGCTGTTCATCGACGGTGTCCTCGTGCGGACGCTGTCGGCGGGCGTGCATGCTTTCTGGAACGTCGGACGCATGGTGCAGATCAAGGTCGTCGACCTCAAGCGCCAGTCGCTCGACGTTGCCGGGCAGGAAGTGCTGACTAAGGACCGCGTCACGATCCGCGTCAACATCGCCGCCGAATACCGGGTCGTCGATCCGGTCAAGGCGGTGAGCGCTGTGAAGGACTTCTCCGAAGCCCTCTACCGCGCCCTGCAGTACGCCTTCCGCAAGACGCTTGGCGCGCTGACGCTCGACCAGATCCTAGAGAAGAAGGTGACGGTCGACGAGGAAGCGGCGGCCAAGGTTCGCGTCGACATGGCGGAGATCGGTGTGGAGGTCAGCGATATCGCCCTGAAGGATGTCATCCTGCCGGGCGAGATGCGCGAGATCCTCAACCAGGTGGTTTCGGCCGAGAAGCAGGCCGAGGCCAACATCATCCGTCGCCGTGAGGAGACGAACGCCACGCGTTCGCTGCTCAACACGGCCAAGGTGATGGCGGAGAACCCGGTGATGCTGCGGTTGAAGGAGCTCGAGGCTCTGGAAACCATCGCCGGCAAGGTCGAGCGGCTGACCGTCCACAACGGAACGGGCGGGCTGCTCAACGACCTGGTCAAGCTCCGCGACAGCTGAGCTTACGTTACGTCAATGGGAGGGGCCACCGGGTCGACCGGTGGCCCTTCTTGCGTTTCTTGAGCGCCCTACCCATCTGCGCCCCGCGTATCAGGCCTTTTCCTGCCGGGAAAAACCGATTAGACAGCGCCCAAACACATGCGGACAGATTCCGCCCGCAACCGAAGGAAAAGCCTCTTGTCCACCACGTTCGACAAAGTCGCCAAGATCATTGCCGACACCAGCGAGATCGATATCGACACCATCACGCCCGAGAGCCACACGATCGACGATCTCGGCATCGACAGCCTCGATTTCCTCGACATCGTCTTCGCTATCGACAAGGAATTCGGCATCAAGGTGCCGCTGGAAAAGTGGACCCAGGAGGTCAATGACGGCAAGGCTTCGACCGACGATTACTTCGTCATGAAGAACCTGTGCGCTAAGATCGACGCGCTGGTCGCCGCCAAGACTGCTTGACGTCAGTTGAGCGCGCGATCTTGACGCGCTCTGCCGCCTGACCCACAAAGCCGCCCATGAGCAGCCCCCGCGACGTCGTCATCACTGGTATCGGCCTTGTCTCCTCGCTGGGAGAGGGTCCGGACGCCCACTGGCAGAAGCTCGCCCAGCCCGGCCTGCAGCCGGTGCTCGAGGCCGCGCGTTTCGCGCCCTACACCGTCCACCCCCTGCCGGAGATCGACTGGAACCTGCAGATCGCCAAGCGCGGCGACCAGCGTCAGATGGAGACCTGGCAGAGGCTCGGCACCTATGCCGCCGGCCTGGCGTTGGACGACGCCGGCATCAAGGGCAATGACGAACTCTGCACGACCATGGACATGGTTGTGGCCGCCGGTGGCGGCGAACGTGACGAAGCGGTCGATGCCGCCATTCTCGCCGCTTCCGAAAGCCGCAACGACCGCGACGTGCTGCTGAACGAGAAGCTGACCACAGAACTGCGGCCGACCCTGTTCCTGGCCCAGCTTTCCAATCTGCTCGCCGGCAACATCTCCATCGTCCACAAGGTGACCGGCTCGTCCAGAACCTTCATGGGTGAGGAAGGTGCGGGCGTCGCCGCCGTCGAAACGGCTGCCGCGCGCATCCGCTCCGGCCAGTCGACCCACATCCTGGTCGGCGGCGCCTTCCAGACCGAACATTCCGACATGCTGCTCGGCTACGAACTTGCCGGCTACCTGCATCGCGGCCCGTGGAAGCCGGTCTGGCAAAGACAGGGCTCTGAAGGTGGCGGCGTGGTGTCGGGCTCCGGTGGCGCCTTCCTGGTACTGGAGCAGCGCGAACACGCGACAAGCCGTGGGCGCAAGATCTATGCCGAACTCGGGCCGGTCGTCTCCGGCCGCGCCAGGCGGCGGCGCGGAGAACTCGACGCCGAGATCGCCGCGCTGCTCAGCCAGGCGGCGCTGCCGAACGGCAAGCTGCTTGCCCTGTCGGGCGCGTCGGGCGCTCATGCGGCAACCGACGCCGAGAAGGCAGCGCTCGATGCCAATCCGGCGATCGCTTCTCGCGGCTTCTCGACGCTGACCGGACATATGAAGGAAGCGCAGTTTCCGTTCGCCGTGGCGCTGGCCGCACTCGCCGTTGACCGCAAGGCCGCCTACCCTGTTTTTGACGCCGCTGCCGAGACGCCATTCGAAGGTGTTCCCGCAACCGTCCTTGCAACGGCGATCGGCTATCACCAATTCGAGGGCATGGCGCTGGTCAACGCCGCCTGAAGCGGTGCCCTGCGATCCATGCTGCAACGATACAAAAAGGTCGAGGGCTCCCGGATGGCCAATCTGAACGATCACATGGGCAGGCCGATCGTCGCCGTCACCGGCATCGGCGTGGTGACCTCGCTTGGCGTCGGCAAGGCCGACAATTGGGCGGCGCTGACCTCGGGCAAGTCGGGCATCCACCCGATCACCCGCTTTCCGGTCGACCATCTCAACACCCGCATCTCCGGCACTGTCGACTTCCTGGCGTCGAGTTCGAAGGGCGCCAGTCCCCTCACCTACGAACTGGCCGAAACCGCCGCGCACGAGGCCGTGGCCGAAGCCGGTCTCAATTCCAGTGATTTCGGCGGTCCGCTTTTCCTGGCTTCGCCACCGGTAGAACTCGACTGGCGCGAACGCTTCTCGCTCTACAATTCCGACAAACAGGATGCCGGCGCCGAAAGGCTGCTGCGGGTCGCGCGCGGGCTGAAGGAAACAGACATTTTCGAGACCACACAGTTCGGCTCGATCGCCGACCGTCTCGCCGACCGTTTCGGCACACGCGGCCTGCCGATCACGCTGTCGACCGCTTGTGCCTCCGGCGCCACCGCCATCCAGCTCGGTGTCGAGGCGATCCGCCGCGGCGAATGCGACCGGGCGCTGTCGATCGGCGCCGACGGTTCGGCGACAGCCGAGGCACTGATCCGCTTCTCGCTGCTGTCGGCGCTTTCGACCCACAACGACATCCCGGAAAAAGCCTCAAAACCCTTCTCCAAGGATCGCGACGGCTTCGTGCTGGCCGAGGGTTCCGGTGCGCTCGTGCTGGAATCGCTGGAGGCCGCGCTCGCGCGCGGCGCCACTGTTCTCGGCATCCTGCGCGGCTGCGGCGAAAAAGCCGACGATTTCCATCGCACCCGCTCGAAGCCCGACGGTTCGCCGGCAATCGCGGCGGTTCGTGCCGCCCTTGCCGATGCCGGCCTGGGCGAAGACGAGATCGACTACGTCAACGCCCATGGCACCTCGACGCCGGAAAACGACAAGATGGAGCATCTGTCGCTGTCGACGGTGTTCGGCGAGCGGATCGGCTCGATGCCTATCTCTTCTAACAAGTCGATGATCGGCCATACACTGTCAGCGGCTGGCGCGGTCGAGGCGGCGTTCTCGCTGATGACGATGCGCGAAAGCGTCATTCCGCCGACCATCAACTACGACAATCCCGACCCGGCGATCGTGCTTGACGTGGTGCCGAACAAGAAGCGCAATGCCGAGGTTCGCACCGTTCTGTCGAACTCCTTCGGCTTCGGCGGCCAGAACACCTGCCTTGTCATGGCGCGGGAACCGGTCTAAGCGACCTTTTTCCGCTCAACAGAACCGACAGGCTCCATGCGCGCACTGCAACTTATCGAGGACCGCCGTCTTGAAACGGTGGACCTGCCGCCTCCCCCGCCGCCGGCACTCGGCGAAGTCACGCTGCGCATCAAGGCGGTGGCGCTGAACCACATCGACGTCTGGGGTTGGCGCGGCATGGCCTTCGCCAAGCGCAAGCTACCGTTGGTCGTCGGCGCGGAAGCCTCCGGCGAGGTCGAGGCGGTCGGTCCCGGCGTTTCCAGTCTCTTGCCCGGACAGTTGGTTTCGATCTACGGCGCGCGCACCTGCGGCCTTTGCCGTGCCTGCCGCGAAGGCCGCGACAATCTCTGCGAGCATGTTTCGGGGGTTCACGGCTTCCATCTCGACGGCTTCGCGCAGGAAAAGATCAACCTGCCGGCGCGCCTTCTGGTCCCCGCCCCGCCCGGCGTGACAGATATCGGTGCCGCGGTGGCGCCCGTCACTTTCGGTACCGTCGAGCACATGCTGTTCGACAATGCCCGCTTGCAGCCAGGCGAGACCATCCTTGTCCATGCAGGTGGCTCCGGCATCGGTTCGGCGGCCATCCAGCTGGCGAAGCGGATGGGCTGCACGATCATCACCACGGTCGGCTCGAACGACAAGATCGACAAGGCCAGGGCGCTCGGCGCCGACCATGTCATCAACTATCGCGACGACCGTTTCGAAGGCGTCGTGCGCAAGCTGACCAAAAAGAAGGGCGTCGACGTCGTTTTCGAACATGTCGGCGCCGACACTTTTGCCGCCTCGATGCTGTGCCTGAAGCGCGGCGGTCGCCTGGTGACCTGCGGCTCGACCTCGGGCGTCTCGACGCAGATCAACCTGATGCAGCTGTTCCAGCAGCAGTTGAAACTGCTCGGCTCCTTCGGCTGCCGCATGGAGAACATGGCCAACGCCATGCAGAAAATGGCGGCGGGACAGGTCGCCCCGGTCATCGACACCGAAGTCGGCTTCGACGATATCGATGCCGCGCTGAAGCGCATGGAAGGCCGCGACGTGTTCGGCAAGATCATCCTGCGCGTCGACTAGAGCTTGACCTCAGTGCTCAAGAAGTTTCGCCGGGATCTCAAATTTCGCTATGGCAGGCAGTTGCGCCAGTTGAACTACTGGCTGGTGGCGCGTGCGGCGATGATGATCATCTCGGTGCTGCGCCTGCTACCGGCCGACAGCGCGCTGAATTTCGCCGACCGCGTCGCACGCCGTGTCGGCCCTCGGGTCGGGCGCCATCAGGTCGCCGTCGACAATCTGCACAGGGCCTATCCTGAAAAGAGCGAAGCCGAGATCCAGGCCATCGCCTCCGACATGTGGGGCAACATGGCCCGCCTGGCCGCCGAATACATCTTTCTCGACGCCCTGTTCGACTACGATCCCGCCGCCACCAGTCCGGGACGCGTCGAGGTCAAGGGGATAGGACACTTCATCGAGATCGCGGCCGAAAAGCAGCCGCACATCGTCTTCACCGGCCATCTCGGCAATTTCGAATTGCTGCCGGTGGCCGCCGCAACCTTCGGCATGAACATCACGGCGCTGTTTCGCCCGCCCAACAATCCCTATCTCGCCGACTACATCCTCTCGACGCGCCGCTCGACGATGGGATCACTGCTGCCATCGATGGCCGGCGCCTCGTTTGCGTTGGCCGGGGTCTTGGAGAATGGCGGCAACATCGGTGTCTTGGTCGACCAGAAATTCACCAACGGCCTGGAGACGACGTTCTTCGGCCGCCCCTGCCAGAGCAATCGCGTCCTGGGAACCCTTGCCCGTCACTACGACTGCGACGTCTATCCGGCGCGCTGCGTCAGGCTTCCGGGCAACCGCTTCCGGCTCGAGATCGAGGACAAGCTGACCTTGCCGCGCACCGCCGAGGGCATCGTCGACGTCCGTGCCACCACCCAGCTTCTCAACGACGTGGTCGAGCGCTGGGTGCGCGAAGACCCTGGTCAGTGGATGTGGTTCCACAAAAGGTGGGAGATCGGCGGCCGGCGCAGAAAGCGGCCCCTGCAGGCGGGAGCGCCAGTCGCTGGCGCCTAAGCCCGTTGATTGCCACCGGTCCTGACATTCGTAGCTTTGTTGGTCAGGGAATCTTAAACGGCCGGGGCGCAGATATCCCAGGGATGTTCATCGGCTGGGACCGTTGCATGGTTAGTCTCGACACGCGTCGCGCCGACCGGGATAGGCTCGAAGACCGCTCGTTTGGCCGTTTTGGCAGGGCCTGGTCCTTTATCCGCCAGCGAGGCTTGTTGGAGCCGGTCAGGCTCGTTCGTCAGCATGGGATCGGCGCGAGCGTTGGCTTTGTCCTGCGGAACGTCCGCTATATCGTCGCCGACCGCCTCGCGCGAAAATGGGATCGCCGGCACGATGTCGATACGGCCGGTTCGATCCAGCTCGCTGCGCTCGATGTCGTCGGCCCGCATCGCAGCAAGGGCAACGAAGCGGTATGCACCTCGCCGAAAACCTTTGATTTCATCATGAAGTCGCTGCCCCAGGACCTCCAGGGCCGCACATTCATCGACATCGGCTCTGGAAAATCGCGGACGCTGTTGCTGGCGTCGCGCTATCCGTTTGCAGAGATCATCGGGGTGGAGTTCGCTCGCGAGCTGGTCGAAATCGCCAGGAGCAACATAAGGCGCTTCAGGAATCCGTCGCAGGAATGCCGCGCGCTCAGTGTCGTCGAGGCGGACGCGGCGGCTTACGAATTTCCCGATGCGCCGCTGGTGGTTTATTTCTACAATCCTTTTTCCAAGGACGTTTTCGACATCGTTCTGAAAAATCTCGTGTCGTCGCTCGAACGAAACAAGCGTGACTGCTTCATCGTCTACGGAAGCTCAAGCCATCGCGCCATCGATTGGGCAAGGCCGGCAATCCGCGAGGCCGGCGTTTTCATCGAACTTCCCGCGCCGCCGATGCCCGGCTTCCTCGATGCGATCCGAACCATAGACTACGCGGTCTTTCAGTTTCGCGCCGCGGCGTAGCCCTTGCCTCTGGCCTTGACGAAACGGGCAACGTTGCGCGCGGCGTATGGCGTGCCGGCAGTGAAACGCATCAGCGGGCCAAAACTGCCGACGGCGCTCGCACCGACGAAATGCAGGCCTGGAATGCTCGACTCGAACCCCGCGGAGAGCACCGGAGCCCCTTCCCGGCGCGAAATCGCGGCAAGCACATCGGGCGCGAACAGCCCGAGCCTGGCGATATCGATCCGGTAGCCCGTTCCCAGCAGGACGTGGTCGTAGGTGGCGGCATCCTTCTCGAACCGCAGTTCGATGGCGTGGTCCTTGGCGGCAGCACCGACAATCCTGCTGCCAGCATTGACCTTTATTCCATCGAAGTCCGGCTTCAGCCAGCCTGACGCGCCGGCCCCAAGGCTGCGCGTGTTGAGCCCGTCTCTGGCTGCCTCCGGAAACCGGTGCACGAAGCCTGGAACTTCGACCAGCCAGGACAGTGGGAAGGGGCCGACCCTGGAGGGAGACGCAAGACGCTCCGAAGCGAAGTCGCGCAAACTCCAGCTTTTGTTTCCCGACAGCGTTCGATATCCGAGCCAATGGATGTCGCCACGGCAGACAAGTTCGACATCCGCCCCGCTTCGCTTGAGAAGTACCGCGGATTCGCAGGCGCTCTGCCCGCGCCCGATGACCGCGACACGTTTGCCGCGGAAGGCCTCGTAGCCGGCATGTTCGCTGGCATGACTGACCAGTTCGCCGGGCATTCCATTGAAGACGGCAGGGATCATCTGCTGGTTCATCAGCCCGGTGGCAACGACGACACGCCGCGCATGGACGGCATCACCATCAGCAAGGGCGAGGCGAAACCCTCCCCTCGCCGTCTCGACGCGGCCAACCATGCGCGTATCCAGATCGGGAACCGTTTGGGCTTGTATCCACAGTCCATAGTCGACGAAGTTTTCGAGGAGCAGCGGTTCGCGCGGCGAGATTCCAAGGACCGCTGCGTAGGAATCGAGCGAGAGCGGACCTTTGGTGTGGCCGATATAGGTCGCGTGCCAGGGTGAGCGCAGCCTCATGCCTCTTGGCATGTGGTCGCGCCAGAAAGACATCGCGCCGCCGAGTGCAAGCGTTTCAATGCCCGCCGCCTTGAGGGCGGAAGCAACGGCCAGCCCAAACGGTCCGGCACCGATCACAGCCACCTCGCAATCGGTCCTGGGCATGGGAGCGATCATGTCACTGGTCTCGTGGTTCCGTTTTCTCGACGCCTGGTCCCGACTGAAACCCGGTCGGACACCCCGTCGTCCTAAACATTCCCAGGTTAAGAATGCGGAAATGAAGCGCATCCTACCGCCTGTCCGGCAGATGACCTGGCATTGTCGGTTAATGGTTTCACCGCCTACGAAGTATTCGCCTCGTCAGCACTCTCCACATGGTCAAGGGTATGTCGATCAGGCCCGGCATCGGGTCGCTTGCCGTGAATGTTGCCCATGCCCGCACCGAACCGAACGAGCGCAAATAGGCCCGCCTTGTCAGCCGGCCACTTGAAATCAACTTGCTGACGGCCACTATATCCCGAACCAGGTACATCCAGGATGTATTCGGCCGCGCCGAGACCGCCCCGACCTCGCGGCCCGATCTGATCGCCCAAAGCATGGCGCCAAGATCGACGCCCGCGGCAGCGGCAAGCCCAAACCATGTCCAGGGTCGCGGATTGACATCGAGTATCTTCAACGAGCCATCGCGGGGGTCGCGCTTGAATTCGACCTCCACCAGTCCGTGGTGGCCGATCGATCCAAGAAGCCTGCGCGCGGCGTCGATCAGTTGCGGCTCGTCGACGACCTCCACGAACGTGCTGGTATAGCCGAAATCGACCGGATATTGCCGGCTGCGGCGGGCAGTGAACTCGGCCACCGGCGCGCCCCGGTTCCAAAGCGCTGCGTAGGAAAACTGGTTTTCTCCTCCTCCCGGTATCATTTCCTGGACGACGACATTCTCGAAACCGATCTCTTCGGAGGCCCATTTGTAGGCTGTCAGGAACGACGCCTGGTCGTTGGCGAGAATGGCCTTTGCACGGGCGAAACGGCTGCGCCCGCCCATGTTCGGCTTCAGGATGACGGGAAAGCGAAGCGCGGCCGCCCCTGCCTGCTCAACCGAAGTCAACTCGTAGGTCAGCGGAATGGCGAGCGCCAGTTCGCGGGCACGGCGATACAGAAGCGGCTTCTCACAAACCCATTTCAGCTGCTGCCATGGTGGCAGCACCACGTCGAATACATCGGACAGTTGCTCGATGGCTTGCGACACCAGGCGAACTTCAGGGTCGCCGCCGGGAACCAGAAGAAAGCCGCCCAATCCCTGGGTCGCAGCCAGGTCGAGCAGGAAGGCAACGGCGCCGTCATCCTCCGGGCCGGGCCACGTCATCTGCCGATGAGCGTAACGCGAAAAGCGGGGCAAAGGCGTGTCGGCGCTTATCAGCCAGACCGGCACTTTCTGCGCGCCAAGGCTCCTGGCCAGCGCCAGCGTCCCGTGCGCCCCACCAAGAATAACCACCCCGGCGGGCCGACTGGAAACACGATCGTCCATTTCTGGCTGGGAGAGCATCCGTCAAATCCGACAATCGGTGCGCAGTGGCGAGACTCCTGGTTACCGATTGACCGGCCTGCAAAAAGTAAGAGACATCTCATATAGAAGCTGGTCGCCCAGGTGCCGCCACCACCGGCGGAACGTCTCATACCAATGCTTTCCACATGGTAATGAAAATTGGCGCCGCTTTAGAAAGAGGCCCCGGCAGTCGGCAGTGACCATGCCAGGATTGTTATGCGTTCCGACTTGCCACTGGCGTCGACAGCCAAAGCAATTCACAAGAAAGTGCCAACAAACGGTTGGACCGGTTCAGCAATCCACCGACGTTGAACCGGCTAACATAAGACAAGACTGCGCCGCAGACGATGCCCGACCGACGGCCCTAGTTCGTCACGACGATCCGCGTGTTGCCGAAACCCACTTCCCGCACCATTGAATAGAAGGTCGCGGCGTTGGCCGTGTGCAGCCGCACGCAGCCATGCGATGCCGGCCTGCCGAGTTGCCTGACGGCTCCGGTTCCATGGATGGCATAGCCGCCATGGAAGAACACGGAATAAGGCATTGGCGACATATGGTATTTGCGGGAATACCACATCCGTGCCGTGCGTTGCGGCCGATAGGTGCCGCGCGGCGTGAAATAGCCGGATCGCGCGGTGGACACGCTCCACCGGTAAACCGAAAATCCGTATCTGACCGTCATCGTCTGCGACGACACGTCTATGTTTGCAACGAGGCTGGCCGCCCAGCCTTGCCCCGTGGCACCGAACAGCATCGCGACAAACACGGCTGCCATGAGAACAGTCTTTTTCATGCGATCAAACCCCTTTGATTGCCCCTTACTTGCCTGCCATCACGTTGTTTTTCATCTTTTTAATGGCAAGTGATGCGATAGCACACACTCCTTGACCAATTCGCCAATCCAAAGCAGCGAATTTGAACGATTTCGCGCGATAGTTGCCGCAACGACACGCCGCACCGGTCTGTTCACCGTCGGGCTTGCAAAACCGCTGATATCGCTGCTCAACTCGTCGCATGAACGAGCGACTCCTCAAGGCGATCGATGACCGGCGCGACGATGTCGTCGCGCTGACCGCCGACCTGATCCGATTTCCGACCATCAACCCACCCGGCGAGGCCTACCGGCCATGCGCCGAATATCTCGGTGCGCGACTGAAGAAGAGTGGTTTCGAGACCGAATTCATCCGTGCTGAAGGCACGCCCGGCGACACCGATCGCTACCCGCGTGTCAATGTCGTTGCACGGTTCGACGGACGGTCGCCCGGTGCCTGCGTCCACTTCAATTCGCATATCGACGTTGTCGAAGCCGGCGACGGATGGAGCATCGATCCCTTTGCCGGCGTCGTCCGCGACGGCAAGGTCTACGGCCGTGGTGCCTGCGACATGAAGGGTGGCCTTGCCGCCTCGGTCATTGCAGCGGAAGCCTTCATGGAGGTGTTTCCCGACTTTCCAGGCGCCATCGAAATATCGGGCACTGTCGACGAGGAATCCGGTGGCTTCGGCGGCGTCGCCCATCTGGCCAGGCTCGGCTACTTCTCGAAACCCAGGGTCGACCACGTCATCATCCCCGAGCCACTGAACAAGGACCGCATCTGCCTTGGTCATCGCGGCGTCTGGTGGGCGGAGATCGAGACCAAGGGCGAGATCGCGCACGGCTCGATGCCGTTTCTGGGCGACAATGCGGTGCGCCATATGGGCGCCGTCCTGCAGGCCTTCGAGGATGAACTGTTCCCCGCGCTCGACCGCAAGACGACGCGCATGCCGGTCGTGCCCGAAGGCGCCAAGCGCTCGACCATGAACATCAACTCCATCCACGGTGGCCAGACCGAGGATTTCCGGCCCGGCCTGCCTTCGCCCAATGTGCCCGATTCCTGCCGGCTGACCATCGACCGCCGCTTCCTGCTCGAGGAGGACCTCGACACGGTCAAAGGTGAAGTGACTGGCATTCTCGACCGGCTGAAGCGCGAGCGGAAAAAATTCGACTATGAGATCCGCGACTTGATGGAAGTGCTGCCGCTGATGACGGAGCGCGACGCGCCAGTGGTCAAGGCGGTGGCGCAAGGCATCATGGCGATCTTCGACCGCGAACCGGACTATGTCATCTCGCCCGGCACCTACGACCAGAAGCACATTGCCCGCATCGGCCATATCTATGATTGCATCGCCTACGGTCCGGGCATTCTAGACCTCGCCCACCGGCCGGACGAATGGGTCGGGATATCGGACATGGTGGAAGCGGCCAAGGTGATGGCGATCGGGCTCAACGTGCTGCTGCGCGGCACAGCCACGGGATAGTCGCATCGCAACAAGCTTCGACCAGCCGACAGGGCTGTCACGGCAAAAACATTCCCAGCCATCCTGCCGGGCAGAACGAAACGCAATTTACTCCGTGGCCAAATCACGCTTCTATCGCCCGGGTTTGAGCACGTGTCTGAAAACGCATGGGGAGTTGCACGATGAGATTGTGGAAAACCATCCTGGCCGCAGCGGTGCTGTCGCTGGCCACTGGCACGTCGGCATTCGCCGCGCGAACCGATCTCGTCATCGGCATCCCGCTCGAACCGCCGCACCTCGATCCGACCGCCGGTGCTGCCGCGGCCATCGACGAGGTTCTCTACGCCAATGTGTTCGAGGGCCTGACCCGTATCGGGCCGAATGGCGAGGTGCTGCCGGACCTGGCCGAAAGCTGGACCATTTCCGATGACGGCAAGGTCTACACCTTCAAGCTGCACACCGGCGTCAAATTCCACGACGGCACCGATTTCGACGCCAGTGATGTTAAGTTCTCGCTCGACCGCGCCCGCGCCGACAATTCGGTCAATGCGCAGAAGGGTCTGTTCGCAGCGATCGACAAGGTCGATGTCGTCGACCCGGCAACGGTCAAGGTGACATTGAAGAACCCGCAAGGGTCCTTCCTCTACAATATGGGCTGGGGCGACGCGGTGATCGTGGCGCCTGAATCGGCCGACACCAACAAGGAGAAGCCGATCGGCACCGGCCCGTTCAAATTCCAGAGCTGGGCCAAGGGATCGTCGATCACGCTGGTCAAGTCGGACAATTACTGGGGCACGCCGGTGTCTCTCGACAAGGCCGAGTTCCGCATCGTGCCGGATGCGGCGGCCTACGTACCGGCGCTGCTGTCTGGCGACATCCAGGCTTTCCCGTTCTTTGATGCCGACAGCGTCGCGCAGGTCAAGGACGACCCGCGCTTCAAAGTGGTGATCGGCGCGACCGAAGGCGAAACCCTCCTGTCGATCAACAACAAGAAGCCGCCTTTCGACAAGTTGCAGGTGAGACAAGCGATCTCCTATGCGCTCGACCGCAAGGCGATCATCGACGGCGCCTCGGCCGGCCTCGGTCAGCCGATCGGCTCGCACATGTCGCCGGCCAACAAGGACTATGTCGACCTCACCGGCCGTTATCCGCATGATGTCGCCAAGGCCAAGGAACTGCTGAAGGAAGCGGGACTGGAGAACGGCTTCAAGGCGACGCTGAAGTTGCCGCCGCCCTCCTACGCGCGGCTAGGCGGCGAGATCATCGCCTCGGAACTTCGCGACGTCGGTATCGATCTCGAGATCATCCCTGTGGAATGGGCGCAATGGCTGGATCAGGTGTTCACCAAGAAGGATTACGACCTGACCATCGTCTCGCACACCGAGCCCAACGACATCGATATCTATTCGCGCAAGGACTATTACTTCAACTACGACAACCCCGCCTTCGACAAGGTGATTGCCGACCTCAACCTCACCTCCGACGAGGCCAAGCGCAAGGAACTGCTCGGACAGGCGCAGAAGATCCTGGCCGATGATGCCGTGGTCGGCTTCCTGTTCGAACTGCCCAAGGTCGGCGTCTGGGATGCCAAGCTGCAAGGACTGTGGGAAAACGCGCCGATCCAGGCCAATGACCTGACCAAGGTGAAGTGGAGCGAGTGAGGCCGTTGGCCAAAAGGCGCGGCTTGCGCCCCTTCGCGCCCCCCTCTGCCCTGCCGGGCATCTCCCCCTCAAGGGGGGAGATTTCGCCCTTGTCACGGCTTTCGCTATCCATCGATGAAGCCTTTGTAGCGCCTGCGCTGAAATTGCCGATCTCCCCCCTTGAGGGGGAGATGTCCGGCAGGACAGAGGGGGGCGTCGCAGAACGCTATCGTCACCTGTTGTCTGCCATCGGCAACGCAGCGGCCTCATGACCGCCTATCTCCTCAAGCGCCTCGCCATCGCCGTCGCCACGCTGGTGCTGGCCTCCATCGTGGTGTTCGCCGTGCTGGAGATCCTGCCCGGCGATCCGGCGCGGCTGATGCTGGGCATGAACGCCAGCGCCGACCAGGTTGAGCTGTTGCGCAATCAGATGGGGCTCAACGCGCCGCTGCCTTGGCGCTACCTGCATTGGGCCGGCGGCCTGCTCAGTCTCGATTTCGGTCGTTCCTACACCTATTCGGTGCCGGTCATCGATCTCGTGCGCGAGCGGCTGGCTGTCTCCCTGCCGCTGGCGCTGATTGCGCTGGCGCTCTCCACCATCATCGCCATTCCGGTCGGCCTGTTTTCGGCCAGCCGGCGCGGACGGGCCGGCGATACGGTGGCGATGGGCGCCGCTCAGCTTGGCGTCGCTGTCCCCAATTTCTGGTTCGCGCTGATGCTGATCTATGCCTTCGCCGTCTGGCTGCGGCTGGTCCCGGCCGGCGGCTTTCCCGGCTGGGGCGCCGGCCTCTGGCCGGCGCTGAAATCGCTGCTGCTGCCGGCAGTGGCGCTTGCCTTGCCGCAAGCCGCCATCCTGGCGCGCGTCACCCGCTCGGCGCTGATCGAGGTGCTGAACGAGGACTATATCCGCACTGCCCGCGCTAAGGGCCTGCCTTTTCGCGCTGTGCTGTGGCGGCACGCGCTGCGCAACGCCATGATCCCGGTACTGACCATTCTTGGCCTGCAGTTCGCTTTCCTGCTTGCCGGCACCATCATCATCGAGAATGTCTTTTATCTGCCCGGCCTCGGCCGGCTGGTGTTCCAGGCGATCACCCAGCGCGACCTGATCGTCGTCGAAAGCGTCGTCATGTTGCTGGTCGCCGCCGTCATTGCCGTCAACCTCCTTGTCGATCTTTCTTATGCAGTCGTCGATCCGCGCCTGAGGAGCAGGCAATGACGCTGCACATCGACATCCCCGAGGAGACGTTCGGCAGCATCCTGGCCAAGGCGTTCAGGAACACCGCTTTCGTTGCCGGCTTCGTCATCACCCTGCTGATCCTGACGATGGCGATCGTCTCCTACGTCTGGACACCCTATGATGTGACGAAACTGGTGATATCAGACAAGACGCAAGCCCCCTCCCTGGCGCACTGGTTCGGCACCGACCATTTCGGCCGCGACATCCTGTCGATGGTCATGGTCGGCGCCCGCAATTCGATTGCCGTGGCGTTGGTCGCGGTCGGCATCGGCATGGGTGTCGGCGTGCCGCTCGGCGCCTTTGCCGCGGCGCGCGGCGGCCTCGTCGACGAGGCGCTGATGCGGCTGAACGATCTCGTCTTCGCCTTCCCCGCCTTGCTGTCGGCCATCATGATCACCGCCATCTTCGGACCGGGCGCCGTCAACGCCATCATCGCCATCGGCATCTTCAACATTCCGGTGTTTGCCCGTGTCGCCAGGGCCGGCGCGCTGGCGATCTGGCCGCGCGAGTTCATCCTTGCCGCGCGCGCCGCCGGCAAGAGCAGCACGCAGATCAGCATCGAACATGTGCTGCCCAACATCGCCACGCTGCTTCTGGTGCAAGGCACCATCCAGTTCGCGTTGGGCATCCTGGCCGAAGCCGGGCTTTCCTATCTGGGCCTGGGCGCCCAACCGCCGATGCCGAGCTGGGGCCGCATGCTGTTCGACGCGCAGACCCGCATGGTGGTGGCGCCGTGGATGGCAATCTTTCCCGGCATGGCGATCGTCGTCACCGTGCTTGGGCTCAACCTTCTGGGCGATGGCATCGCCGACATCCTCGACCCGAAATCGCGGCGGCAGCGATGAGCCTGCTCGAGGTCGAGAACCTGTCGCTGACCATAGGCGACACGCCGATCCTCAGAGGCATGGAGCTTTCCGTTGCGCCCGGCGAGGTCATGGGACTGGTCGGTGAATCCGGTTCGGGCAAGTCGATGACGGCGCTGGCGGTGATGCAGCTTCTGCCTCATGCCGCGCGCGCCACCGGGCGCGTCTCGTTCGACGGCATCGACATCCTCGCGGCAGCCGAGGACCAGATGTGCGCGCTGCGCGGTGACGACATCGGCATGGTGTTCCAGGAGCCGATGACGGCGCTCAATCCGGTCAAGACGATCGGCGAACAGGTCGCCGAGGGCATACGCTGGCACACCAGGGCAAGCCGCGCCGAGGCCGAGGAGCGTGCGCGAAAAATGCTCGACCGCGTCGGCCTGCCCTCGGCAAAATTCCCACTCTCGCGCTATCCACACGAACTGTCCGGCGGCCAGCGCCAGCGCGTCGTCATCGCCATCGCCTGTGCGTTGAAACCGAAGCTGCTGATTGCCGATGAGCCGACGACGGCGCTCGACGTTGTGCTGCAGGCCCAGATCCTCGACCTCCTTCGCGACCTCGTCGCGGAGAGCCGCATGGGCCTGCTGTTGATCTCGCACGATCTTGCGGTGGTGACCGAGATGGCCGACCGCATCACCATCCTGCGCCACGGCGAGGTGATGGAAGCCGGCGACACGGCGCGCACGCTGTCCGAACAGCTCCACCCCTACACGCGCCAACTGGCGCAGGCCTCGATGCATGTGCCGGCGCGGGCGAGGCCGCATGGCGTCGGATCGAGCCAACTCTTGCTCCAGGTCGAGGGCGTGACGCGCGACTATCCCGGCCGGCGCACCTCGCTGTTCAGGCGTGTGCCTGATATCCGTGCCGTGGACGATGTATCCCTGTCGATGGCGCCGGGCCAATCGGTGGCGCTGGTTGGTCGCTCCGGCTGCGGCAAGTCAACACTCGCCCGAATGATCCTGGCGCTCGACCGACCAAGCTCGGGCACGATCCGGTTTCGCGGCGAGTCCATCACCGGCAAGAGCGAAGCGGAACTGAAGCCGGCCCGGCGTGACATGCAGGTTGTCTTCCAGGATCCTTACGGCTCCTTCGACCCGCGCCAGAAGGTTGAAAAACTGGTCGCCGAACCCCTGCATGTTCTGGACAAGAAGCCGACGCGCGCCGAACGCCACGAAATGGTGGCGCATGCGCTGCATGAAGTCGGCCTCCACCAGCGCGACATGGACAAATATCCGCATGAGTTTTCCGGCGGCCAGCGCCAGCGCCTTTCGATCGCCCGCGCCATCATCACCCGCCCCAAGCTGGTCGTCGCCGACGAGCCGGTCTCGGCGCTCGACGTCTCGATCCGCGCCCAGATCCTCGATTTGTTCGCAGAGCTGAACCAAAAACTCGGCATCGCCTATCTCTTCATCACCCACGACCTGACCGTCGCCCGCGCCATCACGGACGAGGTGCTGGTCATGCATGACGGCAAGATCGTCGAGCGCGGCAAGACGAACGAGGTGCTGGATCATCCGCAATCCGAGGCAGCCAAGGCGCTGGTCACTGCTGCCCCGAACCTGCAGCGGGCAATCGCTCGGCGGATGCAGGAACAGGGTTAGCCCATCAGATCATCTGGAATATTCCGGTGGTCTTGAACCGGAGATAGGCCTCGATGCTGCGCGCCATATTGGGCAGCATTTCGGGCAAGTCGTCGGGCGCGAACCAGCCGACGGCACTGCTCTCGTCATCGGTAACGGCCGGCTCGCCTTCAAAGGAGCGCGTGTAGAACATCAGCGCGAAAAACTGGGCGCGATCGCCATTCGGAAACTGGAAGGTTTCATAGTGCGGGTCACAGCCGAACCCGAACGGCTCGACATCGCTGACGATCAACCCGGTTTCCTCGAGTACCTCCCGGACCACGAGGGTCTCCAGGCCCTCGCCTTCCTCGGCATTGCCGCCAGGCAGGCCCCACAGGCCAAAATCGGTTCGTTTCTGCAACAGGATGCTGCCGTCGGCGCGTTCGATGACGATGCGAGCGCCCGGCATGAGCACCAGACGATCCCCGATCAGCGCCCGCAATTGTCCCAGATAGCTGTCGGCAAAGGCCATTCAAACGCCCCCTGCGTTAGCGAAACCGTTGCGCGAGCAGCGCCTCAGCCTTCCGGCTTGACCACGTCGACCGGACTGATGTCGAGCAGGTCGAGCGTGCGCCGGAGCAGCCGCACCTCGCTCTCGGCCAGTTGCGAATCCGCCTTGGCGATCTCGGCCATATGGCGGGCCAGTTGCTTGCGCCGCTCGAGGTCTAGATCGCGGAACAGCGCGATGGCCTGCGAGCCGTTGGTCTCGTAGCCGAACTCGTTGAGATATTCGATGACGCTGTCGATGCTGGTTTCGGCAATGCCGAAGGCGTCCTTGCAGATGCGTCGGAAGGCAACCATCTCGCTCTCGCTGACCGACCCGTCGGCCAGGATCATGCGGAACAGCATCAAGAGTTCCGCCGACAGGACCGGATCGTCCGCCACCTTGCGCACGCCCGGGTCGCCGTCGAAGATCGAGCGTATCTGGTCCAGCAATGCGAATGCCATCAGGAGCCCCTTTCCGATTCAGATGCGTCGCATGATTCCACCCAAGCGCGACGCGCTTGGATAGAGGTAGCGCGGAATCGGCCTTGCGCAAACAGGGCCGTCGTGGTCGAACGCCCGATATCTCAGCCCACCGGACATTTCCACACTTCAGATGATCGACCTCACCACCCAGACCGTCGCCATGCTGGCGTTCGCCGGCTTTGCCGCGGGCTTTGTCGACTCGATCGCCGGCGGCGGCGGATTGATCACCATTCCCGCACTGCTTCTCGCCGGTTTCTCACCGATCGAAACGCTTGGAACCAACAAGCTGCAGGGCATGTTCGGCTCTGGCTCGGCCACAATCCATTATGCCGCGAATGGCCATGTCGACCTGCGACGACAGCTGCCGTCAGCCTTGCTGGCGCTTGCCGGCGGCACTGCCGGTGCCTTGCTGGCAACGATTGTGCCGGGCGATATTCTACGCGCCTCGCTGCCGCTTCTGCTGATAGCCATCGCATTTTATTTCGCCATAAAACCCAACATGGGTGATGTCGACCGTGCCGAGCGGCTGTCACCGTTCCTGTTCGGGCTGACTGTCGCGCCTGCGATCGGCTTCTATGATGGCCTGTTTGGACCAGGCGCCGGCTCTTTCTACATGCTGGCCTTCGTAGCACTCGCCGGTTACGGCGTGCTCAAGGCGACCGCGCATACCAAGCTGCTCAATTTCGCCTCCAACATCGGCGGCTTCATCGTCTTCGCCGCGGTCGGCGTCGTCTACTGGAAGATCGGTTTGATGATGGGCGTTGCCCAATTCCTCGGCGCTCGCGCCGGCGCCAGCCTGGCCATGCGCATCGGTGCAAGACTGATCAAGCCGCTGCTGGTGGTCGTCTGCCTTGCGCTGGCCGTGAAGCTCTTGGCCGACCCGGCGAACCCGCTGCGTGTCATGATTGGTGTGTGAACACCCGCCCTGATAGAATGCCGCTGTTCGAATCATGTTGCGAGGAGCCAGACATGAATCTTAGCGCACCGACCCAAATTGTTTTCATCATTGCAGTTGTTATCGCCATCATCGGTGTTCTCGCCGCCCTTGGCGTTCTTGCGTTCATTCCACTCGCATCGGTGTGGATTGTTCTTATTGCCTTCATCGTGCTTGCCGGCGGCTGCTTGATGCGCGGCGCCTGACCAGTTTCCCTTGAAGTGGGACCTGGAGCGCCCGGCCAAAAGCCGGGCGCTTTTGATTCTGGCCTGGGGTCTGCTAGATTTGCCTGGGCGGAAGGATGGCCGATGCCAGTCGAGATGCAGCACCGGAAGGAACAGGACCGCTCCATTGCCGGGCGGTTCGAGATGCGCCGGCGCCTGCCCAGTCCTGCACTTGAAGGCATCGTCACCGACATCTGCGGCTATCGCGAAACGGCGCCAGGCCATTTCCACAATGTCGAATATGCATCGCTGACCGTGCCGCTGGTGATCAGCTTTGCCGAGCCCTTCGCCATCGGCCTCGGCAAGACGCCGGGCGACAATGACCGCTTCGCCAGTTTCGCCGCCGGCCTTTTTGCCGGACCGGTGGTGATCGAATCCTTCGGCGGCGCCTGCTGCGTCCAGGTCAACTTCACGCCGCTCGGCGCACGCCGGTTTTTCAAGCAGCCGATGAGCGAACTGACCGACAGCATGGTCGTGCTCGACGACGTGCTTGGCGCCGAAGGCATGGCGCTGCGCGAGCGGCTTGGCAACGCGCCGGACTGGGCGGCGCGTTTCGACATCGCCGAAGCCTTCGTCGCGGCCCGTCTCAAGAATGCCGCCGAAACCCCGCTCGAAATCGCCTGGGCCTATGACCGCATCATCACCTCTGGCGGCCGGACCCGCATTTCGGTGCTTGCCGAAAAGCTGGGCCGGAGCCGCAAGCATCTCGCCAGCGGCTTTTCCGATGCGATCGGTATCGGCCCCAAGACGCTGTCGCGCATCGTGCGCTTCAACCGGGCGCTCGGCCTGTCAAGGCAGCAGACCGTCGACTGGGCGGATATCGCCGCCGATTGCGGCTATGCCGACCAGGCGCATCTGGTACGCGAATTCCGCGACCTTGCCGGCGAGACGCCGACCGCACTTGCCAGGTAACATTTCTTCAAGACGCTGGAACGGCCTTCGACCAGAGTGATGCATGTCGCCCAGAAGTGCGCAGCGGTTTTGGGCATGCACAATCAAGGTTCATCGACCAACCCATGTGAAGGAGTTCCCATGCCCACCACCACGGAAGCGCCGCGTCTCTACCCCGCCCTGCGCTACAAGAACGCGGCAAAAATGATCGACTGGCTGTGCGAAGCCTTCGGCTTCGGCGTCCGTGCCCGCTATGGGGAAGGCGATGTCGTGCACCATGCCGAACTGGTTTTCGGCTCGTCGATGATCATGCTGGGCACGGTGCGCGACGACGACTACGGCAAGATGGTCGGCGAGCCCGGCCTAGGCGGCGGCAAGTCGATCTACATTGCCGTCGACGATGCCGATGCCGCCTATGCCAAAGCCAGGAAGGCCGGTGCCACGATCATCCAGGAATTGACCAACCGCGACTATGGCAGCCGCGAATTCATCTGCCGCGATCCCGAAGGCAATATCTGGTCGTTCGGCACCTACTGGCCGAAGGCTGGCGACAAGGCATAGGCAAGGTCTAGCGCGCCAGCGCGAAAATCGCGTCGCAGTCGAGATGGGTTTCCAGCTCGGCTGCGACCTCGTCCAGCGCCCGCTCGACTTCGGCCCGATAATCGATGCCACCACCCTTGATGCCTAGGCTTTCGAGGAATTTCCCGCGAAAGCCGTCGGCGCCGAACAGGCCATGCATATAGGTGCCGATCACCTTGCCGTCGGCGGAGACAGCGCCATCTTCGACACCATTGATGATCGCCGACGGTCGCATTGTGTCCGAACCCGTGGTGTGGCCAAGGTGAATCTCGTAGCCCTCGAGCGGCAGATCGAATTGTACCGAGCGAGCGCTGACATTGCGCACCGTCTTCTCCGGTTCCATCACCGTTTCGACGTCGAGCAGGCCAAGCCCGTCGGCTTCGGTGACGCTGCCTTCGATACCGTCGGGGTCGCGCACAGTGCGGCCAAGCATCTGGAAACCGCCACAAATGCCGACGACATGGCCGCCCCGCTTGCGATGGGCAAGAAGGTCCCGGTCCCAGCCGTTCTCGCGGAATTTCAGGAGATCGCCGATTGTCGACTTGGAGCCGGGAATGACCACCAGCCCGGCGTCGGTCGGCAGCGGCTTGCCGGGCGGCACGAACACCACCTCGACCTGCGGCTCGGCCTTGAGCGGATCGAGATCGTCGAAATTGGCGATGCGGCCAAGCATCGGCACGGCCACCTTCAGCGCGCGCGCCTCGCCGGACGCCAGCCGTTCCAGCACCACCGAATCCTCCGAAGGCAGCCGCGCTGCCGCCTTCAGCCACGGCACCACGCCAAAACACCGCCAGCCGGTAAATTTCTCGATCGACCTTATGCCATCGTCGAACAGCGAGACGTCGCCGCGAAACTTGTTGATGAGGTAGCCGACGATCATGCGCCGGTCCTCTTCCGGCAGGATCAGATGTGTGCCGGCCACCGAGGCGATGACGCCGCCGCGATCGATATCGCCGACCAGCACCACCGGCACGTTGGCCCGCGTCGCAAAGCCCATATTGGCAATGTCGCGGTTGCGCAGGTTGATCTCGGCCGGCGAACCGGCGCCCTCCACGATGACCAGGTCGGCGCCCTCACCGACCTTGTTCCAGGAGTCCAGCACGGCGTCCATCAGTTGGCCCTTCAGTGCTTGATAGTCGCGCGCCCGCGCTTCGCCAAACACCTTGCCCTGCACGATGACCTGCGCACCGACATCGGTCTGCGGCTTGAGCAGCACCGGGTTCATGTGGACCGACGGCGCCACACCGCAAGCGATCGCCTGCAGCCATTGCGCGCGGCCGATCTCGCCGCCGCCGGCCTTGTTGTCGCCGGGAATGTCGGCGACCGCAGCGTTGTTCGACATGTTCTGCGGCTTGAACGGCCGCACCTTCAGCCCACGCTTTTTTGCTGCGCGGCAAAGGCCGGCGACCAGCACCGTCTTGCCTACATCCGAACCCGTGCCTTGCAGCATGATCGCCTTGGCCATCAGCCCCTGCCCTGCGCCACGGTTCCGGTGATCGTGGATTTTGCAGCCAGTGGCCCGCCGCGCCAGATATAGAGCGCCAGCAATGGCTCCAGGCCGGTGCGCATGGCGTGGTTGACGTTGGAAGCATGGTGGACGACCTCGCCAGCCGCGCGGCGGCGAAACCCGCTCTCACCCATCCGCCACTCGGTGCCGCCGGTCAGCGGAATGTAGATCTCCTCGGCAACATGATGATGGTCGGGATAGACGATATCGGGACCAAGAATGAGCAGGCCGGCGGCGACCTCGTCATTGGCGAAGTGGCCGCGTGTGCCGAACACTTCGAGCCAGCCGTAATTGTCGATGAATGCTTCACCGAAATCCGCCTTGCTATAGGTCTGCCCCCAGCGGAGATCATTCCGACGTTCCGCAAGCAATCGCACCAGCGGCTTGGCATCGGGCGGCGCCAGTTCGGCGGCGCGATCGAGGTGGCGCAGGCAGCCAAGCGGATGCGGCTCCAGCGCGCGGGCTGGCATGTCCCAGGCGATCCCCGCCACGGCGTCGCGCACCAGGGCGTCGTCCACGGAAGCGAGATAGGCGTGGAACTGTTCCAGCAGTTCATCGAATTTTGTCGCCACGTCTCGCTCCGAACATGCATTGGTGCACAGCCGCTCCGCAGGAGGTCGGGTTGCGCGGCGGCATCATTGGTCTAGATTGGTGCGCGCGCAAAGCCAAAAACAACAGGCCAGCGAGCTTAAGATGTGTTGAGATTCAGGTCAGTCCTGGCCGAAAACGGCGGTTTTCGAGAACCGGAGCGGAGCGTACTTAAGGTACGTGAGCACCGGAAGTGCAAGAAACCGACGTTTGCAGGCCGGCATCACCTGAGTATCAACATAACTTAGCTGGCCAGCACATAGGGAGCACGCCATGGACGCCGCGGTCGATGCGAGCACCAGCCAGTTCGAACTCAACGAGGAACAGCGCGCCATCCAGGAGATGGCGCAGGCCTTCGCCGCCGACCGCGTCGCGCCGAACGCACTCGATTGGGACCGCAGGAAACACTTCCCCGCCGACGTGATCCGCGAGACCGGGCCGCTCGGCCTCGGCGGCATCTATGTCCGAGACGATGTCGGCGGCTCCGCGCTCGGCCGGCTCGACGCTGTGCTGATCTTCGAGGCGCTCTCGCACGCCGATCCGGCCTTTTCGTCCTTCATCTCGATCCACAACATGGTCGCCTCGATGATCGACCGTTTCGGCAATGAGGAGCAACGCCAGCGCTTCCTGCCGAAGCTCACTACGATGGAATGGCTGGCGAGCTACTGCCTGACCGAACCGGGCTCCGGGTCGGATGCCGCGGCGCTGAAGACGCGCGCGGTGAAAAGCGGCGGCAACTATGTCCTCAACGGCACCAAGCAGTTCATTTCGGGCGCCGGCGACAGCGATATCTACGCCGTCATGGTGCGCACCGGCGCCGATGGGCCGAAAGGCATTTCCACCATCGTCGTCCCCAAGGACGCGCCCGGCCTATCCTTCGGCGCCAACGAGCACAAGATGGGCTGGCATATGCAGTCGACCCGCCAGGTCATCTTCGAGGACTGCAAGGTGCCGGCGGAAAACCTTTTGTCGGGCGAAGGCGCCGGCTTCGGCATCGCCATGGCCGGGCTCGACGGCGGCCGGCTGAACATCGCCGCCTGTTCGCTAGGCGGCGCGCAATCGGCGCTCGACAAGGCGCTGTCCTACGCCGCCGAGCGCAAGGCGTTCGGCTCCAGGATCAACCAGTTCCAGGCGCTGCAGTTCAGGCTGGCCGATATGGAGACCGAACTGCAGGCGGCGCGCATCTTCCTCTACGCCGCCGCCTCAAAGCTCGACCGCAAGGCGCCGGACGCCAGCAAATGGTCGGCGATGGCCAAGCGCTTCGTCACCGACACCGGCTTCACCGTGGCCAACGACGCGCTGCAGCTGCTCGGCGGCTACGGCTACCTGCACGATTACGGCATCGAGAAGCTGGTGCGGGACCTGCGCGTCCACCAGATCCTCGAAGGCACCAACGAGATCATGCGCGTCATCATCGCGCGAGCCCTGATCGGCCGCTGACGCCAGAAGAACCTGGGAGACAGACAATGACGACGATCGCCTTCATCGGCCTCGGCAACATGGGCAATCCAATGGCGGCCAATCTGGTCAAGGCCGGGCATGCCGTGCATGGCTTCGACTTGATGCCGGAGAATCTGACGGTCGCCCGCGAGCATGGCGTCATCATCATGGCCAATGCACCGGCCGCGGTGAAGGACGCCGATGTGGTGATCACCATGCTGCCGGCCGGCAAGCATGTGCTGTCGGTCTATGAAGACATTGCTCCCAAGGTCAAAAAGGGAGCGCTGTTCATTGATTCCTCGACCATCGATGTCGAATCGGCCCGCAAGGCGCATGCCGTCGCAACCAAGCACGGCCTGCTGTCAATCGACGCACCGGTCTCAGGCGGCACCGGCGGTGCGGCGGCCGGCACGCTGACCTTCATGGCCGGTGGCTCCGACAATGCCTTCACCGCCGCCGAGCCGATCCTGAAGCCGATGGCCGGGCGTGTCGTCCATTGCGGCGGCGACGGCGCAGGACAGGCCGCCAAGATCTGCAACAACATGATCCTCGGCATTTCGATGATCGGCGTCGCCGAAGCCTTCGTGCTGGCGGAAAAGCTCGGCCTCTCGCACCAGGCGCTGTTCGACGTCGCCTCGACATCGTCCGGCCAGTGCTGGTCGCTGACCACCTACTGCCCGGTGCCCGGCCCTGTGCCGACCTCGCCCGCCAACCGCGACTACAAGCCGGGCTTTGCCGCCGCTCTGATGCTGAAGGACCTGAAGCTGGCGCAGGAGGCAGCGCAAGGTTCCGGCGCGGTGACCCCGCTTGGTGCTGAGGCAGCTCAGCTCTATGCGCTGTTCAACGCCCAGGGGCATGCAGGCGCCGATTTTTCCGGAATCATTAATTTTTTGCGCGGAGCCAATCCATAAGCTCCTAATATAACTGGGTTTTTTGCTTATCTTGAGAGAAACCGGTCAAATTTAGGTTTGCTTAAGCTCTCGATAACCCCCCGGTAACGATGTTTCTGTAAAACGGAATGCGAGGCGGACATATCGCATCCGCCCGGCGCTCCGGATCAGGTCTCGCGTACCGGAGCCCGTAAGTTTCGCCAAGTTTTTGCGTAGCGAAACGCCATGCGTATCTGGCAAAGCCGCGTTCCCGTTGGAGCGCGGTTTTTGCATTTCCGCCCGGTTTCATCAGTGCAGCCTGTTTTATATACCGATTGCCGCATTCGGGATCGCGACATGATCTTCATTGACCAGCACGATCGGTGCATCGGCTCCCTCGACCCTGACGACCAGCAGGCGCAGGCTCCACGTACCTGCTGTCCGGACAGCGGTCGAGAAGGCGGTGCCCTTGCCCTTGGCGCCATGGACCGGAATGCTGAACTGGGCATCGCCAGCCCCATTCGCATTGACATTGAGATGGCCACCGACCCAGAAACTCTCGGTCAGGTCATCACCGAGGGCGGCCTTGACGCGGTCGTCGGCGCGAAGCTTGTCCATGGTCATGTGATAGGCATCGCTGCCTTTCAGCACGTAAGGAATGCCGCCGACCATCGCCGCACAGCCGCCGATGCTGACCACCCAGATGACAAGGCCGGCGATCGCCCAGTTGCGTTGCGTCTTGCGGAACTGTTCCGCGTCGCGCCAGGCGCGGTTCTGCCAGGCCCAGCGGCTGCCGCGCGCACCCAGTACGATGATCATGACGATGTTGACGACAGGGATCAGTGCCAGCAGCGCGATGAAGGTGCTGTTGCCGATACCCCAGATCCAGTTGAGGAAGAAGGCGCCCCAGTTCCAGCGGTCAAGTTCGGCCGGAATTTCGGCGGGCTGGTTGAGCGGCTGTCCGGCCATGATGTTCCCCCATCGGCAGATGTGCTTGATGGGTTCTAGCGTATGACCTCGAAAAACGGGAATCGGTTTTTCCCGAGCGGCCTTTCTTTGTCAGGCTTTGTTGGAAAGCCGGCGAAAATTCGCCTTCACCGTACGGCTTGCCGGCTTCAGCGCGGCGCTGATCGACCGTTCCGCAGCGACGCCGTTGAACAACGACGGCGTGCGGCCGGCAAGGATTTCCGGCCAGAACCGCGATGCCGAATGCAGGAAGGACATTTGCGCCGCAAACGCCCCTTCGGCCATCGCCACGGTCTTCTCGTTCACCGCGCGCGCCGTCTCCGTGCCCCATGGCTTCCCGCTCCCGGCATCCAGCGCCATCAACGGCAGCCGCATCAGCGCCACCATCGGCGCCAGCATCAGGTCACCGCCGATGCTGGCTGCATCTTGCAGCCGTCGGCTCTTGCCGGTCTTTTTCATGGAAACAGTCCCCTTGTCGCAGCCACGTCGGCTGCTGACCCGCACACTAAGCGCTGAGGGTGAAATTCGTTCCCCAACGAAATGTTTCTCGAAGCCGGGCATTCCCATCGAGAACGCCCGGTCGAGGTACCGATCCCTATCGCTTGCGCAAATCCGCCTGCGCCAGGTCCAGCGCCTTTGAGATGCGCTCGCAAGCCATGTCGATTGTGTCACGGGTCCAGATCAGCGGCGGTGACAGGATCATTGTATCGCCGGTGGCGCGCAGCATCATGCCATGCGCGATCGCATGGTCGCGCACGGTCACCGCCGCACTTCCCGACGGCAGGAACCGCTCCTTGGTGGCCTTGTCCTTGACGATTTCGATCGCGCCCATCAGCCCGATCGAGCGCACCTCGCCGACCAGATCATGCCCGGCAATGCGCTCCTGCAACGCCTTGGCGAAATACGGCCCGGTATCGTTCCTGACCCGATCGACCAGCCCTTCCCGCTCGATGATCTCAAGGTTCTTCAGCGCCACGGCACAGGCCACCGGATGACCGGAATAGGTATAGCCGTGATTGAACTCGCCGCCCTTCCCGACCAGGGTCGCGGCGATGCGATCGCCGACCAGCAATGCCGACAGCGGCTGGTAGCCCGAGGTCAGTGCCTTGGCCGTGGTGATGGTGTCCGGCTCGATGCCGAGCGTTTGTGATGCGAACCATTCACCGGTGCGGCCGTAGCCGGTAATGACCTCGTCCAGCATCAGCAGGACATCGTATTTGCGGCAGATGCGCTGCACTTCCGGCCAGTAGCTGACCGGCGGTATCTTCACGCCGCCTGCCCCCATCACCGGCTCGCCGATGAAGGCCGCAACTTTGTCGGCACCGGCTTCGAGGATCGCATCCTCGACGGCCTTGGCCGCCCGCAGGCCGAAGTCATGATCGCTCTCGCCAGGCAGTGCGAGTTCATAGGCATAAGGCATCATCACATGGACGATGTTGGGCACCGCACCGCCGAGCTGCTTGTGCATGGCATCCATGCCGCCGAGCGATGTGCCGGCAACGGTCGAGCCGTGATAGGCCATCTTGCGCGAGATGATGCGGTTCTTCTCCGGCTTGCCTTCCAGCACCCAGTAGTGGCGGACGAGGCGCAGCGCCGTGTCGTTGGCTTCCGACCCAGATGAGCCGTAGAACACCTGGTTGACGTGCTTCGGCGCGATCTCCGCCAGTTTCTTGGACAACAGCACCGGTGTCGGCGTCGAACACTTGAAGAAGGAGTTGTAGTAGGGCAGCTCCTTCATCTGCGCGTAGGCGGCCTCGGCCAGTTCGTCGCGGCCATAGCCGATGTTGACGCACCACAGCCCGGCCATGCCGTCGAGGATCTCAGTCCCCTCGGAATCGTAGATGAACGGCCCGTTGGCATGGGTGATGATGCGCGAGCCGGCTTCGCGCAATTCCTTATGGTCGGTGAACGGGTGGAGATGGTGCGCGGCGTCGATCTGCTGAAGCTGCTTCAGCGAATAATTCTGATAGGTCATTGATCTGATCTTTCCTCTGGATTCTATCCGGCCGTGCCGGGAGCGAATGCGTCAGAGGCAAGCAGGTGGTGAATAACCGATGCGGGCGCACAGCCGCAAAAGCTCGGCGCGCAGCGTGCGCGGTGACGGTGTCACCGCGACACGGAATGCGCGAGCCCCAAATAAGGGAGCCAATGTCCTGACGAGAGCCATGGACGACACCTTAGAGCAATTCCAGGAAAAGAGTGAAGCGGTTTTCCCGGGAAAAGCGCGTAACGCTTTCCCCAGGAAATTGCATCAAACAAAGAGTGAGCAAAGGGCGGTCGAGGTGAGCCACCCTTTGCGTTTGCAGCGCCGAGACTCCGGCTCATGCGTTGCCGCTGAGCGCCCTTTGCAGGAACACATATTTCATCGCCGTCTGCGCCGCCTGCGGCCGGCGGTCGCCGCGTCCACCATGTCCGCCCTCGGTCTCCTCGAAGAACAGCGTTCGGGCGTGGCCGGCTTCCTGCAGGCGGGCCGCCATCTTGCGCGCATGACCGGGATGGACGCGGTCGTCAGCGGTCGAGGTGGTCAGCAGCACCGGAGGATAGGCGGCATCTGCCGCGACATGCTGGTAGGGCGAATAGGCCGAAAGCCACTTCGCATCTTCCGGTTTCGAGGGATCGCCATATTCGGCCATCCAGGAAGCACCGGGCGGCAATTCGGTGTAGCGCAGCATGTCGAGCAGCGGCACCTCGATGATGACGGCACCGAAAAACTCGGGATGCTGCGTCATGGAAACGCCGGTCAGCAAGCCGCCGTTCGAACCGCCCTGGATGCCGAGCGAAGCCGCCGTGGCAATCCCGCGCTTGACGACGTCCTGCGCGACCGCGGCGAAATCGTCGAAGGCGTTCTGGCGGTTGCCCTTGAGCGCCGCCTGATGCCAGGCCGGGCCGAACTCGCCGCCGCCGCGAATGCAGGCTTGGACATAGGCATTGCCCCTCTCCAGCCACAGCCTGCCGCGCACGCCGGCATAACTTGGCAGAAGCGGGACTTCGAAACCACCATAGCCATAAAGCAGCGTCGGCACCGGACCCTTGTGGTCGCGCCGCCGGACGACGAAGTACGGGATCATTGTGCCGTCCTTCGAGCGCGCCTCGAACTGCTCCGAGATCAGCGGCGCCGCATCGAAGCGGGCCGGCTGCGACTTCACGGTGGCGAGCGTCTCGCCATCGTCGTCCGACCAGATGATCGAACTCGGCGTCAGGAAGTCGGTGAAGGAGAAGGAAACGCTGGAGCCGAAATGCTCGGCGTGGCTGATGCCGACATTGCCGTTCTCGGGCAGTGCCACGGGTTTCTGCGACCAGCCGCCCTCCTTGCGCTCGCAGACGACGACCTTGCCGCGCACATTGTCCATCAGATTGATGAACAGGCGGTCCTGCGTGCGGGCAATGCCGGCGATCGACACGCGATACGCCGGCTCCAGCAAGGTCTCCACCGGGCCGAGCGTGCCGGTTTCTACCCAGTGTGCCAGATCCAGCGAATAGAGGCCGTCAGGCTTGCACGAGGTGCCATCCGGCGCCGTCCACGGGCTGCGCACGCCGAAGACGAGCTGGTCCCTGAAGATCGCCGTATCGGTCACGTCGTCAGGCAGCGGCAGACGTTTGTTCTCGCCGGAAGCCAACCGCAGGAAGATATGCGAGGCGAAGAAATCGAGTGTCTGGGCCAGGATCAGATAACGTCTGTCGCCGTCGAACTCGACGCCAGCGCCAACCGCGAGATCCTCCTTCCGCCCCTCGAAGATCGGTGTCGCGTCTTCCAGTTTGGTGCCGCGCTTCCACAGCTTGACCACGCGCGGATAACCGGATTGCGTCTTGTCCTCCTCCTCGAAAGCCGCCGAGACGATGACGGTGTCCTTGTCCAGCCAGCCGAAGCCCGACTTGGAAGCGGGTGCGCGAAATCCGTCCTCGACAAAGGATTTGGTCGCGATGTCGAATTCGCGCATCTCGCTGGCGTCACCGCCATCCGGCGACATCGAGACAAGGCAGAGGTTGAAGTCCGGAAAGAGCCGGCTGGCACCGCTGAACACCCACTTGATTCCGTCCTTGGCCGCTAGCTGGTCGAAGTCGACGATCGTTTCCCAGTCGGGCTTCTCGGTCTTGTAGGAAGCGACCGTCGTGCGGCGCCACAGCCCGAGCACATTGGTCTTGTCCTGCCAGAAATTGTAGACATGGCCGGCAATCGCGGCACCGACCGCGATATTGTCCTCGGCCGTCATCAGGTCGAGCGCGGTCTGGAACGACGCCTGATAGGACGGATCGCCCTGCAATTCACCGACCGTTACCTCGTTCTGACCATGCACCCACTCGAGCGACTGCTTGGCTGTCCTGTCCTCCAGCCAGAGAAAGGGATCTTCGGTCGAAGGGGTGGAATTTGGCAGGGTCTGTGTGGTCGACTTGGTCATAGGGTCTCCGGTAAACTCATCAAGGCTCGGTGTCGCACACATCGTCATGCCACTACCGAAATTCAATTGGAACGCGCGAAAGAAGCGACCCGCCATACCGCATCAAGTGCGAAACCTTATCCGGCCATGTGTCGCTACGAGGAAGCCTCATGCAATTTCTCTACATTGCGAAAGAGAGAT
Source organism: Mesorhizobium sp. P2_D5 (assembly GCF_056404355.1). Lineage (NCBI taxonomy): Bacteria > Pseudomonadati > Pseudomonadota > Alphaproteobacteria > Hyphomicrobiales > Phyllobacteriaceae > Mesorhizobium > Mesorhizobium sp. P2_D5. The sequence continues at coordinate 717,164 of NZ_JBFUEE010000004.1, forward strand.
TTGATCCGTCCAGGGGCACAGAATGGACGAAATACATCGAGTGGTCGGGCCTCACCCAACTGACCGAAGTCGTCACCCTCGATGGAATGCTTGGCCCGGTCGCGCTTGGCGAGACAAAGGACAGCTACTGGCCCCACATTGTCAACGAGGACTGGATGCTCGATTTCTTTGTGGACCTGGAGTTTCTGCTTTCGCAACTGGCAGATACGAACGAACTGAATATTTTAAGCGTAATTCGAAAGCCGTCGACGGACGTGCATTCGATTGATTGGGGCGGTTTCATCTTCCTGGGCTACGATTTGTTGGATCAAGAAGGTTCCATAAGCGCGTTGACCAACTGCGGTGGATTTCCCGACGTGTTTGCGAATTCGGAGTTGTCTCAGTTTGGCCTGATACCCGACTTTGATCGTGCCGTTGAAATTCAGGATATGCTGCGCCGGATGCACCCTGAGGAACGTCACGCCCATTGTAACATATGGGCAATTTCGAGATGGCGAGGCGATGACGAGCTGCGGCATCCCACAATAGCGTCAGGCTGACCTTCGACCTACGATGCTCGCAACCGCCAGCGTCAGACACATCAGACCAAGAATAATCGGCAGGCCTCTTGCACCCAGAATATCCATCGCTGTACCAGCCAGCGGCGGCACGGCGATGCCGCCGACACCCCACATCAGGGAGAAGGCGGCGTTGCCGGCAACCAGTGTCGAGCCGGTGAAGCGCTCACCGAGCTCGATGATCGACATCGTGTAGATGCCGTAGGAAACCGCACCCCAGACAAAGATCATCGGCCAGATCAGTGGCGTCTCGATGAGAAACGGCAGGAGCAGGCAGCCGAGCACCGTGATCGCGACACAAGCAAGCCGCACCAGACGCGCGGAGAGCCTTTCGGCCAGCAGGCCAAGTGGCACCTGCATGGCGATGTTGCCGGCGATCATCACCGAAAGCAGCGCCGACATGCGGGTCTCAGTGATGCCGTGATGGGTGCCATAGACGGGTAGCAAGGCCAGCGCGCCCTGCTCGAAGCCGGCGGCAACGATAACGGCAAACAAAAGCAGCCACGCCAACGGCACGAAGCCCAGGACGGAAACCTGATGCCCGGCCTCGTCGACCTTGGGCAGACGCGGCAGCACCGAGGCCAGGCAGATGCCGCACAGCACGAAGGCGAAAATGCCGACGAGGAAGGGCGGCCAGCCCTCCGTGCCGACGGCAAGCAGGCATAGCGGCCCGGCCGCGAAACCGGCCGAGATGATCGTCGAATAGACGCCCATGACGCGGCCACGCCGGGCCGGCGGCGCCAGCGCGATCACCCAGATCTCGCTCAGCACGTAAAGCGGGTTGGTGACGACGCCGATCAGGAAGCGCAGGGGAAACCACAGATAGACATCCTGCGTCCAGCCGATCAGCGCCAGCACGATCGCCGAAAGCGCCGCGCAGGAGAGTGCCGTACGCCCTGCCCCGAACCGGCGCGCCAGCGCCGGGATCAGTGGTGACGAGACGATGAAACCGATCGGTGTCATTGCCGCCGACAGGCCGATCATCGCCGGTGAGACGCCCTGGCGCTGCAGGATGAAGCTCAGCAGCGGATAGGACAGGCCTTGCGCGATGGCGAACACCGAGACGGTCGCGATCACGCCGGTGATCGCCGCCCACTGCATCGCCGTCTCACTGTCGCTCGAGCCGTTCGCGATCATGCCTTGCCGCTCCGGCGCACGGACGAGCGATACAGCGCGAACATCACCAGCAACGCGTCGAGACCGGCGATCACGACCGGCAGGCCGAGCGGGCCGATGCCTTGCATGAGCAGCCCGGCACCCGGCGGGCCGACAATACCGCCGACGCCCCACATCAGCGCGAAGGCGGCGTTGCCGGCGACCAGGACCGAGCCCTTGAAGCGGCTGCCCAGTTCGACCAGCGCCATCGTGTAGACGCCGTAGCCGACGGCGCCCATCACCAGCAGCACGACCCAGATCAGCGGCGTCATGACCAGCAGCGGCAGCAAAAGCGCGCAAGTCGCGGTTGCCAGCGCACAGACGATGATCATGGTACGACCGCCAAAACGTTCCGCCAGCAGGCCGAGTGGGATCTGCAGCAGGATGTTGCCCAGCGAAAGCGCCATCACCAGTGAGGCAAGCACGGCCTCCGCCAGGCCGTAGCTGGCGCCGAACACCGGCAGCAGCGCATAGGTGCTTTGCTGGACCGCGGCCGAAACCAGGACGGCAAACAGCAGTGCCGGCGCCACCTTGGCAAAGCCGACTAGGCCGCTGGCAGGTTGGCCGTCATCCTCGAAACCGGTGAGCTTCGAAGAGACGGCGTGCAGGATCACCGCGCAGAGCGTGAAGCCGGCGACACCGACCAAGAAGGGGGCCCAGCCCGACGTGCCCAGCAGGGTCAGTGCGAATGGCCCGGCCGCATAGCCGGCGCCCAGCATCGTGTTGAAGACGCCCATGACCCGGCCCCGCCGCGATGGCGGCGCCAGCGACAGCGCCCAGACCTCGCCAAGTATGTAGAGCGGATTGATGACCACGCCGATGATGAAGCGGATGACGTACCAGGCCACCCAGTCCTGCAGATAGCCGATGCCCAGCAAGCAGAGAGCGCCGATCAGCGAGCAGCCGACCGCCAGCGTGCGTGCGCCGACCAGCCGCACCGCCGCCGGCACGAAGGAAGCCGAAAGGATCAGGCCGAGCGGCATCATCGCCGCCGACAAGCCGATCAGCGCGGGCGACATTCCCTGCTTCTGCATCAGCAGCGTGAACAGCGGCGAGCTCAGCCCTTGCGCGGCGCCGAACATGGCAAGTGCTGCGGTGACGCCGGCAAGCGCTGCCCACTGCGTTCCCGCTTCGCCTTCGCTCGAGCCGGTCGCGACCATGCTGACACTGTCATCCATGTGAAAGTGCAGGCCATCCCGCCGGCAAGCCCGACTAGCTACTGGTTCGATTTGGGGAAAGGAAGGGCCGGACGGCGAAATCCGCTTGCGCCACCGGACCCGTCCTGTCGGCTGAAGCCGATCGGTCGCTCATCGAATGGAGGCAGGTGCTGAACCTGGTGGAGGCTACGGAAAATACCGGGCGATAGCCCCCTTCTTGCCGTCGGCGTAAGGCTTCAGCCACTTGTCGTCGATGGAAATCCCGTCATCGTCGGAAGGTCCCTTGCCGATCGTCCTGCGCCAGGCGCGGAACTTGTAGTGGTCGAACACGTCGAGCATATGCACCGCATAGGCGGCGGCGAAGGTCTTGTCGCCCTCCACGATTACCATGTTCTCGTCATTCTCGTAGGAAGCCTTGTAACCGAGATTATGGCTACCGGTGATGACGGTGGCGTTGTCCTCCATCGGGTCGATGATGACGATCTTGTCGTGCACGATCGCATGGCCGACGGTCAGTACTTCTGCCTGGAAGTCGCGGGCGATCGTGGCGCCGGTCAGGTTTGCCGCCCGCACGATGGAAACGTTTGGCATCTCCCAGACCTTCTCCGGAAAGACGAAGGGCGACTTGCCGTCCTTGTTGGACTTATGGGTGACCGGATCCTTGGTCGGCGCGACATAATTGGGCATCGCGGTTTCGTCGCTGATCGCGCCTTGCACTATCAGATTCGGATCGGCCTTGGCTGCCGCGACCGCCTGGTCGACGATCGAGTTTTCGCCGAGCAGCGACGGATTGAACACCAGGAACAGCACCGCGCGCTTCGCCGCCTTGATGCGGGCGAAGACATCCTCGAGATCGACCGGCCGCACCGAGATGTCCTTCTTGTTGCGGTCGGGATCGTTGGGAGAGAACCAGACCGTCATGCCGTCCAGCGTTGCCGTGGCGCCGTTCAGCGGATTGGGCAGGTGGTTTTCCCTACGAAACGGCACGCCTTGCGTCTGCACGACGTGGCCGGCAGCGCTTTCCGAGGCTGGCGGCGGGAACACATCGGCCTTCATGCGCTGCCAATAGGCGTCGAATATCTCGGCCATCGCCGGATCGTCGCGGATGAAGGCGTTGTTGGACTGTCCGCAAATGCCCGTCGACGTCCAGTTGGTGCTGCCGGTCATCACCGCTTGCGGCTTGCCCTGGGCATCGCGGTAGACGGCAAACTTGTTGTGGCCGATATGGTTGTTGTTGAACAGGCGGTCGCTCACCACGACGCCCGCGTCGTGCAAGCGCTTCCTGTACGGCGCGTTGCCGGCGTCCCAGGCCTTGGTCTGGTCGTCCCTGCCCGAATTGGCAAGAATGACCTCGACGACATCCTTGGCGGCGACGATCGCGTCGCAAAGCTCGTCGTCGCCAAGCTCGTAGAGCGCCAGCCTGACGGTTCCGCCTTCGGTCTTGGCCCGTTTCAGCAGGCTGGTCAGCACGTCAGGCACATCGCCATGCAGATAGGCGCGTATCTTGCTGGTCGGATCCTGCAGCACCGCCCTGATCTTGTCGCGCTGCCCGACCTTGATGCCGGCCTCTTGCAGCGCATGCGACATCCATTGCGTCGACAGCACTCCATTGGTGAAGGCAACCCGCGCCTTGCCGAACATCTGCCCGAGAAAGATCGGTGGGCTGACTGCACCCTGGCCGAGATAACCGAGCGGGCGCGCCGGCCCGGTATAGGCGGGTTTGCCATCGACGATCTGATCGGGTCGCACCGGCACCGGGTCGAGACCCGGCTTCATGTCGCCGACCGGCCGCACCCGGTAGGCTATCATTTCACCCTCTGGCCTGACGTCGATGCTGTCGCGCCGCCGCCGCACGGTGAGATCGCGCCAGAAAGTCTTCTGCACCGGCCAGACGCCGGTATCCTGGGGAATCCATCGTGGATTGCGTTGGCCCTTGAAAGGCACCCAGGAGGCGAGGCAGCGTTCCTCGCCAGTGTCGGGATAGATGCGCACGATCTCGAACCCGAGGCAGCCAGGGATCATGCCGTCTATATCCCAGGAAAGGAACGCGACTTCGTTGTTTGTCGCGGCGCGCACTTTGACGACGTCAGGCATGGCTTTCCCTCCAGAGACGTTCGGCGCGCCAATATAGCAGAAGTAAAAGACGGATGTGTAACGCGTTTCACTTAGCGTCGATCCGGCCGCTGGTCCCAGGCCAGCGCATCGCCGCGATCGGGGCGATATTCTTGCCGTGCAACTGCCGTTCCGGCATGTCGCTTCCCTCGCCCTAGTGGTCGCCGCCTCCGCAACGACCGGCGGGTCGCCGGTCCATTATGCCGCCCGCTACCGCATCGTACGAGGACCACCATGACCGCCGCCCTACAACCTGCAGAACCGGCATTGGCCACCGACCGCGCCCGTCGTGGCGGCCGCGCTGGAAAGCGCGCCGGCGGTTCGGCCGCGTTCGAGCAGCCGGCTTTCCGCCAGCTGAAGAACCCACTCGCGCCGACCAGGCTGGTTTCGGACGACGAGCTGGAATCGATCCATCTCGCCTCCTTGCGCGTGCTGAGGGAAATCGGCGTCGATGTTCTGCATGACGAGGCCCGCCGCATCATGAAGGCGCATGGCGCCGACGTGCGCGACGGCAGCGAGCGGGTGCGCTTCGACAGCGACATGATCCTCGAGCTGGTGTCGAACTGCCCTTCGGAGTTCACCATCCACTCGCGCAACCCGGCGCACAATGTGCGCTTCGGCGGCAACAATCTGATCATCTCGATGATGGCATCGGCGCCCAACTGCTCCGACATCGACCGCGGCCGCCGGCCCGGCAACCAGCAGGATTACCGCAACTTCCTCAAGCTCGCTCAGATGCACAACATCCTGAACTGCACCGGCGGCTATCCGGTCGAGCCGACCGATATCCATCCGTCGGTCAGGCACCTGGAGTGCGTCCGCGACCTCGCCACGCTGACCGACAAGGTGTTTCACATCTACTCGCTCGGCAAGGAGCGCAACGTCGACGGCATCGAGATCGCCAGGATCGCGCGCGGCATCAGCCACGAGCAGTTGCTCGAGGAGCCGTCGGTCTTCACCATCATCAACACCAATTCGCCGCTCAAGCTCGATGTGCCGATGATGGAAGGCATCATCCAGATGTCGAGCAAGGGCCAGGTCGTCGTCGTCACGCCGTTCACCCTTTCAGGGGCCATGGCGCCGGTGACGATCGCCGGCGCGCTGGTGCAGCAGAACGCCGAAGCGCTGTCCGGCATCGCCTTTGCCCAGATGGTGCGCAAGGGCGCGCCCGTCGGCTATGGCGGCTTCACCTCCAATGTCGACATGAAGTCCGGTTCACCGGCCTTCGGCACGCCCGAATACATGAAGGCACAGTTGGTCGGCGGCCAGCTTGCCCGCCGCTACAACATACCCTACCGCACCTCCAACACCTGCGCCGCCAACACGGTCGATGCGCAGGCGGCTTACGAGAGCGTGTTCTCGCTGTGGGGCGCCATCCAGGGCGGCGGCAATCTGATGATGCATGCGGCCGGCTGGCTCGAGGGCGGCCTGCGCTGCTCCTATGAGAAGACCATATTGGACATCGACCTGCTGCAGATGGTGGCGGAGTTCCTGACCCCGCTCGACCTGTCCGAAGAAGCGCTCGGCTTCGATGCCATCCAGTCGGTCGGTCCCGGCGGCCATTTCTTCGGCACCCAGCACACGCAGGACCGCTACAAGACCGCCTTCTACTCGCCGATCCTCTCCGACTGGCGCAATTTCGAGACCTGGGCGGAAGCCGGCTCGCCGACGGCGCTGGAAAAGGCCAACAAGGTGTGGAAGGAACGGCTAGCATCATTTGAAGAGCCCTATATGGACCCGGCCATTCGCGAGGAACTCAACGCCTTCGTCGAAAAGCGCCGGTCCGAGGGCGGTGCACCGACCGACTTTTGAATGGCACGCGGCGACCGCTGACCTCGGCGTCGAGGCGCGTTCCACCGCCGACCCAAAAACCTGACTCAGTTTACGCAAAAACGGACCTATCTTGATGAAATCTCATGTAAAAGCGGTTGTCATCGGCGGCGGCGTCGTCGGCTGCTCGGTTCTCTACCATCTGGCCAAGGCCGGCTGGACCGACATCATGCTGATCGAGCGCTCGGAGCTTACCTCCGGCTCGTCCTGGCACGCGGCGGGCGGCTTCCACACGCTGAACGGCGACCCCAACGTCGCCAAGCTGCAGGCCTATACGGTGCAACTCTACAAGGAGATCGAGGAGATTTCCGGCCAATCCTGCTCGCTGCACCTGACTGGCGGCGTGATGATGGCAGATACCCCGGAGCGCATGGACTTCCTGCGGCTCGCCCTTGCCAAGGGTCGCTATCTCGGCATGGACACCGAGTTGATCACGCCATCCGAAGCCAAGGCGATGTTCCCACTGATGGACGAGACCAATTTCGTCGGCGCCATGTGGGATCCGGTCGAGGGCCATCTTGATCCGTCCGGCACCACGATCGCCTATTCCAAGGCGGCCAAGAAGCTTGGCGCCGAGATCGTGCTGCGCAACCGCGTCGTGGAGCTGACGCAAGAGGTCGACGGCACCTGGAATGTCGTCACCGAACAAGGCACGGTTCATGCCGAGCATGTCGTCAACTGCGGCGGCCTGTGGGCACGTGAGATCGGCCGCATGGTCGGCGTCGAACTGCCGGTGCTGGCCATGGAGCACATGTACCTGCTCACCGAGCCAATGCCGGAGGTCGAGGAATTCAACAAGTCGACCGGTCGCGAGATGATCGGCGTGCTTGACTTCAAGGGCGAGATATACACCCGCCAGGAGCGCAACGGCATTCTGCTCGGCACCTATGAAAAGGCATGCAAGCCGTGGTCGCCGGTCAACACGCCGTGGGATTTCGGCCATGAATTGCTCGCCCCCGACCTCGACCGCATTGCGCCGTCGCTGGAGATCGGCTTCAAGCATTTCCCCGGCATCGAGAAGGCCGGGATCAAGCAGATCATCAACGGCCCCTTCACCTTCGCGCTCGACGGCAACCCGCTGGTCGGCCCGGTGCAGGGCCTGACCAATTTCTGGTGCGCCTGCGCCGTTATGGCCGGCTTCAGCCAGGGTGGCGGCGTCGGTCTGGCGCTGTCGAACTGGATGGTCCACGGCGATCCCGGCTTCGACGTTTGGGGTATGGACGTCGCCCGCTTCGGCGAATGGGCCGGCCTGCGGTACACCAACGCCAAGGTGCGCGAAAATTATTCGCGCCGCTTCTCCATCCGCTTCCCCAATGAGGAACTGCCGGCCGCACGCCCGGCGCAGACGACGCCGCTCTACGATACGATGCTCGCCAACAACGCCGTCATGGGCGACTCCTGGGGTCTCGAAACCCCGCTCTGGTTTGCCCCGAAGGGCAAGGAGCCGAAGGACATCGTCTCCTTCCACCGCTCCAACGATTTTGGGCCGATCGGCGAGGAAGTGCGCGCCACCCGCGAGCGCGTCGGCGTCACCGAGATCGCCAACTTCGCCAAATACGAAGTGTCGGGACCAGGGGCGGAAGATTTCCTCAACCGGCTGATGACCAACCGCATGCCGAAGACCGGTCGCATCGTGCTGACGCCGATGATCAACGAATTCGGCAAGCTGATCGGCGACTTCACCATCGCCAAGGCCGGAGAAGACCGCTTCATGATCTGGGGCTCGTCGGCGGCGCAAAAATATCACATGCGCTGGTTCGAGAAGCACCTGCCGAAGGATGGTTCTGTGCGCATCCACCGCTTCGACCAGACGCTGGTCGGTTTGTCGATCGCAGGGCCTAAGTCCCGCGACCTCTTGCAGAAGCTCGTCGATGTCGACATCTCGACAAAAGCTTTCCGTTTCATGGATTTCCGCGAGATGGCGGTCGGTGGTGCGCCCTGTTTGGTCAATCGCATCACCTACACCGGTGATCTCGGCTACGAGATTTGGATGGCGCCGGCCTACCAGCGCCTTGTCTATAAGGCGATCAAGGATGCCGGCGAGGAATTTGGCCTTGTCGATTTCGGCATGCGCGCTTTGCTGTCGATGCGCCTGGAAAAGAACTTCCCGACCTGGTTCCGCGAGTTGCGGCCGATCTACGGACCGTTCGAAGGCGCGATGGACCGCTTCATCAAGCTCGAGAAGAACGATTTCATAGGCCGCGAGGCTGCCGCCAAGGAACAGGCCGAGGGGCCAAAACTGCGCCGCGTCTCCTTCATCGTCGATGCCGCCGACGCCGATGTGATGGGCGACGAGCCGATCTGGGCCAAGGTCTCCAAGGACTACGGCACGGTGGAAAAACCGCATGGCTACGGCGCGCCGCGCTTCGACGATGGCGGCGAGGAAATACGCGGCTCCAAGGCAGCTGAAGGCGCTTCGGCCGTGCGCGGCATCGTCGACGGCGACTGGCGCGTGGTCGGCTGGGTGACATCAGGCGGCTATGCGCACTATGTGCAGAAGTCGATGGCGCAGGGCTACGTCCCGGCGGCACTTGCCGAGGACGAAAGTGCCGGGCTGTTCGAGATCGAGATCCTCGGACATCGACGCCCGGCCCGTATTAATGTCGAAGCACCGTTCGACCCTAGTGGCGAGAAGATGCGGACCTGAGATTCGGCCATGGACAGCGCGGAGCCGAAGGGCAGCTTTGGCCGCCATCGCAAGATCATGCCGTTCGAGCCGGGCTCGATCGAGGCGCTGCGCGACGCTTCCCGCCAGAAGGCGGCGTCGCTCAACCAGCACGTGCTGGGCTATGGCGCCCAGGCGGAAGCTGAATGGGCAGCGGCAGGTATTGCCGCTCCCGATCTGCCGGCGATGCGCCAATACCGGCTGGACCGCATCCGCGCCGAGTTGAAGCGCCGCGACTATGCCGGCGCCCTGCTCTACGACCCGGTCAACATCCGCTACGCCACCGATTCCACCAACATGCAGCTGTGGGTGGCGCACAATCCGACAAGGCATTGTTTCGTCGCCACCGACGGGCCGGTGGTGCTGTTCGATTATTTTTCCTGCGAGCACCTGTCCGACCATTCCGGCGTCGTCGACGGGGTGCGGCCGGCTGTCTCATGGATGTATCTCTATGGCGGCGAACTGACCGAGCAAAAAGTCCGCCGCTGGGCCGCCAGCATTGCCGATCTGGTCAGGGAACATGGCGGTGGCAACAGCCGCATCGCGGTCGATCACATCAACCCGGAAGGCGTCGAGGAACTCGCCCGGCTCGGTGTGACGATCGGCAATGGCGAAGCGGTGATGGAAAATGCGCGGCTGATCAAATCATCGGACGAGATTCTCGCCATGCGCCGCGCCATCGTCGCTTGCGAGGCGGCGATGGGCGAGATGGAGCAGGCTCTGCGGCCTGGCATTTCCGAGAACGAGCTGTGGGCCGAACTGCATCGCGGCAACATTGCGCGCGGTGGCGAATGGATCGAGACACGGCTGCTGACGTCAGGCCCGCGCACCAACCCGTGGTTCCAGGAATGCTCGTCGCGCAAGATCGAAGCCGGCGACCTCGTCGCCTTCGACACCGACTTGATCGGCCCCTACGGCTTCTGCGCCGACCTGTCGCGCACCTGGCTGTGCGGCGATGCAAAGCCGACCAACGAACAGCGCGACCTGTTCCGCATCGCCGCAGATCAAATCACCTACAATACCAAATTGATGCAGCCGGGCACCTCGTTCCGCGACCTTGTCGAACGCTCGGCGGTGCCGCCCGGAGACTGTTTTCCTACGCGCTACGGCGTGCTCTATCACGGCGTCGGCCTGGCCGACGAATACCCGACCTTGCCGCATGCCAGCGACTGGACCCCCGACACGCCGGACGGCGTGCTGGAGTCAGGCATGGTGCTGTGCGTGGAAAGTTATATCGGCCGGCTTGGCGGACGCGAAGGCGTCAAGATCGAAGAGCAGATTCTCATCACCGAAACCGGCAACGAAAAACTTTCAACCTACCCGTTGGATGCGAGGCTGCTCGGCTAGTCCGGCAAGGGCCTCGCGCATCGCCCTGACCGTCTTTTCCGGTGTCGTTGCGGCGGTGATGAACGGCAGGCCTTTGCGCCGTCCCGTCCAGCCGACGACCTTCACCGCTTGCGCCGCCGGCTCGAAACGCTGCGCCAGCGCCCAGCTTCCGCAGTCGATGGCCGCGACGTCCGCCTTGCCTTCGGCCACAGCGACGATCGAGTCGCGATGGCCGCCGCTTTCGCTGCGCGTCGAGAATATATCCAGGTCTTCGCCGGCCGCTTGCAGGTCGCGCGTCAGCGCAATGATGCCTGACATGGAATCAAGGCTGTTGAAGGTGAAGCGCTTGCCACGGATCAGATCGCGCGGGACGAGTGCGCGGCCGTCCGCAGGAGATCGAACCTCCAGCCCCTCGCCCGCCCTCATCACCAGCGCGCTCGAATAGAGCTCGCCCTGCCCGCCTTCACAGGCGTCGTAGCTCGGCTGGCCGACCACCTGAACGTGTTTGGACAGGCCGAGTTCCATTGGCCCCCAGCAGGTCTGCGCAAACAGCAGCGCCGGATGCAGCCAAAGCTTGTGAAAGTCGAGTTCGTCCGGCGGCAATGTCGCCGGGTCTGGCGCGATCAGTTTTCCCAGGGCATCATGAATGCCACCCGGCACCGGCGGCAGGTCGCCATTGCGGCGCACGATCGTTTGCGGCGCGTCGATACCCCTCCGCCGGAAGGCGTCGCGCAAGCGCGCCCATTGGGCGTCGACCTCGTCGCGCGCTTCGGGCCAGTCATACATCGGCAACGCCGCAACCAATTCGCTCATGCCGGAATCTGACCGTTGTATCTGGGATTGAAGGGGACCGACCGCAGCCAGTCTAGCAGGCATTACCCACTCGCCGCAAAACTCATTCCTTGGGCGGCTCGGCGGGAACCGGCGCGGAGCCGAGCCCATTTATGTTGCGCGCCCTGATGCGAGGTTTGAACGCCCTGCCTGGCTCCGGCGCGCGCCGCAGCACCGGATGCACGATCGGCTCCTTCGCCTTGAAGGCATAGGCTTTGATCAGCGCGAAATAGTTCGGATAGGCATAGCCATTGTTCATCCGCAACCATTCGTCGCGACGGTCGCGAAACAGCTTCGGCAGCCGGTACCACGCCACGGTCGGGCTCTTGTGGTGGACGAAATGCAGATTGTTGTTGAGGAACAGGAACGACAGTGGCGAGCGCTCGACGATCACCGTGCGGCCCTCCGGGTGTTCGGACCATTGATGCTCGGCGAAGGTGCGGATCGAGATCAGCGACTGGCCGAGCCAGACCGGCACCAGGATGTAGAGCCACAGCGGGATGCCGAAGCCGAACTGCACGATGGGCATCACGATGGCGAGGCCTATCGCATGCAGCAGCCACGCCTTGCGGATCGCCTTGTCGCCGGCGATCATGTGCTTGGCGTCGTCGATGAAGAAGCCGACGCAGGACAGCCAGGGGCCGAGCACGAAGCGGCCAGCCATGGTGTTGTTGATCTTGAGCAGGAATTTCATCGTCGGCGGCAAGTCGTCATGCTGCCAGAGCGCCTGGTAGTAGCTCTCGGGATCGTCCAGCGGATCGGTCAGCCGCTCGTCGGCATGATGGCGCAGATGAATGGTCTTGAAGCGGCGGAACGGCCAGACGAGACCGATCGGCAGGAACACAAAGGCCTCATTGATCCGAGCATTGCGCGTCGGATGACCGTGCAGCACTTCGTGCATGATCGACGACTGCAATGCGGCGGTGAAGGCCAGGACGGCGAGCGCGGAGATCGGGTAGGATGGCCAGAGCAGGAAGCCGGTGGCGAACCATGTTGTGTAGCAGAAAAATGCGAGAACCACGGTCGGCCATTCGATGGCCGGTACGCTACGCTGTCTGATGCTCATGCTCGTCATGCTATCGACCACTGTCCCTCAGTCGCCGGAACCCCAACTGGTTCCTGACATCATTGTGTCAGGAGAAGCGATTCCACTCAACGAGACAAAGTGTACAAAATGTTGCGATTGCGCATTTTTGACAGCACACGTTACGCATTGTAAACAATATTGGGGATTCATTTACGCCTGAGGCGTCCATTCGGCAGCTTTGGCGCAAATTTTTCCTCCTGATTCGCGGAGCGAAGTGATGGACAAACGAGATCTGTCAGCAATCTTTCGGGAGCGTCTGAAGCTGCTCCTGACAAGGTCCGATCTCAACCAGTCATCTTTCGCGACCGCGGTCGGCATCGATCGGTCGGCCCTGTCGCAACTGCTGTCCGGCGCCTCGACACGCCTGCCCCGAGCGGAAACCCTGCTCAATATCGCTGCCGAGTTCAAAGTGTCGCTGGACTGGCTGCTTGGCCTCAGCCAGGACGAGGGTGTCACTGGCGAGATCCGCGAAAGCCTGGAGATCGAGGAAGCGCGCGACGGCTTCGACCGCACCCTGCTGGCAAAGTGGTTCGCCGAGGCTGCCGGTACCAAGATCCGCTATGTGCCGGCCGGCATCCCCGATCTTCTGCGAACACACGCGCTCGTCGACTATGAAGCCAACATCACCAACAGGAGCCGTCAGACGCAAGCCAACGAAACCCAGTACCGCATCGACTACAACCGGCGGCCGGAAACCGACATGGAAGTCTGCATGCCGCGCCATACGCTGGAGATCTTCGCCCGCGGCCTTGGCGTGTGGGACCGTTTTCCGGAGGCCGACCGCCGACAGCAACTCGCCCATATGGCAACGCTGCTTGACGATCTCTACCCGACCTTCCGCTTGTTTCTATATGACGGCCGCATGCGCTATTCCATTCCCCTCACCATCTTCGGCCCCTATCGGGCGGCTATCTATGTCGGCGACATGTATGTGGTGCTGAACGCCACCCAGCCGGTCCAGGCCTTGACCCAGCATTTCGACAATCTGATCCGTGCCGCCGACGTCAACCCGCACGAAGCCGCCGCCTTCGCGCGCAATCTGGCTGACATGTCCTTCGCATCAAGCTCTGCCTGATCGACGGCAATCGTGGGCCATTCAACCCAACGCCCGGCCGTCGACATGGCCAGTCAATCGCCGCAATATCATTGACTACACATAAAGACTTCTTTATATCCTTATCCGAATTTCGAAACATGAAAGCCAATCCGATGACGACGACCAACCCGATCGATGCCCTGCTGGCCGAAAAGGGCGTGCTGCTGGCCGATGGCGCCACTGGCACCAATTTGTTCGCCATGGGGCTGGAGGCTGGCGAAGCGCCGGAGCTGCTGAACGAGACGGCGCCCGAAACCATCAGCAGCCTGCACCAGAATTTCGTCGATGCGGGCGCCGACATCATCCTCACCAATTCCTTCGGCGGCACCCGTCACCGGCTGAAGCTGCACCATGCGCAGGACCGCGTGCACGCGCTGAACAAGCGCGCCGCCGAGATTGCCCGTGCCGTCGCCGACAAGGCCGGCCGCAAGGTGATCGTCGCCGGCTCGGTCGGCCCGACCGGTGAATTGCTGGTGCCGCTTGGCGCCATGACCTATGACGAGGCCGTCGATGCCTTTGCCGAACAGATCGAGGGTCTCAAGGCCGGTGGCGCCGAAGTCGCCTGGATCGAGACCATGTCGGCTCCCGACGAGATCCGCGCCGCTGCCGAAGCCGCCATCCGCGTCGGCCTGCCCTACACCTACACCGGGTCCTTCGACACCGCCGGCCGCACCATGATGGGCCTGCTGCCGAAGGACATCCACGGCGTCGTCGACGGCTTGTCGCAAGCGCCGCTCGGCGTCGGTGCCAATTGCGGCGTTGGCGCCTCCGACATCCTGGCATCGCTGCTCGACATGACCGAGGCGAAGCCGGAGGCGACTGTGATCGTCAAGGGCAATTGCGGCATTCCCGAATTCCGCGGCACCGAGATTCATTATTCCGGCACGCCGGAACTGATGGCCGACTATGTCAGGCTTGCCGTCGATGCCGGTGCGAAAATCGTCGGCGGCTGCTGCGGCACGTCGTTTCAGCACCTTGCCGCCATGCGCAAGGCACTCGACGCGCACACCAAGGCGGATCGTCCGACCGTTGGCGCGATTGTCGAGCGTATCGGTCCGATGCGCAACAAGGTGGCGACGGAAAACACCGCTGAGACCAGCGAAGCCCGCCGCGAGCGTCGCCGCAGCCGGGCCTGACCCTTATCGATTCTGATTATTCGCTGTTGTCGGCGTAACTCGACTGCGCCGACTTGAAATCGGTACCGGCGCCGGCGGCCGTATCGCCGCGCATCGTCATCAGTGCGCCCGATGCAGTGGGGTCGGAGATCTGCTCCAGCATGACTCGAAAACGATCATTGTTCAGCGCTGATATGGCGGTGTTACGCGCTTGAGCGACATCGTCGCTGATGCGCCTGGATTCCGCCGATGGCGTGGAGGCTGGCGATCCAAGTGCCGGCATATCTCGGGTTATCGAGTTCGCAACAGTCCTGATCAGCAATTCCGGCCCCCTCAAGCCCAAACATTAGCCTCTGCGTAACAAGAGGAAATTGCGATCATCTACCGGAAATCCAACGCAATTTAACAATCCGCAAAAAAAGGCCGGCAAGGAATGAACCCCTCGCCGGCCTGCCTCACCCGCCCGTGGGTCGGTTTCCCGTATCAGAACGATCCCATCTGAAAGAAACCGGCCGTCATCACCACTACCGATTTCCGCCCAGCGCAGAGGCAAGGCGCACAAGCGAGAGGAACTCGGACCTGTACCCAAACGGGTCGGATCCTCGAGCGGCAGTGGCAATCTCCATGATCTTGTCGTAACCGAACTTCGCGGTTGCATCCTCGTCGCGCAGCTTCTGGCCGAAGGCCGCGACGGCCACGGAGAAGCGCTGGTCGGTGCCGGCCTCGTCGAACGACGCCACCTCGTTGGCCGAAGTCACCGGCGTGGTGATCAGCTTCGAGACGTCCTCGTTGGGCAGCTTGTAGCGGATCTTGACGAAGGCATATTCGCCGGCATTGGCGATGCCCCCATTGTCCACCGACGCCTGGCCGTAGCGCAGCGGGTCGATCTGCTCGCCACCGCTGCCCTTCGGCGTGATCTCGTAGATCGCGGTGACCGAATGACCCGAACCGATATCGCCGGCATCGACGCGGTCATTGTTGAAATCCTCACGGTTGAGCGCCCGGGTCTCGTAGCCGATCAGCCGGTATTCCGAGACCTTGTTGGGGTTGAACTCGACCTGGATCTTCACATCCTTGGCGATCGTGAACAGCGTCGAGGAGGCGTCCTCGACCAGCACCTTCTCGGCCTCGGCGAGCGTGTCGATATAGGCGGCCGTGCCGTTGCCGTTCTGGGCGATGGTCTGCATCATCTGGTCGTTCAGATTGCCGCGGCCAAAGCCGAACACCGACAGGAAGACACCGGTCTTGCGCTCGCTCTCGATCAAACGCTTCAGGTCGTCGTCATCAGTCTGACCAACGTTGAAGTCGCCATCGGTGGCGAGCATCACCCGGTTGACGCCGTCCTTGACGAAGGATTGCTGGGCAAGTCTGTAGGCTTCCTTGATGCCCGCCTCGCCGGCCGTCGAGCCGCCGGGCTGCAGATTGTCGATGGCATTGAGGATCTTGTCCTTCTCGGCAACTTTTGTCGGCATCAGCACGGTGCCGGCCTCACCGGCATAGGTCACGATCGAGATCGTGTCGTCTGCCTTCAATTTGCCGACCAGAAGCCGGAAAGCCGACTTGAGCAGCGGCAGCTTGTCCGGCTCGTCCATCGAGCCCGAGACGTCGATCAGGAAGACCAGATTGGCTTTCGGCTGCTCGGTCGGCTTGACGTCAAAACCCTTGATGGCGACATGCATCAGCTTGGTGTGCGTGTTCCACGGTGTCGGCATGACGCTGACCGTCGAGTTGAACGGCGTCGTGGCGGAGTCCGGGCCCTTCCAGTCATAAGGGAAGTAGTTGATCATCTCCTCGACGCGGACCGTATCGGCCTGCGGCACGAACCCTTCCTTCAGCGAACGCCGCACGAAGGAATAGGAAGCCGTGTCGACATCGATCGAGAAGGTCGAGACCGGATCCTCAAGCGCGGCATGCACCGGATTGGTCTTGAAATCCTCGATGCGGTCGCGGTTTTGCTCTTGCGGCTGAACCTGGTCGGCCGGAGCCATGGCTGGCTGCTGCGCCATCAGCTTGGACTCGGCCGGCGCGAGACTCCGCGACATGCTGGGGGCACTTACAGTACCGTCCAGCGCAAATTCGCCTGTCGGGGCCGGTGCCGGGGGTGCACTATTCATTGCCACACTTCCGGCGCCAGTAGCATCCTGTCGGGGAGCGCCCTTCGCCGCCTCCTGCTGTGCACCGCCGATAGCAACGGTCGATTCGGATTTCGGCGGTGAGGCCGGCGCGACAAGCGCATCTGAGGCGTCGCGGCTTTCTACATCCGCGTCGGCCTTCTTGTCTTTCTCCAGTTCGGTGCGGGCCGGCTTGAGCTCGTTGGTCGTCTGCTTCACCGTCGCAGGCTTGTCGGCCAGCGTTTCGGTGATCTTCTCGTCGCCGCCGAATTTGGGCGGCTGTTCCCTCAGCATGTGGAAGGTGGCGTATCCGGCGATCGGCAGGGCGACGAGCCCGGCAAGAGCCGGCGCGGCAATGAGTTTCTTTTGCATGATCTCGCTCCAGAGCTTTTGTGCTCGCTCTGTGAGACGAAGCCCGCCTACCGATCCTTGGCTCACGGTCGAAATATTTTCCTGATCATAGGCGCGCATGGCGGCTTCGAAGGCACGAGCCTTCGCGCTCTCGCCCGGCGCCGGCGCCGCGATGTCGCGCAGTCTGTTGAGTTCGTTGTCGTCGACCATGGTCACACTTCCCCGGCCGAGCGCATCAGCGTCTTCAGCCGTTTCTTCGCTTCATGGATGTGCCAGGAAACCGTCGCCTCCGAGATCGCCATCGCCTCGGCGGCGGCCGCATGGCTCAAGCCCTCGCCATAGACCAGCAGCACGGCGTCGCGCTGCTTGTCCGGCAACTGCCTTACCGCCGCCCACAATGCCTCGGCCGGGTCTTCCGGCTCTGCCGAAGCCTCGCCCGAGATTAGCGCGTGAACGCCATAGGCCTCCGTCTTTGCCATATCGCGGGCGGACTTGCGCATCATGTCGCGCGCGGCGTTCAGGGTCACGGAGTAAAGCCATGTCGTGAAGGCGCCGCCCCCGCGATAGTCGCGGATAGCCCGGCCGAGCCGGACGCAGACTTCCTGGGCGATGTCTTCGGCATCGGCCTTCTTGCCGCACCAGCGATAGGCGGCGCGATAGACGAAGTCATAGTGCCTTTCCAGCAATTTGCTGAAGGCCCCCCTGTCTCCGCCCTTCGCCCGCCCGATCAGTTCGGCGTCGGAGGCTTCGCTCTCATCCAGCATCATCGCCATCATTTGCCTGTTGGACGAAGGCTAATGGCGATTCCTTGGGGCAATGGAAAGATTTTTTTGGAAACGGGCAGATCGTGGCCATCGCTGCCCCGCTTGACAGATACATATCTCTGCAGTTATACGTAAATCAATAGCCGCCGAGTTATCGATCCCCATGACGAATGCTCACGATGTCCTTTTCCGAACGCTCTCCGATCCGACGCGTCGGGCCATCTTCGAGCGCCTGTGCCGGGAAGGCGAGCAGACGGTCGGCGCCCTGACGGCTCAGTCCGGGGTCTCGCAACCAGCCGTGTCAAAGCATCTCGGCGTGCTCAGGCATGCCGGGCTGGTGCGCGACCGCCATGAGGGGCGGCAGACCCATTACAGCGCCCAACTCGGCGCACTTGCACCGCTGACAGACTGGACGAACCAGATGAACGCATTCTGGCAGAGCCGGTTCGACGACCTCGAAAATCTGCTCAATAGAATGGACCAATGACCAACATTGCGATCGAAACGCGCTCCGTCATTGTCGAACGAGAGATACCTCATCCGCCGGAAAAGATCTGGCGCGCGCTCACCCAACCGCATTTGATCGAGGAGTGGCTGATGAAGAATGATTTCAAGCCAGTCGCGGGTCATCGTTTCAATCTGCGAAAGGACCCGCAGCCTGACGTGAGCATCGTCGTTGACTGTCAGGTAACCGCAATCGAGCCGAACAAGACACTGTCCTACACTTGGCAGGCCTATGGCCTCGAGAGTGTCGTCACATGGACTCTCATGCCGACCAGCACGGGCACTCGATTGCGGATGGAGCAGTCCGGCTTCCGGCCTGATCAGGAGCAGGCATACCGGGGTGCGACGAGTGGGTGGCGGCAGTACTTTGCAAACCTGGCTGAGGTCCTGGCGCGAATGGATTGAAACCCGCCGAGCGGATCACTGGGTCCGCTTCGGCTCGTTTTTAACGGGAGGTCTCATTGGATTGGAACAAGTGGATTCGGCAAACTCATCGCTGGCTGTCGATCATCTTTACGCTGACCGTCATCGCCAACTTCGTTGCCATGACATTGGGGCAGCCGCCTGCCTGGATCGTCTACTCGCCGCTCTTGCCGCTCTTCTTGCTGCTGTTCAGTGGCTTGTACATGTTCGCGCTGCCGTATGCCGCCAAGGGAAACGGCAGGGAACGCGCGGGCGCATAGGAAATGGGCAGAATGGCCAAGACGCAGGGGCAATCGACCAAGGTCGCGGCCAAGGCTGCACCAGTCCTGCTGTCGGGCGGCAACCCGCAAATCGCGAAGGGGGACGGCGACGCGCCGGTGCAGGCCTATATCGCTGCAATGCCGGGCTGGAAACGCGGCCTCGGCGAGCGCCTCGACGCACTCATCGTGCGCAATGTGCCTGATGTCCGCAAAGCCGTGAGATGGAATTCGCCGTTCTACGGCATCGAGGGCCAAGGCTGGTTCGTGACGTTCCATGTCCTGACCCGCTACGTGAAGGTGACCTTCTTCAGCGGCATGTCGTTGCGGCCGGTCCCGCCCGGCGGCACGGCGAAAAGCAAGGACGCACGCTGGATCGACATCCGCGAAGGCGACGCGTTCGACGAGGCGCAGATGGCGGAGTGGGTGAAGCAGGCCGCCGCCCTGCCCGGCTGGATCCCGTAGCCGCGCCCGCGGATTGATTGAAGCCTGCCAGCACAATTCAAACCACGCCCTTCCGACAGGGCGGACAGAGGAGAAATAGCGATGAAGATCAAGCTGACCAGCGTCTATGTGGACGACCAGGAAAACGCCCTGCGCTTCTATACTGAAGTGCTCGGCCTCACCAAGAAGGCCGACTTCAGCAATGGGCCCTATCGCTGGTTGACCGTGGCCTCGTCCGAAGAGCCCGATGGAACCGAGCTGCAACTCGCGCTCAACGACAACCCGGCCGCCAAGGCCTATCAGCAAGCCATCTTCAAGCAAGGCCAGCCCGCGGTCATGTTCTTCACCGATGACGTCAAGGGCGACTACGAGCGCATCAAGGCGAGCGGCGGCGAGTTCACCATGCCGCCGACCGAGGCGACCGGCTCGACCATCGCCCAGTTGAACGACACCTGCGGCAACCTCGTTCAGATCACCCAGCTGGCGCGCTGGTAAAGCGCGGCAAACAAAACGCGTCGTGGCAGAGAAAGGCACGCAATGATTCCATCGCAACAGATCGACCAGCTGATCGCGGGCCTCACGGACTGGCGTGGCAAGACGCTCGCCAGCGTCCGCAAGACCATTCTTGAAGCCGATGGCGAGATCATCGAGGAATGGAAGTGGATGGGAAGCCCGGTGTGGTCCCGCGACGGAATGATCGCCGTCGGCAACGCCCACAAGGACAAGGTGAAACTGACCTTTTCCCACGGCGCCAGCCTGCCGGACCCCGGCAAGCTCTTCAACGCGGGGTTGGACGGCAAGGTGTGGCGTGCGATCGATCTTTTCGAGGGCGATGAGCTCGATGAGCGCGCGCTGAAAGACCTTGTCCGGGCCGCCATCGATTACAACCAGGCCAAAAAGAAGAAGAAAGCGCTGGCGAAGGCACCGAAGTAGCATCGTCGCCATTTTTGGTGCTTTAGGCCGCTTGCCCCGCAACCCAGCCGGACGACCACGCCCACTGGAAATTATAACCGCCCAGCCACCCCGTGACGTCGACGACTTCGCCGATGAAGAACAGGCCTGGGACAGATTTCGCCTGCATCGTCTTCTGGTCAAGTCCGTTGGTATCGACCCCGCCAAGCGTCACTTCGGCCGTACGATAGCCCTCCGAACCGGCCGGCTTGATGTGCCAGTCATTGACCGCCGCGGCGATGGTTTTGATCTCAGCATCCGAAAGATCGGCGAGGTTGCCGTCGATCCCGGTGCGCTCGGCGATCGACTGCGCAAGCCGCTTCGGCAGATGATTTGCCAGCACCGTCTGCACCGCTTGCCGTCCGTTGCCGCGCTTGGCGGTGCGAATGAGGTCTGCCACGTCGGCTCCCGGCAGCATGGCGATGCGGATTTCGTCTCCCTCGCGCCAATAGGACGATATCTGCAGGATGGACGGTCCGCTGACGCCGCGATGCGTGAACAGCATCGCTTCGGAAAACCGTGTCTTGCCACAGGCGACTTCCGCTTCGACGGCATTGCCGGCCAGGGGCGCCAGCCGCTCGAGCGTTTTTGCGTCGAAGGTCAGCGGCACCAGCGCCGGCCGCGTTTCGACAATGGCAAGACCAAACCGTTCGGCAAGCTCGTAGCCGAAGCCGGTCGCCCCCATTTTGGGAATCGACTTGCCGCCACACGCCACGACCAGGGACTGGCATGCGACCGTACCGGTGGAGAGGGTAAGCACAAATCCTTCCACGGTTCTGCGGACATCACCGACGTTGGCCGACAGTGCCAGTTCCACGCCCCTGCTCCGCATTTCCGCGACCATCATGTCGATGATCTGGCGTGCGGAGCCGTCGCAGAACAACTGCCCCAGCGTCTTTTCGTGATAGGCAATGCGGTGGCGCTCGACGAGCGCGATGAAATCGCGCTGCGTGTAGCGGCTGAGCGCCGAGATGCAGAAATGCGGATTGCCCGAGAGAAAGTTCTTCGGGCTGGCATGGATGTTGGTGAAATTGCACCGGCCTCCGCCGGAGATGCGGATCTTTTCGCCGGGCATCGCCGCGTGATCGAGGATCAGCACCGAACGGCCGCGCTTGGCCGTCTCCACGGCGCACATCATTCCGGCGGCGCCCGCGCCGATGATCACGACATCATAGGATTGCATCAGGCCAAATCGTTCCCGCTGACGGCGCCGTTCAGCAGGCGGCGCCAATCGTGCAAGTCTCTACCCGTTCGGTGCGACCGCAGGCAACGTCCCGGTCCGTTTTAGATCAGCGTTTCGGCAAAAAGCGTCGTCAACCGCTTCCAATGGCGCTCGGCGCCGATCGCATCGAAGACGCTATGATCCGGCACGCACCAGCCATGCGCCATGCCGACATAGTTCTCGATCACATGGTCGACTTCCGCAACTCGCAGCGCCTCGGCAAGTCGTGCCGACTGCTCAGGCGGGAAACTTCTGTCGACACCGGACGTGCCGACATAGACACGCGCCTTGATCGAGGCAGCCTTGCGATGCGGGCTGTCGGCGGCATCGCTGGCCAGATTGCCGCCATGGAAACTGGCCGCCGCCCTTATCTGCTCGGGATAGGTTGCAGCGGCGTTCAATGCCCGTGCGCCGCCCATGCAATAGCCCACCGTCCCGATCGGTCCGGTAACACCCTCGGCAGCCAGCGCATCGACGAATGCACCACTGTCGCTGATGGTCATCTCTTGCGTGGTGCCGGTGACCAGCGCCATCAGCACTGTCTTGGTCTTTTCCTCGGCAAAGGCGGTCTTGGCGTCGAACGGCCCGTAGGGCGCATTGCGGTAGAACAGGTCCGGCACCAACACCGCATAGCCTTCGCCCGCCAACCGTTCCGCCATGCCATCGAGCGCAGCGCGCGGCCCGAACGCATCCATATACAGGATGATGCCGGCCTTGGCCGGGGACGTGTTTGCAGCGCGGAAAAGTCCTGCCCTGGCAACGCCATCCCTGGTCTTGATCTGAAGGTCTTGTTTCGTCATCGCCTGCTCCGTTCATTAGATGCGCGATACATATCCGCGTGAGCCGCCAGAACAAGGCGTTCCCTGAACCCGGCAGTCAACATTTCGTGCAGGATGGCGTGGCGACTACAGACCGGCGAATGCCGCCATATGAAAAGCCTGGATCTCCAATGGATAGCGATAGGCCGTGCCGTACGGACAGGCGTTGCGGTCGAGGCAGCCGCCGCTTCGGCACGGTCCGCCATTTGCTCCCCGCACATGCGCCAGACAGGATTGGTAGGCGAAACCTTGTTCGGAATAAGCGTCGACCGGACAGGATTTCAGGCAAGGTTTTTCCACACATGCATCGCAAAGGTGGAGCGGCGTCTCAACGGCTTGGAGAGGAAGTTCTTGCTCGAACAGCAGCGCACCACGATAGGCGTGCCACAGCCCATATTGCGGATGCATGAGGATGCCGAGCGGTGACGGCTTCAGCCCCTCCGCCCGCATCGCCCATTGCTGAAATGGCAGATAGGGCTTGTCGGACGGTGAAATGGCCCTCGCCCCGAATACCTCGGCCACCGCCCCGATCACTTCACGCGACCAGGTGTCGAGCGGATTGGCAATGGTCGGCGATTGCTTTTCCCGCCAGCGCAGGAAATGCGGCCAGGACGCAGCACCCGCCTGCCCCACCAGCAGCACGGCCTTGGAGGGAGCGCCCGACTGGCCCGGTGGCGGCGCATCGCCCAGCTCAAAATTGAAGCCGCCACGTAGAACAAGGCCGTTGGCGAGAAGCGCCGAAGCGATACGGTCAACGCTGCCGGCAGGCGCAATCATTCCTTCTTGACCGGATCGGAGAATGCACTCCGCCAGACTTCCTTGTGAATGATGTTGGCGACTTTAGCCCCGCCTGACTCGGGCTCCTTTCAAGTGAAGGCGTCGGGCATCGACCCCTTCTTCTTGGCGATGAAGTCCTTCAAGGCTTCGTCGGTGCTCGGATCGAGGTATGGTGCCTCATAGCTTTCCAGCCAGCGGCGGGCGAGCTCGTTGGCGCGCTGCGGCGCGGTCTTCTCGCCCTCGGCCAGCCACTGTTCGTAGGAATTGTTGTCGGCGATGTTGGAGCGATAGAAGGCGGTCTGGAAATTGGCCTGGGTGTGGTCGCAGCCGAGATAGTGGCTGCCCGGTCCGACCTGGCGGATGGCATCCATCGCCTGACCGTTTTCCGACAGATCGACGCCCTCGGAGAACTTCTGCGTCATGCCGAGCTGGTCGATGTCCATCATGAATTTTTCGTAGCAGGAGGCGAGCCCGCCCTCGAGCCAGCCGGCCGAGTGCAGCACGAAGTTGGTGCCGGCCAGGATGGTCGAGTTCAGCGTGTTGGCGCTTTCATAGGCCGCCTGAGCGTCCGGAACCTTGGATGCGCAAAGCGAGCCGCCGGTGCGGAACGGCAGGCCGAGGCGACGTGCGAGCTGTGCGGCGCCATAGGACACCAGCGACGGCTCGGGCGTGCCGAAGGTCGGCGCGCCCGATTGCATGGAGATTGACGAGGCGAAAGTGCCGAACAGCACCGGCGCGCCCGGCCGGATCAGCTGGGTGAACGACGCGCCGGCCAGCACCTCGGCCAAAACCTGCGTCAGCGTCCCGGCGACCGTCACCGGGCTCATCGCACCGGCGAGAATGAACGGCGTGACGATGCAGGCCTGGTTGTGGCGCGAATAGACTTTCAGCGCGCCGAGCATGGTCTCGTCGAACACCATCGGCGAGTTGGCGTTGATCAGGCTGGTCAGCACCGTGTTGTTTTCGACGAAGTCGTCGCCGAACACGATCTTGGCCATGGCGACGGTGTCCTCGGCGCGCTCGGGCGCTGTCACCGAGCCCATGAACGGCTTGTCCGAATATTTGATGTGGCTGTAGATCATGTCGAGATGGCGCTTGTTGACCGGCACATCGACCGGTTCGCACACGGTGCCGCCCGAATGGTGGATCGACGGCGCCATGTAGGCGAGCTTCACGAAATTCCGGAAATCCTCGATGGTCGCATAGCGCCTGACGCCGTCGAGATCGCGCACGAAGGGCGGGCCATAGACCGGCGCAAAGACAGTGGCGTTGCCGCCGATCTGCACCGAGCGTTCGGAATTGCGGGCGTGCTGGGTGTAGACGGACGGCGCGGTCTTCAGCAGCGAGCGGCAGAGCCCTTTGGGAAAGTGCACGCGTTCGCCCTTGACGTCGGCGCCGGCTTCTTTCCACAGCTGCAGCGCTTCCGCGTCGTCGCGGAAGATGATGCCGATCTCCTCGAGCACCGTGTCGGTGTTCTTCTCGATCAGCGCCAGGCCTTCCTCGTCCAGTACCTCATAGACGTTGATCTTGCGCTTGATATAGGTGAGCTGGGTGCCGGGGCCGCCGCCCGAACGGGCTGCACGCCGGGCAGCCGCTCCGCCGCTGGCGCCGCGCCCGCGTCGCGCGTTTGACGCTTCCTGATCGACTGCCGCGTGTTCGCTCATGATCGCTCTTCCCTGAATTTGTTCTTGTCCGGAATCCATTGCGGCAGCGTATCGCCGCTTCTTGCCGGATCGTAGCCAAGCACCCTATTCGAAACGGCCCGCCAGCGCCAACGGCTGTCGCAAAATCGACAAGAATTCCAAGAGAGTTACGGTCGCTTTCCTTTTGCGGGAAGTCGCAAATCAGCTATGGATACATGCCCCCAGCGGGTTAGGTATGAACGCGAATATTGTGTGCCTTGCGACGCAGTCGCGATGCCGGCAGGAGCTCGATACAAATGTCCGACGACGAGATCATCCTTTCCGAACTTTCCGACGACGAGTTGGTGCAGCAGATGCACGACGATCTCTATGACGGGCTGAAGGAAGAGATCGAGGAAGGCACCAACATCCTGCTCGAGCGCGGCTGGGTGCCTTACAARGTGCTGACCGAGGCGCTGGTCGAAGGCACGCGCATCGTCGGCGAGGATCTTCGCGACGGCATCCTCGACGGTCCCGAAGTGCTGTTGTCGGCCACCGCGAAGACGGCCGGCATGTTCATCCTGCGTCCGCTGCTTGCCTCGACCGCCGCGCCGAAGCAGGGCAAGATGGTCATCGGCACCGTCAAGGGCGACATCCACGACATCGGCAAGAACCTCGTCGGCATGATGATGGAAGG